>JBBIGV010000013.1:0-68125 GCA_037447335.1 Ignavibacteria bacterium | reverse complement strand
CCACTTCCTCATCATCCTTTTGAAGTTATAGGCAGCTGCTGAAAGCAATAGATTGGTTGTATCACCTGCTATATTGCTGTAATAATTCCTGTTTAACCTGTGATTGTTTTTCAGGTGACTTATGTTTGCCTCGATTGATGACCTCCTGCGATGATCTTGCCTAAGTGTTCTTTTCTCCGAGATTGTCTTTCCCTTCTTTGAGGACTGTTTATCAGTCCTCTGTGGTAATACTACTTCCGTCTGTCCTATCTTTCTTATACCCCGGTATCCTAAATCCACGATTGCTTTCTTTGGTTCTTTATTATAAAATTCTTTGTACTGTTCTAAGGCCGGCTCTAACGTGTGTCCGTCATAATCATTCTTCTCCAAACTTAATGCTCCTACTATCACTCCAGTGTTTTTTGTTAGCATTATTGATACTTTGTTCCCAAACTCATACTTCTTATCTGTTTTCCCTTTGCTGATACATTCTACCGAAAGCTCGTGCAAACTGTAAACTTTATTTTTATCATTTTAAGAGGGCATAGTTGAAAACGAAGCTCCTTCGCTTTTGTTTTAGTACTCTTTTGAATAACTTTATCTCTGTTGAATATTCTGTTAATCTGTCTGCCGATAGCTTTCTTTCAATCTCTCTTACCAGTCTGCCCATTGTTTCGTGATAATGTTTCTTCAGTTCCTTCTCGAACTTATCCCAGTCTATTTTGTTTGATAAAATATACAAAGGATGTTTATGATTTAGTTGTTCTTCGAAGGTCCTTAGCGAACTGATTTGTCCTGGATTTGGTTTTTCTTTAAGCATCTTTTTCTGCAAGGCTTTTATTGCAATTTATTAAAATCTTGCAATACTAACCAAACGATTTTTTCGCTTTTTGTTTATTTATTTTTTGTTTTCTAAGCTTTCAGTACTTTTTAAGGGAGAACTAATTATAAGACAATTTTGAATTTTAACAGGATTTTAAAACAACTATCAATTTAGACCACCATTGCCTAATCTCAGACTATTGAATTATTATGTTGATGTGAAGTGGGCAGAGACGGAATCGAACCGCCGACACAAGGATTTTCAGTCCTTTGCTCTACCGACTGAGCTATCTGCCCAAAATTTGGCTCACAAACTTAAAGATTTTTAATATAATCTCAAACGAAAGGATAGTAACCCTTCAATTTTCATAAAGATTTTTATTCCACCGTCACGCTCTTTGCAAGGTTACGCGGCTGGTCAACATTCAGCCCTTTCTTAATTGCAATATGGTAAGCAAGTAATTGCAGTGGTATCACTGTAAGTATTGGCATCAGCATCCGGATAGTTTCAGGAATTTTTATTGAGTAATCAACAAGATTGTCTATTGTGTTGTCATTCTCATTTGCTATCGCGATGATTCGTCCCCTTCTCGCTCTTACTTCTTCAATATTACTGATGATTTTATCATACGTAGAATCTTTGGGGGCAATAAAAACTGCAGGCATGTTCTCATCAATCAAAGCAATGGGACCATGTTTCATTTCTGCCGCAGGATATCCTTCTGCATGGATATATGCAATTTCTTTTAACTTGAGAGCACCTTCCAGTGCAACAGGAAAATTATAACCCCTTCCCAGATACAGGAAATTAGCCGCATCTTTAAATTCCTCTGCAATTAGTTCTATTTGATCATTTAACTGCAGTATGCGTGTAATCTTATCCGGAATTGATGCCAGTTCCTGAACAATACTTTTACCATCGACAATACTCATATTCTTCCGTCTTGCAATAAGCAATGTTATCAGAGCCAAAACAACAAGTTGAGCAGTAAAAGCTTTTGTTGATGCTACTCCGATCTCCGGACCGGCATGGATATATACACCTGACATACTTTCCCTGGCAATGGAGCTGCCAACAACGTTACAGATACCCAACACAAGCGCTCCTTTCATTTTTGCTTCACGCAGTGCAGCTAAAGTATCGGCAGTTTCTCCGCTTTGGGATATAAATAAAACTGAATCGTCCTGGTTTATTATTGGATTCCTATACCTAAGTTCGGAAGCATACTCAACTTCAGTGGGAACTCGTGCATACTGTTCGATCATATATTCGCCCACAAGACCGGCATGCCAGGATGTACCACAAGCCGAAATGATTATTCGTTTTGAATTAACCAGCCTGTCAACTACGTTAATAAGCCCTCCTAATTTTACAGTTCCTTCATCGAATAAAAGCCGTCCACGCATTGAATTTCTTACTGACTCCGGCTGCTCCATTATTTCTTTTAACATGAAATGCGGATAGCCGCCTTTATCAATTTCTTCAAGAGTCATGCTTATTTCATGAACTTCTTTTTGAATTTCGGCATCATAAATATTTTTAGCGATGAACCGATCGCGGTAAATTTCAGCAATCTCACCATCTTCCATATAAACAACCTGTTTGGTATGCTCAAGTACCGCAGAAACATCCGAAGCTACAAAATTTTCTTCCTCACCGACTCCAATAACTAATGGTGAACCCTTTCGAGCAGCAATGATCTTATCGGGTTCGTTCAGATAAATTATTGCCAATCCATAAGTTCCTTCAACCTCATTCAAAGCCAGCCTGACCGATTTGGAAAGGTCGTTTCCTTCGTAAAGGAATTTATCAATCAGGTGAACGAGAACCTCAGAGTCAGTTTCACTTCTGAACGTATATCCCATTTTTTGCAGTGCTTTTTTAATAGTGGAATAATTTTCAATAATTCCGTTATGAATAAGGAACAGCGTATTGGCTTCGTTAGAATGCGGATGAGCATTTATTTCATTTGGTATTCCATGAGTTGCCCATCTGGTATGACCGATGCCTAAATTAGATTTTAGCTGCATATCCTCGAGGCGATCTTCGAGAAGCGAGACCTTGCCTTTATTTTTTACAATGAGAGAATTTCCGTTTCCAAGTATTCCGATACCGGCGGAATCGTAGCCTCTGTATTCAAGCCTTTTTAATCCATTTATAAGAATCGGCACACAATCTTTCGAACCGATATAACCCACTATACCGCACATTAATAATCCTCCGTAAAAGATAATTTTGAGTTGATGAATTCCGGATGCAAATTTACGAAAATATTATTTCACCTTCGCCAGTTTTTGAGTTGCTGTTTTAATAACCTCACCATTTTTCATTATTACTTTATAGAAGTACACACCGTTGGCGATCTCATCACCATCCTGGTCTCTTCCATCCCAGTGAATTTTATTGAAACCTATCTTTAAATCAGAAGCAGGGATAGAGAGGTCTCTTATCAATCTGCCGGCAACTGTATATATCTTGAAGTAAAATTCTTCAGGCAGGCTTACACCACGTAGTTCAAAGGTAAAATGAGTCTCATCTGTAAATGGATTCGGGTAGTTATAAACGTCGCGTAAATCGGCATCATTGAATACATAAAAAATCAACCGGACAGAAGTTGTATCAAAGAAATTACCTGAGGCATCTTTTGCCAGCACTTCGAGTGTATGTCGTCCATCCGGTAATTCGGGCGTCCACAAAATTCTTGCCTCATTATTCGGATATAGTGTAGAATCAAAAGCAACATCAGGACGCGCAAAGTTTAATGGAACGTTATTATAGATAACTGTAAATAAGGATCTATCTAATGGCAGAGGTCCTTTATCCTTTAAGCTGATAAGAATTTCCGGTTTAGCAGAGACAATATCTCCGTTTATAATTTCTTTACCATCAAACGTGATTGTGAATTTCGGTTTGACCGAATCCCTTGCAACGAAGAATGTTTTATTGCTAATATTATTATAAGTAAAGAATTCCGGAGTCGGCGAATTTGCAATAACCCTTACATTATTATCAAAAATCAGCGGAGCTGTTGGAATAGTATAATTTAAAGTTTTGGAGCTGTCACTTTTTAAATCAACAGTAGTTGTATAGAATGTTGAATCATCCTCATTAATATAAAACCGAACAGCAACCTTTTCAGCATCCACTTCGCCGATATTGGTTATTTTCATAGTCATGTCAATAGGAAATCCCTGCAGTAATGAATCAGGAGCAAATGAGATATTATCTCTTGTTAATATTATTTCCGGCAATGGTTCATAATCAACGTGGATATTCTCGAATCTCATTTGTACTGTTGCACCAAGAGAGGAGTCGGTTAGTGAGAAATAAGCCCTTAACATCGGATATTCAACAGGATTAATATTACTTAATGAATATTCTGAAGGGAAATTAACTGCAAGTGTATCCCAGTTTCTGGTATTTTTGTTAAACCCGTGTAGCTCACTTGAATAAAATCCACCGGTACCGGGATTAACCATACTATAGTTGAGTGTCTTCCATTCTGATGCAGGGCCTATTTCCTGAGTTAAAATAGTGCCGTTAGCATCAACGTATTCACCAACGAATTTACCGAATTTAGCTTTTCGATTCAACCAGGGATGAAAAATTGAAGCGTAAATAACGTTATTATCTTTATCATAACACCATGAGTAATAAGAATGGTAATCATTTCTGACTATCCATTCTTCTTCAAATTCCAAAGTTTCGAGGTTTATACGGCGCATATGGTTAAAACTATAAAATTCAGTTACATATAGATATTTATCGTGAATAAAGAAGCCCGAAAAACCTGGAATAAAACTACTAAATGGAAAGACAATATCTTCATATGGACGTGACCAGTTATTTGATGGATCAAATCGTCTAAGGACATACCTTGGATTTCCGAGTGAATCATACATCGTAATATTATATACCAGGTTTTGATCGGATGTAACAAAATAAGCCCCTTCAGTTACCTTGGCATTATGTACATTAATCAAACCATCCGGTATATGAACCATTGTTGTATCACCTGTTTCCGGATCTAGTTTAACTAACCAGTATGGGTTTTCAATGGTTGCATATATATAACCCGCGTGGTAAAAAATTGTGTATGATATACGTGCAACAAAATTAGGGATTACACCATAGTATTTGCCTTCAATTGTTCCGTTCAGGCCTGTGCCAATTTTGTGAATCATTGATACACCTGTTGGATTAGAATCATTGATTGCATAATACCATAGAGTAGCAAAATAAATATATTTACCATCAGTGGTTATCGAATTTATTCTGGCTGTATCCGCCATTATAGAGTCAGCAAGTTCTATTGAGCCAAGGAATCTTTTTTCCATAGGTTTTGGTGGTAGTATATCTTTATTCAACAATAAAGACTTAGATTGAGTTTCATAAAGAATATTGTAAGTATCAAATTGATTAAAAATATTACCGTGAGCATAGTAACCGGACTTTGTATCGTTCATTAATGTAAATGATCGTGGTGTATTCCAGTTCCCGTGTTCGCTGCCATCAAATATACGTGCCCGCCAAAAGTAAACCCCATTGGGCAATTGGGGTGAGTTCCAGCGAAGCGTTGCATTATTCGGGATCAGATTTGCAACAGAAACCAAAGGATTCACAAAGTTAAGTGAAGTATCTATTTGTATATGGTATAACAATTCCCTCTCAATGTAGTGACCAATGTCTACTATTAAGAACTCGACTTGGTTAGAGTTGTGAACAGATGCGTTAATTGGTTTAACTATGTTCGGTTCACTCAAATTGAAAACCGGAATTGAAATCATTGCAACATTATCACTATAATCCATTTCTTCAATCTGATCAATTTGATTGATTTCAACTTTTATTTCATATAAACCACCATCTTCTGGCACCCATTGAACCGAAACTGAATCACTGAAACCGAAACTTGATCGTTTGAATCTAGCAATTTCCATTGTTGAATCAACATTAGCTGCAAAAACCTGAACAGTTACAGAATCATCCGGGAATACAATACCGATGTTGTGATATTTCACTTTAATATTAACTGTATCATTAACCAAAGGATACGTTGGTGAGTATGTAATCTCACTTGATTTAATTTCAAAGTCCGGTTTATCAGGAAGTGCCAGGGTAAGTAATGGTTCACCTAAGAGTGTTAAAAGCGCAACCTGAATACCATATGCTCCTACTCCTGCTACCTCATTCTTTGCTTTTAAGATTGCTTTACCGGTATTGTACTCACCTTTTAAAAAAACATGATTGAAGATTCTTTGATTTATATCTTTTCCGACACCCCAATATGTTAACCCGGAACTGCCAAAAAATGAAATACTTCCTTTCCCGGGGACCTTATTAAATTGTTCCCCAAAAACGTCCTGATTATCAAAATGGGAAGTAAAACAAGTTACACTACTGATGAAAGGCAACCTGCCGCCGTTCTCAAGAAGATAAATATCGTCGTTGGTGAAGACCAGATCCCATTGATAGCCACCCCCATGTCCATAATAATTTGCAAAGATAGTACCTTTTGTAAATTCCTGACGGATTCTGGGTCCATCACCCTGATAAGGCATATGTTCGGGTTTAGTAGGGTATCGAAAAACTTTGGAAGAACCAAATCCTTTAGGTTTAAGGTATACATTATCAAGGCGAAGGTTTGCATCATTAAAACCAAAAGTATTTTCGTCTTGTTCGCTTAACCCGGAGGAAAGTAGTAAAACATTATTCTTCCAATACTTCGAGGGATCATCAGGGTAGTTAATTACCTTATCAACCAGAATTTTCGCTTCTTCCAGCGTTTCACTTGATAACCTGCCGATAGCTAAATCAGGGGTGGCATCGGTTCCTGATACAGCAACAAACATATTATCACTTGCAGCAATACCATATAACCAGGAAAAGTATTGAATGGAAGGAATAAAATTCTTCCTGCTGGTTGCCCTTATATCCCTGTAATCGTGACTCATATCTCCCATAAGAACTATATATGACGGAGCCGGGCTCTGCCAGTTTTCAAATGCATATTTTACAAATTCTCTGATTGAAAATGGGTCTACCAACCCATAAGTGAATTCATTGTAAATATCAAAAACATCGACTACTTTAATCCTTGGATTAGGAATTAATGTATCAGGGAAATTCGAACTTCTGAAATTTGCCAATCTTTCTGCCTCAGAAGTAAAATCCGGATGAGTTATAATTATATAATCAGCACCATTACTCAGATTTCTCAGGTCTGAGGAGAAATGCTGCCTGATAGAGTCGACTGTCAAAAAATAATCTGAAGCGACACAAAAATATTCTGCATTAGCATCATTCCAGGTTGTATCTATAAACAGGGCAGAATTATACTGATCATTCCTGAGTTCGGGATTATCGATCATCTTTGAACGGCTGGGAATGTAAATTTTCATATTATCCCGCTGCCACAGTGACATCCAAAACCTGCTAATTGATGGTTGATTCGCAACTGCTCTAAATGTGAAATTATTCCCATTTGTTCTTAATACCTTCCAATATTCAAATTGAAACCAATTTATCCGAACCTCACCGTTATTCATGTTCGGGCAAGCATCGCCATAATTAAATACGCGAAGAGCGTTTCCCGTGGGATAAATTCTGATGCTATCCTCAGATATATACAACCTTCTTTCAAACGTAGCTATACTTTGACCTTCCCAATGAACAGTACCCAAATGTTGGCCGGTTAATTCAATATGAACTTTATTATCCAGATAACAATAGGGACTATTAATCATACCGTGCAGATTAACACGAAGAGTAACCCAATTTGAGTCAAAATTAAATTTTGGTAACTCAGAGAACAGATGCTCAAAACCCCCAATTGACTGCCCGTTTAGTGCCGAAGCTTTACCCCAAAACCAGAAATCTCGTTTATCATCGCCTGCATAGCCAAGTCTTTCATAAATAGAGTCTTTTTCAAAATGCAGAAGTTCTGGCGTTGAATTAAATGTTCTTGAAAAATTTGGAAAGGGCTGGTAAACCGGTTCACCATCTGTTAGAATATATCTCCCCTGCAGTTGTTCTGACTGGTAGGAAAACCAGTAAACATTTGTATTGTTATACAGATTCATTTTAGCATAAGGCGATGGGCTTGGAGGATAACCAACGAATTGGAAGTAATCACCGGAATTAAATATGCCATCCCCTCCATCAACAACATCA
The DNA here is from genome assembly GCA_037447335.1 of Ignavibacteria bacterium. GTDB lineage: Bacteria > Bacteroidota > Ignavibacteria > Ignavibacteriales > Ignavibacteriaceae > JBBIGV01. The sequence goes on along the minus strand of JBBIGV010000013.1, from coordinate 60,150 downwards.
ATCGGAACAAGTTCGCCATCATTATAGAGAACGAGCTTATTACTCTCAACGCCGGTACCTAACGGCACACCGGCATTTATAAGCTGCTGAAAAGTTACCCGATATACGCCTTTCTGCTTTACAAATATTCTGAAATAATTTTTATTCGGATCATACCAGTAATCTCCTGAACGTAATTCAGGGGCAAGTTTTTTTGCAGTCCAGTTTAAAGCCTGGTTATAATTTATAACGACATCTTTAAGAAAATTATTCGTAAACGGGTCTTCAATGTAATAGTATTCTTCACTACCGTGGGTTTTTTGGTTATAATCAATTTGAATTAAAATTCTTTTATTGCGAACCAGTTCTCTTCTTACCGGGTTGTATTGAAATGGTGATGCAGAAATCGGATAAATTTTTGCGTACCTCATTACGTGATCTTCCTTAAAAAGGACTGGCTGATTGGGAAAGTTAGAATTATTATAATATATATTCTCATCCACTATGCCGGGATCATAAGGATCAAACAGCGGATCAGAAAGCGGGAATGGAGGCACAAGTCTGTTCGGGATTACTTCAGAATCAATACTTAACACTCTGATTTTGGGCTCGGCATTAAAAGGTGCTGCCAGATTTAAATTGTAGTTTGGAAGCCAGGGTTCACCCGGGTCTCTCCATGAATAATTTTGTTCCCTTATAATCGTATAATTGACACCATTAAAAATAGTATCGGTAATTTCATACCCGCTTGAAAAATTAAATTCAATTTTAATATAATTTTGATTGGACTCAATAATTTGGTAGGATTGTGAATGAATAGTTGTAAGTAAGATTAATGTCAAACTGATTATAATAAAAACATTTTTAATCATAACTAATCCCGAAATTTTTCTTTGATGAAATTGATTGTTTTTAAATTACAATATATCAAGCCAACAGAAAAAGGTTAAAATTTATCCAGAAAAACAACTTCTAAATGCGTGATAAATCGGTAAGTAAAATTATTCGATAGGCAAAACACGAAAAGATGAGTAAATTGAATTCTTCTGCTTCATACTAAATATTACCTGAATTGTTCAGAACAACTTTAATAGTTTTTCCAATAATTTTCAAGTCAGTCCAAAAGGTCGCTTTAGAATAATACTCACACTCCATTTTAACCCTTTTTTCAGGTGTAAGCATTTGTCTTCCATTTACCTGGGATATACCGGTAATCCCTGGTTTGAAATTAAATACTGCTTTTTGTTCCTCTGTATATCTTGCAGTAATGGTAGTCATTTCCGGACGAGGACCGACAAGGCTCATATCGCCAAGCAGAACATTTATGAATTGCGGTAGTTCATCAAGGCTGGTTCTTCTTAAAAACTTTCCTACTTTTGTAATTCTTGGATCATTCACCTGAGTGAGTTCCGGGCCGTGAGCGAGTGCATTGTTAATCATCCCTCTGAATTTAAACATTTTAAAATTTTTACCTTTATAGCCTGTTCTTTCATGTATAAATAAAGCTGGTCCTTTAGAATCGAGTTTAACTGCAATACCTGCAACGATCATAAATGGTGCAGTTAAGATGAGAGCGACAAGACTGCAAAAAATGTCAGTAAATCGCTTTACCAGGCTACTCTGTTTTCCCATGTAAGGATATTTTAGCGTTTGTATTTATTAAGAAGATCATTAACCACTTCCAATACCCGGTATATACTTGCATCGCTCATACCAGGATAAATCGGCAAAGAAACCAATCTTGGAAATGACTGCACAGCAACAGGAAAATCTTTGTCATCAAAACTGAATGTTTCACGATAAAAACGATGTTGGTGTACCGGCATAAAATGTACACCAGCACCAACGTTAAATTTTTTCATTTCTTCGATAAATTGTGCGCGGTTGATAGTAAGTTTTTCGAGATTTAGTCTGATCGGGTAAAGGTGCCATGATGGCTCCCGATCATTTTTAATTGTATGAAGAGTAATGTATTCGTTATTTTTTAATGCTTCAGTGTAGATAGCAGCTATTTTCATTCTATGCTGCCACATTGCATCAACTTTTTTTAATTGCGGCAGCCCCAGAGAAGCTTGTAAATCTGTGAAGTTATACTTATAGCCCGGGGCAACCACCTCGTAATGCCACGAACCTGATTCACTATACCTTTTCCAGGCATCTTTGTTGATACCATGCAACCGCATGATGGTACATCTTTCTACTATTTCATCATTGCTTGTACAGATCATCCCTCCTTCGCCGGTGGAGAGAGTTTTTGTTGCATAGAAGCTGAAGCAGGTTACCTCCGAAATTGTACCTATCTTTTTCCCTTTATAAATAGCGGGGAGAGAATGAGCAGCATCTTCCAAAACCCTGAGATTGTGAATTTTAGCAAATTCAAGAATCTCATCCATATCGCAAGGCTGACCGCCATAATGGACCGGGATAATCGCTTTGGTTTTGGGTGTTAATGCTTTCTCAATTGCATCAAGAGATATGTTTAAAGTATCCTCATCTACGTCCACTATTACAGGCTTTGCCCCAAAGTAACATACGATTTCGGCTGTGGCGGGAAAAGTCATTGTCGGAACAATTACTTCATCACCTGCTTTTAGCCCGAATGCTTCTAGTACGAGATGTCCTGCTGCAGTCCACGAACTTACAGCTACAGACCTTCTGGCGCCGATATATGCATTGAACTCCTGTTCGAACCGGATGGTCTTTGGACCCATACTTAACCAACCGGAACGTAGCGTATCAACTATCTCGTTGACTTCCTCGTCAGAAATAAATGGCTTATGGAAAAGAAGAAAATCTTTATTCATAATCTGCTTATTGTGAGCCTAAAATTATAATTTTAGAAAGTAATTTCCAAATATTTTATTTCACATTTAGCCGAAAATCGATTCAATAAAAACTTTTTTGGCTTTGACCCTCGAAAATCAGTTTAAGCGACCCAATAATAAAACCACTTCCATACGCAAAGTGCAATATAAAATATATAATTGGTGAGGCAATTATTTCGATGAGGCTTTGCTTTCTGCGCGTTGAAAAATAAATTGACAGAACAAGATAGATAATTAGAGGTATAAATAAATAAATAACCGGATAAAGTGGCAGAGTAATCAGGTAGATGACAAAAAGTGCCGGGATGATATGTCTCACTTGAACAATTTTTTTTAACTTTCTCAAAACAAGTGGTTTATAGAATCCGTATTGGAAATACTGTTTAAAAAGTTTCCAAACCGTTGATCGGGGAAAATAAGTTGATTTAATTTTGTTACTTAAAAATATTTTTTTGCCGTTTAGATTTGCTCTGTAATGAAACTCATCATCCTGATTCCGCTTCATTTCCTGATCAAAACATCCTATCTGATCGAATATTTCTCTTTTCCATGCACCAAGATAAACATGATTAGTAAACCCGCTAAAACTCAGATCATGAATTTTACTATCTCCTATTCCAAATACACTTGAGGTACAGTAAGCAATAACTTCCTGAAGAATAGTTTTTCCCGCTTTGTTCATATGTCCGCCTACTATATCAGCTCCGGTTTCATCAAAGACCCCAAGTATTTTCTCAAAATAATCGTTCGAATATACCGTATGTGCATCAAGTCTTATAATAGGATCTCCAGTACTGTTTTTAATTCCGATATTCAACGCGTAGGGAACGTATTTATTCGGATTAAACAACAAACGAATATTCGTATACTTCTCACTCCATTTTTTCACAATGTCAATAGTTTTATCCGTTGAACCGCCATCTATTACAAGGAGTTCTTTATTATCAGGTTTTGATTCAATAAAAAATGTTAGAACATTTTCAATGTACGCTTCTTCATTAAATACCGGGCATATAACTGATAGCATTTTTATACCATCAGCGTTTGTTATGGATTTCATTTTACAGCTTTCACCATATAAAGAAGATCATTACTCTTAAATTCCGGTTCAAATCCTTTTTTCTCATAAAAGGTTATAGCTTCTTTATTCCATGTATGTACATACAATCCAAATTGAGAGTAACCGTCATTTTTAATATCATGTTCAAATTTTTCCAATAATTTACTCCCAGCTCCTTTCTGAGTAATAAAAGGTGAAACGCCGATTAAAAACAATTGTAAATCTGATCGTGATTTTTTGTTTTTATGAAAGATACGTTTGATAAATTTAAGAAGACCTTTGACCGATAATAGAGGATGTTTCAACATATTAAAAAAAACTATATGCTTATATTGTTTAGTAAATAAATCAACCGCCTCCTGAGTTTTGAATCCACCTATTAAATATCCAATCAGGTGTTTATTTTCTTCCAATGCAGCGTAGCAATATTCATTCATCTTTAATAAATACTCAAAATATATATTTAGATATTTTAACGGATAGTTTACAGAAAAAAGTTTTCTATCAAAAACGTTCTTGTGAAGGGAGGATAGTTCGGCTAAATCTCCCGGCGTTAATTTTCTGATGATCATCATAATTCAAAATATTATTTTAAATTTATATAAAATTTAGCATTTAAAATGTTAGATTACAGTATTATTGTTTTACTAATAACCTGACTAAATATTTTTTCAGATGAATATTTCAAAGCCTGACTTTTCACAAACCAACATAGAAAAAATTAACCTTTTAAGCTATTATTCTGAAACCAAAAAGAACAATATTACTTGTTTAATTGGAGATGGGGAATACCTCTGGATCAGACATGAATTTGGATCAGTTATCAGATTCCCTGAATTTAACATCGAAAAACCTTCCAGACATGAGATAAAAAAAGTCTTTAAAAATATTTTTTGTTTGGTTATAAGTTATATTGTACTACCAGAGAACGAGAATAAATCAAATTCTATACTTTATGTTTGTAGAGATCAGGAATATAGTATAGATAAACTATCAAGCAGCAGTACCAGAAGAAATATTCGTTTAGCGCATCGAAAATTGAAATATGGATTTGCTAAACCAGAAGAGATTTCAGCTGAAGGATTCAGAGCTTATTCTGATACAAGAAAAAAAGTTGGGTTATCTGATTATGATCAAGAAAGTTTTAATAAAAGATTTTCACTATTTGCTAAAAATTCAGCACACAAATTTGTTGCTGCGTGGTATGAAGATAAATTAATAGCTTTTTTAAGCCTTATAATTATCGAAAACTATGTAATAATTCAGGGCACCTTTTCAACAAACGAACACAAGATCCTGAAACCAAATAACCTACTGGTGCATTTTGTACTAGAACATTATTTAACGAAAGAAAAATTCGATACTGTAGATTATGGTTTAAGTTCAATTCAAGAGAAAACATCCAGGGAAGGGCTTCACAACTTCAAAGTTCAATCTGGCTTTGAACCTATCCCTGTTATAAGAGTATTCGAATTAAATCCTGTACTACTTCCTCTAAAAAATTTCATCCGTATAATATTAAGTATTATCTTAAAAATTGCTCCCAAAAACAGATTGTTGAAAAAAGCTTCAGGTATTTTAGAGCTTGTTCGGTAAAGGAACTTTTAAAATCTTAATTCGATTGTTAATATTAATCAGAAACATTCTTGCATCCACTTTTCAGCAATATAAACTCTTGAAATATCGAAATTATGAATCTTCTTATTGCCCGCAAGATATGAATGGTAGTAGTCTAAAAAAAGATTACTGTTAATTATGCCATACTCATCGAGCTTTGAGCATTGAAAGGATTTAACAATATCATTAAAAAAATCTTTCTTTAACCACAAAGCCTCTGGAAGAATGAAACCTTTCTTATCCCTCCGCCAGCGAATTTGCCTGGGTAGTTCTGGCAGTGATTTTCTCAGAATATACTTGTTCCATCCTTTATTTATTTTCAGACTTGTTGGCACACTCAAAGCAAACTCAATAAGGCGATGATCAAGAAATGGTAGTCTTATCTCCAAGGAATGGGCCATAGAATTTCTATCTTCATACCGCGTATGAATTGGGATAGAATAATTATCAATGTTAACTTGTTGTGTTTCAAACATATCTTTAAATCTGAAAGTATTCTCAATACATTTATTAATACGAATAAATTTAATTTCTTTCGTCATCAAGGAGGGCAGGTATCTTTTTGCACCCGCTATATTCCACTGATAAAGTATTGTTCTATTGAGAAGTGCCCCTAATATTTCGAATATAAGTGTCGGGTAATTCCGTTCTTTTAAAAGATATTTGAGGTAGAAGAAGTAAAATCTCAGATAACCCGCAAGCACTTCGTCTCCGCCTTGCCCATTTAATACAACGGTTATATCTGTTTCTTTTTTGATTTTTTGGAGTATTGAGTAATTCGCAACAACTATAAAATTAATGAATGGTTCATCTTGCTGCCTGATAGCTTTATTAATATTTTTTATTACCTCATCAGAAGAAATAAACAATTTTTCGTTTTTTAGATTAAGATTTTTTACAAGTATATCAGAATATTTTTCCTCGCTGTACTTTTGATTGTTTGATACAACGGTATAGGTTTTAAAACTATCCCCCAGTATATTTTTGCTAATTAATGAAATCGCGGAGGAATCCAGTCCGCCACTCAGCATACCACCTAATTCCACATCGCTACGCAAACGAATTCTCACACTGTCGTAAAACAATTCTTTAAAATGTCCAATAGCATCACTCTTATCAATCTGGAATCGGTTATAATTCCAGTATCTTTCTTTTTGTATCTCTCCAGTTCTAATATTTATAATGTAATTGTGTTTCGACTCTAACGATTCGATACCTTCATAAAATGTCTGATTATCCATATCAAGTATACCCTGATACAATAATCTGCTCATAACTGTTTTGTTGAGGGATTTGGAGGACAGAAAATCCAGCAGTTGTTTTATTTCACTTGCAAAATAATACTTTTTTCCTTGTTTTAGCCAGTATAACGGTTTTATTGAGAATCTATCGCGGCTTAAAATTAATTTCTTTTTTGAGGTATCAAGAATTATGAATGCCCACATTCCATTCAGCTTTTCGAATCCTAATGTTCCGTAGTTTTCATAGACTTTCAGAATCACTTCTGTGTCACTTGAAGTGTCAAATCTTACTCCCCGACTAATCAGTTCATTTTTTAGCTCAACATAATTAAATATTTCACCATTATAAATAATAAAATTACCGTTGCTTACCATCGGTTGCGCAGCACTTGCGCTCAAATCAATTATTGAAAGTCTTCTATGCCCTAAAAAAATGTTAAAACTTTCTTCGGTATCAACCTGATTGAAAAGGTTAAAACACTTGAAACCGTACCCATCGGGACCGCGATATGAAACCTTATTGGTTGCGTTTACAAATTTTGAATAGTCTTCTCTGGAAAAAGTTGTATCAAAACATATTGAGCCGAATATTCCACACATTTATTGATTCCCTATATATTAAATAACACTTTAATACAGATGTTTAAAATTTGGTCAGATTGCAAGCAGTTTAAGATTTCTTTTCTCCTATGATTGATGTTGCTAAACAAAATTCATGAATGATTAGGTTAGATGGTGTTCTTTTACTGGACAGAAGCAGATTATTGTACCCGGCTAATGTAAACCATTCAGCAAGCTCGTCTTCTGAAAAACGGTATGCATAGCGCGGAGTAAACCTATCTCTAGCTGCATGGTATGCTTCTCTGAAAGAAAAATTAACCATGTTTTTGGCTCTTAACCTCTGATATAAATTCTGATGAATTAAATAGAGAAGTGATAATGGGAATAATGCTAAATTTTGAATAGTTTGCGGAAGCCGCCATATTATTGGGCGCAACATTTTTTCCAATACCATCAATAACCTTCTTAAAAGGTTTCTATTTTCACTAGTATCACTATACAACCAAACGTATAAAAAACCTGATGCTTTTACAAGTTTACTAACGTTCTGAAAGCAGGTTTTAGGATCAGAAGAATGGTGCAATACACCATGGCTGTATACGTAGTAAAAACTGTTTTCTTTAAATGGAAGGTTAAATGCTGATGCCTGAACTATATGGAAAAAAATATTAGAGCCAAAATTTTTATAGGCTCCGTCAACTGCATAACTTAAATCTATCCCTACTAATTCACATCCATCATTTTCGCACACAGAATTCGCAATTCCGCCAATACCGATTCCGACTTCTAAAACAGATTTATTCTCTACACTTTTGTTTTCCAAATCTAACATAAATCGTATAGTTCGATACATTTCCTCAGAATTTATGCGCCAATACTTCTCAGGATTCCAATCGTAATCGAGCCATTCCTTCGAGAAGCTTTTAATCACCGATTTTTCACCAATGGGGGCTTGTAAATCAGGCAGATTAAAACCATCCAATTCCATTTTAATTTTTTTGTGAAATTCTTTTTTAAAATCCTCAAAAACCCCACAAGAATATGTCAGCATTCTTGGTATACCTTTATAAATCGGGTAAAATATATTTTCTGAATCATTTATTAATGCACCGCTGGTAATTTCCTTTTCAAAAAGATTAATGCTCAGCCCCAGGGCTTCCAGTTTTATTTTATTGTGCTCACTTATTTTATTCGGTCTTTCCTCCCAGATTAAAAGTCTCAGGGGTGATCCGGTAATCGGGCAAACAAGAAAATTTAATAATCGTTCTCTCATTAACTCTCCATTTTAATTTACGGTTTATTGTTTATAAAATTTATTTAAATGCATTAAGTATAACGAAAGCAAAGTCTTTAACAATTAATGCTGCTTTAAAACCTGTTTATATATGCTTATCATCTTAGTTAAAGAGCTTTTAAAAGAAAAGTGCTGTTCTACAAATTTTCTGCCTGCTTTTCCCATACCTACTCTTAAACTCTTATTTAAAACTAATTCAATAATTTTCTCGGCGGTTTCAATAGAATTTTTGGGTGAAACAACAAATCCCGTTACATTTTCTTCCACCACTTCAACCATACCTCCAACGCGGGAAATTATCACGGGCTTCTCACAGGCTGAGGCTTCAATTACAGCTACGCCAAAACTTTCCTGGTAAACAGATACTGCAACAAATATATCTATTGAATTGTGATATTTCTGAATCTCGTGATATTTTTTTTTGCCTGTCAACAGGACATGTTCTTCTAAATTCAACTCTTTAATTAAGTCCTTTATTTTCTTTTCCAGTGCCCCTCCCCCAACAATAAGTAACTTCAGTTTTTTTTGAGGTAACCGTTTCAGAACCAATTGGAAAGCCTCAATTAAATATTCGATGCCATAGTACCATTCTAATCCTTTTACTGTGCCTATTACGATGGAAGCATTGTCGTGAAATAGATTTAGTTTCGAATCAGGTCTAAAGATCGAAGTATCAATACCAAATGGAGTAATATCAATATCTTTAGGTGTATATTTTTTTAGTAAATTGGATAAGTACCTGCTGGTAGTCAAAATTTTATCTGCTTTACTCAAATTGAACCTAAATACCGCTGAATGAAGCGAGGATACCGTTGGAAAACTTATTACATCCCCACCCCACACAGAGATGATAAGTGGACGAAAACCTACAAGTGCCCCTAACAGCCCATAACTTGACGCATAGTGGGCATGAAGTATATCCGGTTTGCTTTGGTTAATTATTGACTTGATTTGATAAATGCTTACCAGATATAATATTTTTGCAAAAGAGCCATTTTTCTTTAGCTTGATATTCGTGAACCATTTCGTCCCATAAATTTGGATTCCCTCGGTAAAATCCCTTTTACTGAATCTTTCGATACTAAAAATAATCACATCAATACCAATTGACTTTAGCCCATTTGCCCATTTGATAATGTGCGGATTAGATGCGTCGCCTAAAATTAATATTTTCATCTGCAGCTATTCAAAAATTAAAATTTAAATTTATCATTAATTCTACAAACAATAGCGAATTAAATGATCTGAGGACATTATTTTAATGTTTTGGCGTATAATATTTTTTTTAATAGTGTCCTCAATTTAAAAAAGGAATTTTTTGAATAAGATTCCCACTTTTCAGAATATTCTCTGAATGTTTTTTCTTCTGAGAGTATATACAATGCTTTCAACTGTTCAAAATGCAAGGAATGATATGTAAATGAAGCAGCATAGTTTTTGGGATAGTCAAAAATGTAATATTTACTCCAATACCCCAAATCATAAAATTTCAAAAGTTCCTTTAAAGAGTTTATCCCACTTTTAAATAGTTCTGAAGCTAGTTTGTTGTTATTTGTCAGAATAAGATCATATAACCCAAACAATACGAACATAAATCCGCAAAGCGCTCCCACAGGTCTGAATGGAGATGGATACTCTTCATAAATTGGCAAAGATTTAAAGTGATTTAACAGCCCACCCTGTTGAACTGAAACATTGAATGGATTTATTGCATCTTCTGCTACACTCAGGTAATTTTCATTTTTTGAGATCAAGTATGCTCTTGTGAGGACGGAAACCGCCTCACCTTGTGATAATGCAGAATACCATGGCTTAAATAGCCCGTATTCCGGAATGTTATAACCTACATACCAAACTTTGCCAATTCCATTGTCAATTGCATTTTCAACAAGCCAATCAGCTTGAACAAAAAAGTCTTTTTCTAGTTTTTCATTATTAAATCCAGACTGATATAAATGCTCGAAAATGCCAAGCGCATACTGACAAATTACGATCGGATGATAGAAGTAGGACTCATCTCCGGTTTTCCATAAAGGAATACCGGATGCATCCATTCGCTCGGGATAGTTCAGCTTCGATTCAAAGTCCAAATAATATCTGCCCAATTCCGTCGGCTTTGAAACTATCGTATTCCTGGTTATTGTATGCCAATACGTTGCTTTCTGAGGATTAAAAAACACTATCGCTTTATTAAAAAAATGATTCAAATTGATCATCTAATTACTCTCCATTTTGAGATTTTTACTGAAAAATTTTACACAGTAGTCATTCGAAAAATAATTTGGCAATCCCATAATAATATTTACACATCTTCATATCACTTGCTTATTTTTTTCTTTTACTCCTTTCACTTCATTCTTGTAATAATATGATAGAATAATAATTAAGAACCAAAAAGGAAGATCAATTGATATCCATCCAAATGTGAATAAGTTAACGGAATCGAAGAAACCCCGCACAAACATTCCGGTTGCTACTGCTGAAATGCCGACTATTAAAACAAATTTTGATTGAACGATGCTCTTTTTTTCTTTAACAATTTTAACCGTCATATAATAAATGGTATAGATAAAAATAAAAAAAATAATTAAACCAAATATTCCCATTTCAGAGAAAAAAACAAGATACATATTGTGTGCGGCATTTGCCCCTTGGGTAATTGTATAACCGTATAGGATAAGTTGTCCTTCAACAGATTCGAGCGAAACAGGTAAATAATCAAACATGAAATTCCCCCAAGATCCGGGCCCTACACCTATCAAGAAATTGTTGCTAATCATATCCAGTGACATATTCCAGTAATGATCCCGCATGCTTAAACCTGCTTTTATTCTGGTTAGTTCAAAAAATGTTTCAGTGAAACCCGGTAAAGTAAATAGAATTATTACCAAACCGAGAACAGAGACAAGCATGTTTTTAAAATAGCCTCTTTTCAGTATATAAAGAATGATTGCGAGGCTTATAAAAACAGATAAAAAACCTGATCTCGAAACAGTTATAGTTAAACCTAAAAAGTAAATAACGATTAAACCAAGGATAAGTTTTTTATAAGCGCTAAACCTTTCAATGAACAAAAGGGAGATCGCTAGCGGGATCGAAACTGCAAAAAATCCTGCCATTGCATTAACATTCGAAATGAATCCACTGGATCGAAATTGTTTGTCAACTTGAAAAGTCAAAAAATCAAACTGAATTTTACTCAGTTCATAAAATGTGCTAAAAGCCATCACAACTCCAGTAAAAAGTATTGTCTTAATATAAAACCATATTTCTTCTTCACTTTTAATTAAGGAGAAGAAGAGATACACTATTAAAAGAAAGTAAGATGATCTGATGATTCGAGTCAATCCCGTTATCAAGTAATCTGAGAATATTGAAGATATTGACATTACACATAGCAGCAAAACAACAAAAATTATAATTGGGGTTGGTACTGATGGATAATCTGAAAATTTTAATCCATACTCCTGTAAAAAGAAGTATATAAGAAGTGAAATGTTAACTAAATGCACATATAGTCTGTAATCAGCTATAACATCACCCACTAGCGTAAGGTAACTGACGATTACCATAAAAAGAACAAATTTTCTGCCCAAAGTTATTGCCACAAACAGGTACAAAAGTGCAATAATCATGAAAATCAAATAATCTTGCATAAGTAATACTGGTATTAATAAAACAATTGGGATTACCAATATCCATTGCCTCTTATTTTCATATTTGCTTGCTATTAAATTCATTTATCTGGCTCGACCGAATCTTCGCTCAGGTTTAAATATTCGATAAACTTTTTTAGTTCAGAAATGACCTCACCAACAGTAAGAGTCTTTAAACATTCATTTGAGGGACAACCATTTATACCTGCATTTGTAAAACAAAATCTGTCCGAATCAGAAGGAGAACATTTAATCTTTTTTTGGACAGCTTGATGATGTTTGCCAAATGGTAAATGAAAAGCCGGATTGGTTGGTCCGTAAATCGTAAATGTCGGTATTCCGAATAACGATGCAATATGAATCGGACCGGAGTCATTACCGATAATGAGCGATGTGCTGGCTAATTGATTAATCAATTCAGCAACTGTTTTAGTTTCTACATATGTGATATTATTAAAAACGAGTTCATTTCTGATATCATCAGCAATCTGAGCTGCCGGAACTATAATCTTTACTTTGTATTTATTGTTAAGATAGATTGCCAAAGAAATAAAATTTTTTATACCCCACTCTTTTGCAGCCCAACCGGCAAAAGGACAAATACCTATTACACCGTAAGTTGATTTTTGTATCGCAACTGATGTTTCTACTTCACCTGGTTCAAATTTTAGGTATGATGAAATCGCCTGAAGGTATATATCAATTGAATGTTTTATGTCTTTTATTTCCCGGAAGTGAGTGTAAATTGCTCTGAAAAATGGCCTGTTAAATCCAATAATTTTTTCTGCCCCGGTATTATATATTAAAGTTGCAGAAGTCATTACTCCTGTTAGATCGAAAATTAATTTAGGTTTAAGAGTTTTAACTTTTTTATTCGCTGATAATTTTGCAATTCTTTGGTTAAATAAAAAATCATTTTTATTTAATGTAATAATATTGACATTCTTAAAAACAAGTTCATATAAATATCTGCTTTCCTCAAAACACACGATGGTAACCGAAAGATGAACATCATTTATAATTAACTTTATAGCCGGAATGGTAAAAATGGTATCCCCCAACTTATGTAGTGCAACTATCACCAGCGTATCAGATTGTACAGATAATATTTTTGCGAAATATCTTCTTATGTAAATTAATGTATTAATGATTACAACGGTTATCTTATATAAAACAGAGTGTTGTGAGAGCGTTGATTCTATACCAAATGACATAAGTCTCTAAAAGGAGGGGTTTAGTTTTTTATAATACAATATTGCTTACTTACAAATCCAATAACAGGCTCTGTATCCAGATATCTCAAATTCCCATTAAAATCCGGTTCGAGGGAATTAGTGAGTTTTACATCTTTAATTTCAAACAGCGGTTCACAGAAGATTTTTCTGATTGATTGTTCCGGGAATCTGTTTACTTCAATATAATTTAATCCTGTTTCACCTGTAACAAATCTTATAAACTTTTTCAGCCTGATTCTTAACTGAAGTCTTTCCTGAATTCGAATCATTAAGGATGCTGTTTTAAATCTATCCGGTAATTGAATCAGTATTATTCCGCCCGGCTTAATTACACGCCCGAATTCAGTCAGATATCCGCTTATTAATCCTCTGGGAACATGCTGCAATACAATGCTTGAATATATAAAATCAAAAGTATTATCGTTAAAGACAGCTAAATTAACAGCATCATTCAATAAATAGCGGCACTTATCCGGATATTTGTTGAAAGTATTTGCTCTGTTTATCATCTCCCTTGATATATCAATACCGGTAACTAAATTAAATTTTTCTGCAAGCGCCTGAGAAAGTCTTCCCACTCCGCATCCAAAATCTAGTGCATGTCCGGAATAGTCCGGTTCGGATTTAATCTCTTTTAAATATTTTGCGATAACGGAGATTTCACGCTTTCCAGTCATAAAAAACTCATCAATATCCCACTTATTATTCTTTTTATCCGGATCAGTGCAGATTAACCACAGAGGGTCTTCCTTAGCCATCTGATCCCAATTCGTTGTCATTTCCTTAACAATATTCATACTAAAAAATTTTTTAAATTGATGTAAAATATATCAGTTTGCTTTTGAATTTACATAATTCTGATATGTTTCCTGTATTGTTTTTAGTACCGGATCATTTAATATATACAGGTTAACAGCAAACATAAAAAATAAAAGTCCAATTTTCATAAAATAGTAAATCGCAGCAGGAAATTGAAAAATTGTTACGATAATTTCTACAACAAGAAGACAAAATATACCATTTAATATATAATACAGCCCCGATTTGAAATACTCACCCGTAATATTGATTTCTAATTTAAATGAAATAAACAAAAGGCTGGTAATGCAATAATATATATAAGTTATGGTGGAACTAAGCGCTAAACCGTTTTGCCCGAGTGAATTAACCAATAATAAATTTAACACTACTTTAATAATTGCCCCCGATATGATTAACAATAACAATTCTTTAACCAGCAGCGCACTATAGAAAATTTTATTCAGCAACGCATATACTGAATAAAAAATAAGGCTTAAAGAATATAATTGAAACACGTTGTATGTTAACAAAGAATCCTGGGCGGTAAAAGCTCCGCGCATGAAAAAAAGTTTTATGATAGAATCCCCCGAGAAAATAAAGATGATGCTAACGGGAACAAATATCGCTAGATTAACAGAAAAAGCTTTTGATAACTTTTTCTTAAGATCAACTTTATTATTACTCTGTACAAGTTCTGTCAGGTCAGGGAAAATAGTTGTTGTCAATGCCATAGATACCAGAATAATTGGTAATACAAAAACGTGGTTTGCGTAGTTAAGAGCGGCTATTCCCCCGCTTTCAACCCTTTCATAAAGAAATCTGTCAGCAAGTATATGAACCTGACTTATTATTTCTATTAAAAAGGTAATCAATAAAAACGGTACAGCAGCCTCCTTCAATTTTTTAAAGGAAAACCTGAAAAAGTTAATCGGGGAAACTTTTAACCCAAGCATTTTAAAAAGATATATAACCTGCAGCAGATATCCGGCAACTATGCCAATCGGTAAAACATATACACCCCATTGAGAAGCGAATAGCGGTATAAGTATTATCAAAGTAATGTTAAGCAGCAAATGCGAATGAGCAGGTTTATCAAATTTTCTTTCAGCTTGCAGGTATGCTGATAATACAGAGCTTATAGCATTCATCGGGATAGTTAGAAGACAAATTCTGAAAATCAAATTTGCTTTCTCAATTACTATGGTGTCGTACGAAAAGATATATAATTTTGTCAGGAATGATGCAGAAAAATAAAGAATTGTACTCAGGATTACAGAGAGTACAATAAAAATTCCAAGAGAGTTCTCAATAAAATCTACTGCCTTTTGTGAGTCAGAAGAAATAATTTTTTTATATACCGGGATAAAGTAATTCTGGGAGAAATAAAGAATAATTGTATTGATTGTCAATGGGAGAATAGCAGCAACAAGATAAATCTCGTAGGCATCACTTAATCCAAAGTAAGCAGCGTTCAATACTTCACGAAAAAAACCTAATCCTTTTCCGATTATACCTATAACAGTAATAAGAATGGCCCCTCCGGCAATCGTTGAAGTAAATTTAGTTTTCATCGCACTGTGTTTTTAGAGTCAAAACCGAAAAATGGATCGCTAATTTATTGTTTGCGAACATAGATTTCCAAATAGTCCTCTCTTCTAAGGGGAATCGATAAAAGGGAAATGGGTTCGATGGATAAAGCTATAAAGAAATTACCAGATAAGAATTTATAATTCAAAAATCTTAATCTGCCAGCGAAATTTCTTTGAATTAAAATTTCAAAATCATTTTGTTTGATTGCAAATTTTAATGACCTATTATTAAATCCACCAACATGATATGGTTGTTTAAAAGGTTTGATTTTTGCGCAAATATTTTTTCGAATTAATTTAAAGATTAAACTACGAAAAGTATTAAATAAACAATCTTCGTTAGGAACACCAATGTAAACAATACCACCAGGTTTTAAAATCCGTTTAACTTCGGATAAATACTCTGCGGGATTGACAACATGTTCAAGAACGGAATCAATGTAGATTATGTCATAAAAATCTGAAGGTAATTTGAGGCTTAATAAATCACTTTTTATAAAATTAATTCCCGATATTTTTACTTCTGTTCTCCTGTTATCGACAATATCTATTCCCGTCACTTCCCATCCTCTTTTAATGGTTTCTAATAACATGTAACCTTCACCACACCCGATATCAAGAAACTTCTTAGAATTTTGCTTCAGAAACCTGCTTATTGTTGTTAAACGTTTTACAATGTCTTTTTTACGCGAGTTTATATGTCTTTTAGTCATAATAGGAAAATATTCCTCATTATATAATACTGCCCATTGTTCAGGTGATAATTTTAGGCTCGGGGAAACAAAGTAATAGTTGCGGTAAATACACTGCGCCACGTAATACTCACTTTTTAATACTTGCCGTGCTACATTACTTACTTCCGGTTTCCCGATTAACTCAAAATTCTTTGAGAAACAGAGTGGACACATAAAATCACCCTCTTATTTATTTTTTTTCATTTTGAAATATCTTTAAAAAATTCAATCGTTCTATACAATCCTTCATGTCTGCTTATCTTAGCTTCCCAGCCAAAAATTCTTTTTGCTTTCGAAATATCAGGCTGTCGTATCTTCGGATCATCTGTTGGTAATTCTTTGTACACAATTTTACTGTTTGAACCTGTTAACTGTATAACTTCCTCGGCAAATTGTTTAATGGTGATTTCATCAGGATTGCCAATGTTAACCGGTTCCACTTCGTCTGATAGAAGAAGTTTGTAAATACCGTCAACCAAGTCAGAAACAAAACAGAAACTGCGGGTCTGTGAACCATCTCCGAATACTGTGAGATTATCTCCTCTCAACGCCTGTCCGATAAATGCCGGTAATGCACGACCGTCATTCAGTCTCATTCTCGGTCCATAAGTGTTGAAAATTCGTGCAATCCGTGTTTCAATTTTATGGTAACGATGATATGCCATTGTAATTGCTTCTGCAAATCGTTTAGCTTCATCATAAACGCCGCGTGGTCCAATTGGATTTACATTTCCCCAATAATTTTCGCTTTGGGGATGCACGGTTGGATCTCCATAGACTTCTGAGGTTGATGCGAGTAAAAACCTGGCATTTTTCTCTTTTGCTAATCCCAATGCTTTGTGAGTTCCGAGTGATCCGACTTTTAATGTTTGAATCGGAAGCTGAAGATAATCTATCGGGCTTGCAGGAGATGCAAAATGAAGAATAAAATCTACTTTACCGGGCACATGAATGAAATTTGTAACATCATGTTTTATAAATGAAAAATCATCGCTGCCAATCAGGTGTGCTATGTTATCCGGATTACCGGTTATCAGATTGTCAATACAAATGACTTTGTAACCTTCATTAATTAATCTATCGCAGATATGCGAACCAAGAAAGCCTGCTCCTCCTGTAACGACAGCAGTTTTTTTATTCAACTTTTTTTGTCCCTCTAAGCCGAGTATAAAATTTTCTGTCTTTTATTATGAACACTAAAGATGTAAGCAGAAATATAAAAATTCCGCCAAAGAAGGTCGAATATATTAGTCGGGGTGAAGAAGGCTTATGTGGGGGGATAGCCTCATCAAGAATTTCTACAGTAGGCAGGTCCCGATTTTCCTGTATCTTTTCTTTATAGTATTGTTGCTGCAGCAGCAAATAAACTTCATTCTGGATTTTTACTTCTCTGAATAAAACTGCTAATTGTCTTCCTAGTTCGGGCACATCTTTGAAGCCAAGCAGGAAGTCCTGGCTGCCGACTTCCATCTGATTATATTGATTTCTCAACTCCTGAAGCTGCCTTTGCAATGCAATATAGGTCCGGTTATCTTCGCGGATGTTTCCGCTAAGTAAACCAATTTCTATTTCTGTCTTTATGATTTCGGATTTTAACTCTGCCGCGGTTTCAATTGAAGCCTTTAATTGATCGGGCAAAGATACTGTTTTGTGCTTTTTTTGAAATTCCATCAGCTCGATTTCTACAGAATCGAGACGAGTTTTTGTTTCAATTAACTGAGATTCAATATACATGCGGGCGCGTTTTGCTTTTGATGAAAGTTTATCACGATTTATTTGATCCAGAGCTTCTACAAACGAATTAGAGAGAATTGCCGAGAGTTTTCTTTCCTTTTCCTTATCGCCAAATATATCAGGAAGAAGAGATGTTGATAACTCTACATTTAATCGTACTATCTCCTCTTTCGTCATACTTACATTAAGGCGGTTATTAAGCTTGTCAGCAGCACCATAAACATCTTTCGCATCGAAGTAGTCAACAAGTCCATGCTTTTCAACAACATAGATTGAAGCAGTTCTGCTTTTTAAAACTTCAATAAAAAGTTGTGAGCTTGCCCTTGTCAGCCCGCTGCTCATAAAATTTCCAAAATCCATACCGGTCAGCAAACTCCCTAAACCCATAGGAGTTGTTCTTTCCGGCGGCATTATTGTAACTGTTGATTTGTAAGTAACAGGATAAATGAATAGAAGTATAACGAATAACAAAACAACTGATATAACTGTTAATTTTATGATCGGCTTCTTGTTAAAAAGAATAATGTTAATAATATCGTGAAGACTCAAAATATCACCTCGATGCTACTATTATTGCAACTGTAACAGCAACAATTGAAGCTACCTGCCCTACAATTTGTAATGCTGTTGTAAAAACTTCCCAGAATTTTGGACCTGGCGGATCTTCGGGTATCCATATTGTATCACCGGGCTCTAATCGATCAACATCATCTGCATCAATCCATTCACCGGTATTTCCTTTAATTACTCTTACATCTCTTTCAAGAGCGCGCCAGCCAAACCCGCCTGCCAACTCAATATAGTCTTTTATTGAATAATTCTCTTTAAAGATTACTTTGCCGGGATTCAGCACCTGCCCTAATAAAGTAATGTAATTTTTTACTTCCGGGATTTCAATCAAATCGCCCTTTCGTAAGATTATATCTTCAGATTTATCTCCAATTTCAAATAACCTGACAAAATCCACAACCACCCTGCCAACCCTTTGCCGGGATCTTGCTTTGAAGTAATCATATTCATCGTCTGTCATATCAGCGCGAAGCATAAGCTTAAGGCGCTCGAATTCAGGGTCTTCAGCTTTATCACCTTCCGTACTGAATACTTTAGCATCAATCAGTGAAGCCTCTTCCCGGAACCCTCCGGCTTCTTCAATGATGGAACTCAGAGTAGTTTTACCTTTCACAATTTTATACCATCCGGGGAAATACACATACCCTTCAATTTTAATAAATCTGTCTACAAGATAATCAGGAATTTCTTTTACGAGGATTCTATCCTGTGCTTGAAGCAAAATATCCTCATTTATAATCTGGTTTAAAGAATAATAATAGCTTTTTTGAACTTTGCCCATTTCACAAAAGCGTATTAGTTCAATAGTATCGGTTTTAGCTGTTTGTAAAAAACCACCTGCCAGGTCGATTAACTGCTTAGCCGTCTCCCCTTCCACAAACTCATATGTTCCCTGAAACTTTACAGTTCCCATAATAGAAACTGTTTTATCAATCTTATCTACAATTACTCTGTCACCTTCTTTTAAGAATGGATTGTTTGCCAGGTCACCAAAGCGGAGGAATTTCAGTAGATCAAAATGCTGTTCTTTTCCGTCTCTTGATACAATTAGAATATTTCTGAAATTAGATGTTGGTGTCAACCCGGCTGGTCTTGTTATTACATCAAGCAGTCTTGAGTTTGCACTGAGTATATGAGTGGCAGGGATATTAACATCTCCAAGAAGAGAGACTTTTATTTTGCGTATATCGGATAGAGATACAAAGAGATCAACATTTTTATAATAGCGATTCAGAGCATCGTAAATTTTTTCTTTTGCCCTAGCCAGAGAGTTGTTTCTCAAATCAACTCCGCCAACTTTTGGTATGTATAACATACCTTCATGATTTATAACAAGATTAAAAACAGTTTCCCTTATTCCGCTTATAGATATAAAGATGTTATCACCGGGTCCGACTATGTACTCATTTTCGTCTATACTTCCTTCAGTGACAGATGGAAGCATTGACTGTTGGAGTAATGAATCGGCTAAAAATGGGAAAGCCCTTTCTTTATAATCCGGTAAGCTTTGAGCTTTGGATTCGGTGCCCGCAATTATTATAAAGAAAAATAAGAACGGAAGAATCAGTTTTAATATTCTCTTGATCATCAATTTTTTAATTCTGTTGGTTTTTAAAATCTAAATTTTTCCTCCTGGAATCAGATTTTGTGGGTTGTGAGTAATAGTAGTAGTATTTGTAATAGGAACTGTAACCACTCTTATAGCTGAAATTATTCAGCACAGCTCCCAACAATGATGTATTATTTGTTGAAAGTAAATCAATTGATTTTTTCAGTAGTTCTAGTTCAGTGGTATCTGCCGAAACTACTACTATAGTTCCATCAACAAAAGCAGAAAGCATTTCAGAGTCAGTGACGGCAATGATCGGGGGTGAATCAATGATAATAATATCGAACAATGATTTGATTTTATTTAAAAACAACTGCATTGATTTTGAACCAAGCATTTCCGCAGGGTTTGGCGGAATTGTGCCTGAGGTAATGTAACTTAAGCCATCAATATCACTTTTCCTAAGTATTTCATCGAAGGGAACCTTATCGAATAAATAATCAACTAATCCTGGATGTTTATTAACACCAAATATTGAGTGAACACTTGGCTTCCGCAAATCACAGTCAAGAATGAGAGTTTTCTTACTTGATTGAGCAAAACTGCCAGCCAAATTGATGGCGACAGTTGTTTTTCCTTCCTGAGGTGCTGGGGAAGTAACCAATATTGTCTTTAGAGAGTTCTCTCCGAGCCTGGAGAATTGTACTCTGGTTCTTAGTGCTCTGAATGCTTCACTTGGGATAGAATCTGGCTTTTTTGAAACTATAAACTCAAACCCCTTCGACCCGTTATAATTTAAGTCTTCTATCATTGGTATCCAGGCAAGTACATTAACGTTGAGGTCCTGAATATCCTCCGGTGTTTTCACAGTGTTATCAAAATAATTCCTGATGAATATAAATGCGAAAGCCAGGCTAAAGCCTAGAACAAAACCAACAAAAATAATCAGCAATCTGTTTGGTTTTGAAGGTAGTGCCGGTCTTCTTGCATTATCTATAATCAGAACGTTTCCGGGTTGAGATTGTTCATTTATAACTGCTTCCTGATATTTTTCTTCAACAAGTATGTAAAGCTTTTCAAGTGATTCCCTGTTACGCTGATAACGTGCAAGTTCGATTGCTGTTTTGGGCAGCCTGTTAAACTTTGATTCGTACTGAAAAATGATGGTTTCGAGTTCTTTAATTGAAATTTTTAACGATTGATTCTTTACTTCCTCATTAATTATTTTTTGTGACAATTCTTTAACTTCAGCCGGGCTGCTTGCAAAAACACCTGACTTAATTATCTCAATACGCTCATTTAATTTTCTTTGTATCTCTTTAATTCTTGTTTCATAATCTCTTATCACACTATTATTATCGATATTGGACGAAGCACTTGCAATCGCAATATCCCGGTTAACTTCCAGCTTTATAAGCTGCTCTTGTAAAGACTGGAAATATGCTTCAGATGCCAGCCCCTGAAGATAGTCAGCTAAAAGCGGGTTTTGTCTTTCAAGTTCGTTCTTTAATTCCGCAAGAATTTTATTTGAAGTTATAAGCTCGATCTGGGTTGCATTCTTTTTAGCTTCCAACTGAGCTAATTGGGATATGAGTGATGATGCTTGTTCGTCAAGAGCAATAACTCCACCTCTCTCCTGGAAACTTCTGAGTAATTCCTCAGCTTCACTTAACTGATTTTGTTTTTCATTTTTTTGTTCAAGTAAAAAATTCCTCACAAAAGTAAGATGATTTCTGTTTACCTCGAGATTTAAACTTCGGTATTGTTTGGCATAGCAATTTGCAATCAGAGCCGCCTCGTGTGGTGAAGGAGATTCAGCAGTGATTTCAATTATATCAAGTCCACGCTTTTGATCAATTGAGATAACGGATCTTAATACCCCGGCTAGCTCTTCAACATCCAGTATTCTTTTGTCTTTATTTGCGAAATCGAATTTATGATCTAGCAGCACATAATACATACTATGATCATCATTTATCCTGAAAGTATCAATCAAAGCCCGGGCAACCCTTTCACGTGTAGAAAATGTTCCCATTATTTCAATTTCGTTAGCAATAAATCTATCACTGCCAAAATCATGAAATTCTGGAATTAACGGTGAATCCAGGATGCTGCCCTGTGGTTTTGAAACTTTTAATGTTGCGGTTGATCTATAAATGTCTGTTGCATTAAGAGCATAAATAATCGATATAACCAGGCACACAGAGGTGATTAGTGAAATTGAAAGCAGATTATTTCTTACAAGACTAACATAATCTTTTAGAGTTGTCGTCTCAGCAGCTTTCTTTGTTGTCTTAATGTTTTCCATTTAATAAATTAATTTTACTTAGCAATGTTTAAAACCAGTATAGCAAGAGAAATAAGCGCCGAAAAAACTGAGAGTGATATCTGAAAATAATCTTTAAAATATAGCCTCGGAGACCCCGGCACCAATAATATATCACCTGCCTGTAATTGGGGCGGAAAAGTTATAGCTTTTATCTCTTTATTCCAAAGCAGATCATTATAGTTGAAGCTGATCATGCTATAACTTGAATCTTCTTTAACCCGGAAAATTCTCAGATCCTCAAGGTCAGCGTCATCAGTAGGTCCGCCTGCCAAAGAGAGAAGATCTGTAACACTGGTATAATTGGGAATAATATATCTTCCGGGATATTTGGCAAAGCCCCAAACGGAAACTCTGATATTAAGAGCAGCAGGATCACTATAATCAAATAATCCACCTTGTGCCTGGCTGAATTGATTTAAAGAGCCAAGCTGAATATCGTCTGTTTGTGAATACAAAATACCGGAAAATATCAGCACTATTAACAGAAAGAACGGATATTTCATCATAAAAAGAATTCGACCAAATTTTATTGGAAAATCTACTAAATAATATGTTTACTTCAAATTTTAAGGTTTATTTTCATTAAAGAGAAGTAGCTTACTAAAAGCCCGGATATTGGGCCTACCAGTGCAATAAAAACCAAAATTTCCAGACTGCCAAGAACTCCTGCTGCGGTAAAACCTGCAAAGGCACCAACCTGATTTATTGCAATTGCAAAAGCTAATAATGAAAGAGCGCTTGCAAACAATCCGATCAAAACTCCATTAATGATAATAGGCATTTTAATGGTTGATAATTTTGCTCCAACAAGCTTCATCGTCTCCAGTTCTTCCATTCGTGTATTAAGTATCAGCTTTACCGTACTATAAAGTATGTACGCTGAAATCAGGAATAGAACTACAGTGAGAATAAATATATACTTCTTAAAGTTATCCATAAAAGACACAATTTTACGGATAAATTCCTGCTGATAGACGACCTCCTCAACACCATTCATACTGCCAAGTGATTTAACAATTTCGTCAATTTTTATTTGTGAAATAAATTCATCTTTTATTGTTACGGTGAAGGACGCAGGAAGAGGATTATAATCAAGTATCTTTCTAAAATCTTCGCCTGTTTCTTTAATAAAAGTTTCTGCAGCTTCATCCTTACTTGTGAATTTGAGCAATGCGGTATAATCCCGTTTAGCAATTTCTTTCTCAACTGAGTCTATAACTGAAGCAGAAATATTTTCATTCAGAAAAACTTCCAGGGTTAACTTTTCTTTCAGTTCCGATTCAAACTGCTCTGAAAGCCGTAAAGCAACCAGTGAAGTTACAATTAGCATTACGGAAATGGTTGATGATATCAGTGAAAGAATAAACGATGACTTTGCCCTGCCTATTGATCTTAATGCCTCTTTAAACCAGAATAGTATCATTGCCTGCCTGTTAAAAATTTGATTCGTCTATCCAGCGGATTATCTGCCACTTTTCATTTGCAGTGTTCTTTCTCAGTGACATGTTTACTCTTCCGTCAAGCCTTACTATATCCGTTGGATTGAAAGTTATTGTAAGGTTAAATCCGCGGATTATGGTTGCTGAGAGAGAGTCTTCAGTGGATAAAATAATATTATTCCAGATCAGGTCTAATCGCTGCGAGTTTTGGAATAACCCATGAGTTGTTTTCATCTCTTCATCCCTTCCCCATGATACATCAAAACCCTGTTCATAATCGCGGTAGGTAAATATAAAATCACCACTAAACAACTCTCCATATATAATAGTATCCCGGAAAGTATATGCATACTGAAAATTTTTAAAGACACCTTCAACAGTTTTCTGATCGGAAAGTGTTGACGAGGCTGAATCGTCAGTCTCGTCAAAAGATGGTGCAAAAGGATTTTTACATCCGATAATAATCACCAACATAAACGATATGGTAAGAATCCTTTTAATAGAACCTCCCCTTAAGCTCGCTCCAGCTTGGCGCATCAGTGCTCTTTGTATCCTGCCAGAGATATATTACCCATAATGATCTGGAATCTCTGACCATGCTTAGTTTAAGATCGCCCTGATACATTAACGGGAAAGCAGCATCAATAAACGGTATATTAAGTAAATAATTTCCTATAAAAATAAGGCTGTCTCCCTGCTGGCTGGGAGGACTTGTGCTGGTAATCGAAAGAGTGATTGGCAGTTCACCAATAACATTTGATCTTACATTATTAAAGTATTGCTCTTCATTTTTTACATTCCATTGATCGGCTAAAGAAGGAAATTGCGATGCGGCTCCGCCTGATGGAATAAACTGAAATTTTTTTTCCGTAAAAGATGAATCAGCTAAACATGCTATGTAACTTTGCACGTCTTTTTCTTTAAAAGAATTTATGAGGTTTTGAATAAGCTGGTCGGGCGTTATAGCAGGTTGAAAATCTGCACGTGGTCTTTCGGGCTCTTCTGCCTGGCGCGTTTCGAACAAATCACATCCGATCAGGCTGAAAATAATAATTGTAAAAAATATTGATTTCATCTCTGTGCAATAATAATGATTCTTCCGGAACTTTCTAAGTCAAAATCGTGCCCTTCAAAATCGCCCATCACTTTATTTATTTTAAAGCCGATATTCTTTAGTGCTGTTAACAGTTCTTCTTTACTATACATTCTTACTGATTCAAAATAATTTTTCTGATGTCCGTTTTTGATTATTGTTATATTTTTTATAACACGGTTCCCCTCCACCCTTCTTTTTTGAATCAGTTTGCCATTCTTAAGGAGATCTACTGAAAAAGCTATCAGATTTTTTTCAATATAGTATTTGTTGAAGTAATCCAGAACGAAATATCCATCAGTTACCAGATGATCGAAAGCAATTTTGAATATTGAAAAGTTTTCTGAATCATCTTCAAAATATCCGAAGCTGGTGAACAGGTTTACAATAAGATTGAACTTTGTTGGTAAATCGAGATGCCTGATATCTGAATTAATAAATGTGATGTTGAGATTTTGCTCTTCAGCAGCTTTCCTGGCAGCTTCGAGAAGATTTTGACTTAAATCCACTGCTGTTACTATGTATCCTTCGGATGCAAAAAGAATAGAATGCCTGCCTGCACCGCAAGCCATATCCAGAACCTCTGCATTCAGGTTAAGATTTAAATTTGAGAGAATAAGATCAACAAGTTTTTTCGCATCGGTTTCATTACGATGCTTATAAACATTTAAATACTCAGGTGTATTGAACCATTCTTCAAACCATTCAGACATTAAACCGGAACTCTCCCTGAAACTGCTCTACCTATTGTAGCTTCATCAGCAAATTCAAGGTCGCCGCCAATGGGTAAACCACGTGCAATTCTGGTTATTTTTACGCCGAGCGGTTTCAAAATTTTTGCGAGATACAGAGCCGTAGTTTCACCTTCAGAATCCGGATTGAGAGCAAGTATTACTTCTGAAACCTGTTCGGTTTCAAATCTTTGCAAAAACTCCTTTATCTTCAAGGCATCCTGGTCAACCCCTGAAAGCGGTGAGAGAACTCCTCCAAGCACATGGTACAATCCTCTGTACTCGCGGGACTTTTCAATTGCAATTACATCGCTGGCTTCTTCAACAACACAAATCATTGATTTATCACGTTTATCACTGCTGCAGACAACGCACAGTTCATCTTCTGAGAAGTTGAAACATCTTGAACATAAACGCAGCCTGGTTTTTAAATCCGCAATCGCCTTAAGAAGATTATTGATTTTGTCTTCGTCACTTTTCAGTATAAACAAAGCCAATCGTTGCGCAGTTTTCTTTCCTATGCCGGGCAGTTTACTAAGTTCTTCTATAGCGACAAGTAGTGGTTCTGCAATTTGCAATTTTATAAACCCGGAATGTTCATTCCTGGAGGAATTAACCCCTTTGTAACTTTAGCCATTTCTTCCTCTGCCAGTTTGGAAGCAGATTGAAGCGCCTTATTAACCGCTGCCACAACCAAATCTTCCAAAATTTCTTTTTCATCTGAATTAATAACCTGGGGTTCTATTTCGATGCTGATAATCTCTCTGTTTCCATTAGCTGTTGCTTTTATCATCCCCCCGCCTGCCTCTTCAGTAACGGTTAAATTGCCTAACTCATTTTGTACCTTAGCCATTTCCTCCTGTAACTTCTGAACTTGCTTTAACATACCCTGCATACCACCTTTCATTCATATCCTCCTATCATTAGTATAATTAGTTTTTTACTTGATAAATTCGGCTGCAAATATAATACAATGAATTGACTTTATACACCCGATTTTTATAATTTCCGGCACGAATATTTAGGAAGAAAACTTGGACTTAAAATTCCACAATAACATTGATCCCTCAAAGAACGAATCTGTAAAAAGAGAAACGGCGCTTGATGAAATTGGATACTCACTGCTGGAGTATAATGACATTTATTCTGAAAACGGTATTAAAAAGTTCAAAATAAAGAACTTGGGAGAAAAATTCGCAACAATTAATTCCCACTTTTTGGAATATTTAAAAGCATATCACATACCCGCCGGTTTCCTCAAATTACAAGGCAAAAAATCACTCAGATTTGTGAAGCATAAACGTCTTCCATTCTCAGTAAAACTTATCAACCTGATTAATAAACGAACCGCCAGGTTATTTCATAAAAAAGAGAATGAGATTCTTTCACTCCCTATAACAGAATTTCATTTTGGAACCGCTAAAGAGACACTAATTACAGAAAGCCACCTGCTTGCATTTGATTTTTGCACAATTGAAGAATTGAGAATTATTAATCGCGTTTGCTCAAAGGTAAATGCAGTGCTAAAATCATTTTTTGAGAGAAGAAATGAACTCTTAGCTGAAGTAACCTGCTGGTTTGGGAAGGCTGGTAATAAGTTGTATGTGGTTGATGACTTTACGCCGAAAAGTTTGAGAGTTATTCCGGCAAACAACCAGGGCAAATGGGTAAATCCTTACAAACTGGCAACTTCAAACGATGTTAAAAAGTACACCGATCATATCATTAAACTGATGAGCAATTAAAAAATGCTTACCAGGTACGGATACTCCACTTTAGGGATTATTGCAATAATCGTCTTTCTATTTATTGTTACAAGCTTTTTCTTACAAAACAATGTACTTCGGTTATTCTTTATCATCATTCCCGCTGCCTTTTTAGTCTTTTCAATAAATTTTTTCAGAGATCCTGAAAGGACACCCCCAAACAGAGATAATGTAGTTGTTTCACCCGCCGATGGCAGGGTTTTATTTGTTAAGGAAGTGATGGAAGATAAATTCATTAATGGTAGGGCAAAACAAATCTCGGTTTTCATGTCGCCTCTTAACGTGCACGTAAACAGGATACCAATTGATGGTAAAGTGGAATTTCTGGAATATCATAAAGGCAAGTTTATCAAAGCATTTGAAGATAAAGCAAGTGAGTTGAACGAACGAACCGAAATTGGCATTACCGGTAAATACGGAAAAGTTTTCTTTACTCAGGTTGCCGGATTTGTTGCACGGCGTATTGTCTGCGAATTAAACACCGGCGACAATGTTAAAATGGGAGAAAGATTCGGAATGATTAAATTCGGCAGCAGGGTTGATGTTATAGTCCCTTACAACTGGATTGAAAAAGTACGAAAGGATGATATTGTAAGAGCCGGAGAATCAATTCTTTTCGAAGTCGCCGGGGAATGATGAATCGTTTCAGAATTACTCCTTCTGTCATACCCAATCTTTTCACAACGATGAATATGTTTTGCGGGTTTCTCTCCATTATAAATACTGCCGAGGGTAAATTTAATTATGCAGCCTGGTTAATTATTGTTGCAGCTTTGTTCGATGCATTAGATGGCGCAATGGCGAGATTAACAAAATCAAGCAGTGAACTGGGAATTGAGCTTGATTCACTTTCCGATATAATAAGTTTTGGCGCTGCTCCGGCTTTCCTGATTTATTCAACCTTTTTTTTTCAGTTTGAAATATGGGGATTAATAATTAGTTCTTTATTAATGATAGCAGGCGCTTTCCGGTTAGCCCGTTTTAATATCACACAAATCGGTTTCGTTAAAACACACTTTACCGGTTTGCCTATCCCGGTTTCTGCAATTACATTAGCTGCGTTTATACTAACCTACTATGTTGATAATATTGGTTTCAAAGAACCTTATTCAGAATTTATTTTTCCGATGGTTCTCGTAATCTCTTTTCTGATGGTAAGCAGAATAAAATACGATACGATACCCAGCTTCACACTGCGCGGATTGAAAGAGAAACCATTTCACTTCATTTTTATATTAATTTCGGCGGTTATCCTCTTAATAACAGGTGGTAAAGCGCTGTTCTTCATTTTTGTTTTCGTAGTGCTATTTGGTATTTTTCGGCACATACTTAATCTCTTTAAACGAAAATAATGAATAACTGCCATCTGCTTCATTCTTCATTATCATTAAATCAGAGGACTTAAAATTGTTTAAAGTTGAAGTTATTATTAAAAGAAGACCTTCCATTCTTGACCCACAGGGAAAGGCTGTAGAGAAGGGGGCTCAACACCTTGGCTTAACAAATATTAAAAATACACGTATCGGAAAGTATATTGAATTTACTGTTGATACCGACGATAAAGCTGCGGCACAAAAGGAAGTTGATGAGTATTGTAAGAAGCTTTTGTCAAATCCAATTATGGAAGATTATGAATTTACACTCAAAGAATATTCAGAATAACGTCTGTAAAAAAGTGATGAGGATGTATTAACGTGAAGCCTAAATTCGGAGTCGTTGTTTTCCCTGGTTCAAACTGTGATCACGATGCATATTATTCGCTAAAGAAAGTGCTTGGCTACGAAGTTGATTTTCTCTGGCATAAAAGCACTGACTTAAAACACTGTGATGTTATTGTTTTGCCGGGCGGTTTTTCTTACGGTGATTACCTGAGAACCGGAGCCATTGCACGGTTTTCTCCCATAATGAATTCCGTAATCAGCTTTGCAGAAAACGGCGGGTATGTGATCGGGATATGCAACGGTTTCCAGATTTTGCTTGAAGCGGGACTGCTCCCCGGAATTATGCTCAGAAATAAATCCCTTCAATTTATTTGCAGAGATATTTATCTTTCAATTGAAAACCGAGAAACAATATTTACAAAAGAAGCCGTCAACCATAAAACTATCAAAATACCTGTTGCGCATGGTGATGGCAATTACTTCGCTGATGAAGAAACCATTAGGTCATTAGAAGCAAATAATCAGATTGTATTCCGTTACAGTTCTGCAGAAGGTGAAGTTTCAGACGAATTTAATCCGAACGGATCTGTTAATAATATTGCAGGTATTATCAACAAAAAAGGAAATGTATTAGGAATGATGCCGCATCCCGAAAGAAGCTGCGATCCGGTTCTTTCAAAAACAGACGGTGCGGTTATCTTTCGATCAATCGCAAACTCAATATTAAACTAAAGGTGAAGAAATGTTTGGTAATTTAGGTGCCGGAGAAATAATTCTTATTCTTCTTGTAATCCTGATTCTTTTTGGCGCAAAAAAAATCCCCGAGCTTGCTCAGGGGCTGGGTAAAGGAATGAGAGAATTTAAAAAAGCCGTTAAAGATGTTGAAGAAGACATTAAGAGTGTTGAAGGCGACGAAAAGAAATCTGAAAAGAAAAGTTAATTCGGTTCTATCCCATTCTTAAGGCGTATAATTGCTGCATTACTCAAGCTATTCCGAAAAAATCCGTCTGATAAAACAGAGAGAATTATCATTAATTGATAATGTTGAATTATTCCTGCAAAAAATAGAACAAAACAAACATCTTAACGCATTCAACTTTATTTTTAGTGATGATGCTCTACAGGCAGCAAAGCAAATTGAATTAAAAATCAAAAGCGGAAATCATGGCAGGCTTGCGGGTTGTGTTATAGCCGTTAAAGATGTGCTGTCAATTAACAATAAACCCCTCACATGTTCATCTGACATATTAAAGAACTTTATTTCCATTTATACTGCAACTGCTATTCAGAAACTTATTGATGAAGATGCAATAATCATCGGTAAAACAAACTGCGATGAATTTGCCATGGGCTCATCAAACGAAAACTCTGCTTTTGGAAATGTCTTAAATCCGGTTGATACAGCGAGAGTTCCGGGTGGTTCAAGCGGAGGTTCAGCAGCGGCGGTTGCCGCCGGATTATGCGATGCTGCAATCGGAACTGATACCGGCGGTTCAATCAGGCAGCCGGCTTCGTTCTGCGGAGTTTATGGGCTTAAACCAACTTATGGACGTATTTCGCGTTACGGTCTTACAGCATTCGCATCTTCGTTTGATACTATTGGTCCGTTTGCCGGAAGTATCAAAGATATTGCTGCAGTGCTCGAAGTAATGGCGGGTAAAGATGTTAATGACTCTACATCCTCCGACCTCCCGGTTCCTGATTTTACCTCTCAATTAGGAAAACAAGTGAAGTTCAGAATAGGCATTGCCGAAGAGTATTTTGGAGAAGGCTTATCTGCAGAAGTTAAATCGGGAATCTTAAAGGTAATTGATAAATTAAAAGCGGATGGATTTGAAATCATTCCGATACATCTTCCGCACACTGAATACACTATTGCAGCTTATTACATTCTTACAACTGCTGAGGCATCATCCAACCTTGCAAGATATGATGGTGCACGGTATGGATTCAGATCGGATAAGAGTTCTTCACTGACTGTCATGTATTCATCTTCACGTTCAGAAGCATTTGGCACGGAAGTCAAGAGAAGAATTATGCTGGGGACGTATGTTTTATCTTCAGGTTACTACGATGCATATTATCTCAAAGCGCAGAAAGTAAGACGACTGATTAAACAAGATTTTGATGAAGCTTTCAAAAAAGTTGATTTGATATTGACTCCAACCGCTCCAACAACAGCGTTTAAGATCGGTGAAAAATCAAGCGACCCGCTTGAAATGTATTTAAGCGATATCTACACAACAGCAGCAAACCTTGCAGGCATACCGGGTATTAACATCCCCATCGCTAAGAGCAGCGAAGGTTTACCTATCGGGCTGCAGCTTCTTGCGAATCAGTTTGAGGAGGAAAAGCTGCTGCGTATGGGACATTATCTTTCTACGGATTAATATTTAATTTTAAGGTTAAAATAAAAAAGGCAGACGGTTAGTCTGCCCTGCAAAAACAAAAGTATCACAAAGTTTTATTTGTTAATTCGGTACTTCCAACCCAACAAACCTTGTAGTACCTGCCTCATCCTGAACTTTAAGAAGCAGTGCCGAACCCTTTTTGGATTTTACTATGTCTGAAAACTGATCCACATCTTTCACATTCTTTTTATCAGCTTCAACTATTACCAGACCCTGGAAAAGCCTTTGATCGTCAGCTTTACTGAAGGGTTTAACATTTGATATGATAACACCGCTTTCAACTTTATATTTTGATTTATCAGCATCTGAAAGATTTGATACAGTCAGTCCGATATCATCAAAGGAAGCAGTAGTAACGGGAGATTTTTTCTCAGATTCGGTTTGACCGCGATCGGTAACCGGTTCTGTTCTTGTATCTTCTGTTCTTGCTTTAAGAGTTACTTCACGCTCAATCTCTTTTCCGTCCCGGTATATAATAAGTTTGATTGTTGTACCAGCAGATTTTGATGCTACATAACTCTGAAGTTCATTTGGAGCATTAACTTCCCTGCCATCAACTTTAAGGATAATATCGCCGGCTTTAAGATCGGTATTTTCGGCTGCGCCGCCAGGTACTAATCCCTGAATAATGATACCCTGTGGTTTTTCCATTCCCAAAGATCTCGCAATTGCATTATCAACTTCACCGATATTTATTCCGATATATCCTCTGCTGACTCGTCCGTGTGCAATAAGGTCTTTAGCAACAGACCTGGCAAGATTGATTGGAATTGCAAATCCATAACCAATGTAATTACCGGTTCTTCCGGCAGCAATTGCAGTGTTAACCCCGATTACAGCGCCTGAAAGATCTACAAGTGCACCGCCGCTGTTACCTGGATTTATTGCAGCATCAGTCTGAATAAAACTCTCAACACCATAACTGTCGCGTATTAATCCCAACTGCCCTCTTCCTATTGCACTGACAATTCCGGCAGTTACAGTTGAACTCAGAGATAATGGATTTCCAATAGCCATAACCCACTGACCGACTTTGAGAGCATCGGAGTCACCAAGAAATGCAGTGGGTAAATTATTCGCATCAATCTTTATAACGGCAAGGTCAGTCAAAGGATCAGTGCCGATAACCTGCGCTGAAAAATTACGTTTATCAAAAAGACTAACTGTAACCTTGGTTGCGTTTTCAACAACGTGATTATTGGTAACAATGTATCCATCTTCTGAGATTATTATCCCGCTTCCGGAACCTCTTTGTTCCTGAGGCATTTCTCTAAAAGGAAAGAAGAAGAAATCACGCTGCGAACTTTCTCGTTCGGATACTACTGTGATTTGTACAATGGTGGGAGTTACTTTTTCTGCAACTTCTATAAATGCTTTGCTGAATGCTGTAGCATCTGCATCAAGGTTTACCGGCGGCACCGTGGCACCAAGGTGAATATCGGCTAATCCCGGTCTGACTAATCCAAACCCGCTGACAAGTATTGCTCCGAAGAGTATACCAACTACAATCAATGAAAATGCACCTAAGATTCTTTTATGTTTCATTTCTGTTTTCCTCCATAAGAGTTTTTTATTTGTGTTATTATACGTTTCTTACCTTGTATCAGATTATCTATAACATACCTCTATTTATAAATTTGAAGAGATTGAATGCCCTTGAAATCGGGCACGTGAAATTTAAGATACTTTTCAAGAAATAAAATGGACTTTTCTGCGGTCAAAATATTAACATTTTTAATAATTTTTCCGTGTTTTAGACAAAAAAGATACTCAAAAAGTTCCGAATTCAAATAAAAAGATTCAAGATGCGACTGCCGGCAATTTTCACAAATAGGACCTGTGCTGAAATTATATGCACAACTGCTGCCGCTTTGTATCATGCTGCCGCAGCTTCCGCAGTTGCCCAAAGATAATTCATATCCAAGTACTTCAAGTAAGAAGACAAAAAACCTTCCGAATATTATTTGCGGCTGTTCGTCTGATGAATCAAGAAGGTTAAGAATTCGTATCAGACCGCGAAAAAGCCTTTCATTGGCTTCGTGTTCCGGAGTAAGTTTTTTAACGAGTTCAATAATTGCGAATGCAAATTTTAATCTGTCGAGATCAGATTTAACAACGGGATAATGTTCGATTATCTCTGCTCCGCTTATAAGCTGCACATCCCGTGTACTTTTATTGTAAAGAATTACCCGAAGGAAATTTGGCGGATCTAATGTAGTTCCGGCTTTTGATTTTGGACTTCTGCCTCCTTTCAGAATTGCAGACAGCCTCCCGAATTCCTTTGTGAACAGCGAAACGATAATACTTGTATCACCATAGTCAATCTTGTTAAGAACCACTGCTTCAGTTTTAACAATCTCACTCATCTCATAAAATTATATGGAAAGAAATATACATCCTCTTCTGTAATTATGCCTGTAATTAAATGCGCAGGGGTAACATCAAAGGCAGGGTTATAAGCGTTATATTCTTCCGGTGCAACCCGATGATTAAAAATATGAAGAAGTTCATTCTTTTGTCTTGATTCAATAATGATCTGATCTCCTGTTGCAGTTCTACGATCAATAGTGGTAGTGGGCGCAGCAACATAGAATGGTATGTTATGATAATTACATAGAACTGCAAGGCTGTATGTACCGATCTTGTTTGCTGTATCTCCATTTAAAACTATTCTGTCTGCACCAACTATTACTAAATCTACTTTCCCGCTTTTCATCAAAGAAGCGGCAGCCGAATCACAAATTATTTCAAAAGGAATCCCGTTCTTAAAAAGTTCAAAGGAAGTTAGCCTTAAACCCTGCAAAAGCGGACGTGTTTCGTCGGCATACACGTGCTCAACCAATCCGTTATCAAAAGCTGTTTTAATAACGCTGAAGGCAGTTCCCTCACCGCCTGTAGCAAGCACTCCAGTATTACAATGAGTCAGAACGCCGGATTTCTTTTTGAAAACCCTCAGACCGTTATCACCTATTTTCCGGCAATATTCCTTATCCTTCTCATGAATTTCAATCGCTCTTTTTTTGAGAAGATGATAGATATTGTTTTTATCCGCAGCTGCGTCGAATATTTTCTTAAGATCATCAAGTGCAAAGAAAAGATTAACTGCCGTTGGTCGTGTAGAAGCAAGCCGCTGATAAGCTTTTTCGAACTTATTATCGGCATTGTTTGACGGAACATCCTTAAGCGCAAGAGCAAGCCCGTAAGCAGCGGCGCATCCGATTGCCGGCGCACCTCTTATTTCAAGGCGCTCAATTGCAAGAGCGATACGCTCGTACTCTGTAGTTTCAATGTATTCTTCTTCGAGCGGAAGTTTTGTCTGATTAAGATAAACAAACTTATCGTCTCTTAAATTGAGTGCAAAGTAATTACTTTTCATCAAACCTTGATAATGTTCTGAATTCTCTGAATCTGTCCTGAACTCGGAGATAAGATAAATCTTCCAATCCTTTTGTACTAAACTTTTCTACACAAAAAGAAGCAAGCGAGCTTCCGTAAATAACTGCGCATTTAAGATTTTCCGGGCTAAGGTTTTGTGTTTTATGTAAGTAGCCTACAAACCCGCCGGCAAAAGAATCGCCCGCGCCTGTCGGATCGTTTATCATTTCCATCGGATAAGCCGGTGCAGAAAAAATAACTTCTTCAGAAAAAAGCAGAGCGCCGTGCTCACCTTTTTTAATTATAAGAATTTCCGGACCCATTTCCCTTATCATCTTTGCAGCTTTAATGAGGTTTGGTTCGTGTGCAAGCAGCCGCGCCTCAGAATCATTTATGATAAGCACGTTAACTCTGGGAAGAAGCTTCAGCAGATCATCCTTTTTGCCTTCAATCCAGTAATTCATCGTATCACAAACAACGAACTTGGGATTTTGCATCTGATCAAGCACTTTAATTTGTAATACCGGATCAATGTTGCCTAAACAAACAAACTGCGACTTCCTGAATTTCTCCGGTATAACAGGATCAAATTTTTCGAAGGCATTAAGTTCCGTTAACAAAGTATCACGAACATTAAGATCATAATGATACTTGCCAGACCATCGGAAAGTTTTTTCTCCTTTGATAATCTGAAGCCCTTCAAGATCAACATTATGTTCTTCAAGAATTTTTATGTAGCTCTTCGGAAAGTCATTACCGACAACCCCGACGAGATAAACCGGACCGGTAAAGTAACTTGCAGCAAGTGAAATGTAAGTTGCTGAACCGCCGAGTGCATCTTCTACTTTTTCAAATGGCGTAGCTACTGAATCGAGCGCTACAGAACCAACCACTAATAAACTCAAAACTTCTCCTGTTTTATTTTTAAGACGGCACAAAAATAATAATTAAAGCGCTGATTACTAAATTTTTATTTCCACAAACTGTAAGAAAGAAGATTCTTTTAGTACATATTCCGTTATTATATCAACAGATTTTTTCTGCCCGGGCCAGGCAAGCAGCTTTTTTGCAGCTTCAGGTTCATACCAGTAGTATGCTGAATGTTCTTCGCTTATTTTCACTTCAGAGTTTTCATCTACAAGAACAGCAAATACCGGAAGGAAGCATATATTATCTCTCTCATGTGAATAAAAAGAGTTCACATTTGGCGCAACCCATAATTTAAGCGGGGTTAAACCGGTTTCTTCTTTCAATTCCCGTAATACTGTTTGAAATGCTTTTTCATTCTCTTTTATTTTTCCGCTTACCATTTGCCATAAGCCGGGGTAAATTTCTGTGTTTGCCCGCATGAGTAATAAGAATTCCAGCTTATCATCTTTCTTTCTGAAAATATGTGCTTCAACCATGTTTGAGATAATCTGCATAAAACTCCTTAGATTTTTTATGAAAGAAATATTCCACACAAAGCCACAATGTTCACAATGAAAAACACTGCGCTCTCCGCTACACAGCAATGCTGAATGGATATTCTTCAACCATCATTTAAAAATAAGCCCGCACTTCCGCACGTGCAGTGTGAACCACCCGCCCGATTCCCTGCCATCTGCCATCGTAAGAAACAGATGACTGAAGATTTGCAGAAAGCCGGTAGTCAAAATTAAGTCTCCAATAATAATTTTTCCCTATGTTGTTGCCTCCGGTAAGTTCAAAGGGAATTAAGTTTTCAGTAGTGTTGGCAATAAGTTCACTTCGCTCAATTTCTATTCGTAATCTGCCCGCACCTGCTAAAGATAAGTTAAACCGAACCGCCTGCGAATTATTATCAATTACTGTCGGGCTGACGGGTAATATATCTTCGGCTCGTCCGGCTTTAATTTTAAAACCAATTTCAATGTTTCTGTCAGGTCTGTAAGAAAAATCTGATATGATGTTATTTGCAGTTACAATTCTTCTTCTATTTGAAGTTACGGGTGCAGAAACATTATCAGTTTGATTGATCAGATCCGTCTGGTTGCTTAATTCTTTTATCAGTCTGAATCGGATTCTGAGACTTCTTTCACGGTTGTAGGCTCTTTCAACGCCGCCGCTGAACTGGTTCATTCCCTGTCTTTGAGCATATCGGAATCTGAAGTTTAACTCCGGATCATTTTCAAAAATGAAAACATCCTGCTGAATGTAATTTGAACCACGGATTGTTTTTTCTTCATTCTGAAAGGCTGCGAAGTTAAGGAAATAAATTTTCCTGTAATTCTCTTCCCGGGTATTCTCTTCAATTCTCCAGAATGTTTCTGTGGAGAAAGGATTAAGTATTTTACCCGCAGCAGAACTACTCTCAAATATTTCCGCAAGATTTACTTTCCACCTTGTGCTCGTTTTCAGATCAATCACCGGAAAAAGTTCATCGGTTGGAAGAGTAACGAGAATAAAATCGCCGTCGAATAAAGTAGGTTCAAATTCATTTTCATCTGCAATGCCGTTGTTGTTAAGATCGCCTAAATATCTGTAATTACCTGTTCCCTGTTCAACTCTGACAAATATTTTTTCAAGCCTCGCGGAACGTTGTGTTGAAACCTCATAAAAAAGATCACCATCAAGAACACGATCAAAAAATCTGAAACGCGACTGCGATCTGACGAGAATGGTTTCATTATCAAGAAATCCAAGTTCCTTAAAACTTTGCTGGTAAGCCTTTTTTCTGTAAGTAAGATTTAATGTGGTGTTTACTTCTCTTATGCCGGAATATCTTAACTCATAAAACTGTGCGTGTGATATTGACTCTTTTGTAATCAATCCTGATACAGGGAGAAAATCTTCTCTTAGAGAATATTTTCCTGAAAGACTTAACCCTTCGGTTTCAAGAATTTCAAGGTAAGGATTAAGTTCATGATATTTCAGGCTTCCGGCAAGCAGAGAATCGGAGTTTTCCCTTCTGTCTTTTTTATTCTCTGCAAGAAATTCAAATCCAGGTTTGAATATGAACAATGTATAAAAGGCATTCCCTTTTTGCCGAAGCCACTTGCTGCCAAGCTGTCTGTTAACAGTTTCAACATAATCATGATTATAAACAACGCTGTAAATATGATTATCTGTGAACCTTACGGTAGAATTAAATCTGTCTGATTCGAAAGTATCGCCTCTCCTTAAAAATCCGGCAGTTGAATTAAATGAAAGCTCATCTAAAGGAATGATATTTACTCCAAACTCTCGCAGTGTTTCACTTTCGCGCGCAGTTTGAACACCAGTATTATAATTTCTGTCAAACTCTACTTCATTAAAGCGATCGGGAGAGGTGAACCTGTCCTGTATAAAACGGTCCCTTGCTGAAAATCCGGCTCTTCCCAGATTCAATTCGCCGATAGAAATTTTTACCGGCGTTAATCTTAATGAAATGTTACGGGCATGACCGTAATCATCTCCTTTATCCAGTTGAGAAAAACGATTCCTGTTCCACAAGCTTCCTGCGTATTCAAGACTGATAGTTAGATCATCAATCGGCTTAACATCAACAACAATATTTGCAACCTGTTTTAATTCAGGCATCGGAAGATAAATGACCGGGAGGTAACCGCCGTTTCCAACTCCAACAAACCTGTAATTGCCGGAACTTTCTCTTATATAATCTCCCTGCTTCTCACCAACAAAGCTGAATGAAACATTGTATAACGCATTTGAATCGCCGGGACTGTATATATAGTAAGAGAAAGGCTCATTGTTTATGAGAGTATCAACTTTAAGATAAATTCCTCTTATCACTCCTAAAGAATCCGGCGGCGCCAAAGAAACACCCGACTTAACAGCTTTATTTCTGTCATCGCCGGCTAGTTTCAAAATTTCTTTGTCGGAGTCGGAAAGTATAATATCAATGGGTGCATCCTGATCGTCGCCTTCTCTGACGTACTGAAGTTTTATTCCCAGTTTATCATTAAAGAATTTACTTTGAACGCCCGTTCCGAAAAAATTACGGGCGTATCTTCTGTCAGTATATTCAAAATCAACGGTTATTCTGCTTGCAGATGTGATAAGTCTGTTTGGTGTAAATGTAATTCGTGCATTTGAGTAATCAATTACATAGTCGTTATTTTCACCGCGCCTCATTTCGATTCCGTCGAGGAAGACTTTTTCGGTGCCTGCAATAATTATAATATCCCGCTCGTTATTTATTCCCCACAGCCTGTATGGACCCTGATTACCATCAGTCCCGTTAAATTGATTCGAATTAAACTTACCTCGTGAACCGGCAACAGCAACATACGCATCGTTATCATCGTAAAGAAATTCGCCAAGTAAGCCTTGCAGTTTCCTGTCCACAAATCCGAACTCACCCTGCCTCCGGCGGAACTGGTAGTCGCCAAAAGTACCTGATGCATTCGGATGCCGGATTTGAATGAATACTTTATCAAGCTCTTCAAGTCTTTCGGTATTTCCTTCCGGTTGGATTGGCGTATTCTCATCCGTAAGTGCAGCAACAATTTCTATATCATCGGACAACCTGCCCGAAAGCTGAAGACGCAAACCGCTGTTCAGTGTAAAGTCTTTTGTTGTGCCCACTGTAAAGCCGCGTACTATAGTGCCTGATTTCTGAATATTGCTTCCAAAAATTGATTCGGGTGAAAAGCCGCCTGTTTCTGTCTGCACTATTCTGACTGTATCTCCATATTTGTCATCATATCGTATAACAAGGCTTCTGCGTTTATATTCCTTTCTTAAACCGAGATGAAAAGCATCGTAAGTAACTATTAGTGTATCGAGTATTGAATATGGAAGATCAGGAGATAAACTAAAAGTAGCGGTTGAATATTGAATTGTATAATCACCGGGCTGCAGCAGTGAATCCCTTAACCTGATTGACTCACTAAACGGCACTATTGATACATTAAGAAGATTGTAACGGTTTTCTAAATTTATCTGGATTGTATCGGTTACTGAAATAGTATAAAATTCCTGCTGAGCGAGAGCGATAAAATTAAATCCTAAAAGTATCAGGAGAAGGAATTTGAAAGATGATTTCAATATGAAAACTTAGATTTTTATGTGTGAAATCTAAATTTAAGCCATTGTTTTATCAAGTCTATATTGATTCTTGGATTTATTTGCAGGGAATCATTTACAGAAACTTAATTGGGGGTTGATACTTATCGATTGTTAATCAGCAACTAATACAATTAAACACAACGCTCCCTTATTTTTATTTAAACTTAATCTTGATTATTAACAGAGACAGCCTTATTTTTATGTAGACTAAATCTGAATAATGAGTAAATCTGACTAAAGGTAGATAATGAAATCAGCAAATGAAATAGGTTTCGGCGAAGTAGCAGTAATTCAAGATGTAGATGTTTCCCATCCATCCTCAAGAAGAATTTTAGAAATAGGGTTTACACCCGGGCAGGAAATAGAATTAATAAATAAATCAATTTTTAATGACCCACTCGCATTTTCTGTTAGGGGAGCTCTGATTGCTATCAGACAGGACGAAGCAGGCTGCATTAAGGTGCTATGACTCGCCGCACATCTGAAGCGGTACCTCTGATTGCTCTTGTTGGTCCGCCTAATTCGGGTAAAACTACACTCTTTAATTACCTCAGCGGACAAAACTACAAAACTGTAAACTACCCCGGCGCTACAGTTGAATATTCTATAAGCAAACTCCAAAGTAAATTTAATCTTAAGGCTGATGTAATTGACTCGCCGGGCATTGTAAGTTTAACACCGGTTTCACCCGATGAAAAAGTTTCTGTTGATGCTCTTTATAACCATCCGAAGCTGGGTGTACCGGATGTTCTGATTGCAACAGTAGATTCAAGTCAGCTTTCACGCCATCTTTTCCTTATTAAACAATTGATTGCTTCCGGTTTCAGGGTTGTGGTTGCAGTTACAATGGTCGACCTGCTTAACAAAAAAGGTTATGACATATCCACTTCTGAATTAAGTAAGCAACTTGGCTGTGAAGCTGTTAAAATTGACGGAAGAACAGGCAAAGGTATTTTTGAATTAATCCGGCAGGTTGACAAAGTTTTGGTTCAAAGCAGAATCTCCGGAAAGCCTCATCTCAAGCCTTACAATGATATATCAAAGGAAAATCTTCTCAACATCTATAAGGAAATTGAAAAGATTGAAGAAGCTGCGCTGGTCAAACTTAACAGCCGCTCTTCAGGCTTTGATCTGACAAGCGCCAACAGCCAACTGACAGTTCTGAACACAGCAATTACTAAAAGAAACGGCAGAAACAAACCGGATGAATTTACGCTTAAGCTTGACCGGATATTGTTAAACAGACATTCAGGTTTATTGTTTTTTTTCTTAATAATGTCTGCTTTGTTCACTTCAATATTCTGGCTGGCTGAACCTTTAATGGAATTGGTGGATGAATCATTCGCATTCCTTGCAGAATTTACAACAGATGCACTGGGTCATAGCTGGTACAGTGATCTTCTGGCAAACGGAATAATAACAGGAACGGGCAGTGTGCTCGTCTTCTTACCGCAGATAATAATTTTATTTTTACTTCTCGGTCTGCTTGAAGATACCGGCTATCTCTCGCGCGGCGCTATGTTGATAGATAAACCTCTCTCTAAAATTGGTTTGAACGGAAAAAGTTTTGTCCCGATGCTATCGGGATTTGCATGCGCAATTCCTGCAATGATGGCTGCGCGCACTATTTCGAACAAACGTGAAAGATTTCTTACGATATTTATTATCCCGCTTATGAGCTGCAGCGCTAGGCTTCCTGTTTATGCTTTACTGCTCGCCTTTCTTATTCCCGGGGAAAAATCCTGGATTGGCGGGCTTGCGCTTGCATCAATTTATATTCTTGCAATTGCAAGTTCAATTGCTATTGCTGCTTTGATGAATAAGTTCAATCATAAGATCGTTAAAGAGCAGGATACTTCTTCTTTTATTTTAGAACTTCCGGCTTACAGAATGCCTAAGCCATCTGTAATAATTGCTAATACTTATCAGAGTGCAAAACTTTATTTGCAAAAAGCCGGACCGGTTATCTTAACATTTTCGATAGTGCTGTGGTTTATCACTTATT
The DNA here is from genome assembly GCA_037447335.1 of Ignavibacteria bacterium. Classification (GTDB taxonomy): domain Bacteria; phylum Bacteroidota; class Ignavibacteria; order Ignavibacteriales; family Ignavibacteriaceae; genus JBBIGV01. The sequence goes on along the minus strand of JBBIGV010000013.1, from coordinate 17,864 downwards.
TCCCTGATCATAATCCGCAGGTTGAGACTGAAGGACTTAGTGAAGATGAAATTGTTTTGCTGCTATCGGGTGAAAGGCTTGCAAATTCTTATGCGGCGGATTTAGGCAAGTTAATTCAGCCGTTTATGGAACCAGTAGGAATGGACTGGAGAGTCGGGGTTGCCTTAATTGCAGCGTTTGCAGCGCGTGAAGTTTTTGTAAGTTCAATGGCGTTAATATTTAAAGTGACCGGTGATGAAGAAACATTACAGCAATCAATGTTAAGTGCAATGAGGTCGGCGGAAATCGGCGATACCGGGCAATTATTATTTACACCGACAACTATTACGGGCTTGATTATCTTTTTCATTTTTGCGCTGCAGTGTTTATCCACTGTTGCAGTCGCAAGAAAGGAAACCGGCGGCTGGCGAATTCCGGTTTTGCAGCTTGTTATGTTTACAGGGCTTGCTTACCTGATGATGTTTATTACCGTAAATGGATTGAGATTTTGGGGTATTCCGTAATAATTTCAATGTCTAATGGTAATTCAACCTCCTGCATTTTAAACTTACTTGCTGAAATTATGCATAGCAGTTAATGAATTGGAGGCTGACCAAAATGTAGGGGCTGTCCAAAATGTAGCACAGATTACTAATCTGTGCTACGATGAATTTGAATTTAATCTGAAATCAGAAACAAAAATTCAAAGTTGTTTGCAAAATTTACTTTTTGGTCAGCCTCGGAATAATACACTCTCAAAATTGGGCTTTAGCCAAAATATGGTTGTTTCTTGACTAAAGTCTCAGATTTAAGGGTATTTTAACCCTACGACCTTTAAGGTCTTTAGCGTAACTTTATCTACTTATTCTTATTTTGACCTGCACAAAATCAATCAACAATCTTTACAACTATGAAGAACAAAACATTCGTAATAATTGATGCGATGGCAATGGCATATAAGGCTTACTTCGCCTTCATCAATCGTCCGCTGAAGACAAGCAAAGGTGAACCAACATCCGCCGTTTATGGATTCCTTACACAAATACTGAAGGTGCTTGAGGATCATAAACCTGATTACATTGCCGTTGCATTTGACTCTAAGGAAAAAACTTTTCGCCATGAAATGTTTAAAGAATATAAGGCTACTCGTGATGAAATGCCCGACGATATGATTCCCCAGCTTGATAGGATTAAACAGATTGTTGAATACCTCGATATTCCGCTTTATATCAAACCCGGTTTCGAAGCCGATGATATTATAGGCACAGCAGTACGACTCGCCGAGCAAAAGGGTATGCAGTCAATTGCAGTTACTCCCGATAAAGATTACTTCCAGCTCATTAACGATAATGTTTTGATCGCAAGACCCGGAAGAGGCTCCGATGAAGTTAAATTTTACAACGCAAAAATGGTAGAGGAAGAATTAGGTTTTTCCCCTTCTCAAATGATTGACTACCTTGCTTTGATCGGCGATTCATCAGATAATATACCGGGAGTGAAAGGAATAGGTCCGAAAACCGCAGTGCCGTTAATTCAACAGTTTGGATCACTTGAAGAAATCTACAACAATCTGGATAAGATTGATAAACCGGGCACAAGAAAAAAGCTTGAAGTATCCAGAGATAATGCATTCATATCAAAAGATCTCGCGGCTATAAACTGCAGCGTGCCGCTCGAATTTGATTTTGAGAAGGCAAAATTTTCTAAACCTGATTTTGAGAAGCTGCGCGAAGTATTTATTGAACTTGAATTTAAAACACTTTTTGACAGACTTCTGAAAATTTATAACAATAATTCAAAGTTAACTGAAGAGACACCTCCGACAATTTCAAGTGAGGAATTATCAAGTGCAAAGACTTTCGATAAAAGTAAATCGAAATATGAATTAATTGCCAACAAGCAGGATGCCGCAAAACTTTATGAGAAGCTGAGCAAAACACAATTATTTGTGTTTGATACAGAAACTGATTCTTTAAATCCATTTGAAGTAAATATTGTGGGGGCGTCCTTTTCAACCAATGCAGGAGAAGCTTATTTTATTGCGATTGACCCGGGCGGGAAGAAATTTTCAGATCCTAAGCCGCGCCTTCCGGTAAAGGATTTTGTTTCGATCTTCAAACCGCTGTTTGCCGATAAGAAGATTAAAAAAGTATGTCAAAACGGGAAGTTTGACATTTCTGTGTTGAGAAGCGTCAATATTGAAGTTGAAAATTTTTACTTCGATACAATGCTTGCAAGCTATGTGATTGATCCTGACCAAAAACATGGTATGGATGATCTTGCAGAAAAATATCTCAACTACCGTCCGATCTCTCTTGCAGAATTAATCGGAAATAAAAAAGACCCGTCAAAAATATTTGAGGTTGAGATTGATAAGCTATCCGATTATGCTGCCGAAGATGCTGATATCACTTTCCAGCTTTATGAAGTTCTTAATAAAGAATTTAAAAAAGAAAATCTCGAAAAAGTAGCGTATGAAATCGAATTCCCGCTAGCGCCGGTTCTTGAAGCTATGGAATTTGAAGGTGTTAAGATTGATGTTGATTCGCTGAAATCTTTCAGTGATGAGCTGCAGCTTCTAATAGAGGAATTTACACGGCAGATTTACCGCGAAGCGGGCGAAGAGTTCAACATAAACTCAACAAAACAGCTTCAGACAATTTTATTTGATAAGCTTAATCTTTCAACCGGAAGAAAAACCAAAACAGGATTTTCAACCGATGCGCGCTCACTTGAAAATTTAAGAGGCGAACACGAAATAATAGAAATGATATTAAGCTACAGGCAGGCAGCTAAGCTTAAATCAACTTATGCAGATGCACTGCCTAATCTGATAAATCCTAAAACCGGCAGAGTTCATACAGAATTTAATCAGACGGTTGCTTCAACCGGAAGGCTGTCAAGTGTTAATCCCAATCTTCAAAACATCCCTATCAGAACAGAAATGGGAAAGGAAATCCGCAGAGCTTTTGTGCCCCGCGATAAAAATCATGTTCTGTTCAGCGCCGATTACAGTCAGATTGAGTTAAGGTTAATGGCTTCTATTTGCAGCGATGAAGGACTGACAAAAGCTTTCAACGCAGGTGAAGATATTCACAAAAGCACTGCCGCATTGGTTTTTATGGTTGATAAAAAAGATGTTACTCCCGATATGCGCCGCAAAGCAAAAGAAGTAAATTTCGGAATTCTTTATGGAATAGGTCCTTTTGGTCTAAAGACAAGACTGGGAGTTACGCAGCAGCATGCGAAGGAGATTATTGAAACTTACTTCAACACTTTCAAGCAGGTCAAACAATTTATGGATGAAAGTGTAAGCAAAGCGCGTGAGAAAGGTTTTGCTGAAACTCTTCTCGGAAGAAGACGATTCCTGAGAAATATAAATAGCAGCAACAGAGTTGTCAGGCAATTTGAAGAACGCGTTGCGATAAATATGCCTATTCAGGGAACCGCAGCCGACATGATAAAAATTGCGATGATAAATATTCATAATGAAATGAAGAAGCGGAAGTTTAAATCAAAAATGGTTTTGCAGGTGCATGATGAATTATTATTTGATGCGCATAAAGATGAAGTTGAGGATTTACGTCTGTTAGTTAAAGATTTGATGGAAACTGCCCTGCCTCTTAAAGTTCCTGTAGTGGTTGATACCGGTATAGGTGATAACTGGCTGGATGCTCATTGATCACAATCCTGATTTTGATTTTGATCACTATCAAAATAATTGGCAGAAATACTTAAACAAATGTAAATTTATCAATCCTCTATGAGGATCAGTAAAAATCAAGAATTAGTTCTTCTACTACAATAATTTGACCTCTTCAAGGTCATATAAAAACATCGCAGATGTTTAATTATTGTAGTAATTGATAAAAGAAAAACAACAATGATCCTCGCAGAGCATCCATTAAGTCGAATAGTTTAACACTATTTACAAATTCGATCCCAATGAATACTTTGGGTACAAAATATTTCAGCAATTACCAAATCAGCGTCACAATCAAATCCATCACATTTGTTTCAGTACGACCGGTAACGATTAAACTATCGGCTTGTTTGAAGAATTCGTAAGAGTTGTTGTCATTAAGATATTTTTCAGGTGATAATCCTTTTGAGTTAATAGCATCCCATAAATCCGGATAAATTACAGCACCGGCAGCATTTGTGTTTCCATCGGTTCCATCGGTTGCAAAACTTGCGAGCAGATATTTGCCATCAAAATTTTTTAATGCAAGAAGTGCGGCAAGAGCAAGCTCAGTATTTCTACCCCCTTTACCCTTTCCTTTTACAGTTACTGTTGTTTCACCTCCAAACAAAATACAAGCCGGCTTCTTAATCGGGTACTGGTTGTTGGCAGCCTCTCTGATAATTTTAGCAATATCTGAACCCTCAACTCTGGCTTCACCTCTTAATTCGTGGTTATGGATTTTTGTATTGTAACCAAGAGTTTCAGCGGCAGTTTTTGCTGCCTTTAGTGCTGTAAGATTATTTCCTATCAAAATATTTTTTACGCTATTTAAAATCGTGTCACCTGTTTTTACTGTTTCTTTTTTCTTACCAATTATTCCGTCTTTCAGATAGCTTATCACAGAAGATGGCACTTGTTCGGTGAGTTGATATTTCGCAACAATATCATATGCGTCTTTAAAAGTTGAGGGGTCTGGTGCGGTCGGACCTGAACCAATTGTCTCTATAGAATCACCAATTACATCGGATATAATAATAGTTACACAAACCGCCGGATAGATCATACGGGCAAGCTGTCCTCCTTTAACAAGCGATATATGTTTGCGTATAACATTCATTTCATGGATGTCAGCTCCGCTTTTTAATAGCAGTGAAATTGTTTTCTGATAGTCAGTGAGAGAAATTTCGTCCGGTATTTTTTCCAGAAGAGCAGATGCACCGCCTGACAACATAAATAAGATCAGATCATCTTTACCGGCATACTTCGCAATTTCAATAATCAATTCAGAAGCATTGATCGAATTTTCATCTGTAACCGGATGCCCTGCTTCAATCACCTGAATGTAATCACATTTTATTAAGTGATCATATTTAGTAATAACTACTCCGCCGTTTATCTTCGCACCGAGAATTTTCTCCATCTCTATTGCCATAAATGTGGAGGCTTTTCCCGCACCTGTCAGGTAAACATTATTATATGCATTCAGATCTACCCGATTGTTTTTTACCAGCAGTAAATTATTATCTATTCTTATGTTTGCCGGAATTAATGCTGAAGGCTTAACTGCTTCAACAGCGCTCGCGAAAATTCTATTTAAATCTTTATTTAGAGAGATCATTTTGATCAGGATTTTTATACTTAAAATTAAACCTGCAAATTTTATCAAACAATCAAGTAATTCTTAGCAGTCGGAGGCAAAAGGTCATTTCAATTAATCCTTCATATTTATGATAAAAGGCTTAAATTTGCAGCCAATAAATGTAAAACATTAACAACGATGAAGATAAAATATTATATAGTTTTGCACATCATACTCGTAAGTTCAATTATTGGATTGTTCATTAACCACATCTCATCTGAGGGCATACCGTTAATTAAAGAGAAAAGAGAACTTGTTTGGGCAGATGATTCTCTTCTGGTTAAGCAATTTCCTGAACGCATAGAAGAAACAACAGAGCTTACCAAAGAAGAAACCGCTCCTGAACTTTCAGATGATAAAGCAAAAATAAAAGTTGAAGAAGAGAAAAAAACTGAAGCCGGGATAACTCCGGATGAAAAGCATAATGTAAAAGAAATAGCTTTTACCGAGCCGAAAGCCGTAACACTTGCCCAGGCATTGGTACTATATAACCAGGGCGTAGTGTTTCTCGACGCACGTGATAATTATTTCTACCGGGAAGGTCATATTAAAGGGGCAGTAAGTCTGCCTTACTACCAGTTTGAAGAATTTGAACACAACCTCAAAAATATTTCCAAAGATCAGCCTATTGTCACTTACTGTGACGGCACGGATTGTGACCTGAGCGTAACACTAGCTAACAAATTATTTAAAATGGGCTACAAACGTGTTTATATTTTCTTCGACGGGTGGGTTGAATGGAATAATGCGGGTTACTCTATCGTAAGTGAAACGGACAACCAATAATTTTAAGAAAATAAATTACAGTTATGAAAAGATTTTTATCAAACCAGTATTTACTTATTCTCGCAAGATATGTGCTTGGCGTAGTGTTTATTTACGCCGGAATAGAGAAGATAGCAGACCCGGTTTTCTTCTCCGATTCAATATCGAACTACAAACTTTTGCCTGAAGCTGCTGTTAACTTTTTTGCAATTACCCTTCCGTGGATCGAAGTAGTTGCGGGCATCTTACTGATTTTTGGTGTTGCTGTAAAAGAAAATGCCTTCATTATTAATGCTATGCTGATCGTATTTATAGTTGCGATTGTTATTAGTCTTGCACGCGGACTCAACATAGATTGCGGATGCTTCGGCAGAGAAGGTAGTTCTGAACTTGGATGGCTGAAGGTTATCGAAAATCTTTTATTGTTTTCTCTTGGTGTGCTGCTGATAGTCTTCGATTCGAAAATTCTTGTATTGAACAAAAAAGATCCAATTACCTGAGCTTCAATTACTTGCGATTGTAAAGTAAAATTGAAAATAAATTTTGGCAATAAAATACAGCCTGCTAATCATGATTTCTCTGAAATAATATTCATTGTATCACGAAGCACTCCCAGCGACCTTTGACTAAGCAAATCTATTTTAATCAAACCATAATCCTCGATAGAATACATATCCGGCTGGGTTATAATTAATCCTAACCCTTTATTCTTTGCATATTCAAGTGCAACAAAATCGGTAATTGGTGCGGGTGTAATTATTATACCGCCCGGATGAATGCTAAGGTGGCGGGGAAATCCTCCTATTTTAACAACAATATCAATAATGCTTTTCCATGGTTCAAGATCAAGATTAAGAGTTTTTGATTCAGGAAATAATCGTGCAAGATTTGGAAGATTTGCAGCGCTCGTCCAAGGTATAAATTTACTTAGCTTTGATATTTCATTATCGGTAATACCAAAAACTTTTGCAACCTCTCTGAAGGCTGATCTTGCTCTGAAAGTTACATGTGTGGAAATCATAGCTGCTCTTTCATATCCATACCTTTCGAATACATACTTAACAATTTCATCACGTTCTTTCCATGAAAAATCAACATCAAAGTCCGGCGGTGTGCTTCTGGCTTTGTTTAAAAATCTTTCAAAGTAAAGATTGTGTTTTATCGGATCAACTTCTGTAATGCCCAGACAGTAAGATACAATACTGTTTGCAGCCGAACCTCTGCCTATCGTTAGCATACCTCTGCGCTTAGCTTCATTTACAATATCCCAAACAATGAGAAAATAATCTGCAAAATTTAGTTCATCAATTACGCTGAGCTCCATATTAAGCCGCGATGTAATTTTATCATTAACCTCATCATACCTGACGGATAATCCTTCGTAACATTTGGAACTTACCATCGAAATTGCACTTTGGGCATTCAGATCCGGATAAACAGGAAACTTTAATTGTCCGAAATTGAAATCAACATTACAATTATCGGCAATGAATTGAATCGCTTCAACAGCTTCGGGCAGTGATTTCCATTGTTTTATAAATGAATCGGCGGGCTTGAAATAAAACTCCTCATCAACCACTTCATCAGAAGAGATATTGTCCAGACTGCAATTTGTTCTTATTGCAGAAAGGACACGATGAGTTTCAAAATCTTCTTTACGAGGGAAATAAACAGGATGAGCAATTACCTGTTTAACATTTTTTGTTTTCGATAAATCAAACAGCCTGCGCATTTGCCGGCGTGTACTTCCGGTTGAGTAAATGCCGGCATAAAGATTCTCCTGGTTTACCGCCTGTTCAAGCAGAGTTAATGATGATGTGATGATAAAAAGATTTTCAGGCTTTGAGTTTACAATTTTTATCAGAGAAAAATAATCATTCAGTTTACGTGCAGTTATCAGCTTACAAAGCTCTGAATAGCCCTTGTTATTTTTTGCAAGAATAACTGCATTGATGTCCTTATTATGCTCTTCATCAATAAAAGCGCCTACAACCGGCTTGATATTTTCTTCGGCACAGCGCTTTGCAAATTTTATCAGTCCGTACATTCCGTTGTAATCTGTCAGTGCAATTGCAGACAGATTAAACGATTTTGCGTACTCAATTATCTGATCAATTGTGCACACACCCCGTAATAATGAATAAATGGAATGAACGTGTAACGGAATCATGATTACAGAATTTGAATTGTTTTCTAAAGGAAAATAATGCAGTGAGGATTAAATATAAACTTAAATCTGATTTGGTTTTTTAATAGCCCGGTCGGCAATATCCGTGCGATAATATATCCCCTCGAAATAAATTTTACTGAGAGCATCATAAGCAATTGATTTCGCACGGGCAAGATCATTCTGTCCGATAACAGATGTAACTCCCAAAACTCTTCCACCTGCCGTTAGAATTTTTCCTTCACTCTCTTTAGTGCCTGCATGGAAAACAATAATATTTTCTGAATCAGTCAAACCGGTAATTTCAAACCCGGTCTGATAAGCATCCGGATAGCCGGAGGAAGCGGCAACTACGCATACTGCGCAGCCTCCGGAATAGGCTACAGCATTTTTGTTTAATTTGCCAATTGCCACGGAGTGAAGAAGTTCTAAAAAATCACCTTCAAGCAATGGGAGAACTGCCTGGGTTTCCGGATCACCAAATCTGCAATTAAATTCAACTACTTTCGGTCCTTCTGAAGTAATCATCAATCCTGCATAAAGGCATCCGACAAAGATTCTGCCCTCATCCTTCATTGCTTTAATGGTTGGTGCGATTATCTGCTCTTCCACAATTAACTGCAATTTATTGGTAATTAGCGGCGCCGGCGCATATGCACCCATTCCACCTGTGTTTTTCCCTGTATCATTATCACCAATTCTTTTATGATCCTGAGCTGCAGGTAAACAAATGTAATCGCTTCCATCAGTTATGGCAAAAACGGAAGCTTCTTCGCCTTCCATAAATTCTTCGATAATAATTTTATCCCCTGCTGATCCGAATATTCTGTTAACGAATAATTGTTCAAGGGTCTGATCAGCTTCGTTGATGTTGCTGCAGATTATAACTCCTTTACCGGCGGCAAGCCCGTCTGCTTTAATTACCAGCGGATATTTTGCTGATTCAAGATATTTTGCAGCCATCTCCAGTTGTGTTGAATCAAATTCAACGTAATCAGCTGACGGAATATTGTATTTCTTCATCAAAGATTTTGCAAATGATTTATGCGCTTCGATCTCAGCGGCGGATGCATCCGGTCCGAAAACTGCGATAGAATTTTTACGAAGCACATCTGCTAAACCATCTACAAGCGGTTTTTCAGGACCAATAACCACCAGGTCAATTTTCTCACTCTTACATAAGGAAATAATATCATCAAAATTATCAGGACTAATATCAAGATTTTTACCCAGCGATTTTGTGCCGGTATTACCGGGCAAAAAAAATAATCGGGTTAGAGATGGGCTGATACTTAACTGGCGCCCCAGCGCGTGTTCGCGTCCGCCAGAACCAATAACCAGAACTTTCATCGGTAATCCGTCTTTACTAAAAACTGAAATTGTTTTGTCAACTGATCTGTGAGATACTCACGCCTGAATTTGAAAATATATTCTTCGTCCGGCTTAGGCAATTCATTTTTGAGATAAAGATCATAAACTTTTATCAGTGTGTCCTTAATCTGCTTTACATCATCAGGTTCAGTAATAAACGATGCGCCATATTCTTTTGCTGCATTACGAGCCGTGCCGTCAGGCAGGCAGGCAATGATTGGCTTGCCGGATCCCATATATTCATACAGCTTTCCCGGAAGTATCATATCGCTGTATTTCCATTTACCAAGCATCATCCACAAAACATCACTGGATTTAATTTTACTTATAGCATTTTTATGATCTATATAGCCGTGATCTCTGACGAATTCCCGCAGGTTCAACTTCCGGATCAGTTTCTTGTTAGATTTATTTATATCCCCGACAAAATGAAGTTCAATGTTTGCAGCAATGTCCGGGCGTTCGAAGCGCAGCAGGTTAAATGCTTTCAGGAAATATTTGGGCGTGTTATGGTTATAAAAAATTCCTGAATAAGTAAGCCGCATTTTTCTATTTGGTTTTGGTTCTGCCGGCGTAGATTCAAAATCTTCATGATCAAAACCATGCGGCAGCAGGATTATATCATCGAATGTAAGGAATTTATATAAGTTCAGCATCCGTTCTTTAACACGCCTGTTTGTAACGCTTATTTTATCTGCTGCTTTCAGTGCGTTGTATTCCATCTTTTTGTTCAGATATTTATGCAGTGGGGTAGGATAAAATGCAAGGTAGCTGTCGTACCAAATATCTCTGTAATCAACAAAAAGGGGGATGTCAAATTTCTGCTTCAGTTTTGCAGCCATAGAGAAAGATGAAAATGGCGGAATGGTTACAAATATCAAATCAAATTTTTCGGTGGAAAGAATTTCGGATGCCTTTTTAAATGCATGCCTTGACCAGGAAATTTTATTATCAGGGATAAAAAAGGTCTGACTTAATTTGTGCATAAATTTTCTTATCCACTCTTTGGGAAGACGAACAGTGCCAAGTCTTTTTAACAATGCATTTGGTTCTCTGCCTGCAACGCGGAGTATCCGTATACCGGCATCCTGCGCTTCTTTGAGCAGTGAATTATCGTGGGCAAAATACCCCACAGCATCAGAAGTAATAACTGTTGGTTGCAAGTTATGCCTGAGCATGAACTTGGTAAATTTTAATGTTCGCTGAACTCCGCTTAAACCCATTGGAGGGTAATAATATGCAATAACTAAAACTTTTAACATCACAATTAACCCATAATTTAAACCTAATTTACTACTTTAGCTTTTCTCAGCCTATTATATAATAGTCCCAAAAAACACGATTTCGAAAAATCAGGTATGATAGTTCGGCGCTTCCTTGGTTATTATAACATCGTGAGGATGGCTTTCCTTTAAACCGGCTAATGTGATTCTTATTAGTTGTGTTTTAGTTTTTAATGCTTTAATATTTCTGACACCGCAATAACCCATAGATGCTCTTAATCCTCCTACTAATTGATAAACTGTATCAGCAAGCGCTCCTTTGAATGGAACTTTGCCTTCAACTCCTTCAGGCACCAGCTTGGCTAAATCATCTTCAACATCCTGGAAATACCTATCCCTGCTGCCTTGCTTCATCGCTGAAAGAGAACCCATTCCTCTATATAACTTAAAGCTTCTGCCTTCATATAAAATTTTTTCGCCGGGACTTTCTTCAACACCGGCAAACAAACCGCCAATCATCACAGAATCTGCTCCCACAGCAATAGCTTTAGCAACATCGCCGGTATGCCTGATGCCACCATCAGCAATAACCGGAATACCTTTCCGTTTTGCAGCCCGGTAAACTTCCGAAATAGCGGTAACCTGAGGAATTCCCACGCCAGCTATTACACGTGTTGTGCAAATTGAACCTGGACCGATTCCAACTTTAACCGCCTCAACATTACAATTAATTAAGTCAATCGCTGCATCATAAGTCCCTATGTTGCCGGCAATTAACTGTTCATTTTTAAATTTTTTCCTTATATCCTTTATCATTTTCATCACACCGGCTGAATGACCATGGGCAGTATCTACAACAACAACATCAACACCGGCTTTATATAAGGCAGTTACGCTCTCAATTGTATCTGAAGTAACGCCGACTGCTGCTCCCACCCTTAACCTGCCGTGTTCATCTTTACAGGCAAACGGGTGTTTTTTCTTCTTCTGAATATCTTTGAATGTAATCAATCCTTTCAGGATACCGTTCTTATCCACAACGGGGAGTTTTTCGATTTTATATTTCTGTAGAATTTTCTCTGCTTTTTCCAGATCAGTACCCAATGGTGCGGTAATAAGATTTTCCTTAGTCATCAACTCGAAAACTTTCAGTTTTCTGTTTGGTTCAAAACGAAGGTCTCTGTTAGTAAGAATTCCGACAAGTTTTCCACTACCATCTATTACTGGTATGCCGGAGATCCGATATTTTTTCATCATATCAAGAGCATCACCAATTGTTCGGTCAGGCTTTAATGTTACAGGATCTCTTATCATACCGCTTTCAGACCTTTTTACCTTATCAACCTCATCACACTGCCGTTCGATGCTCATGTTCTTGTGGAGAATACCAATGCCGCCTTCTCTTGCCAAAGCAACTGCCATTGCTGATTCAGTAACTGTATCCATGGCAGCAGATATTATGGGGATGTTTAATTTGATTTCAGGAGTAAGAAAAGTTGAAACGTCAACATCTCTTGGGAGCACATTCGATTTTGCGGGTTTAAGCAGCACATCATCAAACGTAAGCCCTTCATTTAGCTCTTTCAGGTTTTCCATTCTTTTCCTTTAGATAAAAATTAAGTTTTATTCAAAAGCTGCAATACCTGTAATATCTTCACCAACGATCAGAGTGTGCATCTCATGTGTTCCTTCATAAGTCTTAACAGATTCCAGATTTGCAGCGTGCCGCATAACGGGATACTCATCAAGTATGCCGTTTGCTCCTAATATTTCACGGGCAATGCGTGCAATTTCAAGCGCCTTCTCACAGTTATTGCGTTTAGCCATTGAAACCTGGGTATGTTTCATAGTTCCTTTATCTTTCATTCTTCCGAGTTGAAGATTAAGTAGCTGAGCTTTGGTTATTTCTGTAAGCATATAAACGAGTTTCGCCTGTGTTAATTGATATGCTGCGATTGGTTTGCCGAACTGAATGCGGGATTTGGCATAATTCAGTGCCGTGTCATAACAAGCCATCATTGAACCAACCACTCCCCATGCAATTCCATATCTTGCCTGATTGAGACACATTAATGCATTTTTCAAACCTGTAGTTTTAGGGAGCAGATTTTTATCCGGTACAAACACATTATCAAAAACCAATTCGGAAGTAACCGATGCACGAAGTGAATGTTTGCCTTTCATTTCGGGAGCAGTGAATCCTTTGGAATCTTTCTCCACAAGAAAACCTCTTACAACTCCATCCAATTTTGCCCAAACTACTGCTACATCTGCAATAGTTCCGTTAGTTATCCACATCTTAGCGCCATTGAGAATATAGCCGCCATCCGTTTTTTCGGCTTTTGTGACCATTCCACCAGGGTTTGATCCATAGTCAGGTTCTGTGAGTCCAAAACAACCAATTTTATCACCTTTTGCGAGTAAGGGGAGCCAGAAATCTTTTTGTTCTTCAGAACCGAAGGCGAAAATCGGATACATAACTAAAGCGCTCTGAACAGAGACGAAGCTTCTTACACCGCTATCCCCTCTTTCCAACTCCTGCATAACCAATCCATATGCTACGTTATTCATTTCGGCGCATCCATATTTTTGTGGAAGAGTAGAGCCGAATAAGCCTAAATCTCCCATTTTTTCTACAAGATGAATCGGGAATGAATTTTCGCGGTTATATTTTTCAATTATCGGGATAACCTCATCATCAGTAAATTCACGCACAGTATTTCTGATCAAGATTTCTTCTTCTGATAAGAGGCTATCTACATTGAAATAATCAACTCCGATAAACTTACTCATATAGTCATCTGTTTCCTTAAAAAATTAAGGTGAAAATTATCAAAAGGGGGTCTGATAAGCAAACCTGGAAATATTACTTAAACGCACTCAAAAAATTGAATTTTGGCTCACTATTATTCCCTTGAATCAGAGCAAAATTTTTCAGACATTTGTGCCGCAAATTATGAAGTTATTAAAAAATCAAATAGAAGCAGTTTCTTTACTCGTACTGGCAGGTTACCTGTATCTTACAGCATTTAATATCCTGCATTATCACGTTTATGAATTCGGAACTGAGCAGGCGATAAATGTAAACCAGAACGAGACTCAAAAAAGTGGTCTTTTCCAGAATGAATTTTCATTTCAGTGTACTTTTCATCATAACTATTCTTCACTGCACTTTGTAAATGAAACCGGCAGCGGGTTTACAATCTGCAATCCCGAAAGTTTTTTTGTTCAAGGCGAAACCGATAACACTTCAAAAATCAGTGCTAACTATTTCAGGTCAAATCAATTAAGAGCTCCTCCCCTTTCCTGTTAATCACCCTAACTTAAATAAATATTACTTCCGGGCTGAAGTTTTCAGTCAACCGGAATAAACCACTTACTCAGTTACTATTTAAATGGTAGCGTGATGATGTGCAATTAATATTATTAAAATATCCCCAGGAGCTTAAAATGAATAAGAAAATTTTTTATTTACCCGTATTACTGTTTTTATCAGCAGCAATTATTTTTTTCAACAGCGGTTGCACCAAAAAAGATGACCCCGTAGCGCCTAAAGAAGAGCACTTCAAAGCTATAGGGATGGTATTTTACACTTCAGGTATAAAAGTAGCATCAATTTTACGAGGTGTAACTTCCGATACTTTTAAAGTTGCTGAAGGTGTGCTTGGACCCGGCATTGATGTAAAATTTTATAATGAGAATGAACAGGAAATCAACCCGCCAACCGGTGATTACAAACTAGCATGGGAATTTACTCCGGCTAATCAGAATGTTGTTGAAGTATGGCAGCATCCCGGCGAAGAAGGAGATTTTGAATTCCATTTGCGAGGTTTGAACGATGGTATGGTTGAAATCGAATTTTTCGTGATGCATGACGGACATGCAGATTACCGTTCCGGCAAGATGCCTGTTAAAGTAGATCACGGACCTACTGTCGGCGAACCTGTTGGATTTAAACTTTATGACGAAGATACCGGTGACCTTCTTCTTACGTACAACGCTGATGGTTCAATCACTGGTTCGATAACTGTTGCAGTAAATGATACAACCGATCATATTGAAGTTAAGTTTTTCGATGAATCCGGCACCGAATTTCAACCGTCTGTTCCGGCTCATTCGCTGCTTCTCGAAATTGCAGATACGCTGATTGCAGGTATAACTGGTTTAGACCCGGCTGAACCATGGGCTTTTAAAATAATCGGGTTAACAAACGGGTCAACAACATTAACTTTAAATATTATGCACGGCAGTGAATTAGAGAAATCTTTCACGGGGATCCCAATAAATGTTCAATAAAGTTTATTTTGCTGCAAATGTTCTTAAAGGACTGATCTCCAATTGGAGATTAGTCCTTTTTATTTTACTGCTTCAATCTACATTATTCACCCAAACTTTTACCGGAAAAATAAACGGGATTATCCTTGACAGCCGGTCAGGTGAATCAATCCCTAATGCAGCAATTGTTATTCTGAATACAGAATTGTTTGCAACATCAAAAGCAGATGGTACATTCAGAATTGAAGATGTTCAGCAGGGAAACATTCAGATTCGAGTTACGCATATTGCATACCAGGAAAATTTAATCAATCTGAATTTTATTGAAGAAGAAAAGACTTTAAGGATTCTGCTTGTTCCTAAATTGATAGAACTATCCCAGGTTGTTGTTACTGATCGGTATTCCGTTTCAAAATTTGATGAGATAAATGAATTATCAGGAGTGCTGCGAGGGAAAGAACTTCAGCGGGAACTCGGATTTACGCTTGCATCAACTCTTAAGAATGAAACCGGACTTGCAATCAGATCTATGGGTCCCGCGCCTGCGCGCCCGGTAATCAGGGGGCTTGGAGGTGATAGGGTGCTTATTAGTGAAGACGGGAGAAAGACGATCGATCTTTCAGCTACCTCACCAGATCATGCAGTTAGTATAGATCCTTTTTTTGTTGAGAGAATTGAAGTCATTCGTGGTCCAAAAACCCTTTTAAAAACTCCTACAACTATTGGCGGGGTAGTAAATGTAGTTCGCTCAGAAATACCCGATGAAGTCCATGAAGCAATTCACGGAAGTGCAGGATTTTTTGGTGAATCTGCAAATCTCGGTTATCTCGGTGCTTTCACAACAGATATTCCCGTTGAGCCATTTACAGCAAGGTTGGAGCTTTCAAGGCGGGAAGCTGGTGATATTAAAACTCCGGAAGGAAAACTTGAAAATTCTTATGCCCGTAATTTTAACAGAAGCGCAGGATTAAGTTATGTGGGAACCGCGGGTCACCTGGGTATATCATACAGAAAATTCGATCTTGACTACGAAATTCCCGGGGGTTTTGTCGGTGCACATCCTAATGGCGTTGATATCACATTGTACAGGGAACAGGTAAACGCAGCAGGAAGATATAATTTAAGTTCTTCGGTATTCGATAATATTGAAATGAGTCTCAGCAACGTTATCTATCGGCACAAAGAGTTTGAATCAAGCGGAAGAATTGGTGCTGAATTCAAAATAATAAATGTGATGGGGTATGCAAATCTAAACCATAAAGAAATCGGAATGTTCAATTCGGGTACTGCCGGTATATCTTTTGAATCCAGAGATTTTAATATAGGCGGCTTTGTTTTTACACCACGCTCCAAATCGCTTAATGTTTCAGCTTACATATTTGAAAGTTTCAGCAATGATAAATTCGGATTTGAATTTGGCGCACGATATAATTTTGACAAAATTACCCCCGAACAGGAAGACCCATCTGCAAGTATCGGGTACATAAGAGAAAGAATTTACAACACTTACTCATTATCATTTTCTATATTGTATGAGTTTTCTGACATACTTGTAATAGGCGGAAATATTAATAAATCTTCACGCGTTCCGACTATTGAAGAACTCTATTCTGAAGGTCCGCATCTGGCTGCATACTCTTATGAGATTGGTAACCCCGAACTTAATGCTGAAAGCGGTATCGGGACAGAGTTGTTCTTCTTTCATCAGTTAAACGGAATATTTTTCAATCTGATATTTTTCAATAATTATATTTTTGATTATATAATTCCCCGAAATACCGGGGAAATTAATTATGCAACGTTCCTTCCCATTTATGCAACTTCAGGCGTAGATGCACAACTATACGGGATTGAACTTACTTCAGGACTAAAATTGACGGAAAGAATAACCCTATCTCTAAATTCTAGCTATACGCGCGGCTTAATACGGGGTGTAGGTGAGTCATTGCCCCAGATACCGCCATTCAAAGCGAATACAGAAATTAAGTATTCAACTGCAAGATTTGTTACCGGTATTGGAGTGGAAGGTGCATCAAGACAAAATAAAGTTGACTTGTTCGAAGAACCAACAGCAGGATATATCACCTTAAATACTTTCTTCCAATACTTTTTGGTTACCTCAGAAATTGTGCATAATTTTTCAGTAAATATTGATAACATGCTCAATACTATTTACAGGAATCATTTATCGAGAGTCAAGTCAATTTTGCCTGAGGCTGGAAGGAGTTTTCGGCTTACATACAGAATGTTTTTTTAGTAATAAGATTATAATTATATTTCGCACCGAAAAATGAAATGAGAAAACGGAGAGGTGGGTGAGTGGCTGAAACCAACGGTTTGCTAAACCGTCGTAGGGATAACACCTTACCGCGAGTTCGAATCTCGCCCTCTCCGCTCAAATCATAAAGTTTAAACCTTACCGCGAGTTCTTCCATTGGAATCCCTTCGGGAGAGTCTCGCCCTCTCCGCAATAAGTACTACATCCAAAAAAAGTTATCTGCCTTTTCTCCTTCTCCAAACAAATGATAAAGGGTACTCATTTAACCATTTTCAAAAATACGCTTCGAAAATTATGTCATATATACATTGTAAGAAAAAGAAAGTGGTATTCTGATTTTAAGTTTATTGTAGGAAATCCGGAAGTTATGGTTCGGCAAAACTTAAGCAGGTATTGAATAATTATCCTGAAGAAATATTCCGGATTTTGATCCTGACTTACGCATTGGGACACCCTAAACTTATATCAAATAATTTTAACAA
>JBBIGV010000012.1:0-70743 GCA_037447335.1 Ignavibacteria bacterium | reverse complement strand
CCATTTTTGGCTCTTTAAACAGACCTTCTGATATTTCTATCTCGGAATTAAGAGAACAAATTGAAAGCAAATCACAACCACGAGGCATAGGGGGGCCATCCCGAAGTTATTGGTTTTAATATCCTCAAAGAACAAATTGAAAGCAAATCACAACTAGAAGTTTAAGTTGTTATTGTATAAAAAGTTTTTTCAACATTATTTCTATGAATACAACATCAATCAAGGATTACCGGGTAAATATTTTGTATTCCCAGCCATCAAGAGTAAACGCCGCGACACCTTCGAACAGATGTTCATTGCCAGCCGGGAATTCTTTAAAGTTTCCCGATATAATTTCCCCTGGGATACTAACTGTAACAGTACCGGGCGTAAGGTTAAATAATGCAAAGACTTTGCTATCATCCTTTGTTCTCATGAAAGAAAACACGCTTTCAGGTTCAGAGTTATTCAGGATAATCATATCGCCTCCCCTTTCGCCATTATGCAAAGCGGGATTTGAAGTCTTAAGGTTGATAAGATTGGTGTACAAGTCATTAAACGGATGCTCTCTCCAATCAATCGGATCTTTTTCGAAAAACTGCAAACGTTTATCCATTCCGGCTTCCTGTCCGTTGTAAACAAGCGGCATACCGGGAATAACAAAAGTCAGCGCCGCAAAAGTCTCTGCTGCATCGCCAAGTCTTTCGAATTCCGTTCCGTTCCATGTATTTTCATCGTGATTGGAGGTAAAGTGCATTCTGAATGCTTCCGGCGGGAATCTTTTTTGTTCTCTTTCAAAATAGGAGATGATATGGCTAACGTTTTTTTCGCCTTTGGCAATTGAGTTCATGATCTTGTGGAATTCCCATGCATAAGTCATATCGAAAGCCTTTTCATGCATTATCACTCCTTCATCTTCTGCAAGCATGAAAACAGGTTTGATATTATCGAGCTGATTCCTCGCTTCATTCCAGAATTCAACAGGAACCATACCGGCAACGTCACAGCGGTAACCGTCAATATTAAACTCCTGAACCCAGTATTTTAATGCAGAGATTTTATAATCCCACAATTCCCTGTTATCATAATTTAAGTCAATCACATCAGACCAGTCATCAACAGGCGGGATGAAATTTCCGCTGGCATCTTTTGTAAACCAACCAGGATTGCTTTCTGTAAGCGGATTATCCCACGCTGTATGATTAGCTACCCAGTCAATTATAACATACATTCCGAGTTCATGAATTTTATTCACCAAAGACCTGAAATCTTCCTTCGTTCCGAATTCAGGATTAACATCGAGATAATCTTTTACCGAGTAATAACTGCCGAGCGTGCCTTTGCGGTTTTTTTCACCGATCGGATGAATGGGCATAAGCCATATAATTCCAAACCCCATTTCTTTTAAGCGCGGGAGTTCTTTTTCAACGGCAGCGAATGTGCCTTCTTCAGAAAACTGACGGATGTTCAGTTCATAGATTGATTTATCATAGCACCATCCAGGATGGATTACCTTCGATGTGACCTGCTGAGCAACCGAACAATTTGAATTAAAGAACGATAATACTATTACTGCGAATAATAAAAATTTATTATAGTGCATATTTATTCCTGTTAAAAATAAGTTATAAAATCAGGTGGGAAAAATAAGTTATTTACAGCAAAAGGGCTATCAGAATCGGGATCAGAAAATTAAAGTTTGTAAATCCTGGTGTTCTTTTCTTCGGGCTCTTTTACTCTGCTTTCAACGGATTCGCGGCGTGATTTTATAAGAGCCTGCTCGATTTTAATTTTTTCTTTTATCTTCTGATATTTTTGAAGGACAGCCTGGTGCTTTGTGATTTCATCCTGCAAACGTTTTTTGATTGATGCAAGCTTGGAAGTTGAATTCTTATATTTTTCATTTTCAACTCTAAGGTCATCAACCCGTTTTTGCAATTCCATCATTTCGCGGTTTGATTCATTGATCTTTTCGCGGAGGTTCTGGAGGTAAAGATCCGATTCCTGGAGTTCGCGCTCAACATCCTCTTTGCGTTCACGTGTTTTATTAAAGCGGTCGGTAATAGTATTAAGCACATCCTGCAGGCTGGTTTCAACGGCATTTTTCTTTTCGTAGATAAGCCCTGATTCCATCCGAAGCTCTTCATTAAAGGAACGTCTTTCATTTATCTGAGCATCAAGCCTGCGAAGCTCTTCACTTAATGATTCTTTCTGCTCTACAAGTCCTTTAACTATCTGATCAAAGGATTCAATCTCTGACTGGCGCATTGCAAGTATACGCTCGCTTTCCTCAAGCGACGCAAGCTTTTCGAACAGAAGCTGTTCTTTCTCCTCAACATCTTTCTCTCTCTGCAGAAGCACCTGTTCGAGACTTGTTCTCTTCAATGTTATTTCATTAAGCTCAAGGTTAAACTTCTGGAACATCTTGGCAAATCTTGTTTCAAGCTCACTATTCCCTGTTTCAATTTCTTTTCGCTTTCTTTCGAGATGTTCAATCTGCTCTCTTTTATCGGTTACAATATCATCGAACTTTCGGATCTCTTGTCTGTCAGAATCCAGCTTTGCAGAAACAGATTGTTTTTCATTTTCCAGTACTTTTATTTCCTCTTTTAGCTCGCCAACCCTGTTGCTTTGTTCTGTAATCTGCGCTTTCAGGTCATTCAGCTTATGATTTTGCGAATCACATTCTTCATTAATTTTTGCAAGCTCTTTTTCCTTTGTAATGATCTGAGAACCGATATTCTGAAGATTTATTTTATTTTCTTTTATCTGATCTATTACGGACTTCAAATCACTTTCAAGCTGAAGATATTTTTCTTCGAGCAGTTTGGTGGCTGATTCGCGCTCTTTAACCGCCTTATCTATCTTGTCAAGGATAAGAGCTTTAGTTTTTTCTATTTCTGTAATTTTATTAAGGCGTTCTTTGTATGCGGTTTCTTTCTCTTCAAGACCGGCAATAACAGAACTTTTCGAGGCAAACTCCTGACTGATCTGTTTAAGCGATGAAGATGTTTTTTCGAATTCATCTTTTTTATTCCTGATTTCTTTGACAAGCCTGTCATGTTCCTTTTGGAGGGAGTTTAATTTTTCATCCGTAAGAGCTTTTATTTTCCGGAGTTTTTCTTCGCAACTTTTTTCAAGAACGGTAAGCTCGTATTGTTTTGCTGAAATAGCAGAGGAAAGCTGATTGCTCTTTGCCTCAATATCGCTTAAACTTTTCTGGTAGGTTGCTAATTTTTGTCTTAACTCTTCTTCTTTTATTAAAAGCTGGCTGCTTCGCAGTTCTTTTTGTCTGAACAATTCTTGCTTACTATCAAGTTCTCTTTTTAATTCTTCATTTTTAACGGAATTATTACGGTAAGTGTTTTCAAGTTCTGTGAGTTGGTCGCTCAGCGAGGATAGAGAAGCCTGCAGGTCATCGCGCATTTGTGTTGTATCGGAAATTTTTTGTTCAAGTTCAGAAATTCGCGATCGCTTCTCATCAGCTTCAGAGTTGAGCATATCAATTTCTTCACGGATACTCTTCTTGGTTTCCTGCAAACCAGAGACCTCTGAACGGAGTCCTTTCAGAATATCGATAAGCTTGTTAAGCTTTTCTTCCTTTTCGTTAAAATTTTCGAGCTTAGCTTTGAGTTCTTCATTTTCTTTTTTTAGCTGCTCGAACTCTTTGGATTTGAATATCGCCATTTCTTATTCTCCCGCCTGTAAGGCATTTGTTGGAGTAATTATGTAACGAATGCGCAATTTTTCCGGCTTTACATTGTGAACTTAATTATTCTTACAATAATTATCAAACACTAACTGAATTTTTACTTTAGAGAAAATATATAAGCAGTTTGATAGTATAACGTTTAAGCAATTCTATCAGAAAATTTTTAGAGACAGCCTATAAAGTGCTTATTATAGAATTGGCTAAGCTGAAAAAAAGTTTATTATAGCGCTGCAAAAGTCCGGCAGATCATCAGGTCTTCTGCTTGATATCATATTTCTGTCAATTATTACCGGTTCGTCAAACCATTCCGCTCCGGCATTTATTAAATCGTCTTTAATCCCGGGAGTTGATGTGCATTTGAATCCACGAACAATATTTGCCGAGATCAGTATCCAGCCGGCATGGCAGATGTGTGCCACAAGTTTTCCGGAGTTGAAAATATCTGAGGTTA
Source organism: Ignavibacteria bacterium (assembly GCA_037447335.1). Lineage (GTDB taxonomy): Bacteria > Bacteroidota > Ignavibacteria > Ignavibacteriales > Ignavibacteriaceae > JBBIGV01. The sequence goes on along the minus strand of JBBIGV010000012.1, from coordinate 66,601 downwards.
ATTCCAAGACTTTTTTATCCCGCCTAAGTTTATCAGGGGCAAAGCCTCCGGGAATTACAAGTGCATCAAAATTTTTATCACTTATTTCATCTATTGCTGCATCTGATTTGCAGGGATATCCGTTCTTACCGGAATATAGCTTACCTTTTTCCGGTCCTGCAACTATAACTTCACAGCCTTCTTCAATCAGACGAAGTTTTGGGTACCAAAGCTCAAGGTCTTCATAAACATCATCAACGAACATCAGGATTTTTTTGCCATTTAGTTTTTTCATTTTTCCTGCTCAGAATTTATTGTTAGCGTACATTATGTTAAAATAGAAAATGTTCGGTATCCTATTACTGCTTCTGCCCGATGATCATCATTTGTTCGTCACGAGCAGCTCTGAATTCATTGCCTTCTCTCCAATTCGGAAAATTATTTTCGTTTGAAAGCCTGTAACCGATTCTGAAAAGGATCCTTATATCCTCGATAGCGCCTGAGAGGTCCCACCAGTCAGGATCGTAAACATCTTTCGTGGAATGATAGAATTCACTTGTCCATTCTTTTGAAACCTTGCGCATCCACTCTTCACCCTTTTCAAGATGTTTGTACCCTGATTTGATGTAAAGAGCCGGAACACCCTGTTTGGCAAAACTAAAATGATCTGACCTGTAGAATGAGCCGGCATGCGGAGTGGGATCGGGCACAACGATTCTATCCTGCACTTTAACAGCATCATAAACGTAATCGTCAAGTTCGGAGTTGCCATAACCGATTATCACAACATCTTTCGTCCTGCCGAAGATGTTCAATGCATCCATATTTAACACAGCAACTGTTTTTTCAAGCGGAAAGACAGGGTTAAGGCTATAATATTTCGAGCCGAGAAGCCCTTGTTCCTCGGCAGTTACAGCCAGAAATACAATGGATCTTTCTGGTTTTGATTCAAGATTCACAAATGCTTTTGCTATTTCTATCAATGCAGCAGTACCTGTTGCATTATCGCGCGCACCGCTGTAAATATTATGATCGTCTGTAATTGTTGTGTCAATTCCGAAATGATCCCAGTGAGCGGTATAGATGATATATTCGTCAGGACGAACACTTCCCGGCAGCAGTGCAATTACATTATTTGATACTGAGTGTTGAATTTTATTTTTCATACGAACAGATGTTGTCAGTCCGAGTGAAAAAGGCTTGAATCCTGGCTGCACAGCTTTTTCAATTGATTCCTCATAATTAAAACCAGCCTGTTCAAAAATTTCAATTGCTTTTGCGGTTGTTATCCATCCTTCCAGTTTGCAATGTGCACTGTTATTATTATCAGACGAAAGATAAAATTGCGGACCTGTCCAGCCGTTTTCAACAACTGTCCATGGATAACTTGCAGCTTCAGTTTCATGTATGATTAAACAGCCGGCAGCGCCCTGTCTGGCGGCTTCTTCATATTTGTAAGTCCATCTTCCGTAGTAAGTCATGGTATAGCCGTTAAATAATTCCGGATTCTTGGTTGCAAAGCCGGGGTCATTAACAAGCACAACAACAATTTTATCTTTTACATCAATACCTTCATAATCATTCCAGTTATATTCCGGTGCGACAATTCCGTAACCGGCAAAAATAAGTTCTGCGCTCTCAATAGATACTTTGCTTGTAACGTGAGCGTTTGTTGCAACAAAATCCTTTGCGAATTTTAATTCAGTGGTTTTATCATTGCCTGAAATAGAAATCGTTTTACCCGGATCAGTAGTAATTTCAACAAGCGGCACTTGCTGGAAAAAACTATCGCCATTGCCCGGTTCAAGTCCGAGTTTTTCAAATTCTTTTTTCAGATAGTTGATTGTTTTTTCTTCGCCGATAGTTGAGGGCTGCCTGCCCTGGAAGTCGTCGGAAGCGAGTATTGAAACATGAAGTGCAAGATCATTTTCATTTATTAATAATTCTGCTTTTTGAATTTGCGGATCGTCATTGCTCCTGCAGCCATAGTGGAAAAGCAAGGCAAGAATAAAAAAATACTTCATAAGACTCCTTTGTTTTATTTTTGAAAAAGTATGACTTAGCTGCTGCACAAAATCATTTGTGCATGAACTGTTGTATCCGGCTGTAATTCTAAAAAAGTTTTCTAAAAGATGAAATACAAATCGTGATTATGGTTAGATGCCTGATTAACAAAATTTCAGAATTTATCTTCTATCACAGGGGATGAATTAGTGTTATAAATTAAGAAAACCTGGCAACTCCTGATGGTTATTAATACTAAAACTCACCAGCTTTATTTTCCTGCCTTCATTGAGATGCAGCATCTCGTACTTCGTAAGAATTTTTTCATCGCCTTGAGCCGTTCCATTATTGTGCAGATCATCGGTTACTTTTTCAAGATAAAGATTTTCTTCCTGTGCTACCTTCAGCGCATACTCAAACAATGAATCCGCATCAGTTTTCAGATGAACCTTTCCTCCTTCTGTTAAAACACTTTTATAAATAGCAATGAAGCGCGGGTGAACCAGCCTTTGCTTTATGCCTCGCTGAAGCGGAAACGGATTAGGAAAGGGAATCCATATTTCCTCAACCTTAAGTTTATCAAATAAAGTAAGAATTCTTTCTGCACGGCAGATGATAAAGGCAGCATTATTAATTGATCCGGCAAGAGATCCTTTAGCTCCTTTCCACAGCCGCGAACCTTTAACATCTATCCCGACAAAATTTCTTTGCGGATATTTTTTCGCAAGCGCTGTGGTATATTCTCCGTTTCCGCAGCCAATTTCAAGTGTAACAGAATTTTTGTTTTTAAAGTGACTGATCAATTGCTCTTCAAGATTCTCATTCATCCCGTCAAATACATTCGGCAGGGTTCTTACTTCCGCTTGTTTTAATCCTTTTTTTCGTTTGCTCAATTTGCTTTGTCGTTTTTATTTCCAAGACAAAAAATTTTTTTGAAGACCGTAATATTCCCGCAAATTAATTCAACACAATTGCTTATCAATTGCAAACTAAAGCGTTAACTGATACATTTGCAATTAAAAATTCAACTTAATGAGGAAAGGGGCCATGGAAAAAAGAAGATTAGGAAACACAAATATTCAAATTACAAGAGTCGGTTTTGGCGCTTGGGCAATAGGCGGTTCCGGCTGGGAATTCGGCTGGGGCAAACAGGATGATAAAGATTCTGTTTCAGCTATACGCCGTGCACTTGAACTTGGAGTAAACTGGATTGACACTGCCGCTGTTTACGGACTCGGTCATTCCGAAGAAGTGGTGGCTAAAGCCATTGCAGAATGGAACGATCAAAAACCTTCCATTTTTACCAAATGCGGATTGCAGTGGGACAGCGAAGGAAAACCATTTCGTGTACTGACCGGTGATTCTATAAGGAAAGAATGTGAACAAAGCCTGAAACGATTAAAAACAGATACTATTGATCTTTACCAGATTCACTGGCCTCCGCAGGAAAACGACGATGAGATTTGCGAGGCATGGGAAATGATGACAAGGTTAAAAGATGAAGGAAAAGTAAAGTGGATTGGCGTCTGCAACTTTAATGTGAAGCAAATGAAAATGGCAGAAACTGTTTCGCCTGTTTATTCACTACAGCCGCCTTATTCTCTTATAAGAAGAAGAATCGAAGAGGATATTCTCCCCTATGCTAAAGAAAGAGAAATGGGAGTTATTGTGTATTCACCAATGCAATGCGGTCTTCTTACAGGAAAGATGACGCGTGAAAGAATAAATAATTTACCGGATGATGATTTCAGAAAAAATAATTCTGAGTTCAGGGAGCCTAAGCTAACAAGAAATCTTCTGATTGCGGAAAAAGAAAAAGAAATTGCTGCAAAACGAAAACGGCATCCCGGTGAAATTGCAATTGCCTGGACACTTAAACATCCCGCGGTTACTGCAGCTATTGTTGGCGCAAGAAATCCCAAACAGGTTGAAGAGATAACGAATGCGGCGGATATTATTCTTGATGAAGATGAAATAATCGAACTTGAAAAACTTTAAGCGCTGTATTCAAAACATCAGCAGTAGTTGAAGCCGGGGTTTATCCCGAATTTCATTCTTAACTTTTTTGTAATCCGGTAAGCACCGTAACCGAAAAATACTGCTGCATAAACGTCTATAGTATAGTGAACATGCTGCAGCAATACCGTCACTGCAACTGCCATTGTTGATAACAACAGCAGTTTACGATAAAGTTTTTTCTTCATTACTAAGAAGAGTAAAAGCAGAGTGGCTGTGTGACCGGAAAAGAAAAGATCGCGTGTTAACAGTTGACCCGTTCCAAAAATTTCTACAAACGGATCGTTAAGCGCAATCATTGTTTCTGGCGGGTCAAGAGGAACAAGATACATTGCAATCATCCTTATCCATACCATTACCACATAACATTGAAATACAAATGCCATTCTCGGAAGGTCTTTCATCAAAACAAAGATAGAAGTAAATATAGACGCATAAATGAAAGTAAAGGTGAGCCATGTAAGATCAACCGGATTAAACAATACAAGTATCGGGTCGGAAAAAATCACTCCCTCTCTCTTTTCAACTGAATTAAGAAACCTGGTTAGTGCAAACAGCGTTGTAATAAGAATAACAAAAGTTAAAGCGAATTCAATTCTGAAATTTCTTTTTGTTAGCTGCTCTTTTAAATTCATGTGAAAGGCAGATTCTTTCAGAGATTGATATTGCTGAGATAATATGGAAGCATCTTCCTCCATGTGGGCCAGTCGTGCCCAATATCGAAACCCCATAGATCAAGCCAGTGAGGAATATTTTTCGAGTGAAGGATTTCAGAAAGCCTTCGCGACGAGCGCGGGTCTTCGTATGGTCCCTGTCCGCTGGAAATAATTATGCTCTTTTTTCTAAGCTGGTTCAAAACATTTTCGTCATTAAGATTGGGCAGATAATCTGCGGGAGAGTTGAAGTAACAGTTCTCATCATAGTAACCGTTAGCGTAAGATTTAATATCATAAGTACCGCTCATAGCAATAGTTCCCTGGAATAAATCCGGTCGTCTGAAAAAAGAATTTGCGGCATGGAATGCACCGAGTGATGCGCCGGTTGTAATTACAGGTGTTTCAGAGCTCGTAAAGTCTCTTATGAATGGAATAATTTCTTCAGTTATGTAATCATTATACTGCTGCTGCCTGATAGCACGGTGAGCCGGATACATATTCCTGTTGAGCCAGCTCTCACTGTTAATGCTGTTAATTGAAAAAACTTTTATCTTTCCGCTGTTAATGAAATGAGAAATACTATTGATAAGATGAAACCTTTCGTACTCAAGATAATCTGCAGCCGCGGTAGGAAACATAAGCAGCGCAAAACCGTAATGCCCGTAAACTGCTATTTCCATGTCTTTGTGTAAATTAGGACTCCACCATTTATGTATCTCTCTGTGCATTCTCTCCTCCGAAATGAATAAAAATTTCTTATTACTGATTTAATGATAATGGTTTAATATGTGCTTAAATATTTAACTGATTATTATCTCAAAGCATTTTTGCATTAACTTAAAATTATATTCAGCGTAAGCAATCTAAGCAATAAAATTATTTTTTAAAATATGAAACTGCCGTTGATCAGTTTTTTGTTTATTTAAAAATTAAAAGCCGGGTTGAATTCATAATAATTGGAAAGATCAACCCGGCAATTGCCTGAAATATTAACCGTAATTTTTATCTTTTATCCACCGGGACATAAGATCTTTTTGTAGCGCCGGTATATATCTGTCTTGGTCTGTAAATACGTGCGTTAGGTTCTTCACGCATTTCTTTCCATTGAGCGATCCATCCCGGTAAACGACCGAGTGCAAACATTACGGTAAACATATCTGTGGGGATGCCCATAGCACGATAAATTATTCCGCTGTAGAAATCAACATTGGGATAAAGTTTTCTGTCAACGAAATAACCGTCTTTCAGGGCAACTTCCTCAAGATTTTTTGCAATGTCGAGAAGGGGGTCATTGACACCGAGTTCCTTGAGAACTTTATCAGCCATTGTTTTAAGAATTCTGGCGCGCGGATCAAAATTCTTATAAACACGATGTCCGAAGCCCATCATCTTGAAGCCTGAGTCTTTATCCTTAGCAAGTTCAACATACTTCTTATAATTGCCTCCGTCCTGCCTGATTTTTTCAAGCATTTGAATTACGGATTGATTGGCACCGCCGTGCAGCCTGCCCCAAAGAGCACTTATGCCGGCAGAGATAGAAGTAAACAGATTTGCCTCGCTGCTTCCGACAATTCTTACAGTTGATGTGCTGCAATTCTGCTCGTGGTCTGCATGAAGTATAAGCAGGAGGTCTATTGCATCTTCAAGAACCTTAGGCACTTTATACTCTTCGGTGGGAACTGCGAACATCATATGAAGAAAATCTGCGGTGTAGCTGAGGTCATTCCGCGGATAGATGTAAGGCTGCCCTATAGATTTTTTATAAGAGAATGCAGCTATGGTATTCAGCTTTGCGATTAATCTTATAATGTTAAGATTAACATCCTGTTCGAAGCCGCCGTCAGGATAGAAAGCTGAAAGTGAATTAACCATTGATGATAAAATTCCCATTGGGTGAGCAGTTGGCGGAAATCCTTCAAAGAATTTTTTCATGTCTTCATGAATCAGGCTGTGGTGAGTTAACTGGTACCTGAAATCATCAAGTTGTTTTTTGTTCGGAAGCTCGCCGTAGATAAGCAGGTAAGCAACTTCAGTGAATTTTGATTTTTCGGCCAGTTCTTCAATGGGATAACCTCTGTATTGAAGAATGCCTTTCTCTCCATCAATAAAAGTAATAGTACTGATGCAGGAGCCTGTGTTAGCGTAGCCGCTGTCGAGCGTAATTGCACCGCTCATTGCCCGCAGTCTGGTAATATCAATACCAACTTCACCTTCAGATCCTACTATAACAGGAAGTTCGTATTCTTTACCCTGCAGTATTAATTTTGCTTTATCCATTTTGCGTCCCCTTTTTTGGGTTGGTGTGTGATGTGTTATTTATTTTTTGAGAGCACGAGTAACCATTTGCGGTTATGATGATTGGGAAAATGCAGGAATTTAGCTTAATTACACTCATTAACTATTGCGTGAATTAAATTTACAAATTTCGATAAAAATCTACTCACAACTGCGCAAAGATTCAATAACTTTAGTAAAAATTATGTTGGCAATTTATCAATTGTTGACAAAAAGCAGGTTTTAGTAGTCGCAGGCTTTATGCCTGCGCTCTGCCGCTATCTTCGCTTCCCAAAACATGTCGATAGCCCGTTTCTTCAATATTATGTAAGTCACATTACATTAATCGAAGAAAGCGAAAATCTTTTCCTTTCATTATTAAGTTGATTTTGTTTTCGTTAACAAAAAAACTTTCCTGTGATAATAAATCTCCGGCAATGCTTATACCGTAGAAAGCGGGAATGTTAAACTCCACTGTTTTATCTTCACTGTTTTTATTTAGCACAACCAGAATTCGTTCGTTCATATCTGACCGGATATACGCATAGATATTATCATCGGCATAAACCGTTTGAAAATCTCCGTATCTTAAAGCCGAATGTCTGCTTCTTAGTTGAATAATTTTTCTTACATCCACAAGCGTTTCTTTTTCCCATTCAGTCAGATCATTGTCGAATCTCAAAATTCTTCTGTTATCCGGATCAGCCGCGCCGGTCATACCGATTTCATCACCATAATAAATTACAGGAATTCCCGGTATGGAGATGAGGTATGCTATGTAAAGTTTAAGTTTATCATAACTCGATTTGTTATTTACTTCGGGCGGATTTGTCCAGCCGATTTCGTTTGCAACTTCGCCAAGCGCAACATCGCCATCAGCATAAGCCATAAACCTTACTTTGTCGTGGCTGTCCATAACATTTCCCATAAGATGATTTACTCCATAGACAGAAATTGTTTTATTCATCTGTTCATCAAGAGCAGTAAATGGCAGGTTTTCATCAACAAAAACGGGTATGGCAGTATCATAAAGATTGAAATTGAATTGTGCATCCAGTTGTCCATTGTTTACGTAGGAACTGACTAATTCATAGCTGCCAAAAGTTTCGCCAATCTGAAAATAAATTTTATCATGCGGCATTTGAAGCCGTTCTTTGATCTTTCGCGTTAACATTCTCCAGAACTCGTTCGGAATATGTTTAACAGCGTCATGTCTAAAGCCGTCGGCGCCGCTTTCTTCCAGCCACCAGACAGCATTATCAGTCATTACTTCCAGAACTTCCTGAGAACCTTCAAAATCGAATGAAGGCATGTATGGTTCAAACCAGGTTGTTAACCGGTGTTCATCCCACTTGCGCAGATTTAACGAGCCGTCGGGCAGCTCAAGCACTCCGAACCAATCGCGATGTTCTTTCCAGAAAGGATGTTCTTCGTGAACGTGATTGGCAACAAAATCGAGCAGCACTTTGATTCCTTTACTGTGTGAGAGTTGGATTAGTTCTTTCAGCAAATTCATATCGCCGAATTTTTCTTCAACACATGTTGGATGAACGGGCCAGTAGCCATGGTAACCGGTATAATATCTGTGCGGCGGCGGAAATTCTTTATAAGCATTGTTTGTGTTGTCAACAACGGGTGAAATCCAGAACGTGTTTATCCCAAGCTTTTCAAAGTAACCCTCCTGAAGTTTGTCTATGATTCCCTGCAAATCACCGCCCTGGTAATTCGCCTGAAAATAAAGTTCGGGATGTTCAACCGGAATTGAATTGGATGAATCGCCGTCATAGAATCTGTCAATCATAATTGAATAAATAACAGCATCGTACCAGGTTTCAAATTGTTTATCACCGATTGGCTTCCCATCTTTTAATAAGATTGTTTGAAGATTTGTTGCCCTCCCGTTTTCATTAGCGGCAACCCTGATGGTTCTTAATCCCGTCAACATTTCAGACGGCAGTTCAACATTAATTTTCCTGTTTTCAATTTCGATCATGTTCTTCGGGATCAATTCATTATCTAAAAGCGCTGTTACTTCAATATCTCCGTCAGAATCAGATTTGTAATAGAATGATAGAAGTGTTCCCGAAAGATTAACGGTGCAATCCAGATTATGAAGATACGACTTACCTGTATGCAAGGGTTTTACAGACAGAACAGAATTCCAATCTCCAAATCCGTTCGGCACCTTATCAGGATTGTCCGGGTCTATCAACTCTTCACCATCGACATAAAATTTGTATTCATATCTGCCAGGGTCAATGGATATTGTTGTTGTGTAAACGCCATCAATGCTCCTGGTCATCGGATGACTTTCTCTGTTCCATCCATTAAAACTGCCAAACAGATTCACACGTTCAGTTTTACCTTCCGGTTTAAACGAAAACGTAACCGATTGTTTGATTTCTGATTTGCCGATAATAGTAAATTCTGTCTCTGTAAATTTGAAAGGCAGCAATACGAATCCTTCCTTAGACAAAGATGGCTTGATGTTTACCATTCCAGTCCCGGGTTCATAATGAACCATCAGGGAAGTATCCGTTTGAAAGATAATTCCATCGTAATTTTCAGCATAGAAAAAATCGTTTATAAAAAAAGTTTTTTCTTCACCCGCCGTAAGATTGAGAACCGGAATAATTTCCCGGATTTGCTGTGGAAATACTTCAAAGGTTAGAGAAAAAGAAATTAAAAGTAGAAAAAATATTCGTTTCATAAGATTTAGGATGTTTGTTTGTATCCGTAATTTACAAAACATTGTAATAATACGTTGTTTAATTTGCTTTGCCAATTTTGTTGAAGAAAAAGATGTTGACACATTCTGAAATTCTGATATATTATTTCCGGATCAAAATGTTATTTAAAATAGACCTGATTGTAATTTTGATATATGTCAGATATGACATATATTTATAACTGTGAATATGAAAGAGAAACCATTGGTTTGGTTGAAAGGTGAAATTAAAACGCCACCATTCTCTTCAAATGCAAGGATTGAGGCGGGATTCCTATTGCGACAATTACAGCGTGGGATGAGCTTGACAATGCCTTATGCGCGACCAATGGAAATTATTGGAAAGAGATGCTATGAGCTTAGAATCAAAGATATGAATAAAATCTGGCGAATCATTTATAGAACTGATAATGATGCCATTATAATGTGTGAGGTTTTTAAAAAGCAAACAGAAAAAACCCCAAAGAAAATTATTTCTGTTTGTAAGCAAAGATTAAAATTTTATGATTCAATTAAATATGAAGAAATCAAAAAAAAACATTCTTGAAAAAAACGGTTGGAAGGTCAGCAATGCAGATGAATTCTTAAAATTAAGTGCTGAAGAATCTGCATTAATTGAAATGAAACTGACATTAAGTCAAAACCTACGCCAACTTCGACTGAAAAGGAATCTTTCTCAAAAGGAATTGGCTGCTTTACTGGAATCTAGTCAATCGAGAGTTGCTAAAATGGAAGCCGGGGACTCTTCAGTAACGCTTGACCTTTTACTCCGGTCCCTCCTTTCCCTCGGTAGTTCACGAAAAGCAATTGCCAAAATGCTTGAACAATGAGGGCAAGTATCTCTTTAAGATTGATTGTTATTCAGCGTTAATAATATTATTACCGTTAAGCGCCATTTCCCTCTCACCGATCTGCTGCCTCCACATTGCATAATACAGACCTTTGAGAGAAAGTAAATCTTCGTGCCTGCCGGATTCAATAATGCTTCCGCGTTCAAGCACGTAAATTCTATCGGCATGCATTACAGTAGATAACCGGTGTGCAATCATAACTGTGATAAGGTCTTTACTAAGAGAAATATCCCGAATTGTTTCCGAAATTTCTTCTTCAGTCAGAGAATCAAGTGCAGAAGTAGCCTCATCAAAAACAAGCAGGTGAGGTTTTCGAAGAAGCGCCCTTGCAATTGATAGTCTTTGTTTTTCACCGCCTGAGACTTTCACTCCTCCCTCGCCTATCATAGTATACAAACCATTATCAGCCCGTGCAAGAAGATTCTGACAGGCTGCCTTGTTTAACACCTCAAGGCATTCTTCGTCTGTTGCACTAGGATTAACGAATAAAAGATTTTCTTTTATAGTACCGGAAAATAATTGTGTATCCTGTGTAACGAAACCAATTTTTTCTCTTAACTGATTAAAATCAATATTGTCTCCGGGATATTTGTTATAAAGTATGCGTCCTTCCTGCGGCTTGTATAATCCTACAAGCAGTTTAACGAGAGTTGTTTTGCCCGCACCTGAAGGCCCGACGAATGCAATTGTCTCTCCTTTCTTAACACTGAAAGAAATTTTTTCGAGTGCACGATTTTTTGATGACTGATGCTTAAAAGATACCCCATCAAACTCAAGTATATTTATGTCTTTTATCGTTACAGGGCTTGCCGGTACAGATTCAACCGGCAGGTTTAATATATTCTCAAAATTGTTTAAAGATACTTCCGTCTCGCGGTAAATGTTTATTATATCACCAAGACTTTGCAGCGGACCGAAAATAAAAAAGGAATAAATGAACAACGAGAAGAATTCGCCAACGGTTATCTGCTGTGAGAAAATAAGATACAGCATCAGGAACAGAATTGTAGTTCTTATAAAGTTAACCGACGTTCCCTGTATAAAGCTCAGTGTTCTTATATAACGGACTTTTTTGAGTTCGAGCTTGAGAATTTTTTCTGTGGTATTGTTAAGACGGTTAATTTCCTGGGTGCCAAGTCCAAGACTTTTCACCAGTTCAATATTTCTTAATGATTCGGTAGTAGTTCCTGCAAGTGAAGTAGTTTCGCTCACAATAACCTTCTGCAGCTTTTTAATTTTTCTGCTGAGAACCGAACTAAGAATTCCAAGCACTGGAACAGCCGCAAAAAACACGGGAGCGATTAACCAGTGAACATGAATGGAATAAATCGTCACAAAGATTATTCCCACAAGCGTTGTGAATAAAGTATTGACCGACTGGGTTATCAACTTTTCTACATCGGAGCGGACTTTTTGAAGCGTGCCAAGTGTTTGCCCGCTTCGCTGGTCTTCAAACAAAGAATACGGCAGCTCGAGTGAGTGCTTTATACCATCGGAGTAAATCTGTGCACCGACCCTTTGAGTAATCACATTTACAAAATAGTCCTGAAAGTTTTTTGCAACGCGCGAAACGAATGCAACACCAACCGCAGCAAGCAGAAGCAATCCCACACCGCGAAAAAATTCGCTTTGAGTATAGTGATCATATTTGGTTGCGTACTTATCAATCACTATACGGAATATCCACGGATCAAGCATCGAGAAGACCTGGTTAACTGCTGCAAGGAATAACGCCAGCAGTACAAGCTTCCAGTAATTTTTAATGTAAGAATAAAGGAGTTTCATAATGGAAATAAAATTAACGATTATATCCGAAGAATGAACAGAACAGCAAAACTAATTTGAATAAATGTGACGGTGTTCGCTTATAATAAATGAGAAATCAGAATCCGTCTTTTTCGGGCACAGTAACCGGAACAGGACACAGTATTAACAGATCAGACAGATTTGAAAAGATATGTTCTTATCCGTTCAATTTGTTAAATCAGTGTCCGATTAGAGTTTTTTTACCATTGATTTTTTTAATTTGGGAAGGAACTTATCAGCTAATCGTAAATTAAGGCTATGCAATTGAGATTATTCGAACCCGGTGATTTTTTAACGCTTAAGGAAGCGAGTGAGTGGGCATCGCTTCATTTAAAAAAGAAAGTAACAACTTCAAATATATCCTACCTTGTTAATTACGGAAGAATTCATAAATATAGTGATAATGGCGATACATTTGTTTCTAAAAAAGAATTGATAGAGTATTATAATTCATTTAACGGGCAGAGAGAATTATCATATAAAAGTAAACTTGGCGATGATCTTAATTGGGCATTATCTTTTGATCAGTATAAAGAAGCGGAAACCACGAAGCATGTTCACCGGCTTCATCCATACAAAGGTAAATTCATTCCACAATTAGTTGAATACTTTTTAGATGACCATACAGATGATTTTAAGATGGAAGTTTATTTTAAGCCGGGTGATATTGTTCTCGATCCGTTCTGCGGAAGCGGAACAACATTAGTTCAGGCAAATGAATTAGGAATGCACTCAATAGGAATTGACATTTCGTATTTCAACTCATTCATTTCAAACTGCAAGATCGATAGGTATGATGTTGAGGAAGTTGTACAGAAATCCAAAGTAATTACTCTTGAATTAAAAAGATTTTTGCAGCAGCATTGTACACTCGAATTTGAAGAAGAACTGTTAAGAGAACTTAATGTTTTTAATAATAAATATTTTCCAAGTCCTGAATACCGATATAAAGTTAGGCGTGGACAAGTAGACGAGGATAAATACGGAAGCGAAAAAGAGAAAGAGTTTTTGCCTGTCTATAATAATCTTGTTAAAAAGTATGATATAATTTTAACCCGTGAAAAATCAGATACATTTTTAGATAAATGGTTCTTCGGGCACGTAAGGGATGAAATTGAGTTTGTTTATTCCAAAATAAAACGTTTAAAAAATTCAAACACAAAAGATATTTTAAAACTTATTTTAAGCAGAACAGTTCGTTCCTGCCGGGCAACAACTCATGCAGATCTGGCAACCTTAATCGAACCAATTTCTACGACCTATTATTGTTCTAAACATGGAAAAATTTGCAAACCACTGTTTTCTATTTTGAAATGGTGGGAAATATACACACTGGATACGATTGAAAGGCTTTCAGAATTTAATGAATTGAGAACTGATACAATGCAAATATGCTTAACCGGTGACAGCAGGGAAATCGATTTGATTGAAGCACTGACTAAAGCTGATAAGAAATTCGCAACATTAGTTAAAAAGAAAAAGATAAACGGAATATTCTCAAGTCCGCCTTATGTCGGTTTAATTGACTACCACGAACAGCATGCTTATGCTTAAGACTTGTTTGGCTTTAAAAGAAAAGACGAGCTTGAAATTGGTCCTCTTTATAAAGGAAAAGGAAGGGAAGCAAAAGAATCTTATGTGGCGGGAATTGCACAGGTTTTATTGAACCTGAAAAAATATCTGGTAAAAGATTACAATGTATTTCTTGTTGCTAATGACAGATCAAATTTATATCCTGCTATAGCAGAAAAAGCAGGAATGAAAATCGTTAATCAATTTAAACGCCCTGTTCTTAACAGAACTGAAAAGGATAAAGGGGCGTATTCGGAAGTAATATTTCACCTAAAAGGACAAGTATAAATTGCCACTGAATATTAAACAGAAAGAAGAAATAAAAAGCTTATTGGTTAAAGCACTTGATAATAAACTTAAAAGGTATAAAAGAGAAACTTCTTATTTGCCTTTTTTAGCTGCACTAATTCAGGATAGTGAAAAAGTAGCCGCTTATTCTTTTATTCATTCAGTTGCAACTGCTCTTGGAATGTCTATTTATGAACATATTTCTGTAATCATATCAAAAAATAGCTCAGAAAAATGTTTCCGTAACTATGGCGTGGGGGGTGTAATTTCACCTTCTCAAAAGAAAACAATAAATAAGATTGGCGATGAGATCAGGAACAAGAAAAGAATAGCAAATAATAAAAAAGAGATTGGCGAAATTTTGAAAGCATCTGCAATAGGAGCCAAATTTCAAAAAGATGGCAACATTGCTGATTTCTATATGATAAAAGATCGCAAGGAATATTATTTTGAGATAAAAACTGTCAAAACAGCTAATTGTAAGAGTTATAATACGTGGAATTGGGAATAGGGTGTTTGGTCAGCAGAATTCAGAAATATAAAACAGGTTAAAGAAATTCCCTGTTCTCATTGTAATGGAACAGGAATCATCAAAAATTAATTTTTAGTTAATGGCTTTATCAGATATTCAGAAAAATCACACCCAACAAGTAATAAAAACTTGCCTTCGCAATAAGTTTCAAAATTATAAGCCGGAATCCAACAATATGCCTTTCCATTTTCGTTTACTTGGAAAAGACAGAATGGCTTCCTACACCTTCACCGCCCTGGTAAATCTCCAGCGCTTTATCTGTTAGCACTTCAAGATCAAAGTTTTTTACAATACGTTCTCTTGCAGCTTTACCGAATTTCTCTCTTAGTTCTTTGTCAAGAATCAGCCTTTCGGTTTTTTGTGCAAGATCTTCAGCGTTTTTATTTTCAAATAACAATGAAGTTACATTATCTACAGCTATATCAAGCACACCGTCTGCATTTGAACATACTGTTGGTTTTCCCATTGCCATTGCTTCAGCCAACGCAATACCAAATGCCTCGGCGTGTGATGGAAAAATAAATATATCCATAGCGGCGAGAACATCGGGCGTATCGCTTCTGAAGCCGGTAAAGATAACATTGCTCAATCCATAATCAGCGGCAAGCTGCTTTATGTTATTTGCATATTCATCCTCGCTGCGGCTTGCCTCGCCTACGATCATAAAAACCAGGTTACTGAATTTTTGATTTAGTTTTTTTGAGGCTGCAAGAAATTCCTCGTGCCCTTTGCCGGGACTGAACCTTGCAAGCATTCCAATTACAATTTTTTCATTATCAATATTAAATTCTTCCCTTACTTTCTGCCTGTCAGCTTTTACCGGATCGAATTTGTTTGTATCAACCGCATTGTGGAGCAGTAAAACTTTTTCTTCCGTAAGCGGGCAAGTCTCCAGCAGGTTTTTCTTTATCATATTACTTATTGCAAGTGTAAATGTTACGCGATTGTAAATCCATCTGTGCAAAGTATCCTTCTTTACAATAAATGAGCCTATCTGTTTTGTAAGAATGAGCGGGATTTGTGAACGAATCATCTTAAGAGCCGGAACAATCAGCCACAAATCTTTCGATGCCTGTGTATGAATAATATTGAAGGAACCCTTGCTGATTATAGATGCAATCCTGATCGTCGTAAACGGATGTATGTACCCTGATGCTTTAACAGGATGAATAATTAACCCAAGATTGTTAGCTTCAATGTGAATGCGTGATTCGGCAGAGCATAAGAGTTCAACCTTCATGCCTCTTTTTAGAAGCTGTTTAACGGCAGTAATGGTGAACATTTCCATTCCGCCCCAGCTTTTTGACAAACAGGAATAAAGAATTTTCACCTGATCACTCTCCTGTTAAAAAGTAGTAAAGTGAAAATCAATTAATAAACCTTCTGGATTTTTACATTGGAGAAATATTTAAGAAGTATTTCATCAAACTGATAACCTTGTGCAGCCATAACTGCTGCGCCTATCTGACACATTCCTGCACCGTGACCCCAGCCCGCTCCGCATAAAATAAACTTCTGCGGTATGCCGTTTTGTTCGTCAAGTTTTTCAACCACAAAAGCTGAACTGTATAAATGTTTCTTTGAAAGAATTCGTCTTATCTCAAGTTCCTTTCCGATTATCATAGTTTTTTTTGTGCCGGTTATTTTCAGGCGGATAATTCGTGATGAATAGCCGCGCTCCAACGGAATCAGGTCTTTGATATCTCCAAAGTCAATCCCGCTTTTTGTGCGGATAATTTCGGCAATCTCTGCCTGCGAATATTCAACTTTCCAGCGGAAAAAATCTATTGTCTGCTGATCGAACAACTGAAGAATTTGCGAGAGGATTTTTTTGTCTTCTGTATTGCAAAAAGCATGCGGGCGCGACTTAATCCACTTAAGAGCATTTCTTTCATCAGAAAAATCAATGTTATAGTTTTCCGGCTCAAACTTATAGTCAATAACTGAAGAAAGATAATCGTACTTAACCGGTTCCCAGATATTCTCAAAAGATTCTGTTATACCGCCGCAGGCTTTTGAGTAACGGGTATCGCAAATTTTGCCGCCGCTCTTCAGAACAATGCCGGTAGTTTCTTCCACTGCCTGACGGGAAACGTTGGTTGAAATTTTCGTTATTCCCTGGTAACGCTGACAATGGTCATCAGCGCAAACATCAAAAAGTATATGATCTTCCCTGTCATACCATTTAATTATTTCATTTTCAGTTATATATGAGGTTTTTTGTTTGTCTTTATTTTTCAGCGATTCGGCTTTTTCAATTTGTGCAAGCAGCCAGCTTCTCGAAACAACCGCATGTGCTTTTAACAACTGAAGAGATGCTTTTGCGCTCATTTCAGAACTTATTACCGCAACGAGATATTCTTCAAGAGGCACGATGTTTATTGCCTCAATCCGGTTTTTGTTTTTAAGAAGTTTAAGTGAACCTGAGAATCTCTGTTTTTCTTTTCTTTCCCAATGGAAGCCCGCGCCGATTATTACATCCTTTAACACAAAAGATTCAAGTTCAGGGTCTTGTGGTTCAAAAATTATTTCATTATCAGCTTCAATCTTTCGCGCATTTTGTTTTATAACGATCTTATCATTTATAAGATCGGCAGTCCATCTTCCGCTTACAGTATCTTTACGATTGCTTACTGTAAATTCACCATCAATTTCAATCTCGATATGCTTGTTTGAAATAATGCCTACGCTAATAACCGGTATGTTGTCTGAAAATATCATACTGCTTTAATAACTTTTATTCACATTTATAATATAAGAAATAGGCGTGTAATGCGCTCTGAAAGGAAAGTTTATATTTATTGCTGACGCAGTTTTGAAAAATATTTTGCCTGCTAATAGCGCGAAGTCTTTAACGCATAACCGGATCGTTTTTGTAGAAATTGAGCATCATTAATGTTAAATGATTCAATTGGGAATTTTTACAATTCTTTTTAACTTGATCTTACCTTATTATCAAAATAAGTAAACAAAATAATTTTTTATGAAACGAATTCAGAGCAAAACTGTTTCCCTTATAGGATTTCCTATGGACCTTGGTTCAGGCAGACGCGGTGTTGATATGGGACCATCGGCTATAAGAATTGCCGGCTTAACTGAACGCCTTGAAAAACTTGGCTACCGCGTTTATGACGAGGGCGATATAAGAATTGAAATAATGGAAAAACAAAAAATCGGCGAGCAAAATCTTAAATATCTTTCCGAAATCCTGAAAACTTCACTGGTGCTTGCAAAAAAAATTGAAAAGGTACTTGATCAGGGACGCTTTCTATTGTGTATTGGCGGTGATCATTCAATGGCAATTGGAACCATCGGCGGTATAGCGGCTTATTGTAAAAAAAAGAGATTAAGGTTAGGCGTCATCTGGATTGATGCTCATGCAGATATGAATACTGATAAAACCACTCCATCAGGAAACATACACGGTATGCCGCTTGCGGCGTCGCTTGGTATCGGGCATGAAAAGCTTGTTAACTTCAATGGTTTTTCACCAAAGCTTAAACCTGAACATTGCACTATTATCGGGCTGCGAAGCATCGACCCTATGGAAAGATTGAATATAAAAAAATTAAATGTGCCTGTTTATACTATGTCCGATGTTGATAAACTGGGAATCCACAGGATCATTTCTCGTGTACTGAAACAGTTCAAAGAAAGAGTAGATCACATTCATGTAAGCTTTGATCTTGACAGCGTTGACCCATCAACTGCTCCCGGTGTCGGCACACCTGTTCCGGGCGGATTAAGCTACCGTGAAGCTCATCTGCTGATGGAATCAATTGCTGAGTGCGGCTGTATGTCCTCACTCGAACTTACTGAGGTTAACCCTATTCTTGATAACCGCAACAGCAGCGCTGAATTTGCTGCAGAAATAATCGCTTCAAGCATGGGGCAAAGAATTCTTTAATATCTGGCTTATGATTTGGAAGTGAGAAACAGAATACCGAAAGCTGAAGCACGAAAAATTGTACTTGCAAGAAGGAGAGAGCTTACTGCATCTGAAGCAGCAAAAAAATCGTTAATGATTATAGAGCGTTTACTAACTGTAGATGATTATATCCGTGCCGAAAAAATATTTACCTATATTCCTAACACACATCATGAAGTTGATACAAAGCTGCTGATCAATCTTGCTGACGGATGGGGGAAGTCTGTCTTTATTCCAAAACTTAACGAGCCATCCGATTCTTTCAGGATTGCGCAGTTTACTTCATTTAATGAGCTGCAAATAAATTCACACGATTATCCTGAACCCGAAGCAGCATTCGAAGCAGAAATCGAAGATATTGATCTTATAATTGTTCCTTGTGTTGCCGTCTCACTGCTCGGGCAGAGAATCGGTTATGGCGGGCAATATTATGACAGGCTGCTTAAACTCAGTTACGCACCGCGATACACATTGGCTTTCGAATACCAGCTTTTCAGAGAAATTGAAAATGACCAGCACGATATGAGAATTGATATGATCATTACAGAACGAAGAACTATCAATACAAGAAAGAATTAAACTTATCTTTAACGGAATTACCTGTGGTTAAATACCAAACAATAGTTTTATATCTCCTGATTTTTCTTGCGCTCTCAGTTTTTCTTAAAACTGTTGGTCTGCTCGAAATTCGTACAACAGAAATTTTTGCCTACTCGCTTATATTTTTCGGGATAAGTACCGTCTATGTTACTATTGGCAAAAACAGAAGGATGGTACTGTTCACCGGTACAATCACATTCCTGATTGGCATTGTGCTTTTTGTAGTGGATAATTTTGAAATTGTAAACCCGTCAAGGATAATTTACCCTTCTATATTCTTTATACCGGGTATAGCAGTAATAATGCTTTACTATGACGGTCTGCGAAGCCGTTACGTTATTCCCATAGGAGCCGTACTGATAATTTTTGGAATTATCTTAACGATGATATGGGGAAATCCCGCAGCAGGAACTTTTATAAATTCAGCTTACAGAATTACAATAAAGTACTGGCCTGTTGTTTTAATATTGATTGGAATCATTTTTCTTCTCAGCAGAGACGAAAAAAGATAAGAATTAATGGAAGTAACCGGTAAGGTAAATATTCCTGCTCGGTCTTAGCACGCCGTCTTTCCCCTCTTCGGTAAGTAGAAATTCTGAATCTTCCTCACTTATTAGCTGAGGCAGATCAAAGGGAAAATATTCCATAGGTTTTGCCGGTCTGAATAATCCGAGCGAAGTGTAGCTGCCGTTCACATTCAGCCACAGATGATAGTACTTCCCTTCAGCCAAATGCGGCATCTGCGATAACTGTAAATAGCCCTTCATAGTGCCAAAACTTATGAGGATCTTTCCCTGTCCGTATGGATTAAGTTCTGTTCCGGACATGTTAATTATTCGGACATTCTGCGACTCAAGAATGCTTTGTATTTCTTCTTTGCTTGAAAGTTGAGATGATAATGCTCTTAGCTCCGCATCGAGTCTGCTGACCTCTGTCTTATAAGTCTTAACCTCATCAGAAAGCAAGAAGTAAAAAGCAGCAGCAACCGCTGCAACTATCAAAAATAAAATAACAGGCAGCAGGATACCGGAGCTCTTTCTCTCAGGCGGTAATTTGGATTGATAGGGTTTATACCTTTCACTGTAATTGGTAAGAGTTTTTTTATCAGCAGAGGCAGTTTCCTTTTTAACTTTTGCAGGCGCAGGCTTCTCTTTTTCTTTAACCGGTGGTTCGGGCAATTTTACTTCCTGCTCAACCGGTACGGGGGGTTTCTCATCCTCAACAGGCGGTTCTTCAGGTTCCTCGGGTTTTAGATTTTGTTTAAAGAATTCATCGGTTTTCCGGACTGGTTTAACAACTTCAAACCCGGTAGCATCCCGTTTTTCCTCTTCCCGCCCGGTTTCGTAATACTGCTTTACTTCTTCTTCAAATTTTTTCTGATCCGAAACTATATCTTCAATAACAGGTTCTTTAAACTCAATTGTATTCTCATTCTGATTGATAACAGTATCTTCAGTAAAATCACGCTGTATTTCAACAACCGGTTCGTCTGACAACCTCTCCTCAACAGGAGGAGATGGCGGTGGTGGCGGTGGTTCGGGAATAGCAGTTGGTGGTTCATCCTGAACTGAAGTTATGTTCTTCCGCTGAACATTACGCTTTGCACGTATTTCATCTTTAATACGATAGAGCTTCCGTGCAACTTTATCTTTCATCTGATGAGGCGGGTTTTCAATTTCAAGAATTGACGGCAAAAGTACAGCAAGGTTTTGATATTCAGCCAGTTCCTTTATCGGAAATTCTTCGCCCGAATTCATCTCATCTGTAAAGGATTTCAGGTCTTCAATATCAAGACAACCCAACGCATAAGCGTGAAGCATATCCATTATTTCACGTTTTGTTGCCATCAGCTCCCTCCCGCTCTCATGTTATCTTTTAAGTTGGAAAGCGCCTTACGGATTTTGGATTTGACGGTTGGAAGAGGAATGTTCAACTTTGCTGCAATTTCTTTTTGTGTCAGCCCTTCATAATAGGCAAGGTAAAGTACATACTGCTGTGCATCTGTAAGTTTATTAAGAGATTCTTCTGCAATATTCTTCATTAGTATCGCTGACTTAATATCCAGCGGTTCACCCAGCCTTGAAAGTTTTGGAATGATGAACTCGTTTTCATACTCATCATTGTATTCAGGCAATCCGTGGTTTTCTTTTGTTCTTCTTAATGAATCAACTGCTTTATTGCGTGCGAGTGTGATAAGCCAGGTATATGGATTATTTAATTCCTTTCCGAAAACGTCTATCTTCCTCCAGATAATAACGAAAACATCAGAGAGAACATCCTCGGCGAGCCTCTCATCCGTTACGATTTTTTTTACAAGGGTATATAATATCGGCGAGTACCGGTTGTAAAGCGCTTCAAGTGCTTTGGAATCGTACTGAGCGACTTTATGAAATAACTCTGTATCTGAAGGAAGAGGGTTCCCGTTCAATGTATCTCGTGACTTTAATTTTTGAAATTCGTTACAAAAGTAAAACTAACAGCAATAAAAATCAATTGTTTATGCGCATTTACTTAAACCAGGTTCGGCAGGCTAAGCCACTTGTTTATTTGCCTTAAAGACCGTTTGTTCATGCTTAGAGTGTATTTTATTATCTTTGCAGCATTCATTTAACAAACTGATAATTATGACTTCTACAGAAATAAGAGATCAATTCCTCAATTTCTTCAAAGAAAAGAATCACAGGATAGTTCACAGTTCGCCGGTAGTGCCGTTTGATGATCCTACATTACTGTTTACTAATGCCGGTATGAATCAATTTAAAGATGTTTTTTTAGGAACCGGCTCAAGAGATTATAAACGGGCTGCTAATACTCAAAAATGCATTCGAGTCAGCGGCAAGCACAACGACCTCGAAGAGGTAGGACACGATACTTACCATCATACTTTTTTTGAAATGCTTGGCAACTGGTCATTCGGTGATTATTATAAAGCGGAAGCTATTCGCTGGGCGTGGGAATTGTTAACAGAAGTTTGGAAACTCCCAAAAGAAAGATTGTGGGCAACTGTTTACCGCACTGATGATGAAGCATATGAACTCTGGAAAACCGAAACTGATATTAAACACTCTCACATTCTCAGGTTTGATGAAAAAGATAATTTCTGGGAAATGGGTGAAACCGGTCCCTGCGGACCATGTTCCGAAATCCATATAAATCTTTCCGATGATTATGATAATCCGAAGCTTGTTAATGCCGGCTTGCCGGAATGTATGGAAATATGGAACCTTGTTTTCATTCAATTTAATAAAGATGAAAATGGTCAGATGCACGAACTCCCTTCCAAACATGTAGATACGGGAATGGGCTTCGAACGGTTATGCGCGGTGCTTCAGAATAAAAATTCGAATTATGATACAGACGTTTTCACTCCTCTGATAAAAGCTGTCTCCAAACTCTCCGGGCAGAAGTATCAGAGTCAAATAAATCAGATTGCTATGCGCGTTATTGCTGATCATATTCGCACATTGACATTCGCAATTACTGACGGCGCCGTACCCGGCAATGAAGGGCGCGGTTACGTTTTAAGAAGGATTTTACGAAGGGCTGCCCGTTATGGCAGGAAGTTAAACCTCGACAAGCCATTTCAATATAAACTCGTAAATGTTGTTGTTGATACAATGGGAGGTGTCTTTCCGGAGATCAAAGAGAAACAGGCTTATGTTGAAAAAGTAATTAAAGCCGAAGAGGAAAGTTTTAATTCCACGCTTGACCGTGGGATTGAATTGTTTGATCAGATTATAAGTGATCTTAAAAAGAAGAAAGAAACCATTATCCCCGGTTCTGAAGTATTTAAGCTGTATGATACATTCGGCTTTCCTGTAGACCTGACAAATGTTATGGCTGTTGAACAGGGATTTACTATTGATGAACAAGGTTTCGAAAAATTAATGGAGCAGCAAAAACAAATGGGGAAAAAAGCTTCCAAAGAAAAACTTGCTTCAATAAATATTTCAATCAAAGATCTTTCTTCATTCGAAATACAAAGCGATGCACCGGTTGAGTTTACCGGTTATGATACACTTCGTACCAACGCAAAGGTAACAGGCTCTAAAAAGGAAAAAGATACAGACCTTGTAATCCTTGACCGCACGCCTTTTTATGTTGAAGCCGGCGGTCAGATAGATGATACGGGTGAAATCATCGTTAATGATGCACACCTTGACGTTGTTGATGTTACAAAGATTGAAAATAAAATTATTCACATTATTCAAAATGAATCTGATCTGCCCTTGATTCCCGGTACAACTATAATCGCTCATGTTGACGAAGAGCGAAGATGGGATATTATGCGAAATCATACGGCAGCGCATTTCCTCCACAGTGCTCTCAGATTAATTCTTGGAACACATGTGCAGCAAGCCGGTTCGTATGTTGGTCCCGACAGGCTTCGATTTGATTTCATTCATTTCGCCAAATTAAGTGAATCGGAACTCCGCGATATTGAGAGCCTTGTGAATGAAGAGCTGCGAAAAAATATAGGGCTTCAACATCACCGAAATATTCCTTTCGATGAAGCAAAGAAGATGGGCGCTTTAATGTTTTTTGGCGATAAATACGGCGACAAAGTTAATGTGGTTCAGTTCGGAAACTTTTCGCTTGAGTTCTGCGGAGGCACCCACGTTAAAAATTCATCAGAGATTGGTCTGTTTAAGATCATCAGTGAATCATCAATTGCAAGCGGGATAAGAAGAATTGAGGCTGTTACCGGTACCGGAGTTGAAAAGTTCATTGAAAATCAGATTCAGAAAATTAAACAGTCAGATGAAAAGATTTCTGAATTACTTGAAACTAAAAAGAAGCTTGAGAAGGAGCTTGCTGAGTTTAAACTGAAGGGAAAACTCGGACTGATAGATAAAGTTATTACTACTCCTTCATTAATAAATGGAATAAAAGTATTCAAGTCGGTCATCAGCGCCGATAGTATGGATGAACTTAAATCCTTTGGCGATGAGTTAAGAAATAAAATGAAAAGCGGCATCGGCGTCTTGTTCAGTGATATTGATGGTAAAGCATTAATAGTTTGTGTAGTGAGTGATGATCTTATCAAAGAAAAAAAAGTCAGTGCCGGAAAAATAGTTGGTGAACTTGCGAAATTAGTCGGCGGCGGCGGCGGCGGTAAACAGCATCTTGCAACAGCAGGAGGAAAAGATATTTCGGGTATTCCTTCGGCGCTTAATTCAGTCGAGGAAATAATTCTAAAGTATATCGAAAAATAATTTACTTTTTTTTATTACACGGATGTCAAAAACCAGGATTAAATATATTTGTTCAGCCTGCGGTTATGAATCACTTAAATGGTTAGGTAAGTGCCCCGGATGTGAAAGCTGGAACACGTTCACCGAAGAACTTATTGAAACCTCCAAACGAAAAGCATCGCCGGTAAAAGGAAAGGTCAGCATAACACAAATTAACCAGATAACCGCTGAAGAAGCCGAGCGCCTTTCTTCCGGTATAGTTGAATTTGACAGGGTGCTTGGCGGCGGCTTTATGCCCGGTTCTGTCGTTCTGCTTGGCGGCGATCCGGGAATTGGAAAATCTACTTTAGCAATGCAGGCTGCTGCAAAGGTTAAAAACAAAGTGTTATATGTTTCCGGCGAGGAATCTGAAAAACAATTGAAGCTGCGTGCCTCAAGATTAAAGATCTCTTCAAATGAATTTTATGTGCTTGCAGAAACCGACCTCAATATAATTCTTACCGCTATCATAAATAATAATCCTTCTCTTGTGGTTATAGATTCAATACAAACTGTTTACAGGAGCGAGTTTGATAATTCAGCCGGAACGATAACACAAATACGCGAATGCACTTCTTTATTAATGGAGGAAGCAAAGAAAAGACACTTTGCTGTTCTTATCATTGGTCATGTTACAAAAGAAGGAACCATTGCCGGTCCGAAAATCCTTGAACATATAGTTGATACAGTAATTCAGTTTGAAGGTGATTCCCATCATTCATTCAGAATTTTGCGCGCACAAAAAAACCGTTTCGGCAGCACAAATGAAATAGGGATTTTCGAAATGTGTGAAGATGGACTTAAAGAGGTGAAAAATCCGAGCGAGTTATTTCTTTCCGGTGGAGATAAAAAAATTTCAGGTTCGGTGGTAACATCTACTATAGAAGGGACGCGCCCCATATTACTTGAAGTTCAGGCATTGGTTACTCCTTCTAATTATGGAAATCCGCAACGTGTGGCTACGGGTTTTGATTACAGAAGGTTGTCAATACTTTTGGCTGTGCTGGAAAAGAGAGGCGGCTTCAGGCTTTCGGCTGCAAATGTTTTTCTGAATATGGCAGGAGGAGTTAAAATATTCGAACCGTCTGTTGATCTTGCAGTTTGCTGCAGCATAGCTTCTTCATTAACAGATAAAATAATAGATAATAAAATTGTTGTTATCGGTGAAGTTGGTCTTGGCGGCGAAATAAGAAGCGTCTCTCACATTGAAAAAAGAATTCAGGAAGCTGAAAAACTCGGATTTGAAAAAGCGCTGATACCTCATAATAATTTTAAAGCATTAAAACACAAAAGCAGAATAATAATCAGTGGGGTTGATAGCCTCACTGATGCTTTAAGCCAGCTAAGTGTTAGCGCTAATCGGTAGCCAGCAGGAAAATGTTCTCTTAAATTTTATGAAATGGGGTGAAGGTTCTCTCTCATAATATTCTCATCAGGTTCTGTGTGGGATTTATCCCATACCTAAACATATCATACTTACTTGATTAAAGTCATCTTGCATGTCTGCGAATAACTTTCAGCTCTGAGAGTATAAAAATATGTCCCGCTTGAAAAGTCAGATCCATCAAAAATAACCTCATAAGTTCCTGCGCTGATAAGCCCGTCATTAAGCACCGCTATTTCATTTCCAAGTACATCGCTCACTGTAAGTTTAACATACTCTGTTTCGGGTATTCTGAATTTAATTTTTGTTACGGGATTAAAGGGCTGAGGATAATTCTGATAAAGAAAGTAAGTATCAGATTTAACTGAACTAATATCTTCTGTTCCTGTCGTCATTATGTAAGTAACTACTGCCTTCATACTTACGGACACAGTGTCAGTTCCTGAAATAACTTTTGCACTGATTGTATCTGTTCCTGTTTGTAGTGGCGCAGTTAATGTGGCTTCATAAATTCCATTACCGAGATCTGTTACTGAGCTTAAATTTCCCTGACCGGTATTAAACAGGTTCACACGTTTCCCCGGAGCTAAAAGAGTATCAGAATTATTTTTAGGCATTATTGTTATTACTGCAGTTGAGATTCCGTCGGCAAACAATGTGTCATTGTCGGTTAAAACCAAAGACAGAAACGGATCAACTACTGTAAACAGTGAGTCTTTCCATGCAAGATATTTAGCTTTTAACATATCTATCGGATCAACATTAACCGGTGAATCAGGCACTACAAGCTGCGCGTAAGGAGTATTACCATCGCCAATCCTTACTACTTTAAGGAAAGCAGACTGTGACGAAGTTCCTCTTGATGCACATCTTGTATCTGCACCGAGAATTTTTGCTGCCTCAAGTGTTTTCATCAGTCTGTCAATTAGCGGACCCGGTGTGTTCAAAAAAGTATTGTGCATTGTATCAATTATCATTTGTCCCAGGAGAATATTCCCTTGTACAGCATAACCCGGACCGGTAACATGATTTTTATAGTTAATACAATTTACACCTGTATAAGCAGCGCTTTCACCATTACGCGTAAGATCAACAATTCCATATTGTCTGATGGTTGGATTACCCTGCACATCATTAGCAATAAGCCAGTCAATAATTTGCTGCGGGGAAAGACCCTCAAGCATTCGATTGCGTGCATTTATCTGGTTAACCGAATTGTATGATGCTTGTGTATGTATGCCGCCAATGCCTTCAATTACATCGCTGAGGATAAACGCCCCAACACCGCCGATAGGACCGACGCATGATGCACCGGCGCTACCGATCTCACCGGTAATAGTATCAACAGCAACAATCGAGAATGTATCCTGCGCAAAAGCTGCTCGTTGATTCAGTATTGTTAATAAAGCAGCGATTATGATACAGAATGATGAATATTTTATAACGATTACCTGGTTAATCAATTAATTACTGTAAGTTCTTTAGTATGAAAAATAAGCCATCCACAAATAACAGGAAAGAAGTTTGTATTGTTTTCAATTTAAAATAAAAAAAGCGCCTGCAGAGGCGCTTTTTTAGAACTTCAATACTTTTAGCCGCGTGGATTAGCCTGACTGACTACGATCTTCCTGCCTTTAAAGTCTGATTCGTTCAATGCACTTATTGCATTTTTTGCGTCCGTTGAACTTTCCATTTCAACAAAACCGAAACCTCTTGAACGCCCGGTATCCCTGTCTTTTACAACCTTTGCGGAAACAACCGTGCCGTGAATTTCAAAAGCCGACTGCAAACTGCTGTCGTCTACAGACCAGGGGAGCGACCCCACAAATAACTTAGTACTCACTAAAGAACCTCGAAATAGTTTATAAATTTGTAAATAAAAAATCCGGCAGAAACCGGACGACCAAAAATATACATATTATTTGTTATAACCTAATTAATGGAATTATCAACGATCAAATTTCCCTGAAATCATTACCCCCTTTGTTCCCAAAATTCGGATTTTTAATGTTATTTTCTTAGTTCAGTTAAGCATATCATTGATTAACTCTTTCATTTTAAAATAATGAGTTCCCTTCCAATAAACCTTGTCGCATTTTTCACAGAAATAAAACTCAGCATGCCATTCTTTAACTTTATGAGGCAATCTGTCTTCAACCTTTGACTTATCAATCTTTTCGATTATTGAATTACAGATTAAACATCTCGTAAATTCTTTTATCAACCTGGAAAGCTGAAATCTTTCAATTACTTCTTTTAATTGTTCCGTCGGATTTGTATTTCGCAGCCAGTAGCCATGCGTGATCTCTCTATGCTTCAGCAGTCCTGAGCTTCGGGTAAGAATAGCTCTCTTTTCGCTTAATGAAATAGAAATGATTTCTTCTTCGGTAAAATTATTTTTATAAAGAGAATCAAAGCCCAGCATTCTCATGTGTTTTGCAAGCCTGCCGAGATGAACATCAAGTATAAATTTAGGATCGCGCAATGGTTTTGGTCTCAAATGCTGCACATTTGAAATGTCGAAAGATTCAAAAACCGGATAAACGCTTATATCGTCGCCGCCATTGACTATATAATTGAAATCAACCGATTTTCCATTAACAATGATCAAATCTATTTCTGTATGCGGGACCCCTAAAGATTCTATAATATCCTTCACAGAAGTGCGGTCAATGAAGGTACGCTCAAATCTGATTTCCTTTTTTTCAGTGTGAAGGAAATCATTTAGTTCTTCATAAAAGCGAAGATGAATTGTTTTCAACATCTGATTTGTTAAAACCGAATTCATTTAAAGATTGAAGAATTCCTTTTGCGTTATCTTTATCAGCCAGAATAAAAATATCAATGTCATTAGTGAACCTTGGATAGGCATGAATTGCAAACGCATAGCCGCCACTACTATATATTTAACTTCGTTTCTGTTTAACGACTCTATAAACGCTTCGAAGTCTTTTACTAACTTCATCTTTATTAATATTAAATAGTTTGAAGTAAGATTCTCAGATTTCTTCCAAAGCGTTAAGCTTGTATTCAATACTTGCTTCACTCCAGAATTTTTTCTCATCTTCGTATTGAGCAGGATCTTTTAATTTATATACTTTTAATTGATTTTTCATTTTGAATTCTTCAGTGATAAGTCAATATGAATTTACGAAAATTGCAAATCACTTATTACGGTCAACAGGTAATTTCTCTTCTTAAAATGCTTATTAAGGATTTCTGTTTCCTTTTATTAAAAAATAAACTTTAGAGAAAGCTATGTTTATTCTGCGCTTATATTATGCTTGATAACAAAAATCAGCATCACTTTATATTCTTATCAATCCATCTGGCAGCATCTTTAGCGAAGTATGTAAGAAACATATCAGCGCCAGCACGTTTAATAGCCGTAAGAGATTCGATCATCACACGCTCTTCATCAATCCAGCCGTTTAAACCGGCTGCTTTTATCATTGCGTATTCACCGCTTACCTGGTAAGCTGCAGTCGGCATTTTAAAAGTATCTTTTACTCTTCTTATCACATCAAGGTAAGGACCGGCAGGTTTAACCATAACAATGTCTGCGCCTTCCTGAATATCGGCTTCAACTTCCCGGAGAGCTTCATCGCTGTTGGCGATGTCCATCTGATGTGAGCGTCGGTCTCCAAAAGCCGGGGTTGATTCAGCAGCATCGCGGAACGGACCGTAATATCCCGATGCGTATTTAGCAGCATAACTCATAATTGGAATTTTTTCAAAGCCGTTTTCGTCAAGTATTTTTCTGATTGCTGCAACTCTGCCATCCATCATATCGGAAGGGGCTATAATATCTGCTCCGGCTTGAGCATGTGATAATGCTTCCTTTGCAAGAAGTTCAACTGTTTCATCGTTAAGAATTTCTTCACCCTTCAACAAACCGCAATGACCATGCGATGTATATTCACACATGCAAACATCTGTAATTACCAGCAGATTACTAACTTCTTTTTTTATAGCCCGGACTGCCCGTTGAATAATTCCCTGCGGGTCATACGCTTCTGAGCCTTTTTCATCTTTGTGTTCCGGTATTCCAAAAAGAATTACTGCTGGAATGCCAAGTGATTTAACTTCATTGCATTCTTTTACTATTTCGTCAATAGACATCTGGTAAACACCGGGCATTGACTTAACTTCTTTTTTGATTTTTTCTCCGGGCACTACAAACAGCGGATAAATAAAATCATTTTTTGACAGCTCGGTTTCCCTAACCATGTCTCTCACAAGCGGGTTGTAACGAAGCCTTCTTAATCTTTTCTGTGGATAGTTTGCCATTGGATTCTCCGCAGCAATTAACAATTAAAAATGAACAATTATATGGATATAGTTTTTGTACTCCTGGGTATTGATGCTAACAATTTTATGAGTTCAAGGCAGTCTTGAAGCATGCTTTTAAATTCTTTCTTTCTGAGAATTTTTGTTTCATAATAGAGTTTCAGCCAGCATTCGGTTTCACAAGTTTCCTTTAAACTAATTCGCAGTTTATTTCGGAAATTTATTTTACTTGCCGCAGCCTGCGATTCGGCTGTATCAGCACCAATAGAACTAACGGAACGTAATAGCTGGTCGTAAATAGAATTTAAATCTTTATCCTTCTTTACGAGATAGTTAAAACAGTTTGCTATCTGGACTGAAAAGCTAAAACTTTTTTCGATCACCGGGTTATTTAACCTTCTCATTTCTGCCACCATTGTTAATTATTCATTTAAATAACTTTATTTGCCACCAGCTCCGCATTTTTAATACAATCACCAACGGATATACCTCCGCGGTAATTGCCGCTTAAAATTATTCCCGGGAATCTTTTTTCGAACCCGTCGAAATAATTTTCATGTTCGATGTATCCGAGTGTATACTGCGGTATCGCTTTACTCCAGTAGCGGTGAGAAATATGAAATGGTTCACCGGAAATATTCATTAGCTCTTCAAATTCTTTTCTTACTTTATTTATCAGGAGTTCTTTATCGAAGCTGCCAATTTCAGGATCACGGGAACCGCCAACAAATAATGTGAATGAGGCGCTATCATCTTTTGCTCTGTCTTTAAAAATTACAGAACTCCAAATAGCTCCAAGAAATGATTTCTTTTCCTTTTCGGGTATAAGAAACCCAAAACCATCCAAAGGCTGTCCGATTTTATCTTTCTGATATACAAGATAAATAACCAGCACAGGAGGATAATAAATCTCATTAAGATGCTTTGAAAGTGTCTCATCAAAATGTCCGAATAATTCCGCTGCATAGAAAGAGGGAACAGTTGAGATTACAACATCACAATTTATTTGCTTTGTTTCGCCGGCAAATGTGTATTGAACTTTATAACCGCTTTCAGCCCTTTTAACGGAATTCACCTCTGCAAAAGTAATTACACGCTTGTCCAGATATCTGGCAATAGCTTCCGGGAGCGATTGCATCCCTTGTCTGAATGAAAGCATTTTAGCGCTTTGCTTTGATTTCTCAGCACGCTTTTTTCTTTCACGAATACTTCTGATTGTCCCAACAATCAAACCACCGTATTCTTCTTCAAGTGCATAAAGTTTCGGAAAGGATGATTTTACACTTAACTCTTCCGGTCTCCCGGCATAAACACCTGCAACAAAAGGATTGATTGCATAATCGAGGAATTCCTGTCCGAGTCTTCTTTTAATAAATTCGGCAATGCTTTGATAATAGCCGTCCTTCGATCGTCCGATAAAAGGCTCAGCAAATATTCTAAGCTTTGCTTTTGCGGAGAATAATTTTGTTTTTAAAAATGCAATGGGCGACATCGGCAGCGCGTGAAGTTTATAATTCCGGAGAATGTATCGTTTATTTGCTTCTCTGTTTGCGTAGATAAGTTCATCTTTCAAGCCAAGCTCGTCAACTAACTGACCAATAAGCGGTGTTGTTTCAAGAGCGCTGTTTGGTCCCCTGTCAAATAAAAACCCTTTTTCTGTTACTGTTTCGATTGAACCGCCAACTTCATTTTTCTTTTCTAAAACTGTAACATCGTACCCTTTTCTATGAAGCAGGTATGCAGTAGTAAGCCCTGAAATGCCTGCGCCTATAACTACAACTTTTTTATTCATCTGCAAAATACTTTTTGACGAAAGTTTATTATTCAAAATTTTGCTGCAAATTTACAAATAGTTTATCTCATTTTTATTGAATTAAAACAATTAAGAAAATCAATGAAAAAATCACCAGACCGGAAATATTCTGACGAATGGATAACACATTTTGAAAAATCCGGATTTAATGAAACGCCAAGGTATGACGAGACCATAAACTTCTTTAAGAAGTTTGCTTTACATTCATCTTATGTAAAAATTATGACCTTCGGACTCACACCACAATCCAGAGAATTAAAGTTAGTGATTGTATCACGGGAGGGAATTACTAATGCAGAAGAAGCAAAAAAATCAGGAAAAGCTATTGTGCTAATTCAAAATTGTATTCATGCGGGTGAACCGGAGGGAAAGGATGCAAGCATGATTCTGCTTCGTGAAATCCTGATTACCAAAGAAAAAGAATCGCTTCTTGATAATCTTATCCTGTTAATAATTCCTGTTTTTAATATTGATGGTCATGAAAGAATGAGTCCCTTTAACCGTCCGAATCAAAAGGGACCAAAACAAACGGGATGGCGTACGAATGCATTAAATCTTAATCTTAACCGCGACTATGCAAAAGCAGATTCACCCGAAATGAAAGCGTGGTTAAAAATGTTCAATGAATGGATGCCTGATTTTATGATTGATAATCATACAACCAATGGCACTGATTATCAGTATCATATTACTTATGGAATTGAACATCATCGCAATATCAGCTTATGCCTTTCAAACTGGGTTAAGAAAAAATTTCTTCCCTTTATGAAGAAGGAAGTAGAAGAAGCTGCCTACATGGCTGGTCCTTATGTTGAAATGCGAAGTTCTTCTCTTTATGACGGAATAATTGATCAGCCGGCTCCGTTAATGATATCTAACGGATATTGTGCGGCACAAAATCGTGTATGTCTTCTTGTAGAGGCACACAGTCTCAAATCCTTTAAAGACAGGGTGTTGTCAACCCTCGCAATGAATACAGCCGCACTGAATTATCTCAACAGAAATCATAAAGAGATTAAGGTTCTCAATAAAAAAGCTGAACGCGATACCATAAGAAAATATATTGAGAAGAAAGACAAATTCCCGCTTAAGTTTGAAATTGCGGACAAACATGAAATAATAAGATTTAAAGGATTTGAATCGTTTGAAGAATACAGCGAAGTAACCGGCTCAAACATTTTAAAATTTACAGATCAAAAAACGGAGTTTGATCTCCCGTTTTATAATTCAGCCAAAGTAATTAATGCAGTTGAAGCGCCGGATGCGTATCTGATCCCAAAAGAATTTGTACACATTGCGGAAATTCTGAGATTGCATAATGTAATTATGGATACTTCATCTGCACGCGAAAAATTAATTGTAGAAAAATATCGATTTACAGATTTTAACTTCCTTCCCCGTCCGTATGAGGGCAGGCAGCTTGTAAAAGTGCAGGTTGAATTATTTGAAGCAGAAGAAAGAATCCCGGCCGGAACTTTTATTGTTCCTGCCAAACAAACAGCAATGAGAATAATTTTAAATCTGCTTGAACCTCTATCCACGGATTCATTTGTTTCATGGGGATTTTTCAATGCTTTCTTCGAAAGAAAAGAGTATGCCGAGCCGTATGTTATGGAGCCATATGCAAAAAACATGATCAGAAATGATTTTAAACTGCGTGAAGAGTTTTTCACCAGGCTCGGGCAGAATGAAAATTTCAGAAGTAATCCTTCGGAAAGGCTGGATTTCTTCTACCAGCGTTCTGAATACTTTGATAAGCGGGAAAAGATTTATCCGGTATTCAGATTAAGAAATAAATCATGACCCTGAATTCATATCACCATCTTATTTGCGAATGGGAAAACAAAATTATATTTTCGGACGAGTAAAGATTACCGGTGTATTTATGGATACAAAACAGGATTTGGAAATAGTTCTATATCAGCTTCGTGAGATGCTTCCTTATTTGGCTTATAAATATAACGTTGCCTCTTTGGAACTGTTCGGTTCTTACGTCAAAAATCAGCAGGATGTAAAAAGTGATTTAGATGTGCTTGTAACTTTTTCAAAAACTCCTGGTTTGATAAAATTTCTTGAGTTAAAAAATTATCTTTCTGACCTGCTGAAAATAAATGTGGATCTGGTAATGAAAGATTCGCTGAAACCGGGAATAAGTTCATACATACTAAAGAATTCTGTTCCAGTATGAAAAAGCAGAGAGAATATTACGATTTCTTACAGGATATGTATGATTCTACACTAAAAGGCATCTCTTTTATAAGTGAAATGACTTTTGATGAATTTAAAGCAGATGAAAAAACACAATATGCCTTAATCAGAGCTATTGAAATTATCGGGGAGGCAAGCAAGAAAATATCTGCTGAAATTAAGGCTCAATCGGCAGAAATACCATGGAGGGAAATTAGTGGAATGAGAGACTTGCTGATTCATGACTACTTTGGAGTTAATATTGCAGTTGTTTGGGAAACTGCAAATAAAGACTTGCCTGCATTAAAAGGAAATTAAAGAAGCTGATTGATGATACAAATCCATACTAATAAAACATAAATTTTTTGAAAAGATATTAAACGGCTAAAAATTATTGCATCTGAATTTTAAGTCTCTCTCATCTTGCCTCTTAGCAAATAAAAAACAAAAATAGCTTCAAACTTATTTAAGAGTGTGTCATATGAATAAAATCCCTCTGACAGTTTTGTGCATATCAAGTTATGAAAAAGGTCATGACTTCATCCGCGAAAGTAAAGACCAGGGATGTAAAGTAATCCTGCTTACTTCAAAAAGTCTTGAACACGCTTCCTGGCCCAAAGAATCTATTGATGAAATATTTTATATCCCGGACAAAAATAAAGAATGGAATATGCGCGATGTTATTTATGGTGTAAGCTTTATGGCTCGCCATATAAAAATTGACCGCATTGTTGCACTGGATGATTTTGATGTTGAGAAAGCCGCGTCACTAAGAGAACATTTACGAATAGGAGGAATGGGAGATACAACTGCACGGTATTTCCGCGATAAACTTGCTATGCGTGCACGTGCAAAGGATACCGGTATTCCTGTTCCGGATTTTATCCATGTGTTAAATCATGACGATATAAATAACTTTGCTTCGACTGTGCCGTTTCCATATATGATTAAAGCGCGTTTGCTTGCGGGCGCTTACGGTTTAAAGAAAGTTAACAACCCGCAGGAAATGTGGGAACATATAAACGCACTTGGCGATGAGCAGTCTTTTTATCTTATGGAAAGATTTGTTAAAGGCAATGTTTATCACGTTGATTCAATTATTTATGAGCGGGAAGTGAAGTTTGCACTCGCATCCAAATATGGAACCCCGCCTTTTGAGGTTGCTCATGAAGGAAGAGTGTTTACAAGTTTCTCGCTTCATGAAAATGATGATGATGCAAAGGAAGTTCTTGAATTGAACAAAAGATTAATGATTGCTCTTGGCATGGTCAGAGGAGTATCACATTCTGAATTCATTAAAGGAGAAGATGGAAAGTTTTATTTTCTGGAAACCTCTGCGAGAGTCGGCGGGGCAAATCTTTCACTTTTAGTTGAAGCAGCAACGGGAATAAATCTCTGGCGCGAATGGGCAAAGATTGAAATACTCAAAGGAGAACGCGAATATAAACTGCCCGAAATACGAAATGATTATGGGGCTATCATTACTTCGCTTGCACGGCAGCAAAAACCGAATTTGTCTGTTTATAACGATCCGGAAGTCTGGTGGAGATTAGAGAAAGACTATCACGCAGGACTCATAGTAAAATCACACGATAAACAAAGGATAAATTCTCTTGTTGATGATTACTCAAAACGGTTTTATAATGATTTCTTCGCAACTGCCAAAATGGGAGAAAGACCGAGTGATTGAAGAGCTTACCGGCTTACACTATTAACAAGAAAGTATCAGGTATGCATCATTGTTGTGTATATCAGCGCTGTTAAACAGTTCTCGAATACTTTGCCGTATCTTCTTTCCTCTCAATAAACCCGTCAAAGTTCATTGCGATGTTGCGGATAAGCAGCCTGCCCATATCCTTAACTTTTATTCCGGAATCATCCATTTCGACAAGACCATCGCCGATC
The DNA here is from genome assembly GCA_037447335.1 of Ignavibacteria bacterium. GTDB lineage: Bacteria > Bacteroidota > Ignavibacteria > Ignavibacteriales > Ignavibacteriaceae > JBBIGV01. Next base: position 30,554 of record JBBIGV010000012.1, on the reverse strand, counting down.
ATTTCATTAAGATTGCTTAATCCCCATTCAAAATATTTTTTGAAATCAATTTTAAACTTTTCTTCTACTGGCTTGAATTGCAGTTCAAAGTCGCACATAAGTCTCATAATTACTTCACGGCGGATATGATCGTCTTCATTCAGCTTATAACCTTTGGCTGTCGGAAGTGTTTCGTTGTCGAGTGAATTGTAATATTCTTTTTCCGTCTTGTAATTCTGCGCATAAATATTTTTTAGCTGGCTTATAGAAGTAATTCCCATCGCATAGAGATCAGCACCTGCATTGGTAGTATAGCCCTGGAAATTTCTGTAAAGTTTTTTCTCCTTTAGCGCTATTGATAATTCATCATCCGGTTTGGCAAAGTGATCCATCCCGATAAAAACATATCCCGCCCCGGTCAGTTTTTCAATTGTCATTTTAAGAATTTCAAGTTTTACTTCCGGAACAGGAATATCATCAGGATGAATTAAAGCCATATGTTTTTTCATCCACGGCACGTGCGCATAGTTGAACACGGCAATGCGATCGGGTGAGATTTCTATTATCTTATCAACAGTATCGGCGAATGTTTCTACAGTTTGAAAAGGAAGTCCGTAGATGAGATCAAGATTAATGCTTTCGAATCCGAGTTCCCTGATCCATTGGATGGTTTGCCGCGTTATATCTTCCGGCTGAACTCTGCTAACAGATTTCTGAACCTGTTCATTAAAATCCTGCACACCCATACTTATTCGGTTGAAACCATTGTTTCTCAGAGCTTCAAGATGTGTACGTGTAAGATCGCGCGGGTCTATCTCGCAGCTATTCTCTGAATTTTCTTTGAACGAAAATGATTTGTTGATATATGAAGCCAGGTCATTTATTTCATCGGGTGTGCAGTGAGTGGGAGTGCCTCCTCCCCAATGATGTTGAGCAACCTGTCTGTTTGTCAAAATATATGCTCTGAGCAAATCAATTTCCTTTTTAACATAACTTATATAATCATTAACACGGTCGCGGTTGCGTGTAATTATCATATTGCATCCGCAGAAATAACACAGCGTATCACAGTAAGGAAGATGAAAGTAAAGCGAAAGATCCGGCAGCCCGCTTCCGTAGTTTGTTTTTATTATTTCGTCAAGAAAAATTTCGTGTGTAAAACTTTCATTAAAGTGCGGGGCTGTGGGATAGCTGGTATAGCGCGGTCCCGGTTTATCATACTTTCTGAATTTCTTTAAGTCTATTTCAAACATAAAATATATACTCGTTTTTGATTTTAACAATAGATTTATCCCGCATCCATTTCCCTCTCATAATGCTCTTTGTATTTTTTTATCGCTTCGAAGATAGAAGCTGCAATTTTCTCTTGTCCCTGCTTGCTTGCAAGATATTTTGCATCGCGGGTGTTTGAAAGAAAACCTGTCTCAATCAGAACGCTTGGCATTGAAGCGCCTACTAGTACATAAAAACCTGCCTGCTTAACGCCTCTTGAAGAAAGTTCAAGATCATTACTAAATTGTCTGTTAAGCAAATCTGCAAATCTTTCTGAATATTTCATATAGGCGGAGTGAGCCATGCTGACAAGAATAAAATTTTCATCGGTTAATTGCTGATAACGCTGCGGGTCATCTTCAAATTGTATAACGCTGTTTTCCCTTTCCGCAATGGCAATAGCTTCTTGCGTTCTGCCCGGTCTTAACAGGTAAACTTCAAATCCGTTTGCATCGCTTGGCTTTTTAGGCATCGAGTTGCAGTGGATAGAAATAAACAGTTTCCCGTTATTGTCATTTGCAATTTTACCTCTTTTATACAATTCAACAAAAGTATTCGTCTTACGTGTATAAACAACCTTAACACCGGGCATGTTTTTTTCAATCAGGCTTCCGAGCTTAAGTGTAATAGCCAGGTTAACATCCTTTTCTTTGACTCCATTAACACCAATTGCACCGGGATCTTTGCCGCCGTGTCCTGCATCCAGAACCACAACATCAAAACTCCACTTTGATTTTATTCTGTCGCGGGTTTCATCGCGCACAAAAATTTTATTATGGATAGTGATCAAAATATCATTGCTGCCGTCGGCATTCAGAACTTCACTGGTTGTATGTTCACCGGTTAGTGTAAAATTGAATAGAGCATCTCTTCCTGCATTTGACGCTAAAACATTTTTAATTATACCCCTCGCTTTGGCAGATTCTATTGCCGCTGTATCAACACTTACATTTCTGAAAACGATGCTCAGCTTTCCGTCCTTAATGCTGCTGTTATAAGTAGCGATATTCTTTTTTGAATGAACTCTTACCAAAGTTCCGTTTGCTTTCTCCTCAATAGTTATCCCTGTGATGTCGTAATAGCGTTTTGGAGGAGGTGGAGGTTCTCTAATTTCTTTTTCATCTTTTTTTGGTTCTTCCTTCATCTCGGCGATTGGCGGACTTTCCTTTATTCGAAGTCTGTCTCCTGATTCGATAACAAAGGTTCGCCTGTAAGCTCCTTCAATAACCGATGCAGTATAAACAAGCGGGACATAAATTTCGTTATCAATCAAATATGTTGAGGTTGGAAGCTGATGAATTTTGCTTTGCCTGTCCGCTGCATTTATTATAACGATTACAGGGTTACGATTTGTAAAGCGTATATGCTGGTACGGAAACCGGATTTCTATCTTACCGCTTTTATTATCAAAGTAGTATGGAATATCAAGTGGTTCAGCAAGATGCTTAATTGAGAAATAAATTATTCCCTGCCGCTCATATGCGGGTAAGTAATTTACGCCTTTATCCGTAATTACCGTAAGCTGAGTCCTTTGTGCATTTAAAGATAAAGGCAGCAGGAAAAGTATGATAATTATGTATCTTATAACCATATCCGGTAAAAACTCTTATCCTAAAAACGGAAACATGAATCCGCTTCTTTTTTTGTATGAATGATATTCTTCTTTAAAGTATCTTTCAAGCAGCCTATCCTCTTTCAATCCCCGCATAATAAGAAAAGGTATCTGTAAAACTGCGATGGGCATAAGCAGAAAACTCATTGTTGCCAGCCCACCGCTTATATCCATCATTATTTGTGATAAGTACTGCGGATGCCTGATAAACCTGAAAGGTCCTTTTGAAACAAGCTTATGGTCTCTGAATATCAGAATATCCTGTGAGTAACTTTCACCAAGTGTTTTATATGCCCATACCTGTGCCCATGAAAAAATCAGATAAACTATCATTCCGGTTAACCTTGCCTGCTCAATATCATCGTCATATTTAAAAGTGCCTATCTGGAAAACACCAAGTATCAAAAAAATCAGCGTAGTAGTGGATAAAACAACCGGCAGCCATTGTAAATACGTTTTCGGTTTATCTCTCGGCGGGCTAACAGCAGACCTCAAACCTTTCTTTGCACCGGGCAGGTTAGCTCCGAATGTTGCTATTATATTTAATCCGACTACTATATTTATTGGGTCCATTTATTCCGGCATATTTGTGAGCACAATTCTGCGTAAGACAGGTTTAAGAGAATTATTTTAGTTCAACTCCATGCTTTTTCATTATGGCTGTCCATTCCTCTACACTCAATTGCTCAGATTCTTCAACAAGCATGATGGGTATATTGTTATCTATTCTGTAACGAAGGCGTGTGTTTTTATCAACCGAAACCAAGCGGCTGCCGTCTAGAACGAGGTCGGCTCCTGATTCCGGGCAGCAAAGTATTTCATGCAATTCTTTACTTAACATTCTTAGTTCCAAAATAATTAAATACTTAGGTAAACAGACTACCGGATATTCTTCCGAAACGGAATTTTCTATATCCTGACAATTTTCACAGCAAATGTAGCAATTAAATTCTTATTGATAAAGCAATAAAGATTTACAACAGCCGGTTCGGGGTGGTTATTGATTAACTCATAATGCCGGTTCACATTTCCGCTGTTTAATGATATTCAATCCCGTGCATAAATAATTCTAATTATATATTGCATGCTTTCCCTTAATTGTGTAGAAAAGAATGATTTGTCATTTTTTGAGTAAGCATTTTTTATCCCCTGTTGATTTTCTTTTGATTTTAGATAAATAATAAATAATTTTCATTGCCTTACGCAAAGATTGAGTATTAAGAATGATGGATATGAGAAGTTCCTTCAAAATATTTTGCCTGTTGTTTTTACTAATCTTTGTTGGTTGTAAAACGAATCCGCCAACAACTCCGGTTATACCTCCTGTTGATTACGGAATTATCTACGTTACTTCGAACATCTCCGGCGCATCAATATTTATTGATAATGAAAATTCAGGCAAAGTTACACCGGATACTGTCCTGGCTCCGGTTGGCGAGAGAACTATACGGCTGGAAAAGGAAAATTATCTTGCAATCTCACAAAATATAATTGTTGAAAAAGATTCCATATACAACATCTATTTTGATCTTGAGCCTGTAACAGTAAGTAAAATTGTTCTTCTGGAAGATTTTGCCAATGTTAGCTGCGACCCCTGTGTAATCTCAAACATCATCATCCACAATTTACTTACTACAACCTTCGGCACAGCAAAGCTTGTTGCAATAAAATACCCGACAAACTTTCCCGCACCGAATGATCTCTTTTATCTTGAGAATAAAGACCATAGCAATGCAAGAATACAATACTATAATGTTTTTTCTGCGCCAACAACACGTATAGACGGATTGTTAAGACCATCGTCACTAGACTCTAACGCTATCAAACAAAGAATTGAGGAAAGACTTGCACTTGCTCCTCCATTTAATATTATAACAGAGGCAAATGCGATTGGAAATACTTATAAAATAAAAGTCACGGTTCAGACAATTGATCCTGCCGGGGTTGACTTTTCTAATCTTGCCTTGCATACTGTAATTACTGAAACCGATATAGAATTCCCCTCGCCGCCAGGATCTAACGGCGAAAGAAAATTTTATGATGTAATGAGAACAATGATTCCGAATAGTTCGGGAGAAGCAATAAGTAATCTTAATCAACCTGGCACTTATAACTTCGAATGGGAAGTTGAAATTTCTCCTAAATGGAACGGAAAATTAAACGTTGTAGCTTTTATTCAGGATCATGCAACCAAAGAGGTTTTTCAAACAGGTTCAACATTCTGAAAAGTAAGCTCTTAAAAATTCATTTAAATAATCAAAAGGAGATTCGTTATGAAAAGTGCAGTACTGAAAATTTCAATGGTATTGGCTTTGGTTTTACTGATACAGCCAAATCAGGTTACTCAGGCTCAGGTACAGCGAAATCCTGTTCTTGAATATTGCACAGGAACGTGGTGCCAGTGGTGTCCCTGCGGGCATTCTATCATTAAGGATATTATTTTACCCAACATTCCCAATGCAGTTATCCTTAGCTATCATGGTCCGGCAAACAGCAGCGATCCTTTCAGAAATTTTAACGGTAATGGAATAATTCCTGCTCTTGGATTCAGCGGTTATCCAACAGGAATTATTGACAGGACATCTGCCCCGGTTTCCAGAGGCGTTTGGTACTCAAATATGTTAAGCCGCAACAGTCAGGCAGCTAAGGTTGATCTTCACATTATTAAGCAATATGATGCTAATACCAGAGAGTTAAATGTAATAGCATTCGCCAAGAGTCTTGAAATCCTTGATGGGTTGTATAATATCAATTTTGTTGTTACAGAAAGCGGGCTTGTTTATCCGCAAACCGGTAACAGTTCGTGCCCGGGAGGCACAAATTACATTCACGATCACGTTGTAAGGGATATGATCAATGGACACCTGGGAGAGCAGATAAGCACAGGCATTCAATGGCGCAGCGGCATCTGGTATATAAAGAATTTAACTTATGAAGTACCAACCGCATTCGTTGATACCAATATGGATTTCATCTCGTTTGTTTATAAACAAAACTCTCCACTTAACCTGGGAGAAATGCAACAGGCAGTTAAACAAGATCTGACTCTCGATAATCCTTATCCTGCAGATGCATTTGAATTTACTGCAGCCACAACAATGTTAACAGATACTATCGGATCAGAATTAGTTTTTGACCTGGATTTTGCTAACAATGCAGAACTGCCGCTTATTCTGAACTTTACAAGAACTCAGAATGATCTGCCGGTTGGCTGGACATCTCAAATGTGCTATGAGGATAGCTGCTTCGACTATATGACTGATTTTATTTCAACAACTCCTGATTTCGGCAGTAAATTCCTTGTGCCTGAAGAATCAAGAAAACTTTATGTGAAGGTTCTTACAGATGTAACAGTTGGCACCGGAATAATAAAAATTGAAGCTGAGAATTTTTACAATCCTGATGATAAAATTGAAATTGAACTGGAAGCAAACGGAACACAATCTACAGTTTCTGTTGATCCGGTTGAGAAACCCTTTGCCTATAACTTAGAGCAGAATTATCCTAACCCGTTTAACCCGTCAACAAATATCAGATTTTCAATACCGCAGGCCGGACATGTAAGCCTTAAGGTTTATGATATGATGGGAAGTGAAGTAGCAGTGTTAGTAAACGAACATCGGGATTCAGGAAACTACGTCATAGAGTTTGATGCTTCGACTCTGTCATCCGGTGTGTATGTGTATAAATTAATCTCCGGAAATTATTCTTCTGCAAAGAAGATGACGATTCTTAAATAAATTTTAGACCGGTTTCGGAAAACAAAATCACCTTTAAATTTAAGGCAGTTAAATGAGAACATTATTAATGAAATCAACTTATATACTTCTGCCGGTAATTTTTATGTTTCAGCTGCACCTGAATGCACAGGTGCAGCGAAACCCGGTAATTGAAGCATGCACCGGTACCTGGTGTCAATGGTGTCCATGCGGTCACGATATAATAGATAACATTCTGCTTGCAATGCCAAATGCAATTGCAATAGAATACCATGGACCTGTAAGCAGTAACGATCCCTGGAGAAACTTTCCGGGAAATGAGATTATTCCTTATCTGGGATTTTCCGGATACCCAACAGGTGTTATAGACAGAACCGGCCCTCCACAATCGCGGGGCGTCTGGATGAGCCTGATGAGCCAGAGAAATGCATTACTTGCCTATGTTGACGTTTCAATTGAACGAACCTTTAATCATTATACCAAACAATTGAACATAACCATCAACGCTACTGCTCACGCTGATCTTACAGGCGATTACAAAGTGAGCGTTTTAGTGCTCGAGAGCGGTTTGGTTTATCCACAAACAGGAAACACTTCCTGCCCCGGCGGCAGTAATTATGTTCACAACCATGTTGTGAGAGCTATGCTGAACGGCGCGCTCGGCGAATCGATTAACAATGGCAACCCATGGAATACCGGTGAAACATTATCTTACAATCTGCATTACGAGATACCCTCTGACATAGTTCCTGAAAACAGTGAGATTGTGGCATTTGTTTACAAGGTTTCATCCCCGCTTTCTTATTCAGAAATACAACAGGCAGCCAAGATGGAACTTTTTACTAATGATTACCTGGCGCAAATTTATTCGGCTAATCCGGATATAATTACACCAAACACCTCGCCTGCACACTACACAACGGTAGTCAGGAATACGGGTCTTCAAAATGATGTTTACTGCATAAGTGCAGGTATTAATGGGCCTGCTGGATGGACAGGTGAATTTACCACATCTAACGGAACTTTTCCCTTTAATCAAACTGATTCTGTTTATGTGGCTGCAGGTGATTCGGCTGTTATTTCTGTATCTGTTTTTCCCAACGGTATTGATGGATACGGAACAACCACGTTACAAATTACATCAACAAATATCGGTTTGATTGCGGAAGCGGACCTTAAGACAGCTACAACTACCGGAATAGATATTCTTATAGTTGATGCAAGTTATAAAGGATATGCCGACCATATAAAACAAACCATTGATGAATCCTACTCCGGCAGCTATGCTCTTGTATCTCACAGTGCATTGCAGGCACCCGGTGTAGATATTTCGAACTTTGAAGTAATCGCCTGGGCTGCCGGCATAACCGTACCTGTATTCACTGTTCAGGACGTAAATTTGCTGCGAAACTACCTTGATGGCGGTGGAAAACTTTTTATTTGCGGGCAGGATATTGGCGAAGATATATTTGAAACTACCGGTCAAAGTCAATTTGCTCAAAGTTTCTACAACAACTATCTGATCGCCGATTATATAACGGGACACAGCGGCTTTAATCTGATCCGCGGTATTGAAGACGACCCGATTGGACATGGAATAGCCTTTTCATTAGGAAGTCTGTACGAGAGATCCCCTGACGAGATTGCGCCGGCAAACCAATTTGCAACCCCGGTTATGAGGTATGGGACTGGAACTAAGGTTGCCGGTTTAAAAGCCGTGAAAAATAATTTTATGGTGGTTTACTTTGCTTTTGGAATGGAACAAATCACTCAAAAGGCAACACGGGATTCTATTATTGTAAGAGTAATCAGATGGTTTGATGAAGGTGTTTCCGGCGGCATAGAGCAGGACCCTTCGATGTTAAGATACTATTCGCTTGAACAGAACTATCCGAATCCGTTCAATCCATCAACTACCATTTCTTATAATATTGGAAAAGAATCCGACGTAAGCTTAAAAGTTTATGATGTTATGGGCGCCGAAGTAGCCGAACTGGTTAACAGAAGACAGTCTGCCGGTTACTATGAAGTTCAGTTCGATGCTTCTGATTTATCTTCCGGTGTATATTTCTACCGGCTTGTTTCCGGTGGTTATTCTTCCGTAAAAAAGATGTCTATTCTTAAATAATTGAACAACACTGCCCGGATAATTTTTCGGGCAGTGTATTTATTTTCAAGAGGAAGAGATATCTTATAATGTATAGTTTCAAAATACTGTACTCAATATTATGATTTAATAAATTTAAGGACCAAGATGCATTACTTATTAAGAAAACCGACAATAATTTTATTTGGCATTCTTTCGATGTTTATTATCTTCAGCAAGAATAATCTTGCACAGGAGATAACATTCATCCCTGAATCAACAAACCTTTCTGATACAGTCGGTGCAGAAATAGTTTTTAATATTGAACTCCAAAACGTTTCACAGGAAGAACAAACAGTTTTTATTGTAAGGACCATAAACATTCTGCCCGACGAATGGGAATCTTCTCTGTGCTTCGACTTTTGCTTTGCATCATTCATTGACAGCATAGCAACCACAGAGGATTTCTTTTCAGAGCCGCTTGATCCTGGTGAAATACGAGAAGTTTCGCTTCATGTATTCACACTTGAAAACCCCGGCGCTGCAAATGTGCAGCTTCAGGCAGGCACGTTCAACAATCCACAGGATAGAATAACCATTGACTTTGTTGCATCTGCAATTGTAAGTTCTGTTGATTTTGAACAGCAGCATCTTACTGATTATTACCTTGCACAAAATTTCCCGAATCCCTTCAACCCTTCCACCCAAATAAACTTCGGTTTGAAGAGAGAAGGATATGTTTCCATAAAGCTATTCGATATACTCGGAAGAGAAGTAGCTGAGATTGTAAATGAATTTTTACCTGCAGGAATATATACGTTTCCATTCGATGCTGAATCCGCCGGAGGCGGATTATCAAGCGGGGTGTACTTCTATAAAATCACATCTAACGATTTTGTACAAACAAGAAAAATGATCCTGGAGAAATAGATGAAAATATTAATGCTTGTATTATTTATTTTATTCCTGTCGCTTCCTGTTCTTTCTCAATCTGAAGAGGAACTGAAGGGACGTAAAGCGCCTAACTTTAAACTTGAAGATTTGGACGGTAAGTTCTTCGAATTAAAAAATGCTCTCGGCAAAGGACCGATTCTGCTCAGTTTTTGGGCAACATGGTGCAAACCTTGCGTTGAGGAGCTTGCTGAGTTTGAAAAAATATATAAAGACTTTAAAGACAAAGGTTTTCGTTTATATGCGATATCAGTTGACAATGAGCGCAGCGTTTCAAAAGTTAAGCCTTTTGTCAGGTCAAAGGGCTATTCATTCCACGTTCTGCTTGATACCAACTCAGAGGTGATGCGCAAATACTATGCGCCTGCTGTTCCCTATTCTGTAATTATAGATAAAGATGGGAATATTGTTTACACTCACCTCGGATATATGAAAGGTGATGAGTTGAAGGTGAGAGAAATTCTCAACAAAATGTATCAATAAAAATTTAACCCGAAGTAATACTTTACTCAATTAACTTTCTTGCTGTATGAAAATAATTCTCTTCTCCGCCCTCCTGTTATTCTTTTTATCTACATCTCAAATCTATTCTCAGTTTGACGAAATGAGCGACAGAGAATTAATTTCACTGCCGCAGGGTCTGGGTCTTTCTAACCAGATGAAATACTCTTACGATGTAAACAAAGAGCAGGTCATTTTTGAAGACTGGCTGAATATGGATTACCGGAGAGGGATTTTCACTGCCGGTATCAGGTTTGAAGTTTTTCAACCGAATGACCCTAACCCGGCTATAAGTCGGGGCAAAGAGCGCTATACAGATGTTGCTTATAAATATTTTGATATTGAGCTTGGCGATATTGAGGAGGGGCTCAAATTAACTGCCGGAAATTTCTATTCTCTGTTTGGAAGAGGACTTATTCTGAAAAGTTATGAAGACAGGAACATCCGCATTGATAACAATCTTCTCGGTTTCAAAATAGAAGGTCGTTATGCTGATTTCCGGTTAACAGCGCTTAGCGGCATGGCTGAAAATGACAACGCTGAAAGAAAAGATATTTTACAGGCTGTTGACCTGGAGTACCGCGGACTAAACTTTCTCAAACTTGGAGGTTCTTTCGCATCAAATACACCGGAAAGCAACGCTGCAAGAACAAGACTTGCGGCAATCAGGCTTCAACCAAGCTTTTGGAATTTCGATTTTTATGGCGAGTATGGAATTAAACAAAACGATGACATTAAGCTGAGTGTGTTTAATGATAAGCGGGAAATAATCGGGAATGCACTTTATGCTAATGGTAGTTTTTATTATGAGTCTTTCTCAGTAACGGGTGAATATAAATATTATGATAATTATTCTTTCACCTCGCAGGACGGAACTATATTTTATAATACTCCTCCGGCCGGCAGGAAAGACTATACTTACGTACTGCTGAACAGACATCCATCAGCTCTGAATCAATCTAATGAACAAGGATTTCAGGTTGACTTTAACTATAACCTTAGCTTCGATACTTACTTTAACCTGCTATACGGGCAAACGGAAACATTGCCGGCTAGTTCTTTTTATCAGAGAGTTTTAAATACGAACAATCCTGTTCTGTTAAAGCACAAAGAAGTTTTTGTGCAAGGCATTCACTCCTGGAATGATAAATTTACTACTATAGCAGCATTTGGCTACAGTGAAGAACGGGAAGCAAATACAAAAAACCTTACACCGATCGTCGAAGCAAGATATTATTTTGATGCGATAAATACTCTTAAAATTATAATTGAACATCAGCACACTACTGATCGAACGACCACCGAACAATATTTTACAGATGTTGTTACACTTGAATACCTGCGCTCCCCAAAACTGAGTATTTCACTTGTATCTGAACTGCAAACAAAAGAACCAACACCGGACAGAAAAGTAAGAAGATTATGGAGCTTTTTGCAGGTTGGTTACAAATTAGGGACACACACTGATGTAAGTGTATTATTCGGAACGAGGCAGGCTGGTAATATTTGTATCGGCGGGGTATGCCGCTTCGAACCTGAATTCAGTGGAGTGGAATTAAGAATGTTTACGCGGTTATAACAGTGTAAATATTCGGGCACGTTTTTATTTCAGAACGAGGATTAATGATTTCAGATTTTACCTGATTATAAACTCAGCCGGAACTAATAAACCATTAATCCTCATTCTGAAAATATCGGAATAATTTTTCGATTACTCTTCTATAAATTCAAAATATCATTATAAACAATAAATACCATCAGAAGCAGAAGCAGAACAAAGCCCGTATTCTGAATTGCAATTTTTACTTTAACGGGTATCTCTCTTTTTAGAGCTGCCTCAACAAGAATTATAATGAGATGTCCGCCGTCAAGAACAGGGAAAGGCATTATGTTAATAATGGCTAATGTTAAGCTAAGCAGTGCGAGAAAGTAAAGAAAGTTAGCTATTCCACTGTCGGCAGATTTTGCGGCAAATTGTGCAATTCTTATAGGACCACCAAAAGCCTTACCGAATTCAACCTTACCCGTAAAAACTTTACCGAGCATGCTGAAGGTAAGAGCGGTCATTCTCTCAATATCTTTCCATCCGTAATAAAATGATTCGAAGAAACCGTAAGTTTTAAATTCTATTTCACCTGTAAAAGCCGGACCTATGTATGCTCCAATCCTGCCATCGCTTCCTGGTGCAACACTTAATGTAAGTGTATCATCAGTTCTTAAAATGGTTAATTGAAGCGGGGTTTCAGGATTTGCAGTAAAAATATTTACAGCTTCTTCTCTTGTGAAAATGGGATTGTCATCAACACTAATAATAATATCGCCAGCCTGTAAACCGGCTTTTTCAGCGGGTGAATCTGTTATAACTTCCCCTACACCAGCATACACACCGGATGGTATTAACAGCAGGCTTTCAGATTCATCCAAAGGCAAACGGTTCCTCGGCACATTGAGCAGTCTTTCCTGTCCGTCCTTTTCAAGTCTGAATATAAGATCTTCGCCAAAACTGTTAATAAAAATTCCTGCCCGGACTTCTTCCCAGTTTGCTGCTTCTCTGTTATTAATAGCAAGTATTTTTTCGCCTGGTAAAAAGCCAAGAGAATCTGCAAGACTGCCGGCTTCAACATAACCGATAGTTGTGGTTTTTGTTACCTGTTTGCCCTGAAAATAATTTGCACCCCAGAAAACGAGCCAGGCGAGCAGCAGGTTCATCAGAACGCCGGCAACAATTACAAAAATTTTATGCGGAAGAGGTTTTGCTCTGAATTCCCATGGCTGTGGTTCTTTGTCAGCAAATTCAGTATCAAAGCTTTCGTCCACCATCCCGGCAACTTTCACATAACCGCCAAGAGGAAGAAGGCATATTCTGTAATCAGTGTTTCCCTGCCCGTCAAAATCCTTGGGCAGATCGCCAAAAGTAAAGCCGGAAATTTTATTATAGCCAAATAATCTTTTACCAAATCCGATTGCAAAAACGTCGGCTCGCATGCCGGAAAGTTTAGCGGCTGCAAAATGACCGAATTCATGAACGAATACAAGTATACCTATTGTAATCGCGAAATAAATAATATAATCCATTAAAGAAGATTCTCCTTATTCAAAACATATAGTGAAATATAAACTTAAGAGAGTGTTTCAGCAAACTCCCGTGTTTTTTTGTCTGTATCCATAATAACTGAAAGATTTGGCGATGAATGATTAGTGATCGCATCAAGCGATTTACCGATAATTCCCGGAATATCGGCAAAGCCTATACCCCCTTTAAGAAATTTATCAACGGCAACTTCGTTTGCTGCATTAAGAATACAGGGCGCTGTACCGCCGCAGCTTAAAGAATCGTAAGCAAGTTTAAGACACTCAAATTTATTCAGGTCGGGTTCAAAAAAAGTTAATGTACCTATTAACGGCATGTTGGTTCTTTCAAAATCATTTGATAATCTTTCAGGATATGATAAAGCGTATTGAATTGGTAATTTCATATCGGGCAAACCAAGCTGTGCCTTAATGGAGCCATCGATAAACTGAACCATAGAATGAATTATGGATTGAGGATGTACAACAACTTCAATCTTTTCTACAGGCAGCCCGAACAGCCAGCGGGCTTCGATAACTTCAAGACCTTTGTTCATCATTGTTGCAGAATCAATTGTTATTTTGCTTCCCATTTTCCAGTTTGGGTGTTTCAGGGCTTCATCAATAGTAACTGTTTTAAATTCTTCCTTACTTCTGTTTAGAAACGGTCCGCCGGATGCTGTCAATATTAGTTTTTCAATGTCATATAAATTCTCACCGGCAAGACATTGATAGATAGCGCTATGTTCGGAATCAACAGGAATAATTTCTGCTCCCGAGTCTCTTGCCAATTCAGTAACCAGTTGACCTGCAACAACAAGCGTTTCCTTGTTAGCCAGGGCAATTCTTTTGCCTCTTTTAACGGCTTCAATGGTTGGGGCTAAACCGGCATAACCAACCATTGCACCGACAAGAATGTCATAGTCCGATTCTGCTGCTGCTGCAAGCAATTCTTCTTCTCCTGCAAGCACTTCACACTTTCTGCTAAGTCTTTTGCTTAATTCGGCAGCAAGATTTTTATCTTTAACAACAACAAAAGCTGGATTGAATTCTTCAATTTGCGGCTCAATCAGGTCAGTACGTGTATTTACAGTAAGCGCTGTAACACAAAATCTTTCAGGGAAGTTTCGGATTACATTCAGCGTGTTTATGCCTATAGAGCCGGTGGAGCCCAGTATTAAAAGCTTTTTCATGCCTTGATATAATTGAATGTTAAAGCTATGAATAAACAGTTTCTTAATCAATGTAAAAACTATTATTAATAATGTACGCGTGTTAAAAGTTTACAATGCATACATTCTTAATCTTTATCTGCCTCAGAACATAAAAAAAATTAATATTACAGATTTTACTTCTTATATTTAGATCGGTTATTTCATTTTATAACTTTTAACAACCCGATACAGAAAGTTCAGATTATTCAGGAGATAAAATGGATTTGGAAATCATACATGATCCCGTTAACCAAAAATTTTATACAATAATTGAAGGCAAAGAAGCTTATATCCGCTATATGATGAGAGATAAAAATACTATAGATATCAGGTCAACATATGTACCTGCTGAATTCAGAAGGCAGGGTATTGCAGCTAAAATAGCAGAAAAAGTTCTTGAATTTGCCAGAGAGCAGGAATATACTATTATTCCAACCTGTTCTTACGTTAAATCATTTGTTGCAAAAAAGGATATGTATAAAGAATTAATTACAAGAGCATAGTAAGTCGACTCTTCATAAGTATACATTATCAGTAATAAGTGCAGCAGAACCTGATATATCTCAGTGAATTGCAAACACATCCGCCCTGCAACACTTACTATGAAATTAATTCTTTACGAGACCAGTTGCATTATTTTACAAGCTCTGCACGTAACAGAATCATCGGACCGGTTAATGCTCTTGATACCGGACACCCGGTTTTAGTTTGTTCCGCATATTTTTGATATGCTGAATCATCGATGCCATCCACGCTGCCGCGATTATTTAACTCAACTTTTGTTATAGTAAATCCCTGTTCCTTCTTTTCAAAATGAACTAATGCATCCGTGTTAACAGAGTTGACTTTGTATCCCTCTTTGGCAAGATTATTTGCCAGCGCCATCGAAAAACAGGCAGCCAATGCTGCACCAACAAGTTCTTCAGGATTAGTTTCCGTTCCCGTTTCAAACCTTGATACAAAATTATAAGCTGTCTTATTAAGTACCCCGCTTTCTGTTGAAAGTTCGCCATTTCCACCTTTCAGATCACCACGCCACTCGGCAGATGCTTTTTTGATAGCCATATAAATCCTTTCGATTTATTTTGATAGGAAATTCTTTGTATTGAGATTGGTTCTAAAAACAACCACGTATTTTTAAAAGACCGTTATAAATATAGTAAAAAAGCTTAAATGTCTCTGTGCGGCAGCTAGTGCCAAAGCTCTTCATAAGTTTAATTTATTCTTCACTTGTTTATATTAGGAATCCTAACTATATTTGTTTCGAAATAAATAATTAACAATAAGGAGGATATATGCAGGCAACAACTATCAGTGGTTACAATTACGGCAACGCAGATGTGGCAAGATCACCGGTCAGCACATCTGAGCTTGAATTGCTGAAAAAAACTGTTTTTTTTTCCGAAGAAGATGAAAAATATCTTCGGCTGGCAGGCGAGGTTCTTTCCGATCAAACTAATGATGTTCTTGATTTGTGGTATGGCTTCGTGGGAAGTAATCAACACCTGGTTAAGTACTTTGCCCCTGAGAGTGGTTCTCCAAATGCTGATTATCTGGCAGCAGTCAGAAATAGATTCGGACAGTGGATAATGGATCTTTGCAACCGGAAATATGATGAAGAGTGGCTTAATTACCAGCACGAAATCGCACTAAGGCATCACAGTTCCAAAAAAAATAAAACAGATAAAGTTGATGCTGCGCCGATAATTCATTTCAGGTATATGACAGCTTTTATCTATCCTATTACGGCAACCATCAAATCCTTCCTTGCAAAAAAAGGGCACGACGCAGAAACAGTCGATAAAATGCACCAGGCCTGGTTCAAAGCAGTTGTACTAACGGTTACTTTGTGGTGTTATCCTTATGTGAAAGACGATCAGTTTTAGAAACAGGTTTCTTTTACATAAATTTACGCGGTGGATGGATTTCTTTCATCCACCGTTAATAATGAGAACTACAATGAAAGAATACAAACCTATAAGCTGCAGCTTTTATGATTACCTGGAAGCCTTTGCCCTAAAGAAAGTTAATTGCACAATTGAATACATCGAAAATGGTAATTCATTTCAAACAAAAGGTATCATCGTTGATTTGTTTTCAAAAGATAAAGTCGAATTCCTGCTTCTTGATAATGGTGCATTAATAAGGCTGGATAATCTTCTCAAAGTAAACGGTATATCTTTAAAATCATTTGAAAGTTGTTGAATATGAGTTCTGTTTTTGATCCCCATAAGCAGCATCATACTATAGAAAACAAAATTATCGCAGCTCTGGAAAGAGTATCTGAGGCATTTCGTGTTTTATTATGGCAGGAAGCCAAAGAATACTCGCTTAGCCCTATTCAATTGCAAATTTTGATCTTTCTTTACTTTCGTGAATCTTCAATGAGAACTATTACCTATCTTGCCAAAGAATTTAATATGACAAAACCCACTATCAGCGATGCGGTAAGGGTGCTGGTTGAAAAAAAATACCTGAATAAAATCCCCGATCCTAACGATTCGAGAAGCTCTGTGCTGACGCTTACTGCGAAGGGGATAAAAGCAGCCGAACAGATATCGTTGTTTGCCAATCAAATGCGTAAACCATTAAAAGATTTATCAGACAGACAAAAAAAAGCAATGCTTGAGGGTCTGTATGACTTAATACACAAACTTAACAAGGCGGGCATAATAACCATTCAACGGATGTGTCATACCTGCAGGTTTTATGTTAAAAAATCCGGCGGGGTACATTATTGTAATTTACTTAAGGTTGCTCTTGAAACTTCTGAACTGCGGATTGACTGCCCGGAGCATGAACCGGTAATTCTGTCTTAATACGGAAGTTTGGCTGTAACAAATAAATAAAAACGATCCTGTGCGGTAATAAAACATTTTCACCCGTTATCTAAATTTCATCTAAATGCAAATCTTCTTAAATTTGAAACAAATGATAAATAATTAAGTATCAGGCAGCATCATTTAACAAATCTCAAAAAAAATGCAAAGAATAATTATTTACGCCGCAGCCCTAATTGTTATTGCAGCAAGTATTTCAAATGTATACGGGCAGGAACTCTTAAAATCAATTCAAAATAAATTTAATGCCGCCAAAGATATCTCTGCCGATTTTCAGCAATCTGCCAACGGGGTAAAACAGTTGAGCGGAAAATTTCAATACAGGCACATCGACAAAATGCGTCTTGAGATGAACGGCTTGATTATAATCTCCGACGGAAAATCAAACTGGAATTACAACAAACGCGAAAACAAAGTCATTATCAGTGAAGTTTATGAAGATGATCAGTCATACATTTCGCTTAACAAACTGATAAACGAATACCCTGCAATGTGCAATGTTGAAGAAAAAGCTGATGGTGAAGACAAAAGCATTCTTCTTAAGCCAAAATCTGCCGGTTTGAACTTCAATAGTGCGGCATTGTTCGTGAACAAAGAAAATCTTATTTCAAAAGTATTGATTGACGAACCTGTATCCGGTGTTATAGAGATAGAGTTTTCAAACTACAGGTTGAATCAGAACTTACCTGCTTCTCAATTCACATTCAACCCTCCGGAAGGAAGCACTATCATTGATCTCCGATAAACCGAAAACATCTATAAAGATTCGTATAGCGCTGAATTTTTTATTTCCGGCGGCGCTGGCAATAATTTTTCTTTTCATTGCCTTTTATGATGTAAATTTTATTGAGGTTCTTGATATCGTTTCCGGCGCATCAGTATTCTGGCTGCTGATTTTTGTCGTGCTTCAATTTCTTTCACATATTCTTCGTGCTGTAAGATGGAAAGTAATTCTCAGCACCGTAAAACCCGACACGAAGCTGAAACATATTTTCGGCTCATTAATGGTTGGTTACGGAGTTAATTGTGTTATACCGCGTTTAGGAGAAGTAACCCGTGCAGTACTAATGGGAAAATGGGAAGGTCTTTCACGCTCATCCATGTTCGGTTCTGTTATACTTGAGCGTATTATCGATATGATTTTTCTTGGTATAACCGTCATAATTTCTATGATGATCTGGAGTGAAAGTATTTCCGAAAGTTTTCCATGGTTAAGGGATTCATTATATATAACTTTATTTTTAATTATTGCACTGATATTCTTCGTGTTATTTTCAATCCGTTACAGGGAGAGGTTTGGGAAATTTCTGACAAAACTGACCGGCTATTTTTCTGAAAAGTTAAGTAAAAAAACAACTCACATATTCGGGATGTTTATTGAAGGTTTTTCAAGCCTTAAAGGTGCCAGAAATTATTCACTCACAATCATCTTAAGCTGTGCGATTATCCTTCTTTATGCAATATCTTCATACGTAGGATTTTTTACTGTTGGCATGCAATACGAGAAGCCGGTAACATTTGCTATGGGGTGGGTGCTGATGAGCATCAGTGCCATCGGAGTTGTAATACCAACACCCGGTGGAACCGGTTCATACCATACGCTTGCAAAATCCACGTTAGTACTTCTTTTCGGATTTGGAGAAACAATAAGTGTTGCGTATGCATTTTTAACTCACATAGTATCTTATTTTTTGTTTATCTTCACAGCCCTTATCATATTTTTTATACTTGATAAACAGCACGGAAATATTTTGAAGATAGTTGAAACAGACCTGGAAGAATCATGAAAAAAACCGCCTTACTTCTCTTTTTTTTATTTACGGCAATATCATATTCACAATTTGATATAAGAGGGGGAATGGGAATAGATTTTATCAGTGCACCATCTTATTCAGATTACATTAATCAGAGCTTTGCAGCTCCCGGCAACCAGCTTTCTTCATTTAATTCAGCGATAGTCTTTTCCCTCGAATTTGCCTATCACATGCAGCAAAGTTATCACATTGCAATTGAGGGAGCTTACCTGATAAATTCGTTCACAAGCACTGATATTACAGGTAAGTACGAGTTCGCTTATACTATAATAATGCCTTCTGTTTTGAATTATTATGTAATCCAGGGAAACGGTTACAATTTTAAATTTGGAGGAGGCGCCGGGCTTAGGTTGTTAAATGCAGATGAATCGATCCCGGCAACAGGTATAACCAATAAATACAGTTCTACAGGTTTTGGTTTTATTCTAAGAGCCGAAGGCAATACCTCGCTTGGTGGAAATGTTTATGCTAATGTTGGTGCGGATATGTGCTATGATTTAATTGGTGACATAGAAGGCAGCGGTAAAAAACTTTATAATAATGTGATGAAAGAAAATGTTAACATGAATTCTCTTTCTTTCGGAATTAAATTAGGTGTTTCATATTATTTTTAGGAGCTAATATTGACGTTAATTGATGCAATCATACTGGGAGTTATTCAGGGTTTAACAGAATTTCTTCCTGTCAGCAGTTCAGGGCATCTTGTTCTCGGGCAGGAAGTTCTTGGGGTTTTACACGGTAAGAATATTACCTTCGAAGTATTCGTTCACTTCGGTACGTTGTTAAGTATTATTGCGATCTTTTATAAAGATATTGCAGAAGTTTTCCGGTCATTACTGAAAGGCATAATTAAGCCATCCGGTATTGGTTTATTATTAAAGAATGACAGCCACTTTCGGCTCGCTGTGCTGATAGTATTAGCTACAATACCTGCCGGTTTTGTTGGTATAGTTGGTAAGTCCGGAATTGAGCAGGCATTTACAAATGTAACTTTTGTAGGGGTGATGCTGCTGATAACAGGAACCGTTTTGTTCTTAACTAAATTTGCAAAACCTCAGCCTGATAAAGAAGTTGGATGGTTATCGGCTTTTATAATTGGATGCGCTCAGGCTCTTGCTATTCTTCCCGGTATTTCGAGGGCGGGAATGACAATCAGCTCGGTTTTGTTTTTAGGAGTAAGCCGGGAACAGGCAGCACGTTTTTCATTCCTGCTTGCAATACCTGCTATTTTCGGCGCAACTTTGCTTGAAACTTTTGAACTTACCACTGAACCAATTGATGGATCATTTATCTGGGTTCTGATTGTTGGCAGTATAGCAGCTTTTATTTCAGGATATATAGCAATAAAAACAATTTTCTTTGTATTAAAGAAAGATACGTTCAGCTATTTTTCATTTTACTGCCTTGCCGTTGGATTGATTGTAATAATTTTATCGTGAAATTATTTGAATTTATTCCCGGAGTGTGCTGGTTAATACAAACTGAAATTAACTATATCAACAAACTTCATAAATAAACTTAATAAGGAGGATATATGAAAAACTTTCTTTTTTCATTTTTATTTCTGGTATTCATCATCGGATGCAATGATTCAAACTCATCCGACAAGATGAACAACGAAATTCAGGCTATTACTAATAAACAGGAGCAGACAGAAGTGCAGGAAAAACAAAAAGAACAAACCATAGCAGTGATTGTTACGAACATGGGAACTATCGAATTAGAATTATTTGCTGATCTGACACCAAAAACAGTTGAAAACTTTGTTGGTTTAGCAAAGAAAGGTTATTACAATGGAGTGATATTTCACCGCGTTATAGATAATTTCATGATTCAAACCGGAGACCCAACAGGCACGGGCAGGGGCGGCGAAAGTTTTTGGGGCGGCAGGTTCGCTGATGAACTCCACCCTACATTGAAACATGATACTCCGGGTATTCTTTCAATGGCAAATGCAGGTCCGAATACTAACGGAAGCCAGTTTTTTATTACTCTTGTTCCGACACCTTGGCTTGACGGAAAGCATTCGGTTTTCGGAAAAGTTATTAACGGAATGGATGTAGTACAGGCAATCGGCAAAGTTCAAACCAGCAAACCCGGCGATAAACCGCTCAGTGATGTGGTGATGGAATCTGTTACTATTGAAAAAAGAACAATAGAATAATTCACTGATTAAACAGGGAGGCAATAACTGCTCCCCTTTTTTATTTATGAAACAACAGGAATTCTTCACATCGCGCTGGGCGCTGATAATTGCTACAATTGGTATTGCAATCGGAACGGGCAATATCTGGCGATTCTCACGCATAGTTGCTCAGAATGGCGGCGGATCATTCTTAATTCCATGGGTGGTTTTTCTTCTTATATGGTCACTCCCACTTATAATTGCCGAGTTTGCAATTGGCAAGTCTGCACGGTACGGACCGGTTGGTGCAATTGCAAAAACAGCCGGGCGTCAGTTTGGATGGATGGGTGCATTTATCGCATTTGTAGCTGCTGCAATCATGTTCTACTATTCTGTGGTTACCGGATGGTGTTTGCGGTATTTTTTATCTGCGGCATCCGGCAGCTTGTTTGATATTGCTGACCATCTTATTTACTGGGAAACCTTTTCAGCCGGTTACCAGCCGCTGATGTTTCATACTATTTCAATCTTACTTGTAGCATTTGTTGTTTTACGCGGCATCACAAAAGGAGTTGAAAAAGTTACCAGGCTGCTTGTCCCATCTTTATTGATTATACTTATTATTCTTCTTGTAAGAGCGGTTACTCTTCCGAACGCTGTTGAAGGAATTAAATATTTTTTTACACCGGATATAAATATAATTCTCGATCACAAAGTCTGGCTTAATGCACTGACTCAAAACGCGTGGGATACAGGCGCCGGATGGGGCTTAATAATGGCTTATGCAATTTATATGCGCAGGCGTGAAGATATCTCACTTAATGCCGCACTGATTGGTTTCGGAAACAACACTGTTTCTATAATTGCGGGAGTTACTATATTCTCAACGGTATTTGCACTCAGTTCGGTTGATGCAATGGAACAGGTTGCAAAGTCTGGTCCGGCTAATACGGGGCTTACATTTATTTACCTGCCTATGCTTTTCGAAAAAATTACGCCGAGCAGTACACTCAATATCATCTTTGCTTCCTTGTTTTTCATTGCGCTGTTCTTTGCTGCTGTTACTTCATTAATTTCTATGGTTGAACTCGCTACAAGAACCATTATTGATTTTGGAGTAAAGAGAAGAAGGGCGGTTATTTTAGTAGCATCTGCCGCAATCCTGCTTGGTATTCCTTCAGCAGTTAATATGAACATCCTTGTGAATCAGGATTGGGTGTGGGGTGTTGGTTTAATATTAAGCGGTGCATTTATATCTTTTGCAATTATCCGTTATGGCGTTGATAAATTCAGAAGAGAAGTTATAAATGGATACGGCAGTGATGTTCAGATCGGTAAATGGTATAATTATGTGATAGGAATTCTTGTTCCACTGCAGGTAGTTATTTTAATTTCCTGGTGGCTTATTTCATCCGTTTCATGGGAACCGGAATGGTGGAATCCTTTCCTGATGGAAAATGCCGGCACTGTAATATTTCAATGGGCTGTGGTTATCGGCTTCTTCATGGCATTTAACAAATTAATTGTAAATAATACTCTTAATGAAAATCAGAGTGGTTAAATCAGTATGGAACTATCAACAATTCTGACAATGATTTTTGTTATTGGCGTGGTTGTTGGCGGATTGGGATTTTTTCTGTCGAGGGCTGTTAAATACGAAAAACTAAAGGCAAAAAATGGGGAAGACTAAAAAATCTCTGCCGCCGGTAAGTGAAATCATTAAAGGATTAAAACAAAATAAAATTTTACCCGTGTATCTTATCTGCGGCGAAGATTCTTTCAGTATTGATGAAGCTGTTGCTGCTATTGAAAGCAAGGCGGGCTCACTCATTTCTTCAGAATTTGACAGGGAAACTTTTCATGGAGATACTCACTCACTCAACAGTGTAATTGATTTTGCCTCAGCATTTCCGTTTGGAGAAGGGAAAAAACTGATTTTGTACCGGGATTTTGATAAGGTCAAAGATAAATCAGCACTGAAATCTTACATTGCTTCACCGTCAGAATTCACGATACTCGTAATATTATTCAACAGTAAAATTGCAAATCCCGCATCCGAGCCATATGCCTCATTGAACGCAAAAGGTTTTCTTTTCGAAGCCAAAGAGTTGAGGGGTCATTACCTGATTGACTGGATAGTAAACCGCGCTGCCGCTCAAGGGAAGATCATCTCCAAAGCGAATGCTCAAATAATGGTAGATATTGTGGGAGAAAACCGTGCATTTATTGAAGATCAGTTAGATAAGTTAATCATTTATTCCGGCGAAAAAGACGAGATCGCTTTCGAATCCATAAAAGCGCTCTCAGTTAAATTAAAAAAGTATACAATATTTGACCTTCAAAACTCTATTGGCAGAAAAGATAAAAAATCAGCCCTTAAAGTTGCTTATGGAATGCTTGAACAAGGAGAAGAACCATTAATGATTCTTGCAATACTTACAAAATATTTTACCACCATTGCCAGGATAGCCGAATTGGAAAAAGCTGACAAAAGCGAACAAGAAATTTCAAACATTTTTAATATGCATCCTTTTTATTTCAAAGGGCATCTCGAAGCTAAAAAAAGTTTTTCACAGGTTGAGGTATATCATTCACTAAAAGCTCTCCTGGCAGCAGATGTTGCAATTAAAACGAGCTCGGCAGATATTAAATCGGTTTTCACATTATTAATAGGTGAAATTCTCAGACCTCAACAGCTAGTACAGAAAAATATAATGCATAAGTAAAGCCGATCATCCCGGTTGTATAAGCAAATGAATTTTGTTCTGAATTTCAGGTTTTTTAAGTAATTTGTTAACCAATTACGGAAACAAATAAACTACCCGGAAGTATAAGCCAAGTTGACGGACAAAAATCTAAACGAGTTAAGTGATGAAGAACTTATACTCGAATTTCAACAAAACGACACAATACGAGCATTTGAAATTCTGGTCCAGAGGTACAAAAACCCTCTGATGAATTTTGTATATAGGTTCCTTGGCAACTACGAGGCTTGTGCAGATGTTGTCCAGGAAACTATGATAAAAGTTTATCGTTACAAAGATTCTTACTCTTCAATTGCAAAATTTTCTACTTGGATTTACACCATTGCAGGAAATCTTGCCAGAACAGAATACCAGCGCAGGAAGAGACGGAATCTGTTTTCAATAAATTCTTATGGAGAAGAGCAAGAAACCTTCGATATACCCGATAACAGCTATCGCCCTGATGTAATTACCGACAGCGGCATAAAGGAAAAAATTATTCAGGATGCTTTGCTGAAAGTATCCGACGCATACAGAGATGTGGTTATTTTAAGGGATATTCAAGGTCTTACTTATGAAGAAATTGCGGAGATAAAAAAGCTTAATGTTGGAACTGTTAAATCCCGTATAAACAGAGGAAGAGCACAATTACAAAAACTTCTAAAGGATATTTATAGAGAATAAGGTTACTAAATGACTAATTCACATGATGAAATTAAATTTGCGGATGTAATTTCTGCACTAAAATCACTTCCTGCCGTAAACGCACCCGAAAATTTTGAAGCAGGTCTTATGAGGCGGATTAACTCAGAACAACACCGGGCAGAAGAAAGCTCATTTAAGAAATTCTTTTCCCCATCGAGGCTGATCCCGGCAACGGCTTTGGCTGTTAGTGCAGTCATCATTTTATTTGTATTAAACCTCGGTGCCGATGAAGCTGAAAATCCGTTTATGCTTGAACCCCCAATCAGAGAAGATATCATTTCCAGCAGCAATATGGATGTTTTCCAGCTTCCCCAAGCTTCAGAGGATAGATCACAGCAAACCAGCTCACCAAGACCCAGAACCTTTGGCGATAGTGAGGTGATGCAGCCCCGATCCGAATCCCATCCCGGGCTCGCAAGCTCCCGTGCTGCTATGGAATCCGGATATACCATTTCTAAGGCAGGTCTTGATTTTAAGCGCGTCAGCCTTAATGAAGCCGAAAAACGCGAATTAAATACATTGAGGGAAAGAATGCGGACGGTTATGGAAGGAAACACCAGATAAACAGAATATTGATCAATAATTGGAAATAAAACCGTCCCTTTCTATATTTACAGCCACGTTTTTAAAAAGTAAACAAACAGGATCTATAATGAAAAAAGGGATTCACCCGGAATACAGACCGGTTGTTTTTCAGGATGCTTCGGCTGATTTTGCAATA
Source organism: Ignavibacteria bacterium (assembly GCA_037447335.1). Taxonomy (GTDB): domain Bacteria; phylum Bacteroidota; class Ignavibacteria; order Ignavibacteriales; family Ignavibacteriaceae; genus JBBIGV01. The sequence goes on along the minus strand of JBBIGV010000012.1, from coordinate 5,202 downwards.
CTGACAAGATCAACCATCAAGAGCACCGAAACTATTAAATGGGAAGATGGGAATACTTACCCGCTGGTAAAACTTGAAATTTCAAGTGCATCGCATCCTTTCTTTACCGGAAAACAGAAATTACTTGATACAACCGGAAGGGTTGAAAAATTCAAGCGAAAATACTCAAAGAAAAGTTAGAACTATTCTTAATTAATTTTTGTTTTGAACGAAAACTGAAGCCAGTGATACTGGCTTTTTTCGTTTAATAAAATCCGTATCTTTGTTAAACTTTTTCACCAGAAAAGATTGTCAAAGAAATTAACACTATCTGCTAAACCGAATACTTTTCAAGTTATTGTTTAATGAATAAAAAATTAAAGATAATTTTATATGCTTCAATAGGAATAATCGTTCTATTCCTGATTGCACTTCCAAAGCTGCAATCAGATGACGGGTCAAATAATCCTCCTCCTGCAGTAATGCGCGGCGCACCGGTTCAGGTATCCGCCTATATACTCAAACCGGAAAATCTTGCCAACAGAGTTATCTCCAGCGGAACTATCTTTGCTAATGAAGAAGTGCAGCTTAGAAGTGAAGTCGCCGGCAAAATAACGGGTATATATTTTCGGGAAGGAACGAGAGTAAAAAAAGGAGATTTACTCGTTAAGATCAATGATGCGGAGCTTCAGGCACAGTTAACCCGCGCTGAATCCAGATTAAAACTGCTTCAAGACCGCGAATACCGCCAGCGTGTTCTGCTGCAGCGCGAAGCAATAAGCCAGGAAGATTATGATGCTGCACTGAACGAACTGAATGTAAGTAAAGCTGATGTAGAAATTATCAAAGCACAGATTGAAAAGACTGAAATTATAGCTCCGTTTGACGGAACGATCGGCTTAAGATATGTTAGCGAAGGAAGCTTTGTTAACAATAATACAGTGATTGCCGGTTTACAGGATACAAACCCCGTTAAAATTGATTTCTCAATTCCCGAAAGATATTCAGGAAGTGTCAAGACAGGTGACCCCGTTCAATTTCGTGTAGTTGGCTCAGAGAGAGTTTTCACAGGTAAAGTTTATGCTATTGAATCTAAGATTGACCCCGTTACAAGAACATTAAGCATCAGGGCGATCTGTCCTAATAACGATGGGGATTTAATTCCCGGTTCATTTGCAAACGTTGAGCTTGTACTCGATGAAATAAAAGAAGCATTATTAGTTCCGACTCAAGCGATTATTCCTGAACTTAAAGGACAAAAAGTGTTTCTATTCAGAGATGGAATTGCTGTGCCTGTAGAAGTGGAAACCGGTATCCGAACAGATGTGCACGTTCAATTAACCTCCGGTGTAAGCGCCGGCGATACCGTTATTACCTCAGGTTTACTGCAAATTCGCCAGGGTTCTAAAATAATTATCGCAGAGTTCAAATGAGTTTATCATCATTAAGTATAAGAAGACCCGTTCTGGCTATCGTTATGGCGATAGTTATTGTATTGTTTGGAATTATCGGCTATACCTATCTAGGAGTTCGTGAATATCCTGCGGTTGACCCGCCCATTATTACCGTAAGCACAAACTATATTGGCGCAAACGCTGATGTAATAGAATCACAAATCACCGAACCGCTCGAAGAATCAATTAACGGAATTGCAGGAATACGTTCACTCACATCGGTAAGCAGAGACGGACGCAGCACAATAACCGTCGAGTTTGATCTTGATATTGATATGGAAGCCGCTGCAAATGACGTTCGCGATCGTGTTTCAAGAGCGATCAGGAGTCTGCCGCCCGATGTTGAAAATCCGATAGTTGCAAAAGCTGATGCCGATGCTTCGCCTATCGTATTCCTTAATGTTCAAAGTGATACAAGAAACCTATTGGAGCTTTCAGAGATTGCTAATAATCTTTTTAAAGAACGGCTTCAGACAATACCCGGCGTAAGTGAAGTACGAATTTGGGGCGAAAAAAAATATGCAATGAGGCTGCTTCTTGATCCGCAAAAACTTGCTGCTTACAGCTTAACTCCTCTTGATGTGAGATCAGCTTTAAACAGAGAAAATGTGGAACTTCCTTCCGGACTTATTGAAGGAAACAATACGGAGTTATCAATAAGAACTAATGGACGTTTACAGACGGAAGAAGAATTCAATAACCTCATCATTAAGGAAGAAGCCGGTAATGTTATAAGATTGAAGGATGTGGGTTATGCACAGCTTGGTGCAGAGAATGAAAGAACAGTATTGAAGCGCGATGGAATCCCGATGGTTGGGGTTGTTCTTATTGCTCAGCCCGGCGCAAATAATATCGCTATTACTGATGAGTTCTATAAAAGAATTGAACAAATAAAACTGAACCTGCCACCGGATATAAACATCGGCATTGGTTTCGATATAACACAATTCATTAAGTCATCTATCTCTGAAGTGCAGCAAACCATTTTTATCGCTTTTGGATTAGTCGTTTTAATAATTTTTCTTTTTCTCCGCGACTGGCGGACAACTGTAATTCCTGTAATCGCAATCCCTATTTCGCTTATCGGTGCATTCTTTGTAATGTACATTGTCAACTTTTCTATTAACGTTTTAACTTTGCTCGGGATTGTGCTTGCTATCGGACTGGTTGTTGACGATGCTATCGTGGTTCTCGAAAACATTTATAAAAAGATAGAAAGCAAAATGAATCCCCACGAAGCTGCCCGCCGTGGTGCAGCCGAAATATTCTTTGCCGTTATTTCAACCACTATTGCCCTTGCTTCCGTGTTTCTGCCTGTAATTTTTCTTTCGGGGCTTACAGGAAGACTATTCAGAGAATTCGGAATTGTAATTGCCGGTTCTGTTATCATATCTTCTTTTGTTGCTCTTACCCTTACACCAATGCTGAGTTCAAGAATTCTTAAACGAAGAGAAACCCATAATTGGTTTTATGAAAAAACCGAACCATTTTTCCAAAAGATCAACAGTACTTACAGAGACCATCTTAACTTTTTCATGGCTAAAAGATGGCTTGCATTTGTTGTTACTGGTGCGGCTGTGGGAATGATATATCTTTTCTTCAGTGTAACGCCAACAGAACTGGCGCCTCTTGAAGACAGAAGCAGGTTGTTTGTAAGCGTAACCGCGCCAGAAGGAGCTACATTCAATTATATGGAAAGATTTATGGATCAGCTTGTGCAGCTAATTGCTGATTCGCTCGATGAAAAAGACGCTGTTATTTCTGTTACCTCGCCCGGATTTGGCGCTGCAAGTTCTGTCAATTCCGGTTTTGTTAACCTCATATTAAAGTATCCAAACGAACGAACGCGAACACAGCAGCAAATTGCTGACAAACTTTCCCGCGATATCGCCCCTCTTTCAGGTGCACGTACTTTCATTTCGCAGCAGCAAACCATTGGCGGCGGAAGGCGCGGCGGGCTGCCGGTTCAATTTGTAATACAAGCGCCCAACTTTGAAAGACTTCGCGAAGTGCTTCCTGAATTTCTTGCAGAAGCTGCTTCCGATCCGACTTTTCAGGTAGTAGATGCTAACTTAAAATTCAATAAACCCGAATTGAAGCTTACTATTGACAGGCAGAGAGCAAGAACTCTTGGTGTTTCAACTATTGATATTGCACAAACTATTCAGGCTGCATTCAGCGGACAAAGGTTCGGTTTTTTTGTTAAAGATGGAAAACAGTACCAGGTAATAGGTCAGCTTCAGAGAGAAAGCCGGGATAAACCTCTTGATCTTAAGTCACTCTATACTAAAAATACCCGCGGCGAACTTATACAGTTAGACAACGTTATTACTCTTACTGAAGAGAGTACGCCCCCGCAGCTATTCAGATTTGACAGATACGTTTCTGCCACCGTTTCTGCAGGGCTTGCACCCGGCAAAACACTCGGAGACGGTATCAAAGCGATGGGTGATATAGCCGATAAAGTGTTAGATGAAACCTTCTCAACTTCACTGGATGGTCCGTCGAAAGATTTTGCAGAGAGTTCTTCCAGCTTATTATTTGCATTCATCCTTGCAATTGTTCTGATTTACCTTGTGCTGGCAGCTCAGTTCGAAAGCTTCAGAGACCCATTCATCATTCTTTTTACTGTGCCGCTGGCTATGGCGGGCGCGCTGCTTTCATTATGGTACTTTAATCAGACACTGAACATCTTTAGCCAGATTGGAATTATCATGCTGATTGGTCTGGTAACAAAGAACGGAATACTGATTGTTGAGTTTGCAAATCAGAGGAAAGCTGCCGGTCTCGATAAAATGGAAGCAATTAAAAGTGCGGCAGTTGCAAGGTTCCGCCCGATTTTAATGACGAGCTTATCAACAGTTCTTGGCATTCTTCCAATTGCACTGGCATTAGGCGCCGGGTCTGAAAGCCGTGTTTCTATGGGTATTGCAGTTATCGGCGGACTGATATTTTCTACTTTTCTTACATTGTTCATTGTGCCGGCTATGTATTCATACTTCTCCAGAAAAACCGCATCAGTTTCAAATGTAACCGAAGGCGATGTTGTTTTATCTGAAGAAGAAAAAGTACTGGCAGTATAGGATTGATTTTTTTTGATGATACTTTTTAACCGGGTCTGATTATAAAAAACAATTTTCTTTGTTTATGAAATTCAGAATCATTGTAATCTTTTTTATTCCATTTATCAGTTCATTCTCACAGGAAAAATTATCACTCCGGGATGCAATTGAAACAGCTTTGAAAAACAATTTCTCAATTAACATTGCAGCAAACCAGCTTGAAATTGCAGACAATAACCTTACCATTGGAAATGCTGGTTTCCTTCCAAACCTTGATGCCGATGCTTCATACACGCAAAGTATTACTAACACAAGACAGGAATTTTTCGACGGAAGAACAGTTGAGAGGGATGGCGCCAAATCATCAAATATGAACGCCGGAATTATGCTCCGCTGGACAATCTTTGACGGATTAAAAATGTTTGCCTCTCTCGACAGGTTGAAAGAATTAAGAAAATCAGGCGAAGATAATTTTAAACTTGTTATTGAAAAAAACATAAATGATATATCCTCAACTTACTTTGATGTTGTCAGGCAGGAACGAGTGCTCGAGGTTATCAGAAAGAACATACAATTATCTGAAGAGCGCGTTGATATTGCTCAATCTAAGCTTGAGGTGGGATCCGGATCAAGGTTCGAACTGCTTCAGGCTCAGGTAGACCTTAATGAAGATAAAGCAGCCTTGTTGAGAGAAGAACTAAATTTGT
>JBBIGV010000011.1:0-72342 GCA_037447335.1 Ignavibacteria bacterium | reverse complement strand
GTTGTGATCAATACTTTCCGCAAGGGAATTTATTTTATCAAGCACCGGTTTTATGTCACGGGTTGAAAACTCCTCAAATAATCTGTTCTGGGCTTCTTTAATAAGATTTTTTAAACGAATCGAATCCTGCTTGTTTTCCGGCGCTGTTCTGTGCGTCGGCAAAATTATAGAAACACACGGATATTCTCTGAACGACATCAAAGTTTTCACATCATTTCTGTTCATTAATTCCTCCTGTTAAGTTAAACTGAATCGGGGAGTGTTATAGTTACACCCGGTCTTTTGATGATATAAGTTAAAAAAATAATTGTCTTTATCCACTTATTTTAAAATAATTATCCGCTTCAAGAATTAAAATGATGAAGAAGGGAATAAAGCAGGACTAAGCAAACGAAATGTTTTAACCACCATGTATAAATTATCGTAATAATATCATTTTCTTTGCCGCGATATTATTCTTTGTTTCAATACTGTAAATGTAAACACCGCTGCTAAGGTTATTAAGAGTCAGGTTCACCTCATAAAAACCGGGATCGAGTTCCTTGTTAAACTCTTCTGATATTTTTTCTCCAAGTAAGCTGTATATGTTAAGAACAACTTTTGTCTTTTCGGGGATCGCGAAAGTGATAACCGTACTGGAATTAAACGGATTGGGATAATTCTGATGAAGTTCGAACTGCAGCGGAAGATTTACAATGCTGATAATTTCTGAAAAAGTGAATTGTCCGTCCGAATCAATTTGCTTCAGCCTGTAAAAGAATTCTGAACCTCCGGTCAGGTTTTTATCGGTATAATGATATTCTTTAGGCGAATTGCTGTTGCCGGAGCCGGGAACGAATGCAATCTTTTGCCATTTGTTTGATGTGCTGTCGTTGGAACGTTGAATTTCAAAGCCATAATTGTCCACTTCTGTTTCAATAATCCAATTCAGAAACACAAATCCGTCTTTTATACTTGCCGTAAAGGATGCTAATTCAACAGGCAGCACAATAGTTCCGCCGCCTGTTATATGAGCGGTTGGACAGGTTCCTTCGGGAATTTCAGTAATGTAAGTGCCGCCTTCTTCTACAAAAATTGTATCCGCACAAAGCTGTGAACCCTGCGGAACGAATATCAGTCCAAGATTTGAAATTCTGATTTCAGAACCGCCGGCAGCCGCTGTGTGAATCAAAAGCAGTGATAATAAAATTATTTTAATAGCAGCTTGTAACACTATTCTCTAACGATCTCCGATGTAAGCATTAAATTCACTTCCCGATTTAGCATGAAAACCGGGTCTTAATCTTATTGAACCGTGAGAGTTAAAGCTGGCTTGCACTTGCGGCGGCACAGTGAAAGTGTAGGCGCCTCCTGCAGTAATTGAATTCAAGGCATAGTAATCATCAACACGGTTATTATTTATTTCGATATTCTGATTAAATGTTAAAGTAGTATGGTCATAAATTGATGGTATAGCGTCAGGATAAACCGTTCCTAAAAATTGTCTGCCAATTCGCTGACCGTTTTGAATTTTATCCCGAACCTGTCTGTAAAAAACTTTCATGTAACCATTTAAGGCCGCATGGTGCAGAAACTGTTCTATATTATTATCATCATCCCAGACTTCATCATGCTGATACAGCCAGATTCTTTGAAGCCCAATATTTTTAGCATGAGCCAAAAGCTGCGGATATTCATTCAAATCTTTGTGCGCACCTATCCATGTCATCGAAAATTTATTGCCGAAAATATTTTTCATGTCAGACCAGTCAGATCTCTGGTCGGGGTCTTCGGGGCAACAGGAAACCCATATGCCAAGTATAGTCCACCAATGCTTATAACTGCTGAACATCACATCATCGGCAAGTCCGCCATAATTAACAAGCTGGCTGTTACGTTTATACCCGCTGATTGCAAATCGTGAACCGGGAAAGTTCGTGTTAACAAAATTCTTTACTTCGCTTAACCAGATATAGGGAAAGTTATGATCAGCCGGTTCATCAACGTAGTAAGCCCATGACTGAGGAAAGTTGGCAGTAGCGGGATAAGTATATTTCCCCTCATAATCAATCTTTACCATTATTTTAGATGGTTCATAGCCGGCGGCTAAAATGTTGTTATAAACCGGCGGGTTCGTATCAGGATAAGCAAAGATGTAATTAAATCCTTTATAATAATGAAGGTCTTTCACCCGTTCAATTTCAAGCCATCGATTCCAGTGAGGCCATATCCCAACCGCTTTACCTTCTGCTGCCTCATAGTATTTCAGCCAGTTAAACTCGTATGTTGCTTCCTGAGAAAAGCTGTGATGTGAATACAAAACAAATATTGTTACATGGATAAAAATTGTCGTTGATTTCATTTCTATTCCGGCTGTAAATGAGTATTGCTTATTGTGGTTCGGTATTGAGAGACGATTTCAGCTCGGATAATTCTTTTTCAAGCCTGATGATTTTTTTGTTTTGTTCTATGAGATATAAAGTAAGCTCTTCAATTTTCAACAGAAGTTTTGATTGCATGTCACCAAGCATCAAACCGTTATCAATCACTTCCTGTTCGGATGGGATTCCGGGCAGATGTTTTTTATCTTTAACAAAGCCTTCAAGCTCCGCAAGTGGAAGCAGGCTATAGTTATCATAAAAAACAAAATCGGGCCAGTTATTTAGTGTAACCAGCACTTCTTTGGATTTTATTATTCCATCAACAGCAAGCCTTGAATCGGTTGGGATAGCAGTTCCTATTCCAACATTGCCTTTCATAAAAACATTTCCATTGCCGTACATCGAGACATTTTCGATGCCACTGTTCTGAATGCCGAATCCTTTTGCAAGATCGCGATTAACGCGGGATAAAATTCCATATGCGTAATCGGTAGTATGATTGGTTTGCACCAACAGCCCTGTGCTTGCTGAAAGAATGTGCATCTTTGCTATTGGTGAGGTAAGACCAATGCCAACGTTGCCGTCACCCCTTACACGCAAAAGAGAGTTGTTCAGGTTGTCCTTAACGCTGAAACCCTGATTTATAGTGGCGCCCCCAAGCTTTGCCTCAATTTCCTGAGCCTGAATGTTATAAGTTATAAGGCACAGTATTAGTAACGGGAACATTATTTTCATTTTCTACCTCGTCAGATATCGGTGTGAAATTTCGCTGCAATGCGATGAGTTCTAAAAGGTGAACGTTAGTGCATTCGAACATAAACAAATATGAAAACCGAATCAAGTGATATTACGGTGTTGAAAAAGAAACTATAGCTATTTGAAGGTGGAAATTATATTTTATTCATCAAAAATTCAGGAGAAGGAAATGAAAAAGATATATCTGGCAATTTTAATCGCCGGGCTTATACAGCCTGTTGGCTTTTCACAATTTGAAGGATATAAGTTTATTGATCTTACATATGATTTTGATGAGAATACGATTTTCTGGCCCACGGAAGAAGGATTTAAACTAACGGTTCAGTCATTCGGGCATACTGAGAAGGGTTTTTTCTATGCGGCTAATAAATTCTGTACGGCTGAACACGGAGGCACACATACTGATGCACCAATCCATTTTTATGAGGGCAGACAAAGTGTTGACGAAATTCCCCTTGAGAATCTGATTGGTAAGGCAATTATTGTTGATGTAACAATGCAATGCGCTGAACATCGTGACTACAGAGTAGTTGTTGAAGATTTTCTTGATTGGGAAGAATCACACGGTGAAATTCCAGCCGGCTCAATAGTGCTGATTAAAACCGGTTTCGGAGAATTCTGGACTGACAGAAAACTGTATATGGGAACGGACGAGAGAGGCATTGAGGCAGTAAATAAATTAAGCTTTCCCGGTTTACACCCGCACGGCGCCGAGTGGCTGGTTAATGAAAGGAAAATAAAAGCAATCGGAATTGACACACCGAGTATTGATTATGGAAAATCGCAATTGTTTGAAACACATGTTATTCTTGGAAATAATAATATCCCGATATTTGAAAACGTTGCAAACCTCGATCAATTACCAGCGAAAGATTTTTCTGTAATCGCTCTTCCAATGAAGATAAAAGCCGGCAGCGGCGCCCCAACAAGGATTATAGCACTTATGAGCAAATAAAATCTAATTCTAAATGACAAGGAGATTCGTATGAAAACTTTTTTTAAATCGCTTCTTAACTATAATCAATGGGCAAACGAATCAGTGTTAAACTCTGTAATATCCGGGAAGATTTCAGACGAGAAAATGCTAAGTATTCTTAATCATATAATTTCTGCGCAGATACTTTGGTACGATAGAATATCGGGAAGGGGAGATAATCTTATCAGGCCATGGCATCAATTTCCTCTGGAAAAATTGTCCGGGGAATTTCTGAATAACACCAACCAATGGCTAAAATTGCTTTCATCGGCGGATGAGTATTTCTGGAATAAAGAATTCGCTTATAAAAATTCGATAGGTGATAGTTTTAAAAGTTCTTATACTGATGTGTTTACTCATGTAATAAATCATTCTTCATACCATCGCGGGCAGATTGCTTTAAGGATGAGAGAACTTGGGTTTAATCCGGTACTTACAGATTATATCGTTTATCAGAGAAGCGCTGCGGTCGATTAAGTAAAGATGCTTCGGATCTTATTTATAACGCGTATTATTTTATCATAGAAGAAACTGAATTTGCCAAATAAAAATGCATAGCCCAGCAGTAAAAGGTGATACACGGGCAGTATGATAAAAATATATCCAAGGATATACGGCAGGCTCCATTTATCAAACCCAAGGGCATTCATAATAATTGCAGACAAATAAACGGAAGTAAGTCCCGTGCAGCTAAAAATTATTATGATTATTATTGAACCGAACAGAGATTTTTTATTTAATTTCATCGGAGGAAAATTAAGAAAATAGCTGCTCTCAATTCAAATATTCAGGATAAATAAATTAGAGCAGCCGGTATAATAGAGAGGTATTATTTACTGCAGCAAGACCATCTTTTTTGTATCAACAAAATTCCCTGCAGACAGTTTGTAGAAATACACACCGGAAGCCAAATCACTGCCATTGAAGTCGAAGGAATGATATCCTTCACCAAGTACATCATATACCAGTTTTGCAACTTCGTCGCCAAGAATATTATAAACACTCAGGCTTACTTTTTCAGAAGCAGCAAGCGTAAAGCTTATTATAGTAGAAGGATTAAACGGATTAGGGTAATTCTGATTTAGCTTAAATGAAGTGAGCAGATACTGCTCTTCAACATTAGTTGTGGAAACTACATTAATAGTTTTATTTGGTGCAAAATTCCATTGGTCACCACTGTTTGAATTATCAAGGTTAACACTGTTTCCATTCGCATAAAGCGTAACAGAGCCGGTATCAGATGGTGCAGTAAAAGAGAATTCAAAAGAAACTTCGTTAGCAAGAGGCATCTTTGGTTGAACGTGTGTTAATTCATCGCCTATTTTTTGTAATCCGGCGCCGGATACTGTATTGAGTATACCTGCAGAGGCAGCAATGTTAGTGCCGCCCGCAAGCAGCGGTCCACCTGAAATAACTAAAGTGTATGTTGCTGTTTCAGCTATGGTAAGTTCATCGGGACCTGTGATAGAAACGGTTACATTTGCAAATGGTGCAGCTCCGTGACAATCACAACCGTTACCATTTTTAAAAGTTTTTCCGGTAACTCCGTCCCTGAATGCAAAAGTTACAAAAGCAAGCGCCACTGCTAAAAGTATCAGGCTGTTTATTGCAGTTCTGTTTTTTTTGGACATCTATAACCTCTCTGTTTTTTGTTTATTTAGTTAGTATCATTTTTTTTACCTGTCTGAAGTTACCCGCAGAAAGCTCATAAAAGTAAATTCCTGATGCTAAATTATCTGCACTAAAATTATAACTGTACCTGCCGGAGGGGAGATTATCGTTTATCAACAGAGCTACTTCTCTGCCAACTACATTATACACTTTCAGAGTAACAAAATAATTTTCAGGAATGTAAAAACTGATAGCGGTAACCGGATTAAATGGATTAGGGAAATTTTGTTCAAGTGAAAACTAATTCAATAATAACTGATTATCAATGCTGGTAGCAGATGCACTGAAGTGAACAATGGTTCCAAAATCACCAACAGCCCAGCCTTTATTTTCACTGACAAAAAAGATTTCATTTAAAGTTTGTGTTGTATTACTTGGTTGGGTTAACCAATTCACGCCGCCATTGTTAGTTACGTATATCAGACCATTATCACTGACTGCATATCCTGAATTAGTATTAAGGAAGAAAATTCCGTTTATACCCGTAATAATCCCGGTTGATCTGTCAGACCAGACACTACCAGCATTATTAGTATAGATAATTTTAGATCCGCTGCCGCCGGAAAAGCCTTCAGAATCTGACAGAAATTGAATATCATGAAGATCGTCCGGTGTTCCGCTTGTCTGGTTAAACCATGAAGCGCCACTGGCTGCAGTATGTTTGATCATTCCATCTTCGCCAACTGCCCAGGCAAAGCTGGTACCCCTTGCTGCAATTCCTCTGAAGCGAGCGGTTGTTCCGCTGTTTTGAGATGTCCAGGTAGCGCCATCATCTGTTGATTTCACTATGGCACCATCTCTGCCTGCTGCCTAGAATATCCCCGCGTTGCTCACTGCAGCAGCCCTTAATTGAGATGAAGTTGTGCTGTTAACCTGATTCCAATTAGTTCCGGCGTTAGTAGTTCTTAAGATTATACCGTTATCACCAACAACAATTCCGGTATTCTGATCTTTGAAAACCACACTATGAAGATCAGCAGCAATAATCGGAACAGGTGTCCAGGTCTGACCCCCGGTTGTAGTATGTAGCAAAGCGCCGCCATCACCACAAATCCAACCGACAAGTTCATTAACCATATGAATACCTTTTAGTTGTTGAGTTGTGTTGCTGTTCTGAATTGTCCAGCTTTGAGTGTAGACTGAACAGTTCATTAAAAGTATTAACACAATCCCTATCGAGACCGAACAAAATCCCTTTTTCATGATTCTCCTCCTATTTAAAGTTATTTATTGAACATCATTTGGTTGACTGATTCAATAGTGACACAGGTTGGATTAAATGGGACATCGGATCACTGAGAGCGGAGTTGGTCCGAATAATTACTATAAAGTTTTTTCTGCATTCATACCTGAATCCAGATTCGGCTCCCAATCAAGTCCTTCACATGGCAAAAAATCTTTTGTAGGATGTTTGTCATATTTCATACAAAGAACAGCCGATTTATCGAAATGCTTACAGGTAGAGCAAAGTGTTGATTCAATTATATCTTGATTTTTTTCTTCAAACACTCTGTATCGTACAATAGCAGGGTGAATAACAAATCCGTAGACAGCCATAGCAGCAACAAGCCACCAAAACTTCATATCAATGTACGGCTGTGCCAGCCAGAGCAGTGGTATTAAAATGACGGTACGGATTATCGTCCATAAAACAATTTCGCCCATAATAAACGCATTTACTGAATATTATTGTGTAAACAATATATAGATGTATTCTTAAAATTTAAATACAATCTTGAATGCTTATCGAAAGCTGTTATTATTGCGTTAAGATTTCGTAAATTTACAGTGGTTATTCGGATATATTAAAGGATTGTCGTCTTGCTTGCTGTTATATGCAGATTGTGTTTATATTGAAACGGATAAATTCAAGCATTTTATTTAAACTCATACTGATTTGAACCACAAGTAATTTTTTTCTGCACGCACTCAGGGATCAGTAAGGATTTGACTATATAGCGGCTCAAGTAATAAAAGATGAAAACTAAATAAAAAAAAACCGGGTAAAACCGGGTTTTAGTGAGCGCGGGTGGGCTCGAACCACCGACCCTCTGCTTAAAAGGCAGATGCTCTACCCCTGAGCTACGCGCCCTGATTTTTTAGAACTTGAAATATATAGTATTAGATTTTTTATTCCAAACATAAGTTAATTTGCTTAAAACGAACATAAATTTCCGAGAGGGATATGGCTAAAAATTCTAAAATTCTGGTTTGTGACGATGAAGAAACTCTATGTTACCTTTTAAAAGAGCAATTACTCGGAGAAGGCTTCACTTCCGTTGATACCGTTTATGACGGCGCAGATGCAATTGATGCCATTAAGAGAAAGAATTATGATCTTGTACTTCTCGACCTTGGCATGAAAGAAGTTCAGGGTGAAGAAGTTCTCAAATTTGTTTCTGAATATAATTCTTCCATACAGATTGTAATATTATCAATTCAATCAGAAATGCGAAAAGCAATTGATTGTATTAAGCTTGGAGCATATGACTTTATTACAAAGCCCTATGATTTTGAAACGCTCTTATTGATAATTAATAGAGCGCTGGAGCATAAAGAATTATTGGTAAAAACCACAATTCTTGCCAGCCAGGTAAATAAAAAGCACCCTCACAGAATAGTTGGCAACAGCCCTGCAATTCAACGTATAATAAACCTTGCTAATAAATCTGCTATTTCAGATTCGAATGTGCTTATTGAAGGTGAAACCGGGACAGGGAAAGAATTATTTGCTGAATACATCCATAATCATTCTGCAAGGAAGGATAAGCCGTTTGTGGTTATAAATTGCGCCTCGCTTCCGGACCAGCTAATCGAAAGTGAATTATTCGGGCATGAAAAAGGCGCATTCACGGATGCTAAATCCACCAAGCAGGGATTGGTAGAGATAGCTCATGGCGGAACTCTCTTTCTGGACGAGATAGGTGAACTTAGCCTTACACTTCAACCCAAACTTTTAAGATTTCTTGAGAATGGTGAATACAGACGAATTGGTGGAATAACTAATCTTACATCAAACGTGAGGGTTATCGGTGCAACTAACAGAAACCTGCTTGAAGAAGCCGATGTGAAAAATTTCCGAAAGGATCTTCTTTTCAGGCTAAATGTTATTACTCTTACAATACCACCGTTAAGAGATAGAAGGGAAGACATACTGCTGCTGGCAAATCATTTTCTCGAGACGAAATCACCTATCAGGTCCCCCAAAAGATTAACTCCCGAAGCCGAACAAGCATTAATGAGCTATAATTTTACCGGCAACATTCGTGAATTGAACCACATTATTGAACGTGCTTTGATCTTTGCTGAAGATGATAGTATAAAACCGGAAGATCTTAACCTTCCGATAAATATTGCGCAATCGAAACACCATGTGTATGCAGATAAAAATGTAAATATTGATGAACTTGTGAGCATGGAGGATGTCGAGAAATGGCACATTGAAAGAATTCTCACGCGTAACCGATGGGATAGAACCTTAACTGCAAGTCAGCTTGGTATAAGCCCCAAAACTTTGTACACTAAAATAAAGAAATACAGCATAAAGCAAGTTTAGAATAATGCTGGAAAAAATTATTTCGAAATATGCTCTTAAAGAAATTCTTGAAGGAGTGGGGTCAGCTATTGCTATCGCCGATAAAGAGCTGAAGATTTTATGGTTTAATGATAATTTCAAAAAGCTGATTGATGAAAAGCGGATAAAAGGAAGAAATGCCGCAGCATTATTCGAAACCGAACAAACCAATATAGTCTCAAAACCGCCATCATTTAATCAAATAAAGCTGAATATTAAAAGCAAACAACTTCTGATCAGTGTAATTCCATTAACATCGGATAATAAGACAGATGCCTTTCTTATTAAAGCAGAAAAAACGGCATCCGTTACAGATCAATCTCATACAAAGTTTCAAGCGGATCAGGTTATTCCTTCTTTACAAAAAGAACTGACACATATATTCTCAGTTCTGCTTAATGAAAATTCAATTGAGAATGTTGTACCTGAAATTCTCTCAGCCTGTGTTCGGACCTTCAATATGAAATTTGGCATTGCCATTGTTTATGATTCAGATAACAGAACCCGGATTTTTGTTGAGGACGCGGAAAAGCTAATTCCATCTTTCCCTGCCTTTGAAAAAGAAATAATTTCGAATTTTAATTTCATAAATAAGTGGTTAACAATTAACAAGCGGATATTGTTAACAACAAATGAGGAAACAAATATTGGTTTCGGATTATCAGCACTGCTTAAAAGTGAATCCCTGATTGTTGCCCCTGCTTTAAATCAAGATCAACTGATTGCCGCAATAATTTTTAGCAGCAGAAATAACGAAAAAAATGTCGGTGCATATGATGATATTAGCTTATTTACAACGTTGTTATCATTCGCAGTTACAAATATTCGGATCAGGGAAATAAATAACACACTTGAAAGCAGCCTGCTTCAGGCACAGAAGCTCGAAACAATTGGTAAGCTTACAAGTGGTATGGCACATGATTTCAGTAATCTTTTATCTAATATTTTCGGCAGCCTCAATCTTTTAAAAAAGAAAGTTCCGAATGAAGATCCGATTCCAAGACTACTTGAAAATATCGAAAGCTGTTCGGTAAGAGCAAAAGACCTGATTCAAGGAGTGCTTACCTTTGGTAAACCAACACCCAAACGCGAGGAACTGATTAAACCAAATTACCTTCTTATGGAAATATCAAAGGTAATTTCACAAACATTTCCATCGCGGATGAAATTTGAACTGGAAGCCAATGAAAAACTTTTTGATATACTCGGTAATGGAACCGAAATATATCAGGTGCTCTTGAACTTGTGCGTAAACGCTAAAGAAGCAATGGAAGGTTCAGGCAAACTTAAAATAACCGGTAAAAATTTAGTTATAGATGATAAGCTGATCATCAATTACCCGTATTTAAACAAAGGCTCATATGTAACGATTTCCGTTCAGGATACAGGCTCAGGAATCGCAGAAGAAAATCTCAGGAATATATTTTCCCCGTACTTCTCTACAAAGGACAGGGCATCCGGTTCGGGGTCGGGCCTTGGTTTGTATGTAACTCACAACATTGTAAAATCACACAACGGTCATATTGAAGTAACGAGTAAACCGGATGAAGGAACCACCTTTACGGTTTTCCTTCCGGCGTACGAACCAATGTCAGCCGAAAAAGAGATTGTTGGGGAAAGAATTATTCTATTAGCTGATGATGAAATAATGTTAAGAGATCTGTTAGGCGAACTGCTTGAATCTAACGGATACAACGTAATTAAGGTTGGGACGGGTGTTGAAGCACTGAAGGTTCTTATTGAAGAAATTAAAGTTGACCTGGCAATAATAGATTACAATATGCCGGAAATGAACGGGATCGACTGTATCAAAAAAATAAGAGAGCTGGAGTATAACATTCCGCTTATACTTTCATCCGGAAGCCTGGGAATTACAGATAAGCTTGACCTGGAAGCCATTGGTATAACAGCAGTTCTGCCGAAACCTTATGAGTTCGATACACTGCTGAGAAAAATAAAAAATCTGCTCTGATTATTCTGCCTGACTGCCAACATCAATCATCTGAATATCTTTAACATAGTTCCCGAACACCGGCTTTTTAATCGTATTAAGCTGGTTAAGCACATCATTAATTTCTTTAATGGCAGTGTCAATGTAGGCAAGCCTCTTCAGCAAAGCTTCTTTGGAAATCTCTTCTTTGTTCAACTCTCTTTTTATTGCTGCAGAAGAAAGACTTAGCAATGTAAGCGGCTGCTTGATAGTATGGTTGGTTGTTACGATTGTCGCGGCATAAGTACTTCGCTTCTCGGCTTCAAGAATCATTTTATGCGCCTCAGAAAGTTTTAACGCAGATTGAACACGCGCAAGCAATTCAATCCGGTGGAATGGCTTTTTAATATAATCGAATGCACCGGCTTCCAGTCCTTCTCTTGTATCTTCCGCCCCTGATTTTGCGGTAACAAGAATTATTGGAATGTTCTCGGTTGCCGGGTGTTTGACCAAAGTTTTACAAACTTCAATGCCTGTAATTTCCGGCATCATTATATCTAAAAGGATCAAATCCGGTTGTTCGTTAATAGCTTTGTTTATACCCGTTTTGCCTTCATAAGCTGTTATCACCTCGTATCCTTCATGTTCCAGCCTGTCCTGAAGAAGAAAAACGTTTTCGGGAAGATCGTCTATAACAAGAATTTTTTTCATAATAATTATATCGCTTTCGTTAGGATTTTTTCAATTTTAAATGCAATTATACCCGGGTTTACCGGCTTTGGAATGTAATCGTCAAACCCGGCTTTTAAAATCACCTGTTTATCTCCAGACATTGCTTTTGCCGTTACTGCAAAAACAGGAATCTGTGCCCACACAGAATTCTCCCTGATTTTATTAAGAACCTGGAATCCATCCATTTCTGGCATCATTATATCAAGAAGAATGAGAGAGGGTGAGCAATGCTGAAGCATATTCAAACATTCCTTTCCGCTTTTTGCCAGGAGAGTATGGCAATCACATGCCTGCACTATTTCATTTAAAGTGAAGAGAGTATCCGGATCATCATCAACAATCAGAACCACACTCTTATTATTATCATCTGAATTAAAATCAGGTAACGTAATTTCTGTTTGCATTTCGAGTTCCTCATCTTCTTCTTCGATATCGTCTTCAACTATTTCGGGAACATGTTTGGAAATTGAATAAGCTTCATGTTCTCTGATCCGGTCACGCACTACTTTAAGTACATCAAGAGGGTGCCCCTTGGACTTTACGGTTATTTCTTCCACAATATTATAGAGAGAATTTTTCTCGTCGTCACTCAAGTCTTTTGCTGTACTAATAATAACCGGAATATGCTTGGTATCTTTGCTTGACTTCAGCTTATGTGAAAGAGTAACCCCATCAACTTTTGGCATCATCAGATCAAGAATGATAAGGTCAGGCTGGATTTCCAGTATTTTGCTGTATGCAAGCTCGCTATCCTGTATATAATCAATTCTTATTTTTTCATTTTTGAAAGCCCTTTTAAACTTTTCGAATTCCAGTTCATCATCATCAACAATAACAATTTTTTCCGGACGCTTGTTAGCGAGATTTTCGAGCCTATCAAATGCAGTTAGCAGCTTATCAGCAGAAATGGGTTTTACAAAGTATTCAAATGCCCCTAAACCGTAGCCAAGATTCTGATCGCCGATTATTGAAAGCAAAATTACCGGGATATCCTTTGTCTGCGGATGTTCTTTTAGTTCTTTCAGTATCGTCCAGCCATCTTTATTGGGAAGCATTACATCGAGCGTAATTGCAAAAGGCTGAACCATCAATGCTTTTTCCATTCCCTGTTCACCATCTTCAGCATATACTACCTCGTAACCTTTGGAAGTAAGATATTGCCCTATAGTATACCTGATCTCGGGGTCGTCATCAATTACAAGGATCGGGTTCTTTCTGTTTTTGCGGAGAATATCAATATTAACTTTCGGATGTTCTTCAATAACATCTTCGGTATCTTTTATCTCGACAAATTTCAACGGAACTGTAAAAGTGAAGGTTGAACCTTTGCCAGGCTCGCTTGTAACTGTTAGCGAACCGCTCAATAAATCAGCAATTCTTTTTGAGATTGCCAGCCCGAGCCCGGTACCGCTGTATTTTCGTGTTGTTGATGCATCAACCTGTCTGAACTCTTCAAAGATAATCTTCCGATCTTCCTCAGACAGACCAATTCCGGTATCAATTGCTTTGAAAACAAGTCTTTCATTTGCAGAACCAATATTAAATTCAACAAAACCTCGCTCGGTAAACTTGACTGCATTACCGAGAAGATTTATCAGCACCTGGACAACTCTGCCTTTATCTGTGTGTATAACAACATTTGTGTTGATATCGCGTGTTACCCGGAATTCAATATCTTTACCCATTACAAGCGGAGAAATGGAAGTCTCTACCTCTTCAACTAATTCCTGCAGGATGACATCTTCTTCCTTAATTTCCATTTTACCTGCTTCGATCTTAGAAAGATCAAGAATGTCGTTAATAAGATTCATGAGTCTTCGGCCGCTTTTAAGCACAACTTCGAGACGTTCTCTGTTCTTTCCTTTAAGCTGCGCTTTTTCCAGGATAAGCTCGGTTAATCCTAAAATAGAATTCATCGGGGTGCGAAGCTCATGCGACATGCTTGCGAGGAATTGAGATTTAACTTTTGTTGATTCTTCAGCCCGGTCTCTCTGGATTTCAAGTTCAGCAGCTTTTTCTTTTAGTTCATTGTGAAGTTCAACAAGAGTTTCATTCTGCTGTGTAATCTGCACGTTCTGTTTCTGGTATTCTTCGTTAAGAACTTTAA
Organism: Ignavibacteria bacterium; assembly: GCA_037447335.1. GTDB lineage: Bacteria > Bacteroidota > Ignavibacteria > Ignavibacteriales > Ignavibacteriaceae > JBBIGV01. The sequence goes on along the minus strand of JBBIGV010000011.1, from coordinate 58,236 downwards.
GTTCAGCAACAAGGTTTTCCATCTTTACAAAAGCTGTTGCATTTGTAAGACCGATTGCAAGCTGCTCCTGGATCTTTGAAAGATAATCACGCGCTTCCCCGGATGGCTGGGTTAAACCTCCAAGCTCAAGTATTGCGATAACTTTGTTGTGATATACAATCGGAAGTATTAATAAATATTTCAATTCAATTGAAACAAGCCCCGCGGAAACAACCGGCAGTTTATCAGAGGAAGTAATTTCAATTGTTTCCTTGTTTTTCAGTACCGGCTCGAATAACATTGGATTGCCGGTTTTATTTTCGTTTTCATTTAGTCCGTAGGATGAAGCGATAGTAACCGTATCATCCTCAACGGTATAGAGTGCGCCAACGTTAAAGCCGCAAGTACGTATTATCTTTCTAAGCGAAGCATCTGAAATTTCTTTCAGCGTGGGGTTTTGGTTAATCAGGGTAATAAATTCCGAATATTCATTCTTTGCCCGTTGATTCTTTTCGAGTTCAACAAGCATTGAGTTAAATGCGGCTGCAAGCTGACCTATCTCATCTTTTGTTCTAACCTCTATACGATTATGAAAATTACCCTCTTTGGTAATCTCTGTAGCTTTATTTAATGCGGTAATCTGTTTGCGCAGCGGTTCTGTAAACAGAGATGAAAGAATTAACGATAAAAACACACCCGCAAAACCAATTATTAATAGAAAGTCTCTCACGCTTTCTTTAAGTGCATCCGCCTCATCAAGTGAGCTGAATACCAGGAAATCAAAGTTAAACCTTTCTCCGGTAAGCGATGTTGGTGATATAAGCGCCGCTAAAATGTTTGAGTTCTCCGAACCTTCTGACATTATCTCATAGCTGCCTTTGCCTTTAAGAGATTTATATGCTTCAGATAGATTAAAAATATGTCTCTGGTTGGAAGATTCGTTTGAGAGAGTAATGGGAGTATTATCTACTATCAAAGCCAGCTCTGCATTTACCCGCTTGGATAATTCGTCCATAAATTCATCAGTAACAAGCCTGCCGTAGTGATACGCTACGTTATTTTGATCCACAAAAGAACTGATTAAAATAAACGGATTATCTTTAATGAATTCATTCAGGGTAAATGACTTATCTGTTAGATAAACAAAATCTTTCACCCATTTTTTTGTTATTTGATTCTCCGGACCGGTTGATTCTAAAATAAAGTCGAGATCTTTACCCGGAACATTCTCAAACCCGTTACCCAAAGCTATACTGCGTTCATACACACCGATGAACTCGTCTTCGGAGTTTAACAATGCCTGACGGAATGTATATGAAAAATCATTTACTGATGTTCGCAGATATTTTGATTGCTGTGATGAAAGGACATTATATACTATAGAATAAAAAGCGAAAGCGGAGCTTCCGATTATTATAGCCACAATTGCAAAATTTATAAGTAAAATTCTCAGACTTATTTTCATACTTATTGATCCCTTTGGAGCACCTTTCTTATCGTAATTAACAATTCATCAAAATCGTAGGGCTTGGCAATAAAATCATTTGCCCCCATTTTTGCCGAATCTATCGCACTTTTTACATCGGCATAAGCTGTTAAAACGATCACTTTAATTTTTATGTTTTTTTGATTGAGTTCTTTAAGAACTTCAAAACCATCTTTGTTTGGCATTTTCAGGTCGAGTAAAATAAGATCCGGCGTGCTGCTCTCAAGGTAGTTCAGCGCCTGATCGCCGTCGTTTACGAAATTAACATCGTAACCAACTTCAATCAGTTCATCCTTAAGTGCGAGACAGAGATTTAAGTCGTCATCTACTATTAGAATTGATTCCATCTTATTTTAATTTCCATCGGTTGATTGATTGAACTGATAATACCGGATTCTATCTCTGTTCCTTAAAATTTCATCTCTTATTGGTGAACTTGATTTAGTACCTGCAATTCTTTCTTTCAAAGTTGGCACAAGTTCAGCCTTTATTAAGATAACCAGTTCTTTTTTTCTCAGAACTGTTTGGTCGCTGCCAGTAAGGTATCTTATGCCAAATACCCACCAGGGCAGGTCTTTCAGAAACGGAATTCCGGTTCTAATTTTTATTTCTTCATTTATAAATAAACCACCAATAACAGTTTCTTCTTCATCCAACATAATAACCTGCGTATTAGCAGTTGTTTTCCTGACTTCGGTTGTAACTTCACCCTGAACGAACGAGCTTCTTTCAACTTTAATATCAAGAAGCATATAATTTATGCCTTCTTCGTTATAGACATATGGAGTAACTTCAATTATTGTGCCCGTAGGGAAGAAACTTTCAACAATATTTCCTGCAAAATCACGCTGCTTTACAGAGAAATCGGAACCCACCTGAATTCTTCCCTGGTTTCTGTCACGAACGATAATGTTTGGGCTTGCGATGATTTCGCCGAGATTTTCTTCTTCAAAAAATTTGAACATTGCAGTAGCTTCACCAAAGAAACCGCCGGCATCAAAAGTTGAAGAGCCGCCAACTTTAAACTCCGGTGTTTGCTGTGTTTGCTGCTGCCCGCCCGTTTGCTGTTGTTCGGTAAAAGAGCGCATTTCGCTGCCAATATCAAGTCCCTTTTTTGAAAGCAAAAATTTCCAGTTAACACCTCTTTCTTTGGAAGCATTTACATCCATTTCAAAAAATACTGCTGATATTTTTACTTCACGACTATCAACTGCCGCGTAAGTTTCCGGGCTTTTCTCTTTCTCTTCCCCCTTTCTTTTAATAACAATCACATCTTCTCTTTCTTCAAAAAGAAGATTTGCATATTGAACCAAAATAACCAGCACCTTATCGTAAGGCATATTGCGAATATCCATCCCGATAGGTTCGCTCCGGTCAACAGTAGAAATTATTTTCTTGCCGGTAATATTTACGCTTACTTTGCTAAGCAGTTCAACAGCCTGATTGAACGAAATATCGGGCGATAAAGAAACAAGCTCTTCGGGATTAGTATAACCCTTGAACTGCTTTTCAAGGTGACGCTGCGGGTAAAAACTTCCGGCAGCAAAAATTACAATAACGAAACAGACAAAAAACTTTTTCATGTTAATCTCTCACTATATTATTTCTTCTTTGTTTTATCTTCCTGAGCCAGCTCAAGGTCCACTTTTTCAATAATTCCACCTTTATTCAGAATAAAGCTGACCATATTATGATCGTAGTCTATTTTTGTCAGATATCCAAGATATACCGGGTCGCCTTCCCAGATCAGATAGGTATTACCCCGGCTGTCGGAAAGAAATGCGCCTTCCGGAATAAGAGCAAGCAGCCTTGCGCCTTGAACGTCAAGCAGCATATCTATGTTTGGAGGTATTTCGTTTCGTATAAGCGGAAAGAATGCATCATAAACAGGTCTTGCCGATAAATCATTTTCAACAAAATCCGCAGTAGTAAATCTGTTATTATCAGCAAAGTATGTTTTTACATTGAGCACATAACTTACCATAAACTGTGGGTAGCCGTCTTCATCGGTGCCGACATAATTATTCATCATTGCCGAGTTTATCTTTTTCAGCTCTTTACTGTTTTCGATAGCAACCAGTAATTTGTACAAATCACTGAATGGACCTGTGCCGCCGATTTTATATTCATAAAACTGAAATTCTTTATCGGCTTTTTGTTCCATGTATTCAATATCTATCTGTGTGCTTGAAGAAAAACTTCGGCTTATGTTATTAAGAAAATCATAGAACTTAATTGATGAAATATCATAGGGTATATTAAACTTTCTTGCTGCAAGTATTGAATCCAGAACGGCAGACCGCAATTCAAGAGTTTCAAGCTGATTTAAAAGCTGATCTGTATCGTAATCATAAGCTTTAAGCTCTTTTAATTTTTCTCTTTTCGTTTCAAGGTCACCTCTTTGAAAGAGAAATATATATAATCCGCCAAGCAGCAGGATGATAACGAGCAAACCGACAAGTCCGAGCGTACTGATTATTTTCCTGTTCATTTATCTGCTTCCGGAAATTGTGAAAGGTTAAAGATGATCATAAACTTATAAGTGTCCTTCTCCCTGAGAGCCTCATAAAAAACACTTTTGAGAATTGCCGAATCTATAGAATAAGCAAAATCTGTTAGAACATTTTTAGATAGCACATAACCTTCTAGCACCACGTTGCTTCCATCCTGCGAAAGTTTTGTTAGCCAGATGTTTTTCCTGGCGCCAAAAAACTCTGCAATATGAGTAACCACTTTTGTCCAGATACCAGCGCCGACAGAGACCGAATCAAGGATTGCCTGTGTCCTGTCGAAGCTGCTTATCTTAGCTTCCAGTTCAGCAATCTGGGAAAGTATTTGCTGATTTTCTTTAACAAGGATGGTCTGCTCGGTAATTTCTTTATCCAGTTGTTTGATCGTGCTCTGGTTATTTAATATCTGTTGTGTGATAAACAAAGCGGAAAGGAATAGTATAGGCAGCATCAGATAGCCGTGCCAGCCAAACTGGAAAAATTTCTGATCTTCTTTTACATACTTTGGCAGGAGGTTTATGCCTTTATACTCCTGCTTAAGTTCATCGAAATATTCAATAGCTATGGCAGTGGGCACGCTGAATGCAGAAAAGATTTCTCTTTCTTCAGGTTTTAACCCGGTAAGATCAAGGTCTTCAAACTCTAATCTTGACACATTTGCTTCAGGGAAAGTTCCGTAGAAAGATAGTATCAGGCTTTCTGAATCATCCTCACCGCAAACGATAATATTATCAAGAGAACTTATTCCACCATTCTCCATTTCCAAAAGTATCTTGGAGAAGTAAACATCATAAGTGTGGAGATTTAGTGTACCGATGTCAATTGTAGCGCCAATGTGCTTTAATTTTCTGCCATGCAGGAAAATCAACTTGCTGTATTCTTTGCCTATATAGACAATCAGCGAGTAATCATCAGGAAAGAATTTCTTTCTTTTTGCTACATAATAAGCAAGTGATATTTCACAACTTTTAACCGATGTGATCTTATAATTACGCTTGTTATTGAAGTTAGCCAGCGCATTTATAAGCTTAAAGCAATTTACATCGCCCGCAATGAATGCTGCAAACAAAGACTTATCAGACAATTCAACATAGCCAAGTGTGTCTTTATCAACACCGATTCCTTTTGTATTGAGAATTTCCTGAGCAATATCTGCGTTAAGTTTGGAAGAGCGAGCCTGCTTAGAACCTTCAAAGACATGATAATAAACAGAAGGTTCAGTGAGTGCAGTAATAAAATCACACTTACTGAGATTTGTTCCGCGCAGTGATTCATTTATCGAGCTGATGGCAGAAACATTAACCGAACCATCAGACTCGACACCCTGCTTTTTCATCTGTTCAAGATCAAGGTCGGTACCTTCAAGGGCAAGGTCGGCTATACCGTCATCGAGTCTCATTGCCGATTGCATCACATCAAAAGATGCGCTTCTTAGTACTTTAATCCTACCGTTCTCTGCACTAAAAACGGCAATCTTTGTATCATTGCCTTCACAATATACCGATACTACAGGTTTCATTTATGCTGCCGCCAGTAATTGCTGAATTCTTGTTTTATTATTTGCATATGCTATTGCATTTTCAAGCGAAATCTTTTTTTCAAGATAAAGCCGCTTAAGGTCCTGCTCCATTGTTATCATACCCTGGTTGGCACCCTGGTTTATCATCATATAAATTTCGCTTACGTTATTATTTTTTATTGCTGCTTTAACACTTGGTGTAACGATCAGCACTTCTTTAGCGAGCACCTGCTTACCATCAAGGCTTGGGACAAGCTTTTGAGATACTACAGATATTAAAACATCTGCAAGCCTGTTCCTTACACGTTCCTGCTCATTCGGATGAACTTCTGCGATTATTCTGTCAATTGATTCTGATGCAGATGATGTGTGTAAAGTAGAAAAAACTTTGTGCCCGGTATCCGTAACTTCAAGAGCAGCAAGGATAGTATCGGGGTCTCTCATTTCACCAATAACAATTATGTCGGGGTCCTGTCGTAATGATTGCGTAACACCATCTTTGAATGAAAGCACATCCCGTCCAACTTCTCTATGCCTTACTATCGAGACATTCGATTTATGAACATATTCCACAGGCGAAGCTATTATAACAATATGGCAGGGGTCTATCTTATTATGTTCATCTATTATTGAATCCAGAGTTGTAGATTTACCGGAACCGGTAATTCCTGTTACAAGAGACAGCCCGAACTTGATATAGGTATGACTCATCATCTTTGCCGCAACAGGATGAAAACCAAGTGAAGAAAAAGGTCTGATGGTTGCATTGATGGCGCGCATATTCAATGCGAGAGTATCGAGGTCAAAGTAAGCATCCGCTCTGAAACGAATGTTTGTTTTCTTCCTCTCATAAAAAAATGTATGGCTGAAATCAAGGTTTCGGGTAAGCGAAAGATACTTTCTCTGATTTGCATTAAGCAGATTGATTATGAGGATAGCAGTTTCATCAAGAGAGAATTGGGGTAAATCGGAAATACGCTGTTTCTTTCCGTGCACTCTCATCCATATATAGCCTTCGTTTCCGTGCCCGCCTATTTCAATATCGGAGGCATCTCTTTCAATCATGCTGGTTAGCAATTTGTTAAAGAGATTACGAAGAGCAACTTTTTCATCAACCTCAAGCCGGTCTATATTTTCGAGTATATAGGCAGCTCTGTCCGGACCGGTTAAGGATGCCGGAATGTTTTCTGAAAAATTTACCAGTATATTTTTTCCTGCAGTTATTGCCACAATACGACTTCCAATGATAGTTATTAAATTATAATGTAAATTTCTAAAAGACAATAGCTATCTGAATAAATTTCAAACAATAAGCCAAATCATCTTATGTTGTTATTTAGGCGAATTCTGTTAGTTGATAATATTCAAAACAGTTATAGAACTTAAAGCTCTGTCATTCTGTTAAAGAACAGGGAAGCGGTTAAAAAATTTAACCCGCTATTCATCAGTTGTTCCGGCAATAACTTCTTCGAGAGATGTTAAGCCGAGTTTTACTTTTTCGAAACCGGCTTCACGCAAATTCAGAGATCCGTCTTTCTTTGCCTGAATTCTTATTTTTTCTTCATCAACTTCAACGCCGGAGCGAACGATAATTTGTCTTATCTCTTTGGTAAAGTAAAGAGCTTCGTGAATTGCAAGCCGACCTTTGTAACCAGTTTTATTACATTTGTCGCAGCCTCTGGGTTCGTAAATGATATAGTTTCTCCACTCAGCAATGTTCAGTCCCAGTGAATTCATGAATTCTTCGTCAAAGTTTGCAACCTTCTTTTTACAATCCGGGCAAAGTTTTCTGATAAGTCTTTGCGCAACAATCAAATTAATGGCGTAAGCAATAAGGAAAGGTTCAATACCCATTTTGTATAAACGCGCAACTGCGCTCGGTGCGTCATTAGTGTGAAGAGTTGAGAATGTTAAGTGACCGGTGTTTGCAAGCTTTATTGCAGTTTCAGCAGTTTCTTTATCTCTCATCTCACCAACCAGCACGATGTCAGGGTCATGACGAAGAATGGATCGGATTGCCTGCTCAAAATTCATTTTGTAACCGATCTTAAGCTGCCTTGCGCCTTCAATAACATACTCAACGGGGTCTTCAACAGTAAGAACGTTAACGGATGGATCTACTACCTGGTATAATGCTGCAACAAGAGTTGTGCTCTTTCCGCTTCCCGTCGGTCCTGTTAAGATTACCATTCCCTGCGGTTGATTTATTGCTTTAACAAAAACATCTCTTGCATAACCGGTTAAGCCGAGCTTATCGAGGTCTCTTATTACTTTCCTGTCGTCAAGAATTCTTATTACAACGCTTTCGAATTTATTTTTAAGTTCTGTACCTACCATAGGAAGGACAGAAACCCTGAAACGAATTACGATGCCGTCAATTTCTCTTTGAATAAAACCATCCTGTGCTCTTTCTCTTTCGAACCGGTCCATGCCTTTTGATCGATCTTTAACAACCGCAACAACAGCTTCGGGCAAAGTGCTTTCCTGGATGTGCCACAGCAGCAGACCACCATCAACCCTGAAAAGAATTTCAGTTTTATTATTCGATATAGGAACGAAGTGAATATCGCTGGCGCCTCTTCTTACACCTTCAACCAGGGCGCCTTCAACAAGGTTAATTAATGCACTGCGGTTTATTTCTGCATCAAGCGCTTCTTCATCCAGCCCGGTTTCATCTTTATCAATTTGAAATTCGGGCTCGGCTTCTTCCATCATTTTCAGATATACGTTCTCGGGCGGAAGAATTGTATTGATCAGTTTTTCATAGTCGCGCTTTTTAATATAGATTACTTCATACTTCTTTGCATTAAGACCAAACGCTATTTTAGGGATATTCCTGTCGGTCGGATCAATTGCTGCAAGTATAAGTTTATCCTTAATTCTTTCATCGTACATAAAGGGAATAACTTTATGCTCGAGCATCTGATTTTTCAGAACTTCGCCGGCATTGTTTACCCGCTGCTTAATGCTTTCCAGACGCTGCGGAGGTATATCTTCAACTGCGGTATCGAGTTCACGGAATGCATAAAGTATTGCCACTTCTCTGAAAATCATATCGTGGTCAAAACCAAAATCCTGAACAAGAATTTGTGCAAGGTTACGTTTTATTTTACTTCTATCGTTTGACTTAGCAGTGAGCGCCTTTTCAAGCATCTGTGCATCAATTATCCCTTTTTTGAAAAGCAGATAACCGATTTTGTCAGTCATTTCAAGATTGGTATCTATCATCACCTATTAACCTGTGAATTTATTAGTAATGAATAATCAGCATTTGTTAAGCACGGATTGATCCCCGGCAAAAAAACCTGTCAATTCCGGCTGGTTGAAACAAATATTATTCCTGTCTGCATAAATAGTAGTATTTTGATCGTGCAGTGAACCGGTAAGTCCCGGGTTCTTTGGTCTTACTGTAGCTGTTTCAGCAGAAACAAGCGTTAATGCAATCATTACTACCATGATAATCATAGCAATAATAACCTGAATCAACTCTATCAGGTTTTTAAGCTTATAAACCGTCTCGCTTTCGTAATAATTAGCCAACTGTAAGGATGTGTTTTTAATGGTTCCCGTCTCTTCTCCAGAGTGAAGCCTGGAGATTGCAGTATCGGTAAAAACTCCACTGGCTACGAATGCATCAGTAATTCCTACACCTTTTTTGATCATTAATGGAATAGCGACATTTTTGATCCTGTCTTCAAAATACTTATTACCGGCGGCTTCGGCGGCAATTTTTATGGGCTCTATACTTTCTGCAGAACCGCTGTAAAGAGTATAGAATACGCGGCAGTAAACTTCAATTACAGTTTTGTGAATCAGCGAACCGATAACCGGCATGTTTAGCAGGTATTTATCAACCACCAGCTTCCCCTTTTTAGTTTTGCTGTATTGCCAGATTGCAATCGGCGGGGCAATGGCTGCTAATGTAACAAGCAAAAAGTTATCAACTATAAAATCGCTTATCAAAAGTGTAAATGCTGTCATCGGGGGTACTTCAATTCCGAATTTGATGAACAGCAGCGCAGTTTCAGGGAAGATGTAAGCAACATAAAACATAACTGCAAGAAATAGAACAAAGATTGTTACAGCAGGAGTAATAAGAGCACTACGGAGATTTTTCTTGAACTCCTGGCGCCGCTCAAGAAACTTAGCCGTAGCTTTGTAGATTTCCGCCATGTTACCGCTCTTGGAAGCAAGACCGAGCATATATGCGGTAAACTTCCCGAATACAGATTGGTATTTGAGAAAAGTAGCTTCACTATCAGCGCCTTTTTTTAACTCGCTGTTTATTTCCCTGAGGGTTTCTTTCAGAGTTCTGTTTTCTGTATCGTTAATTAATAAAGTAAGTATTTCGCTGTAAGCGAGCTTTTGATCTAATAACTCAGCGCTGATTTTCACAAATGTAACGATTTCGGATAAGGGTGGTGTTCTGCGGATGTTCAGCAGTTTTTTATTTATGGAAAGAACCGTATAACCCATTCTTGCAAGGGCTTCCTGCACTTCGTGTTTTGTAAATGCTTTCTGCTCACCGGTCTGGGATTTTTCATTACCCTTTCTTACCTTATAAATAAAGGTGGATTTCTTTTCGATAATTTTGATCTTCAACTGGTTCTTTTCGGCGAGCCTGGATATTTTCCTTTTGCCTTCAGAAAAAGACTTTGCTGAAAGGGTACCGGTTATAACCTGCCCATTCATTTTTTCTGCTGTAAATCTTAATTCAATCATTATAATACCTTTAAAAATTCTATCTGAATAAATCAATTTTCATGCCTGTAAAAAATCGGTAAAAAAGAAACAAGTTTGGTGGTTTTGGGATAAGTTGACCGGTAATTCTGAAGAAAAATTACTTATTGATAATTGATAATACATCTTCTGCATTTTTAAATAAAGGAGGCTGACCAAAAAGTAAATTTTGCAAACAACTCTGAATTTATATGTCTGATTTCAGATTAAATTCAAAGTCATCGTAGCACAGATTAGTAATCTGTGCTGCATTTTGGTCAGCCTCTACAAGGGATTGAAATTTATAATAACTCATATCAACGCGGTACAGATTTAAAAAAAGAAAGGCTGCCTTTTTAGCAGCCTTAGTAATCATATAAGAAGTGATAATATTTTATTACCAGCTACCCTGAGATGATATTGTGTTTGGTGTAACGGTTGTAGTTACTGTCCAGGTATAATTATGTGGTGTACCTACTATAGTAACCTCTTGAGGAGCAACAGTTGGTGCATATTGTCCATTAGCAGTGGAGTCAAGATTAGTCGGGATTGTCCATCCTGTGAAAGTATTTCCACCGCCGCCCATGGAGGTTGGCTTCTTGTAATATTGCTGAGCCATTGCGCCAAGGTTTGTTGCCTCAGATACAATCGAATCTTTTGCTGATTCTTCCGCGCTCGCATTGAACAGGTTGATACCGACTACAACAGCGATACCTACTATGATAACGCCAAGCACGATTAAGAGAAGTTGTTGTTGACCCATTATTAGATCTCCTTACGATTGTTGATAATGTTAGTTAGGTTAATAAGTTAAAAGAACGTTTAATGAACTATTAAAGAAAAATGTGTATTTGCTGTAACTGTTGTTCTTACTCTTACAGAATCTGTGCCATTAACAACGTCATTGCCTGTACCTATTATAACGACGCTATCCTGGTAAACTTCTGCCCAGTAATTTCCGCTGGCTGTTATTATAAGTTCTGAGGGAATAGCCCAGCCCAAAAAAGTATTTCCTCCTCCTCCAAGCATCTGAGGCTTTCTATAATATTGAATTGCCATGTTTGCAAGGTTAGCATTTTCATTCATTACCAGGTCTCTCTTGGAGTCAATAGCTCCCTGCCGGAACATTGCAATTGCAAATGCAACGGCTACTCCTACGACTATTATTCCAAGGACTATTAGTAATAACTGTTGCTGTCCCAATTTCCTTTTCTTTCATTTTGTAATTACTCGAACTCGCATATAACTCATTAAATTCTGTGCCAATCTGTAACTTATTTCTTTACAATAAGTTATTTGATGGGTTGGACTTGCATCGGTAACTATGGAAGTTATTACGTGTAATTATTACTAATAATATAAATTTTTACCCGTTTTTAAGAAGGCAATCAAACAACTCACTCATTAAATTCCAGTATTAATTTCTGTGGACACATTGTTAATTATCGAATGCACAATTTATAAAAGTGATGAAGCTAAAATTCTAAGAAAAATGGATTTTACAGGATCTAAAAATGTAAATATTACCGGTTAATAATTATATAATATCCTAATAGATTTAAATCGAATTAATAATAAGTCAATTTATTACCGGTAATAGATGGAATTTTTTATGAGTAAATCTGAGATTGAGATGCAACTTTTTTTCATGCTGATACACATTAAATACAGGTACTGCTTGAAATCATTCGAAAAAGCATAAAAAAGATTTGCACGATAGTTGTGTTTGTATTATCAAATAATAATCATAAACTCAATCTTAAGCCCTCAGATGAGTAACGTACAAACATACTTAGTAATAGGCGGCATCTTTCTCTTTTCCCTTCTGGCGTTAAACGTCAACCGCACAATTATAAGCTCCGAAGAGCAGAAGCTCTCCGCCGAATATATTGTTATGGCAACATCGGTCGGGCAGAACCTGATCAATGAAATCACCGAAAAAGCCTTTGATCATTTTGTGGTTGGCAACCCGATCCTATCTGATATTAATATACTGACACCACCAAACCTTATGGGCCCCGAACCTGGTGAAACATTTGCAACGTTTAATGATGTTGACGATTACAATTTCCACCCAAGGATAGATTCTACCTTACGCGGTGGGAATTTTGATCTTTTAGCAAGGGTTCATTACGTGAATGAACATAATGGAATAGACACATTATTGGTTCGTTCAAGACTTAAAAGAATCCAGGTTACAGTAACACATCCGTTTATGACAGACACAGTAAGAATTTATTCATACAAAAGTTATTAAATAATTATGCATCACATATTAGATATAGCCGGATCTTATATAATTGGCGGAATGGTACTATTATCCTTAATAGGGTTAACCTTTCATTTCTCCGCCAAATCCCAGGAAACCAAGCTTAGTGAAATTGCCCAAAGATCAGCAACTGAGATTGGAGCAATAATCGAACATGATTTTCAGAAACTTGGCTACAGGGTTTCTGCCAGCGATAAAATATTAAATATTTCCGGAACCTCTATAACCTTTCTCGCCGACCTGGATAATAACGGTGTTGTTGACACAGTTTATTATTCAGTTGCAAAAGGGCAGGGCATCGTAGAGTTAAAAAGAAGAACCAGCAGCCCGGTCACCGAATGGACTACACCGGTTCAGAAATTTATTGTTGAAGGTTACGATGATAAAGGCATTGTTACCCAGGCAGCAAGTAAAGTCAAAAGTATATCTATTGAATTAATTTTTAAAGAAGATTCCTTCAAAGATTCAAAGGGCGAAGTATCCGGCTCATGGAAGAGAAGATTTTTCCCGAGGAACTTATAATTAGCTTCCTGATTCAGTCTAAGATGAGAAACGAAATGGATTTAATAAAAACTAACATAAAGGTTAAATAAAATGGGCAAAATGTTATTAATTGTGGTTGTGAGCGCAGGCGTAATATTCTCGCTGATAAGCCTGAATATGAACACCAGCAATACCGAAATGGTCACAAATTCGGTACAGGAATACGAAAGCGTTCACGCAAAAAACAATGCTGCAGCGGGCATTGAGCTGGCAATAAAGAATCTTTCTGTCGATACTGCGTGGGCTGGTGTGAACAAACGGACTCTTTATCAGGGTAACGTTTCCATCACTGTTCAGAACACTCAAAGCAGGTATTTCAACGGACCGAATGAAGGATTGATAGGCGCAAGACTTGTTACCTCAACCGGCTTGGTTGGAGATCAGACTCATATAATAAGAGCCGTTATACAGCTTCCAACTTCTTCCGGACCGCCTGGGAAAGTGCCGCCGTTTTTAACTTATGCAATTGCTTCGGGAGAAGATTTTGCTCTGACAGGCAATGTGCAGGTAAGAGACGACTTTAACCCGTTATGGAATGCCAATGTTCATACAAATAAAAATTTCAGAATGACGGGTAATCCAACAATTAAGGGATTTTTATCATATACAGGAACAGCAAGCTCAACTCCGGGGCACAGATTAAACACCAATATTAAACCTAATGTAAACCTTAACGGGGATCCCGTTCACTTTAAATCGCCTGAGATTGAAATACCTGATTTCAACCCCGAGGATTATATCGGTTTGGCAACTCATAAACATATGGGTAATTACAGTGTAAGCGGTAATCTTACACTCGGCACCAAAGATAACCCGAGCATTATTTATGTAGGTGGAAATCTGACGCTTAATGGTAATGTTAAAGGTTATGGAGTATTTATTGTTAAGGGAACAACAACAATTAACGGTAATGTTAATATTCTGGGTATTGACCCTACATCCAGTAACCTTGGGCTTTACTCAAAGGGTAATATAAATATGAATGGTAATGTAACCGTAAAAGCCCAATTGTTGTCTTCTGAGGATATTAATCTTAATGGTAATGTCAGCGTCCACGGAAGCATGGCAGCACAGGGTAAAGTTAACTTTAATGGCAATGTTGGAGTTTATTACAGACCGGCAGCAGATGAATTGTCATCTCCTTTCTGGAAAACCGGCGGTGGCGGGACAATTGCCACACGACCGGTTATACTTTCATACTACGAATAAATTTCAACCCGATTATTTTTAACGAAGGTGAGCCCGGTGCTCACCTTTTTTATTTTTACGCTGTATTATTCACTTCAAAATATCAAATTATTCTCCTGATTCATTATTATCCTCCTTATCATTTCGATACATCAATTGGGGCAAAAAGGCTTGATTTTGCTCCGTTTTTAGCCTTTTTCTTTTGCACGGTAGTTGCATAATTGAGTTATGTTTAACTTAATTATTGGTTTGTAAAATGGGCAAAATGCTGCTGATAGTTGTTTTAGGTGCAAGCTTAATATTCTCGGTTATGAGTTTGAATATGAACAGGAGTAATACTTCCATGTTCTCTAATTCTGTTTCAGAATATGAGAATGTGCATGCAAAGAATAATGCCTCAGCAGGAATAGAGATTGCAATCAAAGACCTTTCAATGGATACATCGTGGACCGGAACAAAATCAGTCCAGCTTCATCAAGGTGATGTTGAAATAACCATTCAGAAAACAACCAGCAAATACTTTAATGGTCCTGATGAAGGATTGAAGCACGGACGCTTGATAACTGCCGTTGGTAAATCCGGCAGCCAGGAACACATTATAAGAACAGTAGTTGAGCTGCCATCACCAAATGCATCCAAGGGGAATTTACCGCCGTTTATGAAGTATGCAATGGCTTCCGATGAAAACATATCAATTCAGAATGTGAATATCAGGGACGATAACAACTCAAACTGGAATTCAAATGTTCATACCAATAAAAATTTTACAATGAATGGCAATAACCTTATAAGAGGATTTCTTACATATAAGGGCGTTGCAAGCTCTAATCCGGGGCACAGATTAAATACTCAAATAGTGCCTAATGTTAATCCGGATGGAAGTCCGAATCATTATCAGAGTGACGAAATTGAAATCCCCGCATTTGAACCGGACGATTACATTGATATTGCAGCAGAAGTTCATAAAGGAAATCTCAATGTAAGCGGTACAACATTACTTGGAACAAAAGATAATCCAAAAATCATTTATGTCTGCGGCAATCTTAATATAAGCGGTACTTTTATGGGTTATGGTGTTTACATTGTTAAAGGTAATGTTAATGTAACGGCAAATATTTCAATTCTTTCAGAAGACCCGAATTCCAGCAATCTTGGTATTTATGCAAAAGGAAATGTGGAATGTGGAAACAATACTACTATCAGAGCACAGCTTTTTTCATATGGAAAAATTTCATTTAGCAGCAAATCCAAACTTTATGGAAGTATGACTGCAAAAGGCATATTTGAATTTAAAGGAAGAACAGAGATTTATTACAGACCAGCTTCAGAAGTTTTAACTGCTCCTTTCTGGAAGGTTGGGGGTGTTGGACCAGCTTCGGAAAGACCGGTTATTATTTCTTACTACGAGTAGTAACTGTTTAATCATTAACTAATTAAAATATGGTGAGTATTAAAAACTCACCTTTTTTATTTTTGAAAATAATTTCTGACAATGACTGATCCCGGTAACTGGTCAGAATATTGAGTTAGTTTTTCGGACAATTCTAATGCTGATATTGAATCAGGAGCATAAAAAGACACGATGCTGTCGCCGCAGATTATGTTGTTCTTTATTTCCCATTCGCCTGCTTTAACCAGTGAACTATTTAATAAGGGATACTTTTCAAACCAGAGGTCATAAATTGCAAGCGCCTTAACATCTTTTTTATGAATCAAATCAACTAAAAATCCGGATGTATATCTTTTTTCAACTCTTGCAATAGCTGCTTCTATATCGGAGAGTCCCCATAGATCAACCACATTGCTTCCTTTTATTAATGATACAGCCCCGATATCATTAACACCGACATTTTGCCCGTCGAAATATATTGAAAAAAATTTTCCCATTTGTATCTGCTGCTGGTAAATATTTGTTGTTGCAACAGGAGTTTTTTTGGTTATTACAACTCCACGGTAAAGAAGCGGGAAAGCGAAGATGAATATGAGTGCAATGTTTAAAATGTTTTGGCTTACCGGGCTGCTGCGGAAATTTTTTAGTCTAAATATCTCCTTTATCTTTCCTGATGTAAGAATAACTGCTAACAACAGCCCCGTCAGAATCAGGTATGAATCATACCTTATTCCTCCCTCAATATTAAATGTGCCCGAGACTCTGGCAAACAGCAGGTGCAATAAAAGTGTACCGCCGAACAGAAATAAAAAATATTTTTGTTCCTTTGATAATTTTTGCATCCGGTACACCAACAGCAGTAATGCAATTATTGCCAGTAAATGAATGCTGTACTTAAACAATCCGCCGATCGGCTTAAGTACAAAAACAATTAAAGATAAAAATGATACTTCAGGTTGATTGCCCTTAAGCAAAACGGAGTTCGGCAGAAAATACCACCCGTTATTAAGTGAATAGTATCCGTAAATAATAACAGGCAGCGATGCGAACAATATCAGAGTAGATAATACTGCATATCTTTTTTCCTTTGCCAGAGGAATAATTGAAGCAAAGATCAGAAAGACAGACTCAAATCTTACAGAAGTGAGTAAGAATGTAATAACAAGAAGATAAGCTAATTCTGATTTAGTTGATTCATTGCTTATAAAATTGAGCAGTAATCTTATAAACAAAAGTGTCAGCAGCATGTGAAGAATATGCTCCATCCCGGAGAAAACATGAAAAGGAATAAGTATCGCAGCTTGTATCGCCGCCAGCAAAATCGTTAATAAAAAGACGTTGTTGAAATGTTTGCGCAGTTCTTTGTAAACAACGTACAATAACAGCAGAGAAATTAAAACATTAAGTATGAACGGCAGGCTTTCCAGTTCGCCGGTAACCTTGTACAGAACTATAAGCACAGATGTCCACAACAGAGAAGATGATGAAGATGTAAATCCATCTGAGGTTACACCCCACACCGAATGCTCAACTGAATTCTTAGCGATTGCAAGATGGATGTAAGCATCGTCAAGGTTGTAAGTCAGCTTTCCATCGTTAGATGCCAGCGATTGGTTAAGTAACAGATAAACAGCCAGCAAAAAAATTGCCGTGTTAATCAGGAAAGGAATATGTGATGGTTTGGGAATTTTATTCATCAGCCGATATAAAAAATTCTTTGCCTCCCCGTTATCCGAATATGCTTCAGCGACTATCTGATTTTAATATGAAGCTCTGTTAATTGTTCTTCTGCAACTGTAGAGGGAGATTCATCCATAAGTGATATGGCGCTTGCTGTTTTGGGGAACGCAATAACTTCCCTAATAGAATTTTCGCCTGCAAAGATCATCGCCATTCTGTCGAAACCGAAAGCAATCCCGCCGTGCGGCGGTGCGCCGTATTTAAATGCATTCATTAAAAATCCGAATTTGTACTCTGCTTCCTCTTCACTAATGCCCAGCAGCTTAAACATTTTTGCCTGCAGTTCGGAATTGTGAATACGAATGCTGCCGCCTGCAATTTCATTACCGTTAAGAACGAGGTCATATGCACGGGCTTTTACTTTTCCCGGGTCTGTATCCATCAACGGAATATCTTCCCACCGGGGAGATGTGAACGGATGATGCATTGCATAATATCTTTTTGTGTGTTCATCCCATTCCAGAAGCGGGAAATCTGTTACCCAAAGTAAGTGGGGTTCAGCATCTTCTTTTATAAGGTTAAGTCTTTTAGCCATCTCAAGCCTGAGTGCGCCCATAATTGAAAGAGCCTTTAACCACGGACCGGATAAAATAAAAATTAAATCACCTGCTTTAGCATCAAGACTGTTTATGATTCCGTTCTTTTCTTCCAGTGAAAGAAATTTTGCAATAGGCGCTTCAAGCTCTGACCCCGAACCATTATCCTTTACCCGCATCCAGATTAAACCGCCGGCGCCGAGCTTTTTAACGAAATCTGTTAGTACATCCAGTTGGTTGCGTGTATAGTCACCGCAGCCGGGTGCAAGAAGACCGGTTATGATTCCATCATTTTTAATCTGATCTTCAAAAACTTTGAATGTAGTATTCTGAAAAACAGAGTTAAGGGTAACCATCTGAAGTCCGAAACGCAGATCAGGTTTATCGCTCCCGTATTTTTCCATCGCTTCGGTAAATGATAACCTGGTAATAGGTGTATGAAGTTCTCTGTTCCGGATTTCTCTGAAAAGAACCTTCATCAAACCTTCAACCATTTCAAAAATATCTTCCTGATCAACGAACGACATTTCCACGTCAATTTGTGTAAACTCCGGCTGGCGGTCGGCGCGAAGGTCTTCATCTCTGAAACACTTAACTATCTGGAAGTAGCGGTCAAACCCTGACACCATCAGAAGCTGTTTATATGTTTGCGGAGATTGCGGCAGTGCATAAAACTTACCTTTGTGCAAACGGCTTGGCACAAGAAAATCGCGCGCACCTTCCGGTGTGCTTTTCATTAGGACGGGGGTTTCAATTTCAACAAAATTATTTTCATCAAAATATTTTCTTGTAAGCTGATACATCCGATGCCGCAGCAATAAATTTTTCTGAACCAGAGGTCTTCTTAGATCGAGGTATCTGTATTTCAATCTGCTGTCTTCGTGTGTATCTATTTCATCTTTTATCGGGAATGGCGGTGTTTTGGCTTCATTAAGGATAACGAGCTTATCAACCATTACATCTACCAAACCTGTTTCAAGAGTTGTGTTCTCTGTTCCTTCAGGTCTTTTTCGCACAACACCTTCAACAGAAATTACAAACTCGCTGCGTAGATTTTTTGCTTTATAATGTGCCGGTTCATTGTAAGTTGGCTCAAAAACCACTTGTGTTATTCCGTAACGATCCCGCAATTCGATAAATATTAAACCGCCCAGATCGCGCCGCGTATCAACCCAGCCGTTGAGTATAACTCTCTCACCAATATTTTTTTCGCGTAATTCACCGCATGTATGTGTTCTTTTCTGAAACAACATTAAACAGATTTACTCCTTTTGTTTGAAATTTGAAGTGCTTAAAATAAACATTTCAATGCGGCTAACCAAATAATCTGTAATAGTTTAGATGCTGTTAGTTAAACATTTTAAGTAATGGACTTTCACAAACACAAGTGATCTGTTTAATCGGAATAGAAAGCATTTATTCTTAAATTTGCACTATGAATTCGTTGGAAATTATCCAAAAGAAAAGAGACGGTGAGTCATTATCTGATATTGAAATAGATTTTCTGATCAAAAGCTATTCATCCGGGAAAATCCCTGATTACCAATTTGCTGCCTTCTTAATGGCTGGTTTTCTTAATGGTTTGAATAAAAGAGAAACATCTGCCCTGACCAAATCTATGCTGCACTCAGGTAAGTTAGTTGAGTTAAGCAGTATAAAAGGCTATAAAATCGACAAGCATTCTACCGGAGGTGTTGGCGATAAAACCTCACTGATAATTGCACCTGTTGCAGCATCTGCAGGCATATATGTTCCGATGATTTCGGGAAGAGGTTTAGGACATACCGGCGGCACTCTCGATAAACTCGAATCAATACCGGGTTTTAATACAAGTTTGAATCTCAACAGATTTAAATATGTTCTGAAAAAATGTGGGGCGGCGCTTATAGGGCAGACGAAGGAAATTGCTCCTGCTGATAAACTTATTTACGCTCTCAGAAGTGCAACGGCAACAATTGAATCCGTTCCGTTTATTACAGCAAGCATAATGAGCAAAAAACTTGCTGAAGGAATTGACGGACTTGTGCTTGATGTGAAAACCGGTAACGGCGCTTTTATGAAGAGTGAAAAGGAAGCGTTGGTGCTTGCTGATTCCTTGATCTCAACGGCAAAATCTTTTAAGAAAAAGGTAATCGCCTTTATAACAGATATGAATCAACCTCTCGGCAATTATATCGGCAACTGGCTTGAAGTGTATGAATCGCTTAATGTGCTTAGAGGAGATGATTCTTCAGACTTATACGAATTGTCTGTTACTTTGTCCGGAGCGATGATTTTTTTAGGCGGGAAAGCCGGCTCTATAAAGGAAGGTACTGAAAAGGCAAAAAAAATTTTAATGAGCGGTAAAGCCTATGATAAATTTTTAGAGATAGTCAGGCTGCAAGGCGGAGATATTAAAATAATTAGTAATCCTGATTTGTATCCCCGTTCTAAATATAATATTAAGCTATACAGTCCTGCTTCCGGCTGTGTAAAAAGCATTGATACATATATGATAGGAATGGCAGCACTTGAGCTTGGCGCTGGTCGTCTTACAAAAGATGAGGTAATCGATCATAAAGCAGGAATTATACTTAATGTTAAAACAGGTGATCATCTTACAAAAGATATGATCATCGGCGAAATCAGAACCGACAAAAAAAATCAAATAGATAATTCATTAAAAAGAATTTATAACTCATTGGAATTTTCAAAAGTCAAAGGCAACAAAATCAAACTAATCAAAAAAACAATCTATTAGGAGAAGTTATGTCAAACAAAAAAGAAATAATCGAAAACTTAATTAAAAGCTATTGGATGGAAATCGAAACAGTAATGAACTACATTTCCAATTCAATCAACCTTGACGGTGTAAGAGCAGAAGAAATCAAAAAATCTCTTGCTGCCGATGTTACTGAAGAAATTTCCCATGCAC
Organism: Ignavibacteria bacterium; assembly: GCA_037447335.1. Classification (GTDB taxonomy): domain Bacteria; phylum Bacteroidota; class Ignavibacteria; order Ignavibacteriales; family Ignavibacteriaceae; genus JBBIGV01. The sequence continues at coordinate 37,443 of JBBIGV010000011.1, read as the reverse complement.
AGCGCCTTGCAAAAAGAATCAAAGAACTTGGCGGCACAGTGCCGGGCTCTATGAATTTTAAAGCAGTACAAACATACCTTCAGACCAAAGAAGACACAACAGATGTTGTTTCTGTAATAGAAGGTGTTATCGAAGCTGAAAACGGAGCTATCGAACAATATGGTAAGCTCATTAAACTATGTGATGGTGTGGATTATGTAACACAGGATCTTTGTATCCAACTGCTCGGAATGGAAGAATCTCATCGCATTGAATTTATGGGATTCCTGAAAGAATATAAAAAATAATTTTTTTGAGGTGGGGCTGACCAATGGGAATCCATCCCTTTGGGAAAAGTAAATTTTCAAACAACTTTGAATTTTTATGTCTGATTTCAGATTAAATTCAAATTCATTGCAGCACAGATTAGTAATCTGTGCTGCATTTTGGTCAGAGCCCCTTTTATTACTGCCGATTCCATGTTATCATATCATAGGTTTCTATTCAGAAAAACTAATACTATATTTGAAAAGATTTTAATCAGAACAAGAGAGGAATATTATGTTATTTATTGTTGCATTGTTAGCTGCTGTTGTAGCCGGGTTTGTTTATGTTAATGCAAAAAAACGCTTTAATAAACCGGAAGCATCATTTTCGTTAATCGGATTAATCGTCGCACTACTTATTGCAGTGCTTCAGTTGTGGACGGTAATTCCTGCAGGGCATGTTGGTGTGATAGATTTTTTTGGGCGCGTAAGCGATCAAACTCTTTACCCCGGTGTTAACATTGTTAATCCTATGGCTAACATAGTAAAGTTCGATGCCCGTACACAGGAAATCAGAGAAATTATGTATGTTCCATCAAGAGAAGGTTTGAGTGTTGAACTTGAGATAAGCCTTCTTTACAGCCTCAGTTTTGAAAATGCAAATAAAATTTATAAAACTGTCGGAGAGAATTATCTTGAGAAAATCATCATACCGCAGTTCAGATCGGTGGTAAGAGGCGTTACAGCAAAGTATGAAGCCCGTTCCCTTTACACTGCCGACAGGGAAAAGCTTACAAAGGAAATCGAATCTGAATTATCTTCGTTGATAACACCAAGAGGTATCACTATTGAAGCTGTTCCTATGCGGCAGATAAAACTCCCGGCGGGTCTGACTGCATCTATAGAAGAAAAGTTAAAAGCTGAACAGGAAAGCCAGCGTATGCAGTTCATCCTTCAGAGAGAAACTCAGGAAGCAGAAAGAAAAAGAATCGAAGCAAAAGGTATTGCAGACTTTCAGGATATTGTCTCCAAAGGTATCAGCGAACAATTACTCAGATGGAAGGGAATCGAAGCAACCGAAAAACTTGCAAATTCACCTAACTCTAAAGTTGTTGTGATTGGTTCGGGTAAAGATGGGCTGCCGATTATTCTTGGCGGTCAGTAAAAGATTTGTAATTGACCATACTGCAATAAGCTGATTTAAGGAATTATATGAATTCTGCTATTGATTTTCTGAATGTGCTTTTGCCCTTTTTATACTTTGTATCATTCGGAATATATGCTGTTGCCTTCACTAAGGGTGATAAAAAGCTGGATAACTATAAAAGGTTGTTTCTTTTTATCACTCTTCTGGTGCATACCGTTTATTTGGGGATGAGGACTATTGAGTTTGATCATCCTCCAATAACAAATGTATTTGAAATTTTTACCGTGCTTGCCTTTTCGGTTTGTTTCTCCTATTTCCTTCTGGAGCTTATCACAGATATTCGCGGCACTGGTCCGTTCATTATAATTATTTCACTTATCTTCCAAACGATATCTTCAATATTTATAGAAGACCTGGTTGAAGTGCGCGAAGTTTTACGAAGCAACCTTCTGGGTTCTCACGTTTTCAGTGCGCTGCTCGGCTATTCTGGTTTCACCATTTCGGCAGTTTACGGGTTTTTATACCTGGTATTATATAAAGATATAAAAGATAACCGCTTCGGATTAATATTTAACCGGCTTCCAAGCCTTGAAGTACTTGAGCGGTTAAGTTTTTATTCGGCTGTTATCGGTTTTATTTTGTTAAGCATCGCAATTGTTATAGGTATAATCTGGCTGCCTATGGCATTTCCTGATTTCTCTTTTACCGATCCGAAAATAGTAGGGACTTCACTTGTCTGGATTTTGTACGGAATAGGAATAGCAAGCAAAATTTTTGGTAAATGGCGGGGGAAGAAAGTTATATTCTTATCTATTCTCGGATTTCTGCTGGCTATCTTTTCAACTATGATAACCAACTTTCTGGCTAAAAGTTTTCATTCTTTTTATTGATCAAGTATGAACCTGTTAAGCATTTCAATAAATCATCGTTCCGCACCGGTTGAATTAAGAGAAGCTTTGCATCTCAGTAATGATGAAATAACTAATCTTATAAAACAGATTAAAGGCAGTTTGCTTGCCGAAGGGCTTGTTATATCTACTTGCAACCGGACTGAAATTTATGGAATACCAGTAAATCCGGAATTGTCTCACACCGATTTGCAGCAATATATTATTAATCAGAAATCTGTTACCGATGTAAAGCCCGAACATTTTCAGAATTATAATGCCAAATCTGCTGTAAGTCATTTATTCAGATTAGCTGCGGGGATTGATTCGATGCTGATTGGTGATAATCAGATTTATAAGCAGGTTAAGGATTCTTTTCAATTAGCGGAGGATGCAGAGTTTTCCGGCTTTCTGATGAAACGACTTTTTGATCATGCAGCAAAAGTCGGTAAACGTGCAATAACCGAAACTGCGATAAGCGAAGGTGCTGTAACAGTAAGTTTTGCAGCCGTTCAACTGATTGAAAAAATATTTGCTAATCTGAGCAAAAAATCCGCGCTCGTTATCGGAACAGGTGAAACCGGTGAGATAGCTGCCAAACATTTGCGCAGCAGAGGCGTTGGCAGGTTAGCCCTTACAAACCGGACTTTTGAGAAAGCCGAGCGGCTTGCAGAAGAACTTAAAACCGCTGTCTTCCCGTTTAATAATTTCAAGGAACACCTTCACAAGTTCGATATAGTTGTTAGTGCTACAAGTTCTGAAGGAATAATTTTAACACGCACCGATATTGCATCGGCTATGAAGAAACGCAATAATGCGGAAATGGTTTTAATGGATATTGCCGTACCGCGTGATATTGATCCTGCTTCAACTCATATTGATTATGTTTTTTATCATGACATAGACTCTCTTAACATCATCGTTGAACAAAATCTAAATAAACGACGTGAAGAAATTCCTAAAGTAGAACGAATTGTTGAAGAAGAGATTGAAGCCTTTTTTAACTGGTATAATTCTTTACAGGCAGCACCCACAATCAAATCTTTGCGCAATCATTTTGAATCAATACGGCGTGAAGAAGTTGAAAAGAACAAAAACAGGTTCTCAAAAGAAGAACAGGAAAAGCTCGATATTATTACAAAAAGAATTGTTAACAAATTGCTTCATCAGCCAAGTGTGGAACTGAAAAAGTTTAATGACTCATCAGAAAGCCGGGATGAATCTGCTATGAAGATCAGCATTATACGCGAAATTTTCGGGCTTCAGCATAATTCTAACGAAGAAAAGAAAAATGAATAAAAAGAAAATCGTTATTGGTTCGAGAGGAAGCGAGCTTGCGCTCTGGCAGGCAAACTTCGTAAAGAAAGAACTTGAGAAGAAACATCGCTCTCTCAGGGTTCATATAAAGATAATAAAAACCAAAGGCGATAAAATTCTTGACGTCGCATTGTCAAAAATTGGCGATAAAAGTCTTTTCACAAAAGAGCTTGAAACAGAATTGCTGAACGGGAAAATTGATCTTGCTGTTCACAGCCTTAAAGATCTTCAGACGAAAATTCCTGATGGCTTGAAATTAGCCGCAGTAACAAAAAGACATGATGTTGAGGATGTGTTGATTACCCGTAAAACGAAAATGACAATCTTTGATCTCAAAGAAAATGCTGTTGTAGCAACCGGTTCGCTCAGAAGGAAATGCCAGTTGCTGCATATTCGCCCCGATATTAATATAGTTGATCTTCGCGGGAATGTGCCATCACGCATAAATAAATTTTTAAGCTCCGATTGGGATGCAATTATACTTGCCCGCGCCGGTGTGGAAAGACTAAAGCTGCAAAAATATATTTCTTCTATAATACCGAAGGACTTAATACTTCCGGCTGTCGGACAAGGCGCGCTCGGAATCGAAATACACCAGGAAAATAAATTTGTTGAAGAAATTCTCCTGCCGCTGCATCACGCAAATACATTCAAGGCAGTACTGGCTGAAAGATCACTGCTTCGAAGGCTTGAAGGCGGATGCCAGGTGCCTATCGGTGCATATGCAGAAGTTAAATTAAACGGATTATATCTCGATGCTATGGTCGGCTCAATTGATGGAAGCCTGACATTCAGAAAAAAAGTGCGCGGCAGTGCAAAGCAGCCCGAAAAAACCGGAATACAGCTTGCTGAAGATTTGCTTAAAGCCGGTGCAAAAAAAATTCTCGATGAAATTTACTCTAACTCAAGGATCGTTAAATGAAAAAATTATTATTCCTTTTTACTTTCACCGTAGTTACACTAACATTGATGTTTGTTCTTGCATCCTGTGCCTGCAGCAGATGCGATGCGCAGGAAGAATCTACCGTTCCTGAGCATGTAAAGAAAAAAGCCGATGAGTTCATAATATCTTCAACAGGAACAGAAATTTTTAACAATTATATCTCACAGGACTTCCGCAGAACAAAAAAAATTGACGATGGCTACCTGATGATTTATCGCCTTATCATCCCGGAGAAGCCATTTGTAAATACTGTAATTGAATTCAGAACCGATACAAGCGGTAACGTTATTCAGCCCGAAACAGCTTCAGGCATACCGGATTGCTATAGCGGCGAATGTGAATTTAATATAAATCAGATGCAGGCAGAGGAAATCGCATTGCAAAACGATTTTGAAAAGGGTATAAATGAATGGAAGATTGGTTTTCTCTGGAACGCAAAGAACAAAAAATATCTGTGGCATATCCTTAATACTTTTTCCGAAAGCGAGGGCGCACACGGATACCGCGGCAATGGTAAAGAAATGCTTATTGAACCATCAGATGGAACGATCGTATCTGTGAATGAATGGAGAGTGAATTAAGGTATGGCTGCAATAAATAACACTTTAACTGATTAAAGAGATTACATGCACTCTGCATTTTACAGCCTTAATTCTCTTCCTTTAAAAAATAAAACCATTGTTATAACCCGTGCGCATGAACAGTCCGGCGAATCAGCTAAGTTGTTTACATCCCTCGGTGCAAAAGTTATAATCTTTCCTGCTATTAATATTATTCCGCCCGATAGCTGGAGGGAATTTGATGATGTTGTTTTGAATGCTACGCAGCCGGATTATATTATTTTTACGTCTTCAAATGCTGTTAAAATGTTTTGTGAAAGATTAACAGTCATAAAAAAAATAATGGACTATAAAAACACAACAGTTGTTGCAGTGGGCAATAAAACCTCGGCTAAATGCGCAAGCAGCGGCATACCTGTGAGTATTATTCCGGATGATTTCAGTGCAATGGGTATTCTGCGATCTTTATCCCAGCTTGTTCTTAAAGATAAATTAATTTTTATTCCGTGCTCTGCAATCGGAAGAGATGAACTGCGTATTGAACTTGAAAAAACGGGCGCTGTCGTCAAAGCCGTTCCCGTTTACAATGTTGGCAAACCCGATGCAGATAAAACAGCTTCCTGCAAAGATGAATTACAGAAAAACAAAATTGATTTATTCGTTTTCACAAGTCCTTCAACTTTTGAAAATTTTATTTCAATCATGGAAATTCAGGATATACTGGGGTACTTCAGGCAAGTTGATGTTGCAGCGATTGGACCAACAACCAGAACTGCAATTGAAGATAAAGGGGTTACAGTTTCAGTGCAGCCGGAAGAATATACAATAGAAGCGTTAGCAGAATCAGTAATCAAATACTATCAATCAAAAACAGAAAATTAACCGGAGATAAATTGAACCAGCTTCAAAACGATTTATTGTTAAGAGCCTGTAAAAGACAGAAAGTTGATCGGACACCGATATGGATTATGCGGCAGGCGGGAAGATACCTGCCCGAATACCGCGCAGTAAGAGCAAAGCATGATTTTTTAACTATGTGCCGTACGCCTGAATTAGCAGCAGAAGTTACTCTTCAGCCGATTGATATAATTGGTGTTGATGCTGCAATTATTTTTTCAGATATACTTGTAATTCCCGAAGCGATGGGCATGGAACTGATTATGGATGAAGGAAAAGGTCCGGTGTTTCCGAAGCCTGTAAGGAATGAATCGGATTCTCAGCGTTTGAAAAAAATTGATCCATCAAAAGAGCTTAAGTATGTTCTTGACGCAGTCTCGCTTACAAAAAAAGAATTGAAAGGTCGCGTTCCTTTAATTGGTTTCAGCGGGTCGCCATGGACATTGCTAACTTACATGGTTGAAGGAAAAGGCTCAAAAAATTTTTCTGAGGTAAAGAAGCTGATTTATAATAATCCCGGGCTTGCACATTCGCTGCTAAATAAACTTTCAGATGTAATTACTGATTATCTTTCGGCCAAAATTGAAGCGGGCGCAGATGCAGTCCAGATTTTTGATACCTGGGGAGGAATACTTTCCCCGAAAGATTTTAAAGAATTCTCTCTTCAATACGTTCAGAAGATCATTTCACGAATTAAAAGAAAAGATGAGCCGGTTATCTTTTTTGCAAAGGGAGTTCATTACAAAATAAAAGAGATGTCAAAATGCGGCGCTGATGTGCTCGGACTTGACTGGACTATGGACCTCGGCGAAGTTCGTGCGGTTACAAATGGCAATGTTGCATTGCAGGGCAATCTTGACCCAACTGTTTTATACGGCAGCAAGGATTTCATTAAGAATGAAGTAAAGCGCGTTCTCAATTCATACGGGAAAGGAGAGGGACATATTTTTAATCTTGGTCATGGGATTCTGCCGGATATAAATCCCGAAAACGTAAAGGCGCTTGTAAATTTTGTTAAAGAAGAAAGCGTCCAGTTTCACAAGCAGGATTAAAGAAAAATAAAGATGACATCTTTTATGCAACTGCTTTGCACATCGAAAGATGTCATCTTTTTTTACCGCAGCAATATCATCTTCTTCGTTTCGGAGAAGCTGCCGGCGTTTAACCTGTAAAAGTAAACTCCTGAAGGAAGTCCCGTTGCATTGAACTCAACAGAGTGCTTGCCTGCTTCTTTATATTCATTAACAAGCGTTGCAACTTCTTTGCCCAAAACATCATAAACTTATAGGGTTACAAATTGCCTACCAGCCTCGCCGTCAGGCGGGCCGTCTATTGCATACTGCATACTTGTTACTGGATTGAACGGGTTGGGATAGTTTTGATACAAGGCAAACTGAGCAGGAACACATTGTAATCTTTCATTATGACGCAACATGCAAAGATGCTATTACTCAAATTGATAATATCTCTTAAAATTATAACAAAAAACCTTCAGCGTATAGTGCTTTAGCACTTTCTAACACTGAAGGTTAAAATTCAACTTGCCCGGTTTAAATAATTCTGAAAGTTAATATGTAAGAAAGCATATTAACATCAGCGCATAAATTCTATACTCACATTTCTGTTTCTGTTTGAACCTCATCACCGCTTTTTACAGGAGAAGTAATAACAGCGCCAAGTCCTTTAATTTGGTAGATAGTCATCGGACCGGTAACAGTTGTGGGATCGAATTCAAGTCCGGCATCTTCTGCAAGATGTTCCATATAATCTCTTGCGCCTTCTTCATCAAGTTCTATTGCGTAAACTTCACCTTCAACAACAGCATTGCCGCCGATTGCTTCAACGGGGAAAACAATCTCACCGTCTTTAACTTTAATGCGGATCTCCTGTCCGTCTTTGTCGCTTCTCAGCATCATCCAGCAGCCGGAATTTTTGCAGACATCAAGAACATCGCCCTGCACGAGCACGCGTTTACCAATGTAATCCTGCGGGCTTTCAAGTATTTGCGATATTTTAATTTTTTCTGTGAGTGACAATTCTTCACCGTATTTTTCTGCCTGTGCAAACGCAGAAAATGTAAAGAATGAGAATATGACAAAAGTAAACACTATCGAGCTAAGTTTCATCTGACCTCTCCCTTAAGTTATTAATTAGATTTTGAAACGGTGCAAATTTATGGTAATTAGTTAAGGCAGACAAGTTAAATTGCTGCTCATTCATTACTCTTTAGCGTTAATAATCAAACAATTTGCATCTAAATGCGTGCAGCCGGTCTTTAACGGAATTTTATTGTTGTTACCGGATTCATTTCTATTTTGATACCAGGAATATCTTTCAAAATATCACGAACTTCATCCAGATTGCCGGGTTTTACTTTTTGTAATGAGTTCAATTTTTCCTGGTCTTTAAATAATTCGGAAAAGTGCAGATCAAGAAATGTTACAATGTTATTATCAACATAAGCCGCATCAGTTTCTACAATCGATCCGTTTACTTTTACAGAGATTGATACGCTCATTTCTTTCATCATATCAGCAATAAACGGATTGTTCATCATGTCTTCCTGTTCCGAATCAGAATCGTCAGCTTCATCTGATTCCTCTTCAGCTTCTGTCGGGGGTGGAACAACAACAGTTAAAACTGCAGGCTTGCCTTTCTTAAATGTAAAGGTGAGGAATTGATCTTCCCCTTTTGCAGCAGGGTCTTCATCGCCAAGGGAAATATCCGAAGCAGGATTGTTGTTTATACGAAGCTTGTTGATATCCGTAAAGCTGTAAATTGCTTTATAGCCTTCCTGTGTATCGGTGGCGAGGATTTCTCCTGATACATATTTGACTCCTTCGCCCATTATGCTTGCATTTTTAATCATATCTTTTTCATTAAAAAGAGAAAATGGTTCGGGTGATACCGTATCTTCGGCAAATGCAGTAGTGAACTGCGAGAGCAACTCAATTATGGTTTTACTCATAAACACTGTTTCTTCAACTGTACCGGATCCGTCATCATTTACGGTTACAAGAGTATTTACTTTCAGGCATCCTGCCGTGAAGAAGGCGGTCAGAATAAAAGTAATAAAGAGTACTAATCGTTTCATGTATACCTCGTCTGGTTTTATAATAAGTTACTTGCAAGCTCTGCCAAAAGTGAACGCTCACCTTTTTCGAGATTTATGTGGGCGTAAAGTTTCTGTCCTTTGAATTTATCTATAAGGTAAGAAAGACCATTGGATTGCCCGTCGAGATAAGGATGATCTATCTGGTAAATATCACCGGTAAAGACAACCTTAGCTCCTTCGCCTGCCCTTGTTATAATCGTTTTGATTTCATGCGGTGTAAGATTCTGCGCTTCATCAACAATAAAAAATATTCGCTGAAGACTTCTGCCTCTGATATAGCTCAATGGTTCGATTACAATTTTTTCGTCTTTAATTAAAGTGTCAATCAGTTGATACTGTTTATCGGTTTCAGGGAACTGGTCCTGAATTACTTTCAGGTTATCCCAGAGCGGCTGCATATAAGGCGCCAGCTTGCTTTCAACATCACCCGGGAGGAAACCAATATCTTTATTACTCAGCGGTACAATCGGACGCGCCACAAAAATCTGTCTGTAATGTTTTCTTACCTGCAATGCACAGGCAAGCGCAAGAAGTGTTTTGCCCGTTCCGGCTTTCCCTGTAAGTGATACTAACTGAATGTTATTATTAGTAAGCGCATCAACTGCAAAAGCCTGTTCGGCGTTACGCGGTTTGATACCGTAAACAACCTCCTTATCAACTTTTTTGAGATTATTCATTTCGTGATCGAGGTAAGCGAGCACGGACCTGCTGTTATTTCTTATAATATAATATTTATTCGGAAGTGCTTCGCCGTTAAGCTTCCTGAGCAGAGGTTTTGCCGGTATGGTATATGGCGGCTGGAAAATATCGAGGATCAGATCATCATCAATATTTTCGATAACCGCTTTACCGCTGTACAGCTCTTCGATGCTTTTAACATGGTCGGTTGTATAATCCTCAGCATGGATGCCGAGAGCTTTTGCTTTCATCCGGAGATTTACATCTTTACTAACAAGAATAACTGAAGCTTTGCCTTCGAACTTTTTGCTCCACTCAACAGCAACACTCAAAATCCTGTGATCGGGGTTATCCTCGCGGAAAATATCTTTTATTTCCTGGCTCAATCCTCTTGAAATTGCAATCCCGAGTTTTCCTTTTCCCTTGCCGAGTGAAACGCCCCCGTTAAAAATAGCTGTTCCGGTTAGAGAATCAAGTGTGCGGGCAAATTCTCTTGCATTCAGATTTATAACCTGGCAGCCGCGCTTGAACTGGTCAAGCTCTTCGATTACGGTTAATGGAATAATAACATCGTTTTCCTTGAACTGAGTTATTGAAGTAGCATCGTGAAGTATAACATTTGTATCAAGTATAAAAATTTTTGGGGGTTTTTGTTTGGAAGATTTTGTTGACTTCATCAGGTCCAGCCTTAAGTTAATTAGTAGTTACCGCAACGAGAAGCAAAAGATAAAATAACCTCCTTTCGTTTTGGGTTAATGAATATCTACTGTGCAAATGTAGAAATAAAAATTGAATTATGCATGGGGAGCGGTTTAAGTTTATGTAAATTGTGTAAGTCTGGCATTTGGTTTAACTTATTAAAACACAACAGATTCAAATTTAATTCAATGTGAAAACTATGCGCATATGTTTATACGTGGTTAAGAAAAATCATTACCGTCTCAAAAAATATTTTTTAATTGCTAAGTTTTTTCATCAGGATATACTTCCCGATTAAGTAAGCAGCCCTTTCACCAATTGCAATTAACATAAATATCTGTAAATTGCAATCGGCGGTTTACACCGGTCTTTCGTCTTACTGACACAAAAAAATCATAAAAATATAATTATTTCTGTACCCTTTTGACATTTCATGCTGCTGATCAGGAATTGAAACTAATCAGGATAACATTATGAGATCATTCATTACCATTTTCTTTTTACTGAGCACTAATCTATCATTTGCGCAGGGACCGGGCAGCGCAACAAATCCTTCAACCGCCCCGGGAGCAAAAGGGATCCATTTGACCAACCATAACTTGATTTGGGAAAATCCTTCCGCTGCAATTTACAATGAAGTTTATTTCAGCAATGACTCGTTAAAAGTTGCGAATCTTGATACTGCTGTAAGAGTTCAAAACGGATATCCAGCCACTGCATCAACATCTTTTCATCTGTCAGCCTATGGAAATCTTACTCAGAATACAAGATATTACTGGCGCGTTGTTGAGTTTGATGGTTCAGGTAATTCTGTTTCGCCGGTTTGGTATTTTACTTCTCTGGCGCCATTTGTTTTTTTTGAAGAATTTACTTTTGCAACAGGCTGGGATGGATGGGTGGTTAAAGGACCCCAGGGATTAAACAATTGGGACAGGAAGAATACAGCTAATGCCGGCGGGCAGCCGGGAGAAATGGTTTTCTTCTGGACACCAATATTCAACGGTAAGAGTTATATAATGTCACCGGAAATTCCTTCGGCTGCGAATCTTTATCTGTTTTTGTCATTCAAATATTTTCTTGACTGGTGGTCTGATACATGCGTGGTCGGATTTGCCTATACGCTTGATGATGGTAATTCATGGACATCAATTTGGGAGCTGCATGCTACCGGTAATGTAGGTCCATCATCCGAATATCTCAATTTATATATACCGGGCAGTTTCCGCCTGGGATTTTATTATAAAGGTAATACAAATAATATTGATTTTTTCTATTTTGATAATGTAAATGTATCTTCGATGTTAACCCCTCCAGGACCGCCGACCTTCCTTAGTGCTTCTGCACATTACGACGTGCAGAAAGTTACTTTAAACTGGGATACGGGTTTTAGTCCGGAACCGATTGCAGGTTACCAAATTCAAAGAAAGAAAGGCTTGCCTGCAGATACAACAACATTCGTTACTATTCATACCGCCAATTCAAACACTTTTACTTATGAAGATTATGACGTTGATTTGAATCAGACTTATTCATACAGAGTATGTACCGTCTCCAGCGCAGGTATATTGAGCTATTATGGAAATGAATCCACTGCATACGTACCCGAAGTTATCCCGGTTGAATTAGTCAGCTTCACTGCAAGTGTAATTGACAGAAGCGTGAAATTATCATGGATTACCGCTTCCGAAATAAATAATCTCGGCTTTGAAATTGAACGTGCCGATTCTTATGATCCTGATGGTTATAAAATAGGAGAATTTAACCGGATTGGTTTTGTGGAAGGTAATGGTACATCAACTTCAGACCATTCATATTCTTTTATTGATAATACGATTTATTCAGGCAAATATCTCTACCGGCTCAAACAAATTGACTTTGATGGCGCTTTCACTTATTCAAATGAAATTGAAGCTGATGTTAACATTCCCCTAATGTTTTTACTTGAGCAGAATTATCCAAATCCATTCAACTCAGGCACCATTATCAGTTGGCAATCGCCTGTCTCTTCTTTTCAAACATTGAAGGTGTATGATTTACTTGGAAGGGAAGTAGCATCGTTGGTAAATGAATATAAAGAAGCCGGGTCTCACAGCGTTGAGTTCTCAACCGTATCATTCAATTTATTAGATCTGACAAGCGGGGTGTACTTCTACCGGCTTACAGCAGGCGAATATACTGACACCAAAAAGTTTATTCTGATGAAGTAAGCTTTAATTCTTTTGAAGTTATACTATGCATTCAAATCAGGAAATTTTTTTGAAGCAAATAGAATTCTTGCAGAAATTGGCTGATGCGCTTATATTTGCAAACCAAAATCAGGAACACAGGTAAGAGAAAATCAAAACGCTATCTTATATAAATATAAAGTTCGTTTTTAAGCAGCCCCGCTTATGGGGCTATTTTTTTGTTTTGATGGGTTACACTTTTGGGCAATATTATTCTTTTGTGTTAAAGCAGAATAGAAGAAATGGATAAGCAAGCAAAGCTAATATTAGAAGACGGAACAATCTTTTCAGGAAAATCTTTCGGTTTTCCCGGCAATACACATGGCGAGGTTGTGTTCAATACCGGTATGGTTGGCTACCCTGAAACTCTCACCGATCCAAGTTATCGCGGACAAATACTTGTATGCACGTATCCACTAATCGGAAACTATGGCGTACCGCCGTCGGATAAAGATGAAAACGGTTTGCACAAATTCTTCGAATCTGAAAATATTCATATAAGGGCATTAGTTGTGTCCGATTATTCAGAAGAATATTCTCACTGGAATGCAGAAAGATCATTAGCCGATTGGATGAAAGAGAAAAGAATACCGGGTATTACAGGAATTGATACAAGAATGCTGACCAGAAAATTGCGTGACAAAGGAACAATGCCCGGTAAAATAATTATTGATGATAAGAACGACCCGGGGTTTAATGGTCCAAATGAATCGGACCTGGTTTCTGAAGTCAGCATTAAAGACCCAATCGAATATGGAAAAGGAAAAAAGAAAGTAATTCTGGTTGACTGCGGTACGAAAAACAACATAATAAAAGCTTTTTTAGGACGTAATATTTCCGTAATAAGAGTTCCTTATGATTACGACTTCACAACAGTAAAAGCTGATGGTATTATGCTATCAAACGGTCCCGGTGATCCTAAAATGAACGTAGCTGCAATAGAACATACAAAAAAAGCATTACGAAATGGTCAGCCCATACTCGGTATTTGTCTCGGCTCGCAGATACTTGCGCTTGCAGCAGGCGCAGATACTTACAAGTTGAAGTATGGTCACCGCGGGCACAATCAGCCTTGCAATGAACTTGGAACAAAGAGATGTTATATAACTTCTCAGAACCATGGTTATGCTGTGCAGTCAGATACTTTACCGGAAGACTGGCGCGAGTGGTTTGTAAATGACAATGACGGTACCAACGAAGGGATAATTCATATATCGAAACCGTACTTTGCTGCACAGTTTCATCCCGAGGCTTCGCCCGGTCCTGATGACTGTGAATTTATTTTTGATATGTTCGTACGTGCATTAAAATAACACAAAATACCTCCCGTAACGTTTTCGGGATAGTTAATTTAAAAAGCATGCTGAAAACAGTTCGGCATAACAATACAAGCTAAAACAAAATGATAAAAAAAGGTAAGCCCAAAAAAGTATTGATCCTCGGTTCAGGAGCATTGCAGATCGGGCAGGCAGGCGAGTTTGATTACTCCGGAAGCCAGGCAATAAAAGCGCTCAAAGAAGACGGGGTAACGTCCGTACTTGTTAATCCTAACATTGCAACAATTCAAACATCCGAAAACTTTGCTGATAAAGTTTACTTCCTTCCCATTAAAACAGAATTTGTTGAAAAGATAATTCAAAAAGAACAACCGGACAGCATACTGCTTCAGTTCGGTGGACAGACTGCACTGAATGTTGGAGTTGAACTATATGAGCAGGGAATACTTGAAAAATATAATATACGTGTTCTCGGTACTCCCGTTGAATCAATTCAAGATACGGAAGACCGCTTCCTGTTCGCAAAGCGATGCGGGGAGGTTGGTTTAAAAGTTGCTCGAAGCAAAACTGCTCGTTCTGTTGACGAAGCAGTCGCAGCAGCAGAAGAAATCAGCTTTCCGGTTATGGTTCGTATAGCCTATGCGCTTGGGGGATTGGGATCCGGAATAGTAAACAACAAGCAGGAACTTATCGAAAAATCAAAGCGTGCATTTTCATTCACAAAACAAATTTTGATTGAAGAATCTCTTTACGGATGGAAAGAGGTTGAGTACGAAATTGTCCGCGATAAATACAATAATTGCATTACCATCTGCTCAATGGAAAATATTGACCCGATGGGAATCCATACAGGAGATAGTGTGGTTGTTGCACCGGTTCAGACTTTATCAGCACAGGAAAATTTTAAGCTTCGTTCTATCGGTATAAAGCTGATAAGACATCTCGGGGTTATCGGTGAATGTAACATTCAGTATGCTCTTGATCCAAACAGCGATGATTACAGAATAATTGAAGTAAATGCACGCTTAAGCAGAAGTTCTGCATTAGCCTCAAAGGCTACCGGCTATCCTCTTGCATTCATTGCTACAAAACTTGCACTTGGTTATGCACTCAATGAAGTTGTAAATATTATCACGCAGGAAACCTCAGCTTGTTTTGAACCGGCGCTTGATTACATTGCATTAAAATTTCCCAGATGGGACTTGCAAAAATTTCAAAAAGTAAGTACACAGCTCGGCAGCGAAATGAAATCTGTTGGCGAAGTTATGTCGCTTGGCAGAAGCTTTGAAGAAGTTTTACAGAAAGCAATCCGAATGCTCGAAGTTGGCAAAGCGGGCTTTGTTGGTAACGATTTCTTATTTGAAAACCTTGATGAAGAACTAGCTAATCCAACCGATAAACGGATATTCGCCATTGCCCAGGCTCTTCAGGAGGGCTACTCAATTGACCGGATTTACGATTTAACTAAAATCACCAGGTGGTTCCTTTATAAAATGAAGAACATTGTTGAAATGGATAAAATCATCTCCGGTAAAAAGCTAAGTGAGCTTGATGAAACTCTCATGCATAAGGCAAAGAAAAACGGATTTTCGGATCAGCAAATTGCTGCATTAGTAAACTCGAATGAAATGGCGGTCAGATATAGAAGAAAAGAACTCGGGGTTTTACCGGTAGTTAAGCAAATTGATACTATGGCTGCTGAATTCCCTGCACAAACAAATTATCTGTACCTGACATATCATGGAAAAGATGATGATATTGTCTGCAGTGAGCCTGATCAGATTGTGGTTCTTGGAAGCGGAGCTTACAGGATTGGTTCGTCAGTTGAGTTCGATTGGTGTTGTGTTAATGCAGTGATGACACTTAACAAGCTTAATTTCAAAACTATAATGATCAATTGTAATCCTGAAACTGTTTCGACGGATTATGATATATGTAACAAGCTATACTTTGAACAATTAACCTTTGAAAGAGTTCTTGATATTTATGAAAAAGAAAAACCGGAAGGCGTGATAATTTCCATGGGGGGGCAAGTACCAAATAATCTTGCAATGAGGCTGCACAATGCCGGTATAAAAATTATTGGCACATCTCCTGTACAGATAGACAATGCAGAAAGCCGGCACAAGTTTTCGAATATCCTTGACAGAATTGTCGTTGATCAGCCGGAATGGAAAGAGGTAACGACCCTCGAAGATGCAAAAGAATTTGCAAATAAAGTCACGTACCCGGTTCTTATACGACCGAGTTATGTTCTGAGCGGTGCAGCAATGAGCATCGTCCTTACTGAAGACGAACTGGATGATTATCTTAAAAAAGCTACCGATCTGAACAGGGAACATCCCGTTGTGCTCAGCAAATTTATTACTGATGCCAGAGAAATTGAAGTTGACGCTGTAGCTAACAATGGTGAAGTATTTTGCTGGGCTATTTCAGAGCATGTTGAAAATGCCGGAGTTCACTCGGGTGATGCAACGCTGGTTTTACCTCCGCAGCGTACTTATCTGGAAACGATTCGTCGTGTTAAGTTGATAACAAAACAAGTAGCCAGAGAACTCAACATAACAGGACCTTTTAATATTCAATTTATTGCTAAAGATAATGAAGTTAAAGTTATAGAATGTAACCTGCGTGCATCAAGAAGTTTTCCGTTCGTCTCAAAAACACTAAAAATTAATTTTATTGAAATAGCAACAAAACTTATGATGGGCGAGCGAGTCCCCATTATAGACAGGACGTCTTTTGATGTTGATTACGTTGGAGTGAAGGCATCACAATTTTCATTTACAAGATTAAAAGGCTCCGATCCTGTTACCGGTGTTGAAATGTCATCTACTGGTGAAGTTGCATGCCTTGGCGATGATTTTAACGAGGCTTTTTTAAAGAGCCTTATGTCAACGGGATACAGAATTCCCCAAAAAGCCATTATGCTTTCAACAGGTGTTTTAAAAAGCAAGGCTGAACTTATCGAGGAATTGGTTTACCTTCAGAACATTGGAATCAAATTCTATGGCACCAAAGGCACCGCCGATTTCTATAAACAGAACGGTATTGAAGTAACTCCTCTTTTCAGGACCTTCGAGAATCAGGAGCCCTCAATACTCACCTATATGGCAGAAGGTAAAATAGATCTTGTAATAAATATTCCCAAGACGGCTGAAAAAGTTGAACTCGATAATGATTACCTGATTAGAAGAAAGGCTGTTGATCTGAATATTCCATTGTTTACGGATGTTCAGTTCGCCAAACAATTTTTTAAATCCATGAAGCATTACAAGGATGGGAGCCTGGCAATAAAAAGCTGGGATGAGTATAACTGATGTTTCACTTCCTGTGGGCGTAGCGCAGTGTGGCTGCTTTCAGCTTCTCTTTTTCATTGACCATGAAATTCTTGAAAGATTTTCATCTGCTTTTGGTTTTCGGAAAACGAAAAGATGCTCGTGCATTATTAAATAGAATTTGTATTGTTTTGCTTTTAATTCCCATCGCTTTGAATTAACACAGTTATGCTGTGCTTTTATTATTTCTTCTTTCAGAGCAAAACCTGCTTTAAGAAATCTTTCCATTACATTATAAGAAATAGGCACATAATGTTGTGCTTTGCGCGTATCTCCAATTAATATTGCACAATAACGATTTGGTTTCAGAACCCTGTAAAGTTCTGCCGTCACTTTTTCTATTTCATCACAAAATTTGGGTAATGAGCTAATTGAAGACAAATCTTCCTGTATTTATTCATTTGAATACCTTACTATATTCAAATATGGAGGATGAATTATTATTAAATCAAATTGGTTATCATCAAAAATAGATAAATCTCTTGCATCTCCTTTAATTACTCCTTGTTTGCTGTTAGTATTATAATTAAACTCAAGCGCTTTTTTAGATAGTTCAACCGCCTCGGGATTAATGTCAATTCCAACTGCACTTCTATGTAAAAGTTTTGCTTCAATCAATGTTGTTCCGGAACCGACCATGGGGTCTAAAATTAATTCTCCCTCAGAAGAATAATTAAGAATAAGATTTCGGGCAATTTGTGGAGCAAAATTGCCACGATATTTTGGATTGTGAGTTGCCCATTTCCCCCTCTCGGGAAAGGACCACATGGAAGTATTCTCTAAATTAATTTCTGAATTAAACATCAATAGGATTAAATATTATTCTTTTTTCTCTGTTATCAAACTGATAACTTATCAACCGCAATTTTGTCCACTCAAAAGATTTTGCGGGACGTCTACCCACAGTAAATTTTCTAAATGCAATGCTTTCTTTTTGGTTAATAAGACTATCGTTAAAATTAAATGCTACCAAAAATGCTTCAATCATATTATAATCACCATGACAATATTCATCCTTTATCCAATCGACATATTTCATTAATTGTTCTAAATCTTCAATCTTAGCCTCATCTTTTTTTATCTCAATAACTAGATAGTTCGACTATGTAGGATTATAGCCGGTAATATAAGAATAACCAAAAACATCCATTTTATCCATATAATCAATTGGTTTAAATGGCAAAGCAATTACTTGATGTGATAAATAATCCCATCTGCCGAAAATTAATTCAGTTGGATTGTGATCATTAGATAATTGGTATAATAAACCAGCCTCAATTGCCATTTCATGTTTTAACTTATTATTCTCAGAACAACTTTCTAATATGGGACCAACATCAAGCAAATAATTTTCTAATTCAAAATCATTTCTTAATCTCTCATGCATTTCACTAAAATTAGAATTAAATAATACGTCATTGTGATTATTTGTCAGCGCATCCTGATTGAATTTTAACAAGGCATCTCTAAACGCCTGATTTTCTTCATCATCAAATTTGATAAATGATACCTTCCAAAAAGCTCGAAGCATCCTAAAAGAATCCGGATTTGACGATAATATGTCATCCATATCAATCCCATTTCTAAAGAAATAAGGAGCTGGCTTAAACAAACATATCCATCTTTGATTATTATTAAAATTTCCCTCATTCCATAGTAAAGTATTTCTAATGCTGTTATACTCAAAGTTCTGAGGTAACCCAGCATGCGGAAAATTGCAATATTTGCAATCACGTCCAACACTTACCAACTCACCAACCCCATATATTTTCCTAATTATGAAGAAATAAACATTATCGCCCTCTTTCATTGTCGCATAATCAGCAAATGTTGCCTCATGATGTTTTTCCAAACACCAGCTGGAATAGATAGTTTTGTAGAATAAATTCCGTTATGAATATAAAGTTCAAGAGAATTTATGCTGTCTAAATTGAAAAGATAACCAGCCATTAAAACTTCATTGTTATAGTTATGAAAAGCTCATTTAAAATATTAATAAAGTCACTTTAACATTTCGTATTCGACAATGACTACATCAATATATTTTAGTCCCATCTTTTTCGCTGCTTTTAGTCTGTGATGACCATCAGATAAATAAAAATCCGGTGTGATAAAAATAGGTTCCCATCCCTCTATGTGGAAATTATTGATAATTTCATTTACTGTTTCCTCATAAATATCATTTGAATAATCTAATCTCTTTTTGTCAATTTTAATCTTCCTGATCGGAACCCTATCGGTTGGTTTAAAAATATCTGGATATTTTTGATAAGTATAATATATTTTAAAATAATTGGGTGAAGGAATATAATTCATTGGATTGCTCCCAAATTATAATTGGTAATTATAAGCTCATTTATCGCACCTCTTTTATCTCCTTTACAGTTAATCATTCTGCTTGCTTTAACTTTTTCTATCATAAAATCAGAATAATGGTTTTCAAAAAAATTATCTGAAGAGTTTTCATTATGAGGATCAGAATTACTTAGCATCAATTTATTTCCATTGATTCCCAATTCTTTGAATAGCTTTGCGAGTCTTTTCTGATCTTTGTCATTAAATTCATGTTTGCTATAAGATGTGAAACTTGAAGTTTTACTGATTGGTCGGTAAGGAGGATCGAAATAAACAAAAAAATCATGAGTTATATACTCCTGTATCAATTCAAAATCAGTTAGGCTGATTTCCGCGATCTTTAAAACTTCTGATGCAAGTAATAGATTTTCTTCATTAAGAATCCCTGGATTTTTATATCTGCCAAAAGGAACATTAAACTCTCCTTTTCTATTTAAACTGAATAAACCATTAAAGCAGGTTTTATTTAAGAAAATCATTTGAGCTGCTCTAACAACCCACTCTTTTGAGTACGCTGTGAAATCAATTTTAGATTTCTCCTTATTATATGTATCTCTGTGTTTATAGAAAAATAATTCCTGATACTTCTCATTTAAAGAATAATAATCCCGCTTTAATTTCTTTAAATTTTTAATTAAAGTTGAAACGTCATTCTTAACTGCATTATATGTAAGAATTAATTCTTCATTAATATCGGATAAAAAAGCTTTCTTAATCGGATAATTTTGAGCAATAAAAAAGAAAACAGCACCACTGCCAAGAAATGGTTCATAATAGTACTTAATCTTGCCATTCTTTAAATCTTCGGGAAAGAAATTCTTAAATTGATTTAACAACTGCGTTTTGCCGCCAGCTCATTTGAAAAAGGGCTTTGCGTATTTCCGTTCATTGAAATACATATACTAAATTTTTTTCTAAAAATAATGATTATCTGCATTAAATGGAATATTTATATTGGCTTTATAGCGAAATTACCGCCTGAAGTTATCAATGTTTTGCCGCCTGAAATAGTTTGCAATATCATCTGGTCTACCGGATTCCCTCATCTACCTATTAGAAATATTTTAAATTAAATTTGCTGATACAATTCAGTGTCCGTGAAAGAAGCAGCTTATTATCATAATTCTTAAAAAAAGGCTCTTTTCACGGAACTAATTGAATCAAAATTTCGTTTTTACTTACAACTATGCAAAAAACGAATAAGAAAGCAATAATTATTGGTTCCGGCTTAGGAGGATTGGCAACAGCCCTCAGGCTCGTCACGGATGGATATGACGTAACTGTAATTGAAAAACATTCAACACCGGGCGGAAGGCTTAATCAGCTTAAAACAGATGGATTTACATTTGATTTTGGTCCCTCCTTTATGAGCATGAGTTATGAGTTTGACGAACTGTTTAATAGCTGCGGACTAAAAAATCCTGTTAAACTTACACCGCTTGACCCGCTTTACCAGGTATTCTTTGAAAGAAATCCAAAATCCTATAGAATTTGGAAAGACCTTCAAAAATTAGAGGAGGAGTTTAAGGATATTGAACCCGGGCTTGCTGGTAAAGTTGAGCAGTATCTTAAAAGAGCAGGACAGTTTTTTCACGAAACAGAGAACAAAGTTGTAAAATCAAATTTTGATAGTTTGATTAAGTATCTGCATACACTTACAAAAGTTCCTATGAAGCACCTGCCCTATCTCTTCAGAAATCTTTGGTCGGAAGTTGAAAAGAACTTTAATTCCAACGAGGTTAGGATCATTTTTCTCTGGTTGCTTTTTTTTCTGGGTTCAACACCTTTTCAGACCCCGGCAATTTATTCTCTGCTTAACTATACCGAAATGAGGCATGATGGCTACTGGAAGGTTGAAGGCGGCATGTATACGCTGGTTAATGAATTGATGAAAATCCTCTGGGAAAAAGGAGTTAACTTTATTTTTAGTACCGAAGTAGTGATGATTTCTAATTCGAACGGGAAAATATATTCGGTAATGGATAACCTCGGCAGAGAATGGAATGCGGATATTTTTGTTTCGAATTCAGATGCTGCGTCTTTCAGAGGCAAAATGCTTGGAAGAAAGAACTTCAGTCAACAGAAGCTGGATAAAATGAACTGGACGCTCGCACCATTTACAATCTACCTCGGTGTTAAAGGAAAGGTTGATACGCTGATGCACCACAATTATTTTCTTGGTAATAATTTCAGAGGTTATGCAGATAAGATTTTTACGTCATCCGTAAGTCCGCAAAAACCCTATTACTATGTGAACGTCCTTTCAAAGTCTGCATCTGATTGTGAACCTGAAGGCTGTGAAAATATTTTTATTCTTTGCCCGGTTCCGGACAGACGATACAACCCTGACTGGAGCGACGGCAAGAACTCGCTGATATTATAATAGATGATTTAAGCAAACGTTCAAACTTTAACATAAAAGAAAATATTCTTGTTAAAAAAGTATTTACACCGGAGGACTGGGAAAAGAAGTTTAATCTTTACAGAGGCTCCGGGCTAGGATTAGCGCATGACATTATGCAGGTAGGCGCATTCAGACCAAAAAATAAAGATGAGAAGCTTCCCAATCTTTATTACGTTGGCGCCTCAACAACACCGGGCACTGGGCTGCCTATGGTTATAATCAGTTCAAAACTTGTAACAGAAAGAATCCGGAATGATTATGGAACAGCTATATCATAAAACCAGCTATAAAGTCGCAAATTAATCACAAGAAAATACAGCACTTCTTTCAGCCTCGGTATAAGAGTTTTTGCTCCGGCATACAGAGCGGCTATTTACGCAATTTACGGCTATGTTAGACTTGCTGATGAAATTGTTTATTCCTTTTACAATTACAACAGGCGTGAAATGCTTATGCAGTTCCGCAGCGATACTGAATATGCAATCCGTGAAGGCATTTCAGTTAATCCCGTATTGAACGCTTTTCAGAAAACTGTGAATGAATACCGGATTGATAAAAAATATATAACTGATTTCCTGAACAGCATGGAGCTGGACCTTTACAATAATTATTATGAAAAAGATCATTACGATGACTACGTTTACGGTTCCGCAGAAGTAGTAGGGCTGATGTGCCTGAAAGTGTTTTGTGGGAATGATAATGAATTATTTGACAAACTTGTCCCTTCGGCGCGTGCACTAGGTTCTGCATTTCAAAAAGTAAATTTTTTGCGCGACATTAAGTGCGATCTTGCCGAACGGGGAAGGATTTATCTGCCGGGGGTTAGCAGTATGACGCTGATAGATGATGAGAATAAACGAAAACTTGAAATCGAAATTCAGAAAGAGTTTTAACTTGCATTCTGGGGTATTAAGAGGTTGCCTGGTGGTGTGAGGCTTGGAGTTTATTCAGCCTATATGTATTATTGGATACTTTTTAAGAAGATCAGAAAACTTCAGGTTAAAGACCTGATGAAAAAACGTGTAAGGGTTTCCAATTTTACCAAGCTTGCTTTGTTTGCAAAAACTTTTTTTGAATTAAAAATTCTGAGAATAACCTGATGAAAATAATTTTTGCAGTTTTTTGTTTCGTTTTCATTCTTAATGAGACTCCCTACGCGTTTACTTCAGAAAAATCTAAAGTTGATACGTCTCACCTCAGGATTAACCGCGAACTATTTTATCAGGCTGTTGAAGATGAAAGCCAGCTTGCAGCGCTTGAGGGATTTCTTCATAGAAATTATTCCAAAAGTCCGCAGCCTATTATAATTGCATACTATGGCGCAGTGGATGCATTGAAAGCAAAACACGTTTTCAATCCTTTCTCAAAATTAAGTTATGTTATATCTGCTCTGGATATACTTGAAAAATCAGTGCAGCTAGAACCAAGAGACCTTGAAATCCGCTTTATAAGATTCTCTATTCTTCACCATCTTCCGGGAATTTTAGGCTACGGCAAAGAACGACGTGAAGATCAGCAGGTTATAGTGGAGCTGCTTAAAGAGCGTGATTATTCAGAAGTTGACTATACGCTGCAAAAAGGAATAATCGAATTTATGCTTGAAAGCAACCGCCTCAGCAGTGAAAATATTAACGAGCTTAAGCATATTGCTATATCATTGGCAAAACGATGTGTGTTTATCTTCTGATAAATATTTTTATCATTCTGATTCCTCTCCTGCTTTCAAATGAAAAGAACCTTCGATTCTATAAAAATCTGAAATACTATATCAATTCTGTGATGGTAGTCAGCCCGGTTTATATAGCCTGGGATGTGCTTGCAACATGGCGCGGCGACTGGGCTTTTAATCCGGCATATGTTACCGGTGTAACGCTGTTTCGTTTACCAATTGAAGAAATTTTATTCTTTATCACTGTTCCGTATAGCTGCATTTTTATTTACGAAACCGTATCATTCTACCTCAGGGAAAAAGATTTAAAAATAAGTCGTTCATTTTTTGCTATACCGGTAATTTTATTATTGATAGCAGCGATTATATTTAATGATCAATCTTATACGTTTACAGTATTCATGATTACAGCAGTATTTTTTCCCTCTGCATTATATCTTTACCCTGCAATGCTGCAGTCACGGGTTTACTGGATAACAATGTTGATTACTTTTATTCCTTTCCTTGCAGTTAATTATTTTCTTACCTCTCTGCCTGTGGTTACTTATAATGAGAATGAAATTTTCGGATTGCGAATCATTACAATTCCCGCAGAAGATTTTTTCTATTCGTTCTCAATGATTTCCTACTGGCTGCTGTTCTATAACTACTTTAAACACCGGGGTTAATATGAAAGCAGCAGTTATAGGCGCAGATTTGGGCGGTCTTTCAGCAGCAATAAGATTGGCTAACGCAGGCTTTCAAGTGGATATATTTGAACAGAATAATTCGGCTGGAGGAAAGGCAGGCAATCTATTAATTAACGGTTTCAGGTTTGATACCGGACCCTCGCTGCTTACAATGACTTTTGTTCTCAAAGAATTATTTGATTCTGCCGGCAAGCAGATGGAAAAGTATATTCAGATACGTGAACTTAATCCGGTTTGTAAATATTTTTATCCGGATGGAACGGTAATTAATGCATATTCAGATCCGGATGAATTTGCAAAGGAGATTGAAACGAATACAGCCGACAACGCTTATTCTGTTAAAAAGTATCTTGAATATTGTAAAAACATATATGATCTCACCGCAGATTTATTTCTTTATAATAATCCTTCCTCAATAAAAACTTATTTTAACCTCAAAGCTGTCAGTACACTTTTACGCTTAAACAAGATTGATCCATTCAGAACAATGCACAGGGCAAACAGATCCTTTTTCCAGGATAAAAAAACTGTACAGCTATTCGATCGCTATGCTACATACAATGGTTCTGATCCCTACCGCGCGCCGGCTGCGCTTAACATAATTCCTCATGTAGAATATAACCTTGGCGCCTTTATTCCGGAGGGCGGGATAATTTCAATTTCAGAAGCGCTGCAGAAACTATGCTTTGATTCAGGTGTTACAATTAATTATGAGGCCCGGGGTGAAAAAATATTAATTAAAAATAACAGAGCAGCGGGTATTGTTGTTAACGGACAGGAAATGGATTACGATATAGTTATTTCAAATGTTGATGTGAATTATACATATCAGTACCTGTTGAAAGATGTTTATTCGGAAAACGAAAAGAAATTGACAAAGCCTGAGCCATCTTTCCGGGATCGTGTTTTACTGGGGTGTGAAGGGCAGCCACGATAAACTTGAAACTCACAATATTCTTTTCTCTGAAGATTACAAAAAAGAATTTGATGATATATTTATCCGGAAAATCTGTTTTGAAGATCCAACAATTTATATATACATTTCTTCCAAAATTAATAAAGGCGATGCTCCGGAAGGATATGAAAACTGGTTTGTAATGATAAATACTCCGTACGATTCAGGTCAGGATTGGGATGAACAGCTTTTTGTTACACGGCAGCGAACCATAAATAAAATTAATGCAGCACTTGGGATAGATCTGAAAAACTCAATTTCAGTTGAAAGTTTTCTTACTCCGCCAATGCTTGAAAAGTACACCGTAAGCATCGGGGGCAGTATATACGGTGTTTCTTCAAATAGTAAATACTCGGCATTCCTCCGCCACCCGAACAAATCCCGGTGGGTAAAAGGATTAATTTTTGCGGCGGGAGTGTTCATCCGGGCGGTGGGATACCACTCGTTATTCTCTCAGGCAAAATTGTTTCAGATTTGGTAAAGAAAGATTATGCTGATTAAAGCCGAACATAAAAAATGGGCAAGGTCCCTGTATGACTTTTATATCTTCAGATTATTAAAAAAGAATTTTTCAGGCATTTATCTGCTTAATGATAAACCAAATATTGATGACAGCCGGAGTTTGGTAATTACACCTAATCATTTCTCTTGGTGGGATGGCTTCTTTGTAGATTATGTGATGAAGAAATTCACAGATAAAAAAATACATTTGTTGATGCTTGAAGAACAATTAAAAAAATATTGGTTTTTCAGGAAGGTAGGAGCCTACTCAATAAATCATAATAACCCTAAAAGCATAATTGAAACTATAAGCTATACGCAGGAAATCCTTAAATCACCCTTTAATTATGTGGTATTCTATCCGCAAGGTGAAATTGAACCATATGATAAAAGACCATTATCAATTAAAGAGGGAATAAAAAAGTTTATTAATACGAAACCCTTCACTCAGGTATTAATAGCGGCTTTCAAAATTATTTATGGCAATGAGAGAAAACCATTTGTGATCTGCAGATTCGGCGAACTGTTATCTGCCGGCGAAGTGATTGAAAATTTTGATCATTACAATAAACTTATTCACGTAAATCTTAAAAAACTTGATGAAGTTCAATTTGTCCCCGGAAAAAATAATCTGTTACAAAGCTAATGTTTGGATTCCTGTTTCTTGTACCGCTTGGCATCGCAGTAATTATTTCGGCATACAATTTTATTACTGCCCCGGAAATAAAGCCGACATACAATAACTTTGAGGTTGATGCAGAAATATCGGTTCTGATTCCGGCAAGAAATGAAGCGAAGAATATTCAAGAGTGTCTGGAAAGTGTTTTGGATCAAGATATAAAAATTAATGAAGTTATTGTACTTGACGATCAGTCAACCGATAATACTGCCGGGATAGTTGAAGCCATGCTGCCTGAATTTAAAAACCTTAAACTAATAAAAGGCGGGGTTCTTCCTTCAGGCTGGCTCGGAAAAAATTTTGCGTGCCATCAGTTGTATAAAGCCTCAGGCGGCAATCTCCTTTTATTTATTGATGCTGACGTAAAGCTGAAGCGCAAGGCTGTTTCTCTCGCTGCAAAACAAAGGATTGCTAATAACGCAAAGATGCTTACGGTATTTCCAACGCAGGTCATCAAGTCATTTGGAGAGCTATTGACTGTCCCTCTTATGAACTGGCTGCTCTTAAGTTTTCTTCCCCTTAAAAAGGTGCTCACCTCGGACAGAAAGGAATTTGTAGCCGCCAATGGTCAGTTTATGTTTTGGGACAGAAAAACTTATGAAGATTCCGGCGGGCACGCTGCAGTCAGAAACAAACTGGTTGAAGACATGGAGCTTGCACGATCAGTTAAGCATAAGAAGGTTAAAATAATCACACTCCTCGGAGGCGATTATATATTTTGCAGGATGTACGGCGGGATCATTGAAGCATTTAACGGCTTTACAAAAAATTTTTACGCAGGATTTAATACATCACCAATTGTATTTATTCTTTTACTGCTTGCTTTGACACTGGTATTTTTATCTCCGGTTATTATGACGGCATCTGCAGCAGTTTATATTGCATCCTTCATGATTATCGCGAACAGAATTTTAGTTTCATTAAAAAGCAGGCAGCAGGTAGTATTAAATCTAAGCCTGCACCCATTCCAGATAATAATTATGTTTATATTGGGTGTACGCTCACTTATAAAAACCCGTACGCGCAAAGTATTATGGAAAGACAGAAAATATTAACAGAATCAAAAGCAATCTCTTTTTTATACCTGATCTTTATTGTCGGAACAATAGGGCATTTGTTGGCTTCATTAAAAAGTTTGATGTTATTGCTGACACCCTATACGCTTTTAATTACAGGATCGGTTGTGTTTTACGTTGTTTTACGTGAAGCAAATGTTAAATTGTTTTTCTGGGCTGTGATTACATTTTTAGTAACTTTTATTCTTGAAGCTTACGGTGTAAAAACAGGAGTAATATTTGGTGAGTATTCTTATGGCGATGTTCTAGGCTTAAAGTTATTTGAAGTGCCGCTGATTATCGGTTTTAATTGGGTAATGGTAATGCTCGGCGCAATCAGCATTGCATATACAATTGACCGGAATGTTTTTCTTGTGGCTTTGCTGGCTTCAACTCTTGCAGTGTTGTTTGACATGGTGCTTGAACCTGTGGCTATGAAGCTCGGTTACTGGAACTGGGGAAACAATATAATTCCGATACAAAATTATTATGCATGGTTTGGTATTACTTTCATTTCAACACTTTTTACCGGCTTGCTCAGGTTAAAGATATCTTACGCAATCCTTGATCATTACTTTATTATACAGCTTGTCTTTTTTATTTTGCTCATGCTGTTCATATAAAATTAAAATAACAGATTAACCAAACGGATATTAAAAGATGGGAATATTAATAGCTGTAACAATTATAACTGCGTGGCTTCTTCACTTGTATTACATATTGACTTATGTAAATGTTGATACGCTCTCGCCGGTATTTTATATACACATTCTGATACAGGCGTACTCGTACACCGGTTTGTTTATTACCGGTCATGATGCAATGCATGGTAATATATCAAAGAATAAGAACGTAAACAGGTTTTTGGGAATTATATCATCGTTTTTATTTGCCGGACTGTCTTATAAAAAGCTTCAGGAGAATCACTTCAGGCATCACAAATCGCCCGGGGAAAAGAATGATCCTGATTTTTAAATGAAATCACAAAACTTTTTTATTTGGTGGGGAATTTTTCTCTGGAGATATACAACAGTAATGCAGCTTATCATTATGGCTGTAGCATTCAATTATTTAAAGCTGCATTTTAATGAAGCGTCAATATGGGGTTTTTGGGTTATACCTGCATTCCTCGGAACACTGCAGCTTTTTTACTTCGGCACCTATCGCCCGCATATGCTTCCGCATACTGAGGAGATGGAACCTCACAAGGCGCGGACACAGAAACCAAATCATCTGCTTGCGATGTTAAGCTGTTATTTCTTCGGGTATCATGAGCATCATGAGGCGCCGGGAACACCGTGGTGGCAGTTATACAAGATGAAGTGAAAAATCAATTTGAAACTTTTATAGTTTCATTAAGCGAGCCGAGAAGTTCTTTTTTAGAGAAAGGTTTTACAAGAAATTTATCTGCACCGGCATCATAAAACCTTTGGATTTTTGCCTCATTAAATTCGCTCGAAAGAATGACAACCGGTCGTTTTAGCGGGTCGTTGTTTTTTAAATCTTTACAGATAAGAATACTCTGTTCCCAATGAGTCTGATTTACATCAAACACGATAGCGCTGAAATCATGCTCGCGTATAAATTGCAGTTTAAAGTCTCTTAATGAATAAACTTTAATCTCATATGCGTTTTTAAGAAAAGCATTAAGCAGTTCATATGACGACCCCGAATCATCAAGCATTAAAATTTTCGGAAGACCACGATCAACTTTAACTTCTTCGGGCTTTCGGGTCTTAATAGCTGATTGTGAAAGCGGTAAAGTAAATGTAAATGTTGAACCAACGCCTTTTATGCTGTCAACAAGAAGAGAGCCGCCCATTTTTTCTATATACCTTTTAGAAAGTGCAAGCCCCAAACCATTTCCTTCGTAATTTCTTCCAATATTAAGATCCTCCTGGCTGAATGGTCTGAAGAGGTGGTCCATATATTGAGTTGAGATTCCGATTCCCGAATCACGTATTTTACAAACGGCAAGTTCCCGGTCTTCAAGCACATTAAGCTCTACCTCAATGAATCCCTGCTTAGTAAACTTTACAGCATTGCTAAGAAGATTATTGATTGCATTTTCAACGCAATGCAGATCAATGTCCACAAAAATCGGTTCTTTCATAAAGTTTGTTTTTATATCAAGCTTCTTCTCAATGGCAAAATTTCTTACAAGATTAAGACAGTCTTTTATGACCTTGCTCAAGTCAACCCGTTCGATATTTAATTTATACTCGCCGGCTTCAATTTGGGCAAACTCAAGCATTTGAGTTATACTTTTGAACAAACGCTCGCTGCCGCTGTAAAGATTTTCAAGATAGATTTTATCTTCAGAACTGACTTTGTCTTTAAGGTTTTCTCTTATAATAGAGGAATAACCCAGTATGATATTCAACGGAGTTCTCAATTCGTGTGAAAGGACGTTCAGAAAAGTATTTTTAAGTCTTTCTGCTTCTTTGTTTCCGTCGCGTGCCCTTTTAACTTCTTCCTCGGCAAGTACTTTATCGGTTTGGTCTTCATGAAACAGGACAACATATTTTTTATCGCCGACACTGATCGGATAAATGCCCGTTCTGAAAAACGGTATAGTAATTTCTTTACTGCGAAGCAATGAGTCGGTATAATTATCCTGAATTCTTATATTACCCGTGTTAAAAACTTCCTGAATTACAGCCTGGATACCGTTTCTCTTCAGCTCCGGGTCGCGAAAGACAGAGTATTCCTTCAGTTCAGAGATATTGAATCCCCAAAGTTCTGAAAACGGCTTATTGATGTATATGATCTGACCGTACTCATCTACTACCTGGATAGGGAAATAGATAGGATCATAAAGATGCCTGAAATATTTAATTGTGTCTGACATTTTTTATCTTATTGGTAAAGTAAACTGAACCGCTGCACCGGCTGCTTTGTCTAATACTTTTATTTGTCCGTTATGCTGGTCAACAATGCTCTTGCAAAGGAAAAGACCATAGCTGCTTTTTGAAGCAATGCCGATCTCAAATATTTTATCTTTTTTATCATCGGGAAAACCCGGGCCATCATCTTCAATCTCAACAAACACATTTTTGTCATCGGAGTAAGTTCTTATCAAAATAGTAGCATTCTTTTTTGCTTTGGCAGAATTCGTAAAAAGATGCACGAGGAGATGCTGTATTTGCTCAGAATCATAATTAATTACCGGCAAAGTGTTGAACTCTGTTCTGAAAGTAACAGAGTAAAACTCTTTCATGGGAGAAATGTATTTAATAACCGATTGTATGGTTTTGTTAAGATCACCGGTATCTTTGTTCAGATTTATTATAGATGTTTCGAGCAGAACCTGTGCATATTTCTGGATGTTTCTGATGCTGTCAATAGCAACCTCAACTTTGAGCTTTAACCTGTCAAATAGTATTGAATCAACCTCGCGCGGTTCGCTTTCAAAATCTTTCTGAGCTTTTTCGATAGTTCTTGCAAGGCTTTCAGTTTCGAGCAATGCCAGATGTACAAGCCCCTGTAAAGCCTGTCCGATTTCAGAATCAATACTTGACTTGAGAGCTTTTCTTTCTGCTTTGATCAGTTGTGTGTTTGCTTCCTGCAAAGCATTGTAAGCCATTACCTGCCCGTTGTATAACTGTGCATTTCGGATTGCCGTAGCTGCCTGGCCTGCAAATATCTCAAAAGTGTCTGTTATTTCACTCGCTTTAATTTTATGGAGCTGCTTGCTGTCAACATAGATAAGCCCGATTTTTTTATCCTGTGTAATTAATGCAGAGCAAAGTATTGTTTGGAGTTCAAGGCGAAAAATACTTTTGCTCGTTTCATAATTTCTATCGCTTTGCGCACCTTCAATAAAGATTGACTGACCGGAGAAAAAAACATCATCAACAACAGTCATACTTACATTAAAAAGGGATTCAGGCAGGTTGTTACCGTTTGCATCAATACCCAATTTATATTCTAACTTACCCGATGGGTTCTGAAGAACTATGAATCCCCGCTCGGAATTAGTTAAACGGATAGCATTTATAAGTACTATCTGAAGCACATCTTCAAGAATAAGCGACCTGTTTATCGTATTAACGATATCAAGGATCACTTTAAGGTTCTTTACAGATTCTGTTGAACCATTCAACTGAGCAAATTGATCTTTGCCTCGTTCGGTATCCACGGTTTTTTTAAAATCAGAAAATTTCATTTTTATGCTCGTTATTAAAACAGGATTTTAAACACCGTGAATAATATAACTTTTTGAAAGTAAATAAGAAACTTAAAGATGAAGTATACCAGTCAGTTTCAGAAATTGCAGGGAGAAGTATGCTCGTTTGGTTACTGTACAAAAATGCAAAACTGAAGATTTAGCCGGGTATCATTTAAGCACTGAATTGATTCTTTCAACTATTGTATCGGCGTTTATACTTTTGTAATAGTCTTTTGCTTTTCGCAGGTATTTAGCCGCTTCCTTTTTGTTCTCCAATGCTGCGTATAAAATTCCCAATTCGTAAGAAGTTTCGGCTTCGTTCTGCAGATTTTCCAGTTCCCTGTTCAGGCGCAAACTTGTGAGGAAATAATTTTCAGCAAGATTGTAGTTCTTTTCATTACGTTCAATAATTCCTCTTACCTTATACACTTCTGCAATGGTAAGCCTGTCGTTCATTTTATATGCAACCTGCATCGCCTTATCTGAAAATGCAGTAGCGAGCGGATAGTCATTTGTCTGAGCATATATATATGCTTTGCTGAGATAAGAGATCGCAAGTGTAGGCAGATATTCGGATTTAAGAGAGACTGTTATGCTCAGGTCAAATTCATTCAGTGCGAGCTCGTACTCGCCTTTATGAGTGAACAAAACTCCAAGATTATGTCTTACCTCTGCTATGCGACGGTAATCCTGCGCCTGTTCATATTGTATCAATGCGCGCTGGTAAAATGTAAAGGCTCGATCATAGTTGCCCTGTATATTATTAAGAACCCCTAGGTTTATTTCGAGCAGACCAATAAGGCTTACATCTTTTTTATGATTAAGTAAGGATAAGCTCTTTTCAAAATGATAGTTGGCTTTTTTAAGATCGCTCCTGTCGCCCGAAATAGTACCCAACAGGTTTTCACAACGGGCGCTTGACTGATAGTCTTTCAGCTTAATAAAAACCTTCTTTGCTTTGTTGATATAGGTAAGACTTTTCTTCCATTTTGCATAACGGCTGTATATATCTCCCAAAGCAAGCAAACAATGTGCATAAACACTTTCAAGCCGGGCATCCTTTTTGGATGTTGATAATGCATGTTCGTATACATTTGTTGCAGTAACAAGCTGTCCGCGCGAAATTGAATATTGTCCGATCTGAAGCAGCATTTCAATCAATTTTGATTTGGATAATTTTCTCTCAGCGAAAGTAATTAAAAGATTTATTTCGGTAAGGTATTCCTGTTCAGGATAAATTTTCGTTTGAAGCTGCGATTTAATGGAAGGCGTTAATGAACTTTTCTTAAGTTTTGGCACTACAGAAAGATCGGCAAGCATCCGGCGGTACTCGGAAATGTCAGCATTGCCGAAATAGTTACTCAGGATATCTTCAAGAAAATTTTCTTTTTTCGTCACACAATTTTAAGAGGGATTTTTATAATCGAATATAACATTTTCAGAAATCTTAAAAAAACAGATTGAATAATCTTATTAATAAAAAATTTTTGTTTAGTTTTTCAACAACTTATAAGATAAAAACCATTCATAAGACTTATCATTTTTAAACCACGCATTTGCAATACCCGCTGAGAAAGTTGATTCAAGATTGAACCAATGTTTAAAGACAAAATTGATCTGCGCACCGGCATTGATATACTTTTCATTGTTTTTATAATTTATCAGAAGCCCCTTTGAAAACACCGATAAGTTAATATTATCCACATAATGAGAACCCTGAGACAAACCATTAAAATGAATGGGCGGGAAAGAATTTTCAATCAGCAATGTTCCGAAATCATCAGCAACAATTGAATATATCGGGATACCCGGGAACCTGAAGAGGTTTCTGTATTGCTTTACACTCACATGTTCAAGCTGTCTGTTACCAAAGCCGCCAAAGAAAAACTTTGCCTGAAAGAGATTATCATTCGGCAGGTGATAACCTGCGGCAACTTTAAAGTGAAATACGTTGTGATTCCATAACCAGAGAAAGTATTTATCCCACTCGCCGTAAAACTGTGCTGAGTACTGTGGATTTTTCGGGTCAGCCGCAAAAAACAGAGTTGTAAAATTGAATTCATCTCCGGCTTCAGAATCAACACTCCCTATGCTTCTTCTTATATTTTTAGAATTGAGATTTGTTTGTGCAACCAGGAAATCAGGTTCGCCGACTTTAACCAGATTATCGATAAAGAATTCAATATTCCGGTAAAGAGCTATCTCTGTTCTTTGTTTTATCTTTAATGGGTTATCATAAATCCAGTAATGATTGTGAGCTATGTGATACCTTTCTCCAAGCATCCCTTTCTTACGTTTGTTGAAGAGATCGTAGAAATCGGGTTCATTATAGTTTACGCCGACCTCAAAATTCTTCTTATAGTCATACTTTGCTTTTATGTGAAAACGGACATCCTGTTTGTTCTCTTTAAATGGAGAAATACCAGCTTCAACTGTTAAATCATGGTATAACAGAGGGTCAGCAATGCGAGTGTAAAAGCCAAGCACTTTTTGTGAAAGAAAACCGGTAATAACAGGAATAAAGGTATGCAGATTCAGATTTGAAAATCCGTTATA
Source organism: Ignavibacteria bacterium (assembly GCA_037447335.1). Lineage (GTDB taxonomy): Bacteria > Bacteroidota > Ignavibacteria > Ignavibacteriales > Ignavibacteriaceae > JBBIGV01. The sequence continues at coordinate 3,081 of JBBIGV010000011.1, read as the reverse complement.
AGTTGTAGTTTCTGTAAATGTTTTTACGGCAGCAGTTTCATTATTATCCAGGATAAAATTTAATACAGCCGGGTCTTCATCAACAATCCTTTGCCCGAGATAGTCAAGCGCCGGGAGCCTTCTTGCCGGCTTGTTCTGAATTATAGCCGGGACAAATCCTTCAGTAGTGAATTCAAAAACAAAAACAGAATCTTTGTTTATAAATACAGGTTTGAATAAGCCCTTAAGTGTATGTGACAATGCTTCGGTTCTGCCGCTAATGATATCTCTTTTGTAAATATTGGAAACACCGTTGGTATAAGCGTTCCAATAAATTTCTGTCCCATCGTGATTCCAAGATGGATTTTCCGGGGAGCCGCTTTCCGTAATAATATCATATTTGAATGAATCTCCGGCTTTTATTCTTTCGCAATCAATTAACAGTATTGCGCGTGATCCATTCGAGCGCTGAAGAACGGCTGCAAGTTTACTTCCTGACTGATTAACCGATAGTTGATGAACTTCATCGCCAATGTCAAATCCCACAACCTGTTCAATCGTATTATAAGGAAAAGGTGAAAAGACAAGCGATGCTTTGCCTCCCGAATGTTGTATCCCCCATAGCTCTCTTGTTACAGGTGAAACTGTCAGATGCCCGACTCTTGCATCCTTAAACAATAGTTTCGACTTGCCGGTGTGTTTTTCATATACCCAGATGTCACGATAGAGTTCGTTATTGTTTGTTGTGAAGAATACTAAACCTGCATTTTCATCGAATGCAACAGAAGCAACATTAACCAGACTGGGCGTTGGCAGCGTAATAAGATTTTCACTTCGCAGTGTTCTGAGGTTTAGCTGTTTTAATGCTGCGAGTGAATTGGGTTTGTGATACCCGTAAATTATCGTCCCGTCATATCTGTCAAGATAAGGCTGAGTAACCCAGCCGTCAGGTTGAGTGCTAATCTGACGCACAAGTGTGTTAGGCGACCGTTTGAGCCTTACGATATTATGACGCTGGAATTTATCTTCATATTCCGCAAAATTTTTCCAGGCAGTATCGAATGAAATACCAAATACATTTCTGAATCGCTGCTTAAAGTTAGAAAACATACCGCCGGCTTCCTGTGAAAACCACTTCACTAGTTTTTCGTGTCCGTAGGTTATTGCTAGATAGGTTGCGAATCTTGTACCGTACAGGTAGTGATTATTTTCGAGCAGAAAATTATTTTGTGCAAGACGGGTATCAATTTCAATATGATCGGGTACCTCTTTTCCTTCAATTATCAGAGACCTGAAAAACATCTCATCAAAATTGCCAAGCGTTCTTCCGAAGCCCCCGCTCATCCAGGTTTCCATAAACACAGCCATAGATTCCTGATGCCATCTCGGCGTATATCTTCCAACATTGGTGATCAAGCTGAAAGGAATTGTAAGTGGTTGATTCTGTTCGGGTGCTGCCTTCGAAAAAACACTCCTGAAAAACTTTTCTGCTTCTGATGAGTTGTCATTTACTGCTATGTGAACAAGTTCATGACTTAGAAGCCACTGAAATCTTTCATTATACAAGATGTTTTCATATCCCGGCTCCATAGGCTCAATCTCAAGCCGGATAAAATTCTGTGGAACTGCTGTAGCAGCACCGAATCCGTAATCGTTAATATCGAACAGTGCAATTATTATTTTTTCTGAAGGTGTATAATCAAATAAAGGCATCAATAATGAAAGACTTCGTTCCGCTGAAGTTAGTATATGCCCGGACAAGTACGAATGAGAATTTTTATACAATACCCGGAAGTGACGACTTTCTTTTACATACCAGGCTTTGTCCTCATCACGCTCTATTCTGATTATAATATCATCACTGCCTGATACTTTCACCACTTCACTCCGACTGAATTTTTCAGTAAGAGAAAATTTTATTTCTGTATCATTGCCTGTTTTTTTTGCAAATATATCTTTTAGAATACCTTCACGACCGGATTGATTGATTTCTTCCTCGTTGGCACTTACATCCCTGAATATTATTTTTAATTCATATCCATCAAAAGAAGTAATATATGTTGAAACTTTTTTGCTTGTGCTTAAACGAACAACTATTGCCTCATCACTTTCTTCAACAACCGCCCCGCTAATATCATAATCCTTAAATAAAGATGATCCGATATCTTCTTTCTGATTAAGCAGTTGTCCTTCTATCAGGTTATTACCTACAACAATGTTATGTCTATCGTTTAATTCAATTGATTTTTCGGAAGCTTTGGATAAATATTCCAGGCTGTACTTAAGAGGCGCATAAAGTCTCTGCTCAAATATCTGGGTGGAAGTTGGAAGTTGATAAATAGTTTGCGATGTCTTGTCCTCACTTTCAAAAATAAGGAATGGATTCATTGCAGTGAAGCGAACAGTGTAAAGTGGAAACCTCACCTCTATTGTGCCGGCAGCATTGTTTATGCGGTAGTCTACGTTCAGAACTTCAGCAAGGTGGGTTACTGAAAAATAGCTGAGTCCGTTCTTTTCAATTATTGGTACTGAACCTTTTTCATTTACACCTGTAATTGCTAGCTGAGTGATGCTCTGGCTGCTTACAATGGTTGAAAGCCTGATAAATATTAAAACTAAAATTATAAATTTCATATAATCAATATAAATACAGGATTGAAAAGAAGAACTTCTAATCAGGTTGTAAATTTAATTATTACTGTTATCATTTACGCCGACAATAGTGAGCTATTAAAAATAAATAGTTCTTCCACTCATAAAAAAAGCCTTCAATCTTTCAATTGAAGGCTCAAAATGACTGATCTTTTTGCATTAGTTTTGAACAGTATTTTTATTTTCAGCCCGACCTAGTATAGGTTTCGGCCGGGCTGAAACTCAAATTGGCTCAACATACCGTTTCTTCAAACGGCACTCTATGAGCAACATAGAACACGAATGTTCAACAGTTAATTAGCGGGAGTAGCCTAAGCGGCTGCCCATCTCTTCCAACTGAGTGTTAGAGCGGGAGTAGCCTAAGCGGCTGCCCATCTCTTCCAACTGAGTGTTAGAGCGGGAGTAGCCTAAGCGGCTGCCCATCTCTTCCAACTGAGTGTTAGAGCGGGA
>JBBIGV010000010.1:0-74237 GCA_037447335.1 Ignavibacteria bacterium | reverse complement strand
AGAATAATTTCTAAACATTTTAATTAATCTTGAAAAAAGTGCGGAAGTCAGGAAATAGCCCATAGAGTCAAGGAATGCTAATAAAGTGAGGTAATAATTTGGTTCACTTTCAAATAAATGAATATTTTTTTTAGAATCATATTTTTTCTTAGCTGAAAAAAAGGTGAATAGCTTATCTTCTTTTTTTAGTAGCCGCTGTAAATCTTCATTTCTTGCTTTAAGGGATTCGAATTTAGTTTTGGTCATTAACCTACAAAATGGGCTAATATCAACTGCGATAGAATTGATTCCAAGGAGTGCTGCTTCAATATTGGTTGTTCCGCTTCCACACATTGGGTCTAAGACTAGCTCACCTTTTTTTACACCAATAATATTCAATAAACTTTTTATTAATTGTGGATGGAACTTACCGCGATAAGGGAATAAAGAATGTGTCGCATAACCGGTAGAGAACGAGCCATTCTCAAAATAACTTTTAGTTTTACTTGATCTGGATAATATTTCAAAAGATGGCTTAAAAGTATTTGTTTTAAAATGAATTGTAGAATTCCCCTTGATTGATTTAATGTAAGCGGCTCTATTAATTAAATCCTTAGTTTGAAGTGAGTTGTATTCTAGAAATGCAAGTTCTAATTCGAATAATTCGGTAACCGATGGCAATAATTCGATATCATTATCGAACAATTTATCAGTAAAATTATATGTGAAAATATTTTCCTCATTCATATCATAAATATATCAAAGTATAAATCAGTATTCAGCAAAAATTTATTCGATTTTCATTTTTCTCAATTAAAATAAGCTACTGATAATTACACCAATTTTCGTTACAGCATCGGTTGCGCCCGCTAGTGTTGCCAAGACCTTAAGAGATTCCCAAGCTGAAGAAATTATATTTTTGTTTGGATTCTTATTTGCTATTTGTGTTCTTATAGTTGATATGTCACCGGAAACATCTAATTTTTGAGTGTCATCTAATCTGTCGCTAGATTCAATTTCTTTTTCAAGCACATCTAAAAGTCTTGATAAATCTGTGTACTCATTATTTACAATATTTCCATCTCCAATTATTGTAACTCCTTGAACATTTGTAATATTAATATTGTGAGAATTTTCCATACTTTTAAAAAGTGTTCCGGCTTCTAAATGATTAATTCCTACATCGGAAATCTTGTATTTAACTTGTTCTTGGCTCAATTCCATTCCGGTTTTAGTTGTAATAGAACGTTCTTTTACTACTTCCCTTACCCAATCAACTTGGGCTAAGTAATCCAGATTTGATGAAACATCTTGTTGAGTCATTGAATGTCTACTTTTCATTTCACTTTGTAAATCACGAATACCGATAAGAATTTTTGCAATTCCACGTGATTGTTTATGACGTTCATATAAAAATCTTAAAATTTTATCTCTCTTATCATCATTTGGATTAAGAGCCATAATAACCTCTGATTTTTATGCGTTATAACGGCCTTGCAACTAACCCGCCGCCAATAACTGACGGCTTATGAGAAACTGCAAAGCCAATGATTAAAAAATAATTTTCATAGTGTAATAAACTTGAACAACAAACTTTCGAATACTACCTAACCCAAGAAACTTAAAAAACCCACGAGAAAAGAAGCGGTCGGGTTGAGTCCACAATGATGGCGTTGCCACCAAGTTTTTATTTAATGAACTTTACTGTGTTCTTAACAAGTAAATGTGACAGACCAGCGTATTGGTGTTCTAAGTACCCGTGCTTGAGTCTTGTTCCGAAGCTCGTGTAGTTTTTATTGGTGATAGATAAAGATATTTTTCTTTCTCTAATCCCGTTTAGCAGCTTACATTTTTTTACACCTTCGGACTTGTTAAGACCTTTTTATTATTCATTAAAAGGAGTTAAACAGATGGCAAAGCCAAAGAACAAAATTTCTCTTGTTAACAACAATACTGCCGGTATTGATATCGGCTCCAGAAAAATCTTTATCGGTATTGCTGATAAACCAGTTCAATCATTCGGTACCTTTACCGATGATTTTCTTCAGGCGGTAACTTACCTAAAAGAAAACAATATTTCATCTGTTGCTATGGAAGCTACAGGTGTTTACTGGGTCAGCCTTTACGACTTACTTGATCAATCAGGTTTTGATGTTATTCTTGTTAAATCTTCTCAAGCTAAAGCTATACCTGGCAGAAAAACCGATGTTGCTGATTGCCAGTGGATTCAGCAGCTTACATTTTTTTACACCTTCGGGCTTCTTCGTTCTTCTTTTATTCCTCCACAGCATATCCGCTCGCTTAGAACTTTTGTAAGACAAAGAAGAACTAATCTTCAACTTGCAAGCGATCATATTCGCCGTGCTCATAAAGCCCTGGAGTTGATGAATATTAAAATTCAGAATGTAATTACCCAGATAAACGGCAAAAGCGGACTTGCTGTGCTTAATGCTATTATCAACGGTAATCATAATCCTGAGAAACTTGCTTTGCTTTGTGAAGACAGTATATTAAAGAAAAAGAAAGAAGCTGTTATCAAATCCTTAAAAGGTAACTTCTCTCAAGAAAATATCTTTCTTCTTAAACAAGCCGTTGATGCTTACCTTTTCTATATGCAGCAAGTTGATGATTGAGATAAACAAATTGATAAACATCTCTCGTTAATTACAAATCAATTACCCTCACCTGAAAAGATCAACAAACCAAAACCTGTTCGTCATCACAAACCTAATATTGATGATCTGCATCTTAAGCTTGTTAAACTTACTGGCGGAAATGATCCCTCTCAAATAACCGGGCTTACTGATTCTACTTTACTTCAGATTATCAGTGAAGTAGGGACAGACCTTACAAGGTTTCCAACTGAAAAACATTTTACCAGTTGGCTGGGGCTTGCACCAAATTCTCATCAGTCTGGTTTAACAAACAAAAAGAAAAAGTTTAAACGGCATACTTCTGCTGGACAGATTTTCCGCCTTGCTGCTCAGGCTATTGCTCAGAGCAAACATCTGGCTCTTACTTCTTTTTATCACCGGGTCAAAGCCCGAAAAGGATCTCTTGGTGCAATTAAAGCCACCGCCAGAAAAATTGCCGTTATTTTCTACAATGTTATGACTAAAGGGATTGACTTTGTTGAACAAGGTATCAAACTATACGAACAAAAAATCAAAGAACGACAATTAAAGTATTTACAGAAACAAGCTAAACGCTTTGGTCTTACGCTTTCTCCCCAACTAGAGTGAGTTCATTAGCAGCGGCTTGTTAGCCCTTGTCTCTAAAATAGCTTTGTTTGATTTGTATATTCAGCAACTCTTTTATCTGCAAGTTCAACATATTTTTTATTCGTATCATAACCTACATAGTTACGTCCATTCTTTATCGCAGTTAAACTTGTAGTTCCACTACCTAAGAATGGGTCCAAGACCACATCTTGTTTAAACGAATATAATTTTATTAAACGATTAGGAAGTTCTTCGGGGAATGGGGCGGGATGACCAATCTTTTTTGCGGAGACGGCAGGAAAAGTCCAAACACTTTTTGTCCACTCTAAAAATTCTTCTTTTGATATCGTGCTTTCTTTTCCTTTACTCGCGTGCGAAAAAGAATCTTTTGAAAATATTAAAATGTATTCGTGAATATCTCTTAAAACTGGATTAGCAGCAGATAACCAACTTCCCCAAGCAGTAGATGGACTTGCGCTTGAAGCTTTATTCCAAATAATTTCACCGCGCATCTGAAATCCAATTTCTAGCATATCATTAATTATATAACTATGAAGCGGTATATATGGTTTTCTCCCGAGATTAGCTGCATTAATACAAGCGCGACCACCAGAAGCTAAAACTCGATAAGTTTCAGTCCAAACTTTTTTTAGCAGTCTTAAATATTCTTCTAAATTTAGATTATTATCATACTCCTTTGTTACATTGTAAGGAGGTGAAGTAATCATCAAGTGAACAGAATTATCAGGTAATTCCGTCATTTGTTCGCTAGAGTGACAAAAATGTTTATTCAAAAATTCGCTTGGAATTTTATTTTCTTTTTGCTTTATTTTTTCATCTGTAATCAGACCTTCATATAATCTTGAGTTATAGAACTGTGAAGAATCGTGATTAATCCTTCCAGGACTTCCAAATGAACTTGTAGTCGTTCCGTTTTTTGCCGATACTATTCTTGAGCCCATAAATCAACCCATCTTTTAAATGCAATAAATTTTATTTCTTCTTTTTTCCAATCAATCTTGACTTTATAAATGTTATTATGTTCCAATAATTTTTGTAATGCCTTTGCAGACATTTCAACACCTCTAGGATTTGTGCCTAAGCTAGGTAATTTAATATAATTTTCTCTACCCAAACTATTAAATATTTCTAGTTGGACATTCAATGGAAAATAAAATAAGCCACCGGTATTTCCCCAATTAATCTGAACGTAAATCATATCGCAAGAAGGTAAATATGTGTTTTGAAATTCTAAAGCATTTTTAGCATCAACTGTCCAAATTAGTTTCACACCAGCATAACTGCTTCCACTTTTCGTTTTAATTGAAATCGGATTTCCAAACAATTTTACATCAACTTCTGGTTCTGTGATAGGTAATTCAGTTTCAACATTTGATTCACCGAATTTGTAAATTAATAGAGAAACTATAATCCTTTCCCTAATTGACCCGACTTCCATTCCAACTTTTCCAGCTCGTTGACTTTCTAATTCAGCAATTTGGAATAATTTGGGCAATTTTATTTGAACTTTTTTAACAGTTTCATCATCTGAAAAGAGGTCTAGTATATTTTTGTCCATAATTCTCAACAACAAATTTCAAATTCTTTTCTCAAGATAATAAAACTTTATATCAAAATGTTTAGCAATTCTGGTAGAGGGCTAACGTTTAGTATTTTATCCGAAATTGAGACAAAAAAAATATCAGACGCTTCACAAAAAATATTATTATCCGCACAAAGATAGAGTAAATAATATTTTCGACATAAGATTCACCTTGTTTTTGTTTCTTATGTTACAACTAATAACTCAACTCATACAAAACCAGTTAAATAAATATCTAAATTTAATAGTCGTCTGCTTTGGCATTTACACGCAATAAAAGAGTAAATGCTTTTTTCAAAACTTAAAACTATTACTAAAAAAACCGTTACAAAATACATCTTAGTTAAAGAGTAAGTATAACGGCGTTGCAAATAAAGCGCTGCCCAAAACTACAATGCAACACTGAAAAGCCATGCCGATAATTATTTATTAACTTGTTTTTTCAACTACATTCAAAGAGCAATTTATTTTTACAACGAATGCCAATAATCTGTCATATGCCGCAACATTTAAAGCAGTCGCTTTGATTTGCGGGTTAGGTGCTTTCTTTAGATTTAGATAAACCATTTTCTACTAACTTTTCTTTAAGGCGGTTTTGAAAAGCATATTGCAAACCGATCTTATTATAAAAATCTATTACAAATCTTATACTTACATCAATTGCCCATTGCAAAAAACCAAATCCTAAAAGCTTGTCGGGGAAAAATGGATTTCCTTTATCTTTATAATAAGGATTTTCTTCAAAACGATTTTTTAGTGTGTCGTATTCTGATTGTGCCTCTGAACCACATTTTCGCCAAGTAGCTGAATGATGAGTAAAAGAATTACGAATGTAAATTAAGGAGATTAGATCAGTTAATTTTTCATCATCGGATTTTATTAAGGATTTTTCCAAAAGTTGTAAAGCATACTGATACTTTCTAATAATACTTGCTTTGGAATATTCCCTTACATCTTTATTTAATTCGTCATTTTCTTTATTTTTTTCATATGATGCTAATATTTCAATTTTGTCTTCGATACCTTTCATTTGATCCTTGAAATTATCTTTTGCATTAGCATATAAATCATTGATACTAGATTCTAAAAATCCTACAACGATGTAAAGGGAGCTTAGACAATAAGATTTGTGTTCTTGTGTTGGAAATTCAGACTTCTTGAATACATATGTTGTTTTAATCTCTCTGACTTTGGTTGAAAGAAATAATGCAGCATAAATATTATCAAACGGCATATTATGTCTTAAAGCGGTAGAAACTGAAGTTGTTAACATTTCATTTCTCTCTTAAAATTCTCTAGCACCTAACTATTACTTCTACTGCCAAATATCTACATAACACTCCGGCAGTTGGAGTGTTATATTCTAATAAAAACTTTTATTATTCAATATTTTAATAACTTTGTGCCATATAGTATGCCTCATAAATTAGTCGGCACGCAAAAATTTTCTTTTCAATTCTTTCACATCCGGGCTAACCATCATCCACCATTATCTGGTTCATCCCCGCCGGTTTTGGAGAGTATCTGGGTAAGTCATAAAATCTGTTTTCAACTTAATCTTTTACATTAACAATTTCAACTATTTTCCGCTGTTTGCAATAATTCACTCAGCAGCCATACCAGGGTATTATGCGGCAAGTAATGGAAAGAAGAAGACCCTAAGGGTTAGGAAGAAGATTAATTTGAAAGTTTACGAAAGCTCACATCCAACAAAAAATAAAATTCTCAGTATAGAGTTACTCCATACACAGTCCATACCCACTCCATACACAGGCAGAGGGATTTTCAGAAGTCCACAAAACAAAAAAGCCTCAAATTCATCAAATTTGAAGTTTTTTTGTGCACCCTGCCGGATTCTCCCGAAGGGATTCCTTTGGAAGAACCGGCGACCTGCTGATTAAGATCGTGCACCCTGGGGGACTCGAACCCCCGACCTGCTGATTAAGAGTCAGATGCTCTACCAACTGAGCTAAGGGTGCGGAGCAAAATTAATTAAATCTGCTGCCCTTTCAAAATTTATTGATTATCAGATGTAATGAATGGATTGGCATCAATTTTCAGAATTAAGGTTTTACCGGCTTTTACCGCTGGTAAACATTTTAACTTATATTTTATTTACAATTAATGTAAATTTGAATCAAACATGTTTTGTATTATAAAAATTACGGATCAACTTATGAAATCTCTACTTATTGTTCTCTCTTTCCTGCTGATAGCAGCACACGGTAATGCACAAAATTATAAAGAGGTGAAAATCTATTTTGATACTCCTTCCGACGTTTTACAAATGCAAAATGCCGGAATGCAATTCGACCATTTCGAATTTACCAAGGATAATGCAATCACAACGTTCATTAGTGATGATGATTATTCCATCCTTCAATCAACAGGGTTTGCTTATGAGATCCTGATTGACGATTGGTTCAGTTATTATGAGAGTCTTTCGAAACTGAGTGAACAGCAAAAAGAGCAGTTCATTCAATACAGCAAAGAAAACTATAACGTAAGCGGATTCGGCTACGGTTCTATGGGCGGCTACTTCACGCTTGCGGAAATTTATGCAAGGCTTGATTCAATGTTTATGATGTATCCGAATATCATTACAGAAAAATTCGTGATTGGATATTCTATTCAAAACCGCCCGATTTATGCGGTAAAAATATCAGATAATCCAAACATCACTGAAAATGAACCGCGTGCACATTTCAATGCGTTAATACATGCAAGAGAACCTCAGGCAATGATGACTATAATGTATTACATGTATTACCTGCTTGAAAACTACGGCACAGACCCCGAAGTAATTTACCTTGTAAATAACAGAGAAATTTATTTCATCCCATGCATCAATCCTGATGGGTACGAACACAACAGGTCAACCAATCCAAACGGCGGCGGTATGTGGAGAAAAAACCGGCGTAATAACGGCGGCAGCTTTGGTGTTGACCTAAACAGAAACTTCGGTTATATGTGGGGTTATAACAATACAGGCTCTAGCGGCTCGCCAAGCAGTGAAACTTACCGAGGAACTGCACCCTTCTCCGAACCTGAAGCTCAGGCGGTAAGAGATTTCTTTAATCAGATGAATTTTAAAACCGCTCTTAACTATCATACTTACGGCAGATGGCTGCTTTATCCCTGGGGTTATATTGGTACGCCTACTCCTGATAATGATATTTTTGTTGAATATTCAAATGATATGGTTGCTCACAATGGCTATGTAAACGGACAGCCACCGCATATTCTTTATGAAGCTAATGGTACAACCGATGACTGGATGTACGGTGATCAGACTTCCAAGCCAAAAGTTTTTGCAATGACCCCGGAAGTTGGAAGTTCATTCTGGCCCTCACAAAGCCTCATCTTCCCGCTTGCTATTGAAAACCTGAAACCAAATTTGTATTACACCTGGGTTGCAGGCGAGTTTGTAAGTTTGATAAATCCCAGCTTCTCTCAGCAGTATTTTAACCCGGGTGATTTTATTGAGCTATCAATTCCTTCATTAAGAAATAAGGGGCTCTCCGATGCTGCCAATGTTACACTTTCGTTGTCGGCAGATCATCCTGATATCATAATCAATAACGGCAGTATAACTATTGGTGATATACAGGCGAGAACCTCTGTAAATAACAATCAGAAATTTACATTTACTATTGGTCAATCTATGCCCGCTGATGTTATTGTGAAAATGATGGTAACTGTTTCTACTAACGGCACCCCGATGTACGTTGATACACTCAGCTTCATTACCGGAATACCGACAATTGTTTTTGCAGATACAACAAATATTATTTCAACACTGTGGACTGTTACGGCTACTCCTTCAAACAGTCCGAAGTGGGAAGAAACGAACTTATCATTTTATTCACCGCCGGTTTCTTATACCGACAGCAAGAACGGCAACTATATTAACAATGCTACCGTAACGATGAGATTAACCAATCCAATTGATCTCTCTCAATACAACAATCCAATGTTAGTCTTCTGGACAAGATTTAACATTGAGGATAACTGGGATTACGGACAGGTTTCTGTTTCAACCAATAACGGAGCAACATGGATTGCTCTGCCCGGTCTTTATACAGAACCCGGGACAGGAAGTTTTCAACCAGGCGGTGAACCGGTTTATGATGGAGTGCAAAGCAGTTGGGTAAGAGAAGAAATAAATCTTGCAGGTTATAATTCTTCAAACGTCAGATTCAGATTTCAGTTGAGAAGCGACGGTTCTGTAGTAAGAGACGGCTGGTACGTGGATGACATAGCGGTTATTGCCTACGTTCCGATACCCGTTGAACTCACATCCTTTTCGGCTGCGGCAATAAATGGTAAAGTCCATCTTGAATGGTCAACCGCCAGCGAATTAAATAACCATGGTTTTGAAATTCAGCGCGCACTAAATCCTGATGGACAGAAAAAAAGCTGGCACACAATAGGTTTTGTACAGGGCGCCGGCACAACAACTGAAATTAAAAATTATTCTTTTGTTGACGCTAATCCTATGGATGGTATATCATACTACAGACTAAAGCAAGTTGACTTTGACGGCACATTCAGATACTATGATGAAGTAAAAGTTGAAGGCGCTGCGGCTGTAAATTATGAGCTTGGTCAAAACTATCCGAACCCATTCAACCCGGGCACGGTAATAAATTACTCGCTTGCAAAACCGGGAAATGTTGAAATAAAAGTCTTTAACATTCTCGGCGCAGAAATATCAACTCTGGTAAATGAATACAAAGAAGCCGGAAGGCACAACGTTGAACTCAATGCTGATGAGTTGAAACTTACCTCAGGTGTATATCTGTATTCAATTAAGTCAGGCGAATTTACGCAGACCCGCAAGATGGTTGTGCTCAAATAACAATAAGTGAATAAATTAAGCAATCACAGGCTGCTCAATCGGGCAGCCTTTTTTTATGACCGGCACTATATGGGTTTCAACCTGCAACGCTGCAGTTAGATAAGGCAAACAATAACAATTCATCATGTTTTCCCTTTCACACATTCCTGTTGAAACTGAGAAAGTAAAAGTTTAGGTTGAACACAGATTTTTTGACTTACCCCGATACACTCCAAAACCGGCGGGGATGAACCAGATAACGGAGGATGATGGTTAGCCCGGATGTAATATAAAATATATTTTCTTTCTCAATTTCGGATAAAAAACTTAACGTTACCGATAAAAATATAAATTTAATATATTGAATTAATGATAATGCTTCTCTATTATAACAGTAAAGAACTGGAGAAAAATGGATACTAAAAACATAATTCAAAATGCATTAAACTTAAGCCCTGCAGAAAGACTTTGTATAAAAGAAACTCTTTCTAAAAGTTTAAGTGAACCAGATAAAGAAATCGAGAGATATTGGAAAGAAGAAGTGGAAAAAAGATATGAAGCATTTCTTAATGGTAAAGTCAAAAGCATTCCATACGATGAAATTCTAAAGAAATGAACATTGATTTTCTTGAACCAGCACATATAGAATATCAAGAGGCTATCGATTTTTATAATCTGCAAAGTCAAGGATTAGGCAATAGATTTATTATTTAAATAGACAGAACACTATCAATTATCAGGAATTATCCAGAGAGTTTTCCCGAATACACTAAACATACAAGGAAAGCAGTTGTAAATATTTTTCCTTATAATATAATTTATACTATCCATAAAAATATCATTCAAATACTTGCTATAGCTCATCAACATAGAAAACCTAATTATTGGGTAGATAAATAGATCTAGAAAACAGAATTTGGAAAATATCCGGCAAAAGAATTCCTTGATTCTCTTACTGGAAAACAAGCTAATAAAATTACTTGGACTTTAGAATTGTTTGAAGATACTTCTATTGTTCTTAAACAATATTTTAAGAAATTAATAGGCACAGATGATATAGGTTATCAGAATTTTAAGATCGGTGGTTTACTAAAAGAGTTAAGGGAAAAATCCGGATTAACACAAGAAGAATTAGCAAAAAATTGAAGACAAAAAAATCTGTAACATCAAGAATAGAAAATCATTCAGAAGATATTAAGTTATCAACACTTGGTCGCTATGCGAGAACATTGGGAAGAAAAATACGGATAGAAGTAGTCTAAAAAAGTAAACTGCGTATAACATGCTGCTACATCAGGAAGTATAAATAAAGAGTTACAAAAATAAAATTAACAGTCAGATCAGATAAAATGATGAGTAATATAGGCTCTCTAACAATACTATCAATCGCGGTTTTTTTTATTTCGTGTAATACGGCAGATGACCTGGGCGAATTTTATGAAGGAACATTTAATGACTCGGTTTTAATAATCAGCAAAGCTGATACAGTTAACATCGTTCTTGAACAAGGGAAAACACAATTTCACAAAGACATCATTCCGTATTCAATCGAAACTGTTAGTATAAATACTGACACAATTCTTCTTAACTTATTTGTTTCCTATGGCAGTTATAATAAAAATCCCAACCCGTTAAAAGAAATAAATGAAGATTCTGATACTGTTTATGTGTGGTATTCATTGAGAGGTAAAATGACTAATGCTTTTTACAAAAATAATGCTGTTACAAAGGCAAATACATCTCCACAGATAAGTTATGTAAGCATTGATAGTATTGCCGTAGAAATTAGTAAGAATAAAATTATTCAATTGATTACAAGATTAGTTGAATAATTTTATAGATACTAATTAAGCTGCATCCGTAAAATTCTTAAATAATGTTTATTCAGAATTGATCTTGCAGAACTATCTTTGATAGTCTTTTAAACTTCCCTTCATCACTCCATACTCAATGTTTTCAACTGCTCGTAAAAATTTTTTGCCAAATGATAATTTGGGTTGAGTGCAAGACTGTTTTTTACTGCCGATAGTGCAAGTTCAATTTTATTGTTATAATAGTAAGCCCCCGCAAGATTATACCACAACTGGAAATCAGCTTCAGGCAACTTGCTTGCTTCTCCAAGATAAAGCAGTGCGTCTGTATAATTATTATTTACAAGATAAATCTGTCCGATCCATTTGTTTGTAAAGTACGAAGGCTTAAGTTTGTGCAGCCGGTGTAAATACGGCAGCGCCCTGTCCGTTTGCTGAGCGTCAATCAGTAAATTAATTGTAGTTTCGCAGGTAACATCATTAAATGGTCGTTCCTCAATCACAGCGTTCATCTCCCTCAGAAAATTATCATAATCGCCGCTGTAATAATATCTTTTTGCAACTTCATAATGCCCTTCTTCCCACAACATTTCTTTTCTGATCACTTTCATCGCTGAACTATCAATTACATCTTCCGGTCTGAAATTATTAAGCAGGTGATTCGGAGATCCCCGCGGCGCAAACGGATATGCGCCAATTAATGTTATAAGCTTTATGTGTGCAATAACGGAATCAATTCCTGTGAAGGGAAACTGCGCGTTCAATACGCTGTCCTGAATAATAAGTGAGAGGTTATTTCGTTTTCCCGCTGGCAGGTAATTCTGCTTTTCCATCGCTTCAAAAAATGATTTTGCAATCAGGTTATAACCATCAATATTCGGATGAAGATGATCAACTGTAAGATTATATCCGACTATCCTATTCGGACTATAAGATTTAAAAACCGAATCAATATCAGTCATCATATATCCGAATTTCCGCGCAGCAGACGCTATTATTTCATTTACTTTTTTCGGGGCGCGAAACCTGAGCGCATCAAGTTCTTTGGCTTTAAGGAACAGTTCAGCAGCATAAGAATAATTTCCCAGTTCATATTCTGACTGCGCCTGTTTGAATACTTCTTCAGCGGAAGGATGCTCACCTTCACTTAAAGAAATAAACGGTTTTAAGTCTTTAAGGTTTGATGTAACACTACCGATAATAACGGGAACATCCGCATCCTTAAACATTTTCAGTATGTCGTGTAAGTTGCCTTCAAACTGTTCAAGACCGGAATAAAATAATTCCGATTTATAAGGTATTAACGACTCACCGATCATTCTCGCCATCAGAGTTTCATTCGTTGTAAATTCGCCTTCCTGCATTGCGCTGCCGAACCAGCCGTAAATTCCTTTAATAATGTTCTGAATAAGTTGTGCGGTTCGGAATTGCTGAAGCCATATATAGGTATTAATGAGCCATCTGTTTTGTCCCAAAGTACTTGACGAAGCTACTCCCAACGCACCATAGTACTCATTGTGCCCCGCATAAATAATAATTAGATCAGGCTTTTGTTTTATAATGTCGGGAATAAAATCTCTTATTGTATAACTGTTTATTGCAGAGATGCCGCAGTTAATAACTTCAATTGTATTATCGGGATAGAGGAGTTCAAGTCTTCGTTTTAGCTGGCGCGATATTGATGCATTGGGCGGATAAGGCCATCCGGCAGCGCTGCTTCCTCCGAGTAAAAACACTCTGAAGGAATTTTCTCTTTTGATAATATCAAAACCGTCGGGAATCGGACTCGGTCCTTCTTTAAGATTTGTAAAATATTTCTTTGTTAAACCCGGATTGAGGAAATACTTATCAGGATAATGATCCGGATAGGTTATGAACTGCTCGTACTTTTCGCCATAATCAAATAAACGCAGCGATAGTTCAAAAATGACAAAGAATAAAACCGGTATCAGGAACAGAATTATATAATACCAGCGAGGGGGCGGTGCAGCTTTATGGCGATTCTTTTTTTCATCCCTGATCTTTAAACTTTTATCTGTCATTTTATTTTATAATGAAAAAGGTTTTTTCTTTAGTGTGAAGTGTTTCCAATTACTTATTTTTACTTTGTATTTATTACGATATTCGTATAATTTGAAACACAATATAAATTAAGTTAATCTGATTTGATACGAAAATTATGCGCATCTTTTTTATTACCGCACTTTGCTTAACTTTAAATTTCTGCCATTTCACCCAGCACCTTGATGATAATACGGTCGCGCGGGTTGGGCATTTAAACATCTCAAAGGATGAGTTCCAAAAGCGTTACGAATTTACACCTATGTTCAGAAAGCAGATCAGGAAGATGGAAATCCCGCTTAAGCTTGAAATGCTTTATACGTTGATAGCTGAAAAATTATGGGCGCTTGAAGCTGCTGCTAACGGACTTGACACTGCCGAAGTAATTAAATTCTCTGCTCAAATGTTCGAAAAAATGTTTGTGCGTGATGCACTTTATCATAAAATCATTCGGGATCAGGTTCAAATCAGTGACGAAGAATTAAGAGAGGGATGGACACGCAACTCAGCAAGGTTGTTCGTCAACTTTATTTTTTCTGAGGATGAAGAAGAAATAAACAATCTGTATAACCTGATGAAGCTTGGAATTCCTTTCGATTCTATTCTTGTAGAGCGACCTGAATTTGACGAGCAGCCCGATCCAATAGAAATTTTTTACGGACAGATGGCTGATGAGGTGGAAGATAGTTTATACAATCTGCAATATGGCGGATTTACATCCCCGATCCTGACACCGGACGGCTGGTATATTTTTACTCTTAAGAATCGGGTTGATCTCATCTTCACTACAGATGAAGATATAGAAGAAGCACGAAGAACAGTAAGCAAAACAATTCAGGCAAGAAAAGAAGCAGAACTTTATAAGAAATTTTTCAGGGATTTTTTTAAGGATAAGAAAGTTGATGTAAGTGCACCGCTCCAGAAAAGTCTTGCTGTTAAACTTGCAAAAATATTTCAGGACAAAAAGCTCAGGTTTGGTGAAGGTTACAGCGACTTGCTCCAACTTACTGCCGAAGATATTACTGCTATGGAAGAATACTTTGGGGCCGACTCTCTTCAGATCATTTATATTAAGTTTGAAGATGCACCACTTACTCTGAAAGAATTTATCCGGATAATTGCTTTTGATGGATTTAACACAAAGGATGTTTCTTCCATGGGCATTCTCGGTTTGTTAGATCAGGTAACAAGACAAACCATCGAACGTGAGCTGCTTGCAAGGGAAGGTTACAGACTCAGTCTTGATATGAACCCTGAAGTTCAAAACAGCCTTAATATGTGGCTGGATAATTATCTTTTTCAGTACATGCAATCCTCTTTCCGCGATTCCGTAACCGTTGAAGAGCACGAACTGAGAGAATATTACGAAAGGAATTACAAGGGAAAAGATTTTCCTGTGCTGGTTGATATTATTGAAATCCTTACCGACAGCCTGGAAATAATGGAAATGCTGATGCACAAAATCGAAGCTGGCGTACCAATTGAGGAACTTGCCCCGGTTTATACAAAACGGGAGTGGACAAAAGACAGGGGTGGGAAGTTCGGGTTGTTCTCTGTTTTGCAGCATGGTGCGCTTGGCAGAATTGCCGGCACTTTAAATGCCGGAGATATTTACGGACCTGTTATACTGTCGGAAGGCTATTCAATCTTTAAATTGATAGAAAAGCATGAAGAAAAATTTATACCCCCGCAGCCATTTGACAAAGTGAAGGACCAGATTTTAAATGAAATTATTTATGCTAAAACGAGGATCAGGATGATTAACTACACCATCAGGCTTGCTAACAAGTACAGCATACAGTTTAACACAGACCTGCTTGTTTCGATACCGGTTACAAGCATTAACTCTTTTGGATTTCGTCATCTCGGTTTTGGCGGCAGAATAACGGCTGTTCCGTTATTAGCTCCTAACATTGAATGGGTCTTTCCATGGCAGGAAGGCAGAGAAATCATTCCATAATTTTCTTTGCAACAAATGAATATTTTAGGAATATCGGCATTTTATCATGACAGCGCCGCCTGCCTCGTTCAGGATGGTGAAATAATTTCAGCCGCACAGGAAGAAAGATTTACAAGAAAAAAGCACGATCACAACTTCCCGATTAATGCTATAAAATACTGCCTTGAAGAGAGCAGTTTATCGGCAGCAGATCTGGATCTTGTTGCATTTTATGATAAACCCTTTCTTAAATTTGAAAGAATACTTGAAACCTACCTTGCGTATGCACCCGTCGGAATAAAGTCATTTATCAAATCAATGCCTCTTTGGATCAGACAAAAACTGTGGATGAAAGAACTTATTAAAAATGAGCTCGGTTATGAGGGCAAAATAATTTTTCCCGAACACCATGAATCTCATGCCGCCTCAGCTTTTTATCCATCTCCATTCAAAGAAGCCGCTGTTATAACAATGGATGGAGTTGGAGAATGGACAACAACAAGCTACGGCATCGGCTGCGATAACCGGGTTGAACTATGGGCAGATATTAAATTCCCGCATTCATTAGGCCTGCTTTACTCGGCTATTACATATTATACCGGCTTTAAAGTTAACTCCGGTGAATATAAAGTTATGGGTCTTGCCCCTTACGGCGAACCGAAGTATAAAGATATAATTCTGAATGAACTTATTGATGTTAAGCAAGATGGTTCATTCAGAATGAACATGAAGTATTTTAACTATTGTGCCGGTTTAACGATGACTAACAGGAAATTTAACAAATTGTTCGGAGGCCCCCCGCGTATTCCCGAATCAAAACTTACCCAAAAAGAAATGGATATTGCTCGCTCTGTACAGGATGTTACTGAAGAGATCGTTATGAAGATTGCCCGGTATGTTCATAAAGAAACAGGAATGAGTAACCTTGTATTGGCAGGAGGAGTAGCACTAAACTGTGTTGCTAACGGCAAACTGCTTAAAGAAGGACCTTTTAAAAGCATTTGGATTCAACCGGCAGCAAGTGATGCAGGCGGTGCTGTTGGTGCAGCTCTGATTGGCTGGTATAACTACTTTGGAAAACAAAGAAGTGCTGATGGTATAAATGACAAACAAAAAGGTTCGTTCTTAGGACCCGAATTCAAAGAAGAAACCATAATTCAATTTCTTTCCGGCAATAACATCCCCTATAAAAAACTAACAAATGATGAAATACCATCAGTAGTATCAAAGCTTATCAATGATGAAAAGGTTGTTGGATGGTTTTTGGGCAGAATGGAATTTGGTCCCAGAGCATTAGGTGCAAGGTCTATTATTGGTGATGCCCGCTCTCCCAAAATGCAGGCATTGATGAACTTAAAGATAAAATTCCGTGAGGGATTCCGCCCCTTTGCACCTTCAGTTCTCTACGAAAAAGTGAGTGAATATTTTGATCTTGATACCCCCTCGCCTTACATGCTGCTCGTAGCCGATGTAAAAAAGGAGAGACAAAAGCCAATGGAAGATGCTCAGGCAAAATTATGGGGAATTGATAAGCTCAATGTTGTGCGCTCGGATATACCGGCAGTTACTCACGTTGATTATTCTGCACGTATTCAGACTGTGCATAAAGAAACAAATCCTCTCTTTCACTCATTAATAAAAAAGTTTGATGAAGATTACGGTTGTGCAGTAATAGTAAATACCTCTTTCAATGTAAGAGGCGAGCCTATAGTTTGTACTCCTTTGGATGCTTACCGGTGCTTTATGAGAACAAATATTGACTATCTGCTTTTAGAAAATTACCTGCTTGACAAAACAGAACAGCAGCCATTAAAAGATGACACTAAATGGGAAAAGGAATTTGAGCTTGATTAGAGAAGAAATAAAACATATTAACCAAACAAAAGATGCACTGAAGAAATTCGGAATTACAATGGGTGTGGTTTTCCTGCTGATTGCAATTGTGCTCTTTATAACGGGAAAGAATTTGTTTATTGTTTTTCTATCTCTCTCTGTGCTCTTTCTTGTTTCAGCACTTATTGTTCCGCAAATACTTAAACCTTTTAACAAAGTCTGGATGATACTGGCAATATTGCTTGGCTGGTTTATGACACGTGTAATTTTATCGGTATTGTTTTATCTTATACTTACTCCGATTGGAATTATCGGTCGGTTGTTTGGCAAAAAATTTCTCGATCTGAAAATAAACAGGCAATCAGAATCTTACTGGAATTTAAGAGAGAGAAAAAAAATTGATAACCATGAATATGAAAGACAATTTTAAAGGAATATCTAAATGGGTAAACTATCTATAGTCAGCGAACTCTGGCAGTTCCTTAAAGTAAGAAAAAAGTGGTGGCTTGCACCAATCCTTGTTTTCCTTCTTTTACTCGGCGGGATGATAATAATAACACAGGGCTCTGCCTTAGCTCCATTTATCTATGCAATTTTTTAAACTGTGTAAATGGTTAAGAAAGAAAAAATAAAAGTAAAAAAGAAAAAACCACGCGTGCCTTTACCTCAGAAGCCGCCGAAGGTAGAGCTAAAACGAAAAGCTTACAAGCGTGCTAAGGTTAAAGACAAATTAAGAAAGGACAAAGAGAAATAATCTTTATGCCCGAAGTTTCCCTGATAATATCCTTCTATAAGCGGATTGATTATCTGAAATTAATTTTTGCCGGACTTGAACGGCAAACTTTCCGTAACTTTGAAATCATTGTTGCAGATGACGGTTCCGACCAGGAAACTGTTAAAGAGCTTGAATTACTCTCCACACAAATTAAGTTTCCTCTTCTTCATCTCTGGCAGGAAGATAATGGCTTCAGAAAAAATAAAATCCTTAACAGAGCAATAGCTTCTACAGCCGCTGATTATCTGATTTTCATTGACGGAGATTGCGTTCCGCATTCTGAGTTTTTGCACGAGCATTATATGAACAGGAAAGCAGGAGTTTGTCTTACAGGCAGAAGAGTAAACTTATCCCCGCGTATCACTGCAAAGCTGAATTATGATAAAGTTAAATCGGGTTTTCTTGAAAAAAAATTTTTGTTGATAATGGATGGCTTATTCGGAAGATCTGTTGATGTTGAAAAAGGATTTTATTCTAAGAACCTATTCCTCAGAAAATATTTCAACAAGAAAAACCGCGGGTTGCTGGGCTGTAACTTCTCAATTCATAAAAACGACTTTCTTAGTATAAACGGATTTGACGAAAGGTATGAAGCGCCGTCAATCGGAGAAGACAGCGATGTTCAATTCAGATTAGAGTTGAACGATATTAAAATAAAATCACTTAATAATATTGCCGTTCAATATCACCTCTATCATGAGCTGCAAAACAGACCGCAGATTAATCTTGACCTGTTTGAGAAGGTTAAAAAAGAAAAGCTGGCTTTTACTCCCTACGGTATAAATCGTTAATTTCCTCCCATTCTGATACAATTCTCAAAATAATCCTAAATATATAAGGTTGTTTTAACAAAACACCTAATTATTTTAATTTTTTAATTTGCATTGTTTTTGATCCTGCTTTATATTTGCAGCGTTTAATTTCAGAATTCCTAAAATAACAAGGTATTATATGCTTGATGATTTAGATATTAAGATACTTAACACTCTCCAACGCAGAGGGCGAACAAAAAGAAATGAATTAGCTGAATTAGTCGGGCTTTCAATTCCATCAGTAAGCGAGCGCTTAAAAAAACTTGAAGAAAAAGGAATTGTTGAAGGTTACTATGCAAAGCTGAGTAAACAGGCATTCGGTTTTGATATAACGGCTTATATTCAGGTTATTATGGATTCATCCAAACACTACAAGAACATGATCTCACGTGTAGAAAAGCTTCCGCAGATACTTGAGTGTCATTCGGTTTTGGGTGAAGGATCTCATTTATTGAAGGCTGTTGTAAAAAACACTGAAGCATTGGAAAAGTTATTAAGTGAAATACAATCGTGGCCCGGTGTTACGTCAACAAAAACTACGTTTGTGCTCTCAACAATTAAAGAAACAACCGTGCTGGATATTTAACTTTAACAGTCACGGCACTTTATTTGCTGAAATAATTCAGTTTATAAAAAATATCATTAATCTATAACATTAATAAGGAGCTATATGGCAAAAACAACTTCACCTGCAGAAAACGTCCTGAAATTCATCCAGGCAAACAAGATCAGGTTTATTGATCTTAAATTCATGGACTTTCCGGGACAGTGGCAGCACTTCACCGTGCCTGCATCTCAATTCGATAAGGGATCATTCGAAGACGGATTCGGATTTGACGGTTCTTCTATCAGAGGATGGAAGCCCATAAATGAGAGCGATATGCTTATCATCCCTGATCCTTCAACTATGTTCATTGATCCCTTCATCAAAGAACCGACATTAAGTTTAATCTGTGATGTGTATGAACCGGCAACAAAGGAAAAATATACCCGCTGCCCGCGTAACATTGCACAAAAAGCTGAAGCATATCTGATTTCAACCGGATTAGCTGATACAGTTTACTACGGACCTGAGGCTGAATTTTTTGTTTTTGATGACGTCCGGTTTGATTCACAACCAAACAGCAGCTTTTATTACGTTGATTCTGTTGAAGGAAGATGGAACAGCGGCAGAGATGAAGAGCCCAATCTTGGTTATAAACCGCGTTTCAAAGAGGGCTACTTTCCTGTTCCGCCCACAGATTCCCTGATGGACCTAAGAAATGAAATGGTTATGAATCTTATAAATGCAGGTATTGATGTTGAAGCACAGCATCACGAAGTTGCAAGCGGCGGGCAATGCGAAATTGACTTACGATTTACTCCGCTTGTTAAAGCTGCTGATCAGCTTCTTATGTTCAAGTATATTGTAAAGAATACGGCAAAGATGAACAATAAATCCGTAACGTATATGCCAAAGCCAATCTTCGGTGATAATGGAAGCGGCATGCATGTTCATACCAGCTTGTGGAAAAAAGGCAAACCGCTTTTTGCAGGTTCCGGTTACGCCGGCTTGAGTGAAATGGCACTGTACTTCATTGGCGGTTTGTTAAAACATGCTCCTTCTCTCTGCGCGTTTACAAATCCCACAACCAATTCTTATAAGAGACTTGTCCCCGGATTTGAAGCGCCTGTTAACCTTGCTTATTCTCAGAGAAACCGAAGCGCTTCAGTACGAATACCGATGTACTCTGCAAGTCCGAAATCCAAACGTGTTGAGTTCCGATGCCCGGATCCTTCCTGCAACCCTTATCTTGCCTTCTCTGCAATGTTAATGGCAGGATTAGATGGAATAGTAAACCGCATTGATCCGGGTGAACCTCTCGATAAGGATATTTACGATATGGCGCCTGAAGAATTAAAAGATGTGCCATCAACACCCGGCAGCCTGAATGAAGCACTTAAGGCATTGGCTGATGATCATGAATATCTGCTTAAGGGAGATGTGTTCACTTCCGATGTAATCGAAACATGGATTAAGTACAAAACAGATAAAGAGATAAAACCAATGGCATTGCAGCCGCATCCATACGAGTTTTCTCTTTATTATGATGTTTAAGATTTGTTTTTCTCGGAAACCGGTTTTCAATTTTATTGTGAACCGGTTTTTCCATGATAGCGATTAAGTCGCCTTTTATGATGCTGCCTTTAATCACTTGCACCAATAACTGCCCAAACTAATTAAAAGAGATTGCGACTCCTCCCTGAAGTTGAAGAAGAGGTGGACAGAAGAAATTAACTTACAACACATTAAAAATCCGATACCTGATTCCCCCGGCTGCTTTTTATCCATTCATTCCATGTATCCGGCTCATATCCAACAGTAACAAGCTTACCGTTTCTGACAACCGGAGTTTTAAGCAAAAGCGGGTCATTCAGCAATTCTTCTTTAGTATCAAACTTCATAAACTGAAGGTTTCTTTTTTGAAAATGCTTACCATCTTTATCTATCAAGTCATTAACCGGTATAACAGCAGAGATATTTTCAAGCTCACCTTTTGAGATGGCTTTCTCAGTTAAATCACGGAAGTGGTATGAAATTCTCCTCTCTCTGAAAAATCGCTCTGCTTTTTGAGAATCTCTGCACTTTTTAGTGCCGAAAATCTGGATATTCATTTTATTTCAAGACCTGTTGTTTTAATTATTACAAAAATAATCTATTTTTTAGTAAGGAATAATTAAATGACAGTTAAAGAGCAAATAGAATACTGGATCAAGACCGCAGTCCATGACCTGAAAACAGCAGAACATCTGTTTGAGAACGGATACTATATGTGGTGTTTGTATATCGGTCATCTTGTCCTTGAAAAGATTTTAAAAGCTCATTATGTAAAAGATATCAAAGAAACACCGCCAAAAATTCATGACCTTGTTAAACTGGAAAGCAAGACAAAGCTCAATTTTACAGATGAACAAATTGAATTTCTAGTTAAGGTTAATTTTTATAATATTGAAAATCGTTACCCCGACTATAAATTAGATGCATATAAAACTTATAATAAGAAATATACAACTGAGAATTTTTCAAAGTTAAAGGAGATGTACGAATGGCTGAGATCAAGGCTGATTTAATTGAACTGGTTAAGAAATTTATTGAAAGGCTTTCGCAAGATAATATTCGTATCAATAAAGCTATACTGTATGGTTCCTATGCCAAGGGTTCCAATGATGAATGGAGCGATATAGATTTAGCGGTTGTGTCTGAAGATTTTATTGGCAACAGAATATTAGACCGTGAGAGGATGATCAAATCTATAGTTGATATTAATACTAATATTTCCCCATTGCCTTTCAGACCTGAAGACTTTGATGAAAGCGATTTGTTTGTGAAAGAGATTATCCGCACTGGCGTACGAATTGTTTAACCATTACCAGTCGGTGTAAATTTCCTGTGTGCGCTTTGCACGCGGGAATCTGCTTTTCATTCCTTCAACAGTGGTAACACCGGTACCGAGAATCAAATCATCATATTTGACAATGCACTGCCCTCTGATCTCCTCATCTCTTTTTACAACCCCGCCTTCAAGATACTTTTTCAAATCTTCTTTATTTCTCAGGGCAAAAATATTTTTACTTATATCTTTTCCGAATACTTGCGCCGATTGAGTATTCAAAATCAGGTTACCAAGCTTATCAACCGTTCCGAACTTTGTCCCTATCCTGTGAAATACGCCCGGGTTATCGCAGCTCCATTCTGCATCAATAAATAATATATCCGGTAGTTTCAGAATATATTTGAACTTCGCAAGTTCTTTTAAAGGTAAATTGAAGTACTCGCTGACTTTCATCAACATTATCCTGATATCTTTGTGATCGTGATTTATTATCCTGTATGGATAACTTTGCTTATCAACCGGTTCCGGAGATTGGGTATTATCCGTTTTAATAAGCTTCGCAATGAAAAATCCATCCGAATTAACCTCCCATGGTAATACCCTCCTCGCTTTCACCAATGATTGATCAAAACGAAGATCCTTATATGAAGTAAAAGCATCTATAGAGTTGACCGGCAAATTAACTTCAGCAAGCTGAACGGGATATTTCTTCAGAATTTTATCAATTACAAATTCATTTTCCTCCGGAGTTAACGTGCAGGTTGAATAAACAATTTCGCCGCCAACTTTTAACATTTTTACTGCAGCAACAAGCAATTTTATCTGAAGTTCGCCAAGCCTTTCTGCCCTTTTTACAGACCACCAGTTGCTGACTTCACCCTTCTTCTGAATAATACCAAGACCGCTGCAGGGAGCATCTACAAGTATCTTGTCAAAATAATCCGGGAATGATTTGCTCAACAATTCACCTTTGGCGTGAACAACACCGCAATTCATCACATTCATCCGGTCAATATTAAACACCAGGGTCTTTATACGGTCAAGTTGAATTTCATTTGCTATAAGCGTTCCGGTATTATTCATCATTTCAGAAATCTGGGTTGTTTTTGAACCGGGAGCTGCACAAAGGTCCAGTATTTTATCTTCTCGTGCTGCAGATAGAACTATCGGAGGAAGCATTGATGACAAACCCTGAATGTAATAAAGCCCAAGTATGTGCTCTAATGTTTTACCCGTCAATCCTTCATTGGATACCACTTTCAATGCATTTGGTACGTTATCAACCTGCATGGTTCTTATCGAATATTTTTTGAAAAGCTTTTCTGCAAGTGTGTCGCATGGAATTTTAAGCTGGTTTACACGGATGTATTGAGCGGGCTCTTCCTTTATGAAATCAAGATACTTTTTTGCTGCATCCGATCCGTAAAGTGAATTCAGATATGAAGTAATATTTTCGCTTATGCTTGTCATTAATATCGTACGAGGTTCAGTAATCTGAATACATTATTAACAATTTGTGTACTGTTTTTGCCTTCAGGAAAAGTTTTCCGGTACTCTGTTTCTATTATTTTAATAATTGAATCCAGGCAGGACTCATATTTTGTAACTGCCGATTTTATATCAGCTTCATTATCCGGAATATTTATAAACTGCGGATTATTAAGGTTTGCATAAACTATATACTTAGCTTCATAATGGCTATTTGCCTGGTAGAATAAAGTTCCATCAGTTGTGATCACTTCATAACTGCCAAAAAATTGCTCGCCGGGTATTAGTGTTTTGCCGGGAGCTTTGATTTGTTTTGCATTTTTCGGGTTGATAAACTCAACGGGAAATACCTTTATTCCCTTCTGATTCAATCCTGAAGTTAAACCCGATATAAATTCTTTTTCAGTCAAGTGTTCTTTGCTAAGGTTTTCTTAAGATAACGATGCGGTTTGAGTTCGTTCCCATTTTATTGTTTGATATTCCCCAGATGTTAGCTGTTTTGGTAAAACGCTGCCGGTTTATCATAATTCCCTCACATACAAAACCAGCAGTAGTTGAAATTTCCACGACGTGTTCATCGAGACTCAGCATGCCGTTTTTAACTTCGCCAACCTCAAAAGCAACATAGCCGTTTTTGATTGTTATTCTGTTCATCTCTTTGAAAACACCAAGCATTACCTCGTTCCACTCCTCAATTGTTTTTGTGATAGAAATTCCTTTTCCGGTTTCATCAGCATCAATTTTATTGAACCAGCACCTGAGCCAGTTATCTTCTTTATATTGAACAACATCCAGGAACGGCGGGGATGTAACTGTAAGCTTAACATATTCATCCTTAATAACTGAAGTAGCGCGGGCATCCATAGTAAGAAACTTTGAGTTGCTTCCTGCTTTATGCAGCAGCAATCTTCTGCTATCATTTACATCACGAAG
Organism: Ignavibacteria bacterium; assembly: GCA_037447335.1. GTDB lineage: Bacteria > Bacteroidota > Ignavibacteria > Ignavibacteriales > Ignavibacteriaceae > JBBIGV01. The sequence continues at coordinate 49,568 of JBBIGV010000010.1, read as the reverse complement.
CAGTGCTTTTGTTTTTTTAAGGATAAGTTTTTTTGTGTTCCTGTATCCGGGTGTTTGATTTCTTTTCAGATTTATTTTTATCTGATTCAAAGCTGATACAGCCTGATTAGGAGGCAAAGTGTACACAGAAAAAAAACCTTTTGAGTGACCGGTTAATCTGTTCGTGGCTATCATTCTTATCCAGTCATCAACGTGGTCTGAATTACCGGCGGCAAATTTCTCATAAAGATATTCACGAAGCGATAAAATTTCCCTTAAAGTTTCGGCGTGGTAGAACATTGATAAGTCAATCCCTGCCCTAATATTGTTATTAACTGGAATGCTTTTAAGTCTCTCATCAACATCACGATAATCGGGGACAAAGAGTCTTGGTTTGCACAAAATTTCGCTCAAAGGATTTATATCGTTAGCAATAATTTTCCTGTCTCTTAATGCAGCCTCAATTATTGTTGTGCCGCGACCAGAAAAAGGATCGTAAATCACATCGCCGGGTTGTGTCAGCAGTTCAATAAAAAATGTTGGAAGCTGAGGTTTGAAGCAAGCACGGTATGATATTTCATGAAGCGAATTTGCCTGTCTCTGCCGCGAAGTCCAGAATTCATTTATGAATTTCGGAACCTGTAAGCCGGATGTTGTTACGTAGAATTCTATGCTGGTTTTTTGAGCAGGGCATTCGCTTCCGGCATCATAAGCAAAATCAAATAAGTAAGATTGTATATCACAAGAGTCTTTTAGTTTTTGTGAATCATTCATCAACTTTTTAATATTCGTTCATAATGTGCTTCATAAAGCGGAATTACTTTTGATGTATCGAACTTAGTAACAGCCCTTTCTCTTGCACTCCTGGAAAATAACTCGTATTTCTTTTCGTTAGTAAGAAGATCAAGGACGTATTTTGCCATTCGGTCAACATCGCCAATCTCTGCTATAAATCCGCATTCGTTATGCTTTATCAACTCCGGTAAGCCGCCGACAGAAGAGCTGACTACCGGCAGCCCACACGACATTGCTTCAAGTGCGGCAAGTCCGAAGCTTTCAGACTGAGAAGGGATAAGGAATATATCAGAAGCATTCAGTATATCTACAAGCGCTTCCTGCTTACCGAGAAATTTAACATCTTCACAAATGTTTAACTGCCTGCTAAGTCTTTCACATTCCGAACGGTCAGGTCCATCTCCAACAAGTACAAGTTTTGCAGGTATTTCAGCTCTAACCTGCTGAAAAATCCTTAAAGTATCCGGTACTCTTTTTACCAGTCTGAAATTTGAAGTGTGAACCAGAATTTTTTCTCCGTTAGGCGCAATATACTTCCTGAATGAACCATTGGCTGCAGGTTTAAAAAGTTCACTGTCAATAAAATTCGGAATAACTTCTATATCTTTATTGATGTCGTAGTTTGTTATCGTTTTTTCTTTCAGAAAGCGGGAAACAGCACTAACTCCATCGCTTTGCTCAATACTGAATTTCACCAGAGGAAGGAACGATGGTTCGAGTCCAACCAACGTTATATCTGTACCGTGCAGCGTTGTTGTAACTTTGAGGTCAATCTTATCTTTAAGCATTTGCTTTGCGAGGTAAGCGCTGCTTGCATGGGGTATAGCATAATGAACATGAAGAAGATCAAGCTTTTCGTATTCGGCAACTTCAACCATTTTGCTGGCAAGCGCTAAACTATAAAGCGGAAATTCAAACAGCGGATAGCTGCTCATTTCAACTTCATGAAATACAATGTTTTCAACGTATTTGTTCAGGCGAAACGGTAATGCATAGCTGATAAAGTGAACTTCGTGCCCTCGCATTGCAAGTTCTTTCCCAAGTTCTGTTGCTACAACACCACTTCCGCCATAAGTGGGATAACAGGTTATTCCGATTTTCATTTGATAAAATTCTTACTTTATATGTGAATAATTGAAACTATATAATTAATCTGCCGGTAATGATAATTCGATCACTGATTCTTCCGGTCTGAGTTGACCTTCTTCATTTGCAAGATTTAATGTAAGATGGTAAACAAGTTCAGCCACCTTTCTTATCTTCTCAAAATTTATTTTGTCAACGGTATCACCTGGTCTGTGATAATCTTCCATCATAAAATCATAAAAGAAAACTATCGGTATTCCTTTACGAGCGTAGTGATAATGGTCACTGCGATAATATATCCTGTGCGGGTCGTCAGGTTCATCAAACTTATAATCAAGAACAAAATTCACCGTATTACGGTTTGTTTCTTCAACAATTTCTTTCAGCCGTGGATTTATTTTATCCGAACCAACCGAGTAAATCGTATCAACACTTTCCCTGCCGACCATATCAAGGTTTATATGAGCCTGTATATTATCCATCAGGTAAAAATTATCCGACAGGTACCGTGAACCCAGCAATCCTTTTTCTTCAGCTCCGTGGAAAACAAATAATACAGATCTCTTGTTGCCCCCGGACTCGCTCAAGGCGCGTGCAACTTCAAGAACTGCAACTGTCCCGGAACCATTATCATCTGCGCCATTATAAATTCTGTCTTCTCTCACACCAAGATGATCATAATGCGCACCGATTGCAATGTATTGATTTTTCAGTTGCGGATTTTCGCCTTCAAGATAACCAATTACATTGTATGAGCTATAGTCTGAACTAAGTTTATTCAGATTTATAAAAACTTTATTATCAAAATTGAATCTTGGTACAGTATGACCACCTGCGGTCAATTGTTCAATTTCTTCAGATTTATACTGTTGTTCCGAAAATATTTTTTTTGCTGTCTGATTCCTGATGTATAATACTGCGAAAGAATCAGTATCAGTCACTTCGTTATTCTTTAATGAAAAGGCTGACCTCGTAAAGAATGCCCTGTAGGCGGCATCCCAGAAATTAATCAACTGGTCTTCGGCTAAAAGAATAATACCGGCTGCATTACGCGATTTTGCATTATAGATCTTGTGTTCACCGGTTGAATAAGTTGTTAAATAATTTCCATCAAAAAACTGCGGATCGCTGCTTGCAGGCTCGCCCTTCCAAACTATGACCCACTTACCGGCAACATCTAAATTTTCATAGTCATCATAATCAAACTCGGGCGCAGTGATACCAAAACCTGCAAAGACCAAATCATAATAACCTGATATTGAAGTGCTTTTTCGTAAATCAGCAATAAATTCATCCGGGAAGCTAAAGATCATATCTTCCCCATATTTAATGTATGAGTTCGTATCAATATTAGTTTTTAAGATTGTAAATTCCATTAAGTATGAATCGAATTCTTCCAATTCCTGAACACCATATTTTTTTAGTTCGGAAGCCAGGAAGAGTGCAGAAATCTTTTCTGCACGGGTGGTTGCTTCCCGTCCTTCAAGTTCATCCGAAGCGAGAAATTCCAGGTTGGCATTCAGGTAAGTTTTATTTATTATTTCACGATCATAAAGCTGCTTATTTGAGGCGGTACAACCAGCTATTACCAGTGCAAGTAAAACTAAAATATTTTTCATATATATAAAAAAGTTGTAAATATGCGGGAAGAAATATATCTCATAAAAAGAGTTAAATCTTTTTATTTTAAACTATTCAAAATTATTTACCCCTGCAAATGAAGCTTTTGGTAATAGGACAATCTGTTATTGATCATTTTGATAAAGGCGGCAGGAAATCTATTCAGCCCGGCGGGATGTTCTATTCTGCTGCTGCTTTTTCTGCTATAAAGAATAATTCGGAAAGGATTTATCTTCTCTCTGCACTTGATGATGAGAGCGCGTCTCTTTTCAATGATGTTTATAATAATTTTGATTTGAAATATCTTCAACACGTTGAAAAGCTGCCGCGGGTGCATCTGAAAATCTCTGAAGACAGGGAGCGGCAGGAAAAATATGAGAATCTTTCACAAAACCTGAAACTGCCTGAAATCACTTTTGACCAGTTTGACGGAATTTACATTAACATGGTTACTGGTTTTGATCTGACGATAGATCAGATAAAAAATCTGCGGCGGTTGTTTAAGGGAAAAATTTATCTCGATATACATACATTATCGCGCGGGCTAAATAAAGATGGAATCAGGACCTTCCGCGAAATTCCTTATGCCGGAACATGGATTGCTTGTGCTGATATCATTCAGGTTAATGAACATGAAATATTCACCTTAAGTAATGCTGTCAGCGAAGTTAATGCGGCAGAGAATATCTTATCCGAAGGAGCAGAACTGCTCATTGTGACAAAAGCAGAAAGGGGTGCTAAGGTTTACTTTAAACAAAATGAAGAAACTGCCTCCGTATATCATTCAGCTTTCAAAGTTAATGTTAAGAATAAAATCGGGTGCGGTGATGTTTTTGGGGCATCATTTTTTTATAACTATATTGAGCATAGAAATATTATAAGTGCCTTGCGCTTTGCTAACTTAGCTGCCGGTTTTGCCGCATCTTGCGAAGCACCGGAAGATTTGAAAAATTTACGACAGGATGTTCTCTCACGATATTATTAAAAAAAGAATACTGAACTTTGGCTCAAACGGCATGCTGGGGCAGCGAACAGCCGGGTTTTATCTGAACCAGAAAAATCTTCAGCTTCTCTGCTCTTCGGTTGAAGATAAATCTGTTTTGCCTGATGTTGATTACATTAGCTGCGATTTAACCAAAAGGGATAAAATCAAAAAATTAATTCAGGATTTTTACCCGGATTTTATAATCAATGCGGCTGCTTTTACAAACGTAGATTTAAGTGAAACCGAAAGAGAAACCGCCTGGAAAGTTAATGTTAAAGCTGTTGAATATATCTCCGAAGCCGCAAGGGTTATTGATGCTCATATAATCCATATATCTACCGATTATATTTTTGACGGTAAGAATGGTCCCTATTCTGAAAGCACAAAACCAAATCCCCTCGGTTACTATGGACGAACTAAACTTGCAAGCGAAAATGCTCTTAAGTTAAGCGGAGTGCTAAATACAATCTTGCGGACAAATGTGCTCTATGGTATTGCATCAGAAAGCAGACCCGATTTTGTGAAATGGGTAATCAACTCTTTACGCGCAGGTAATACAATACGAATAGTTACAGACCAATTCGGCAATCCTACTTTTATTGATGACCTTGTTCAGGCGATAAATAAAGTTATCGAGTACAAAAAGACAGGTATATATAATATCGGAGGGAAAGAATTTTTATCCCGATACGATTTCACTATCAGGATTGCGGATTTTTTTCATCTTGATAAGCAGCTCATTCTGCCAATACTTACAAGCGAATTAAAGCAGGCAGCACGCAGACCTTTGAAGTCAGGTTTAATTACTCTTAAAGCAGAAAGCGAACTCGGATATAAACCCCACTCGATTGATGAATCGTTAATGCTTATGAAAAAGGAACTCGAATTATAGTAACCGAAAAAAATTAAACACCGTAAATAACAGGAAGTCTATGAACCCGTCTGCTGAGAGACAAAAATGAAAAAATTATTCGCATCAAAAATCATAAACAGCAATATTATATTACTATGCTTGTTGTTCTTCCTGAACAACCAGGCGTTCACTCAACAGAAACTTCCCGAATGGGCAAAAGGCATTGTATGGTATCAGATCTTTCCTGAGAGATTTGCCAACGCTGATAAATCCAATGACCCCGAACCTCAAAAAGTTTTTATTAATAAGGGCAGTATTCCTGATGGATGGAATGTTACTCCGTGGACAAGCAACTGGTTTGAAATGTCTGACTGGGAAAAGAAACTTGGAGGTAATGTCCGCGATCATCTTTATCAAAGAAGATACGGCGGAGATATTCAGGGAATAATAAATAAACTTGACTATCTTAAAGAACTTGGCGTAGGAGGTATTTATCTTAATCCTGTCTTTGAGGCTGTATCATTGCATAAGTATGATGGCTCAACCTTTCATCATATTGATGTGAATTTTGGTCCTGACCCGGAAGGAGATAGAAATTTAATTACGTCTGAAATACCTGATGATCCGTCAACCTGGGTTTGGACTGAAGCAGATAAGCTGTTCCTGAAATTGATTGATGAAATTCATTCTAGAGATATGAGAATTATAATTGACGGAGTATTTAATCATACGGGTATTCAGTTCTGGGCTTTTCAGGATATTGTAATGAATAGAGAGAACTCCGCTTATAAAGACTGGTATATGATTGAATCCTTCGATGAACCATCAACTGCCGAAAATGAATTTAAGTATAAGGGATGGTGGAACATCGCTTCTCTCCCGGAATTTAACCGAACTGAAAATGATCTTCATCCCGGACCAAAGCAATACATCTTTCATGCAACAAGAAGATGGATGGATCCGAACGATGACGGTGACCCCACCGATGGTATTGACGGCTGGAGGCTTGATGTTGCGCGTGATGTCCCGTTGGGATTCTGGGAAGATTGGAGTAAGCTCGTTAAATCAATTAACCCGCAAGCGATTATAATCGGAGAATTGTGGGAGCTTTCGCCTGATTTTGTTTCTGATGATGGAGTCTTTGATGCCTTAATGAATTATAACTTCGCTTACCCTGTAACAGATTTTTTCATTTATCAAAAAAGGAAAATCAAACCTACAGAATTTATTGAAAGACTTAAAGAAACAGATAGAACTTACCCTGATGAAAATCTTCATCTTCTTCAGAATCTGATGAGCAGCCATGATACTGACAGGCTCTCTTCAATGATTGTAAATCCAGACCGTGATTATGACCGCGATGCAAATGAAAGCAATCCGAACTACAATCCCGGTAAACCGCAAAAAGAACATTATAAAAAACAAAAACTTATTGCTGCTTTTCAGATGACGTATCGTGGAGCGCCGATGATATATTACGGCGATGAAGTCGGTATGTGGGGCGCAGACGATCCGCACTGCCGCAAGCCAATGGTTTGGGATGATCTGGTTTATGACGAGGAAATCATAAACAAGAACTCCGGTTTTGCAGCAGGACACGGAAAATACAAGGTGGAACAAAATAAAGATTTGCTTGAGTTCTACAAGGAATTGATAACAATCAGAAACAGTAATATCTCCTTGAGGAAAGGAAGCTGCGAGTTCCTTTATGCGAACGATGATAAGTCTTCTTTTGTGTTTGAAAGAATACATGAAGAGAACCGGATAATCGCAGCCTTCAATTTAGGTGATAAACAAGACCATATAAAGTTATCCACTAATGAAGCAAGAATATTTTACCATGATTTATTAAATGATGAACAGGGCATCTCATCCGGCTCTGAAGGGGCTGATGCTATACTCGAGTTTTCTTTGGAACCCCTTTCAGTTAAAATCCTCAAAATCTATAAACATCATTAATCTATGTTGAACAAATACAACGCCTTTATCTTTGATCTTGACGGGACGATTTACCGCGGCAGTAATATCATTCCGAATGCAGACAGAACTGTAAATCATCTTAAAGAAATCGGGAAGAAAGTTATTTTCATTTCGAATAAAACTACGGGAAGCATTAAAGAATATCATGAGTTTCTTTCTGAGCGGGGATTAAAAATAGAAGAATCGGATATTATTAACTCAACATTGATATTAAAAAAATATTTATCCGATCACTTTGCGGGCGCTAAATTCTATGCAATCGGGGAAGAAGTATTTATAAATGAGATGGTTAATGCCGGTCTTGTTTATTCAACTGACCCTGATGAGATAAACTTACTGCTTGTTACACTTGACCGTACACTCGATTATGAAAAACTTGAAATAGCGGCACGCGCGCTTGAAAGAGGCGCACGGTTTTTCGCCGCAAATATTGATGATACCTGCCCTGTAGATGACGGCGAAGTGCTTGATGCAGGAGCAACAATCTCCGCGCTCGAAAAAAGAACACATCGTAAGCTCGAAATGCATTTTGGCAAGCCATCGGAATTTATGATGAATGAAGCGCTTACCCGTCTTGATACTGCGCCCGAAAATATTCTTCTCATTGGCGACAGATTTGAGACAGACATTGCAATGGGAAATAAATTCGGAATAGATACTGCGCTGGTTGCCACCGGGGTTAAACATTATCCAAACGGAAATGAAAAAATCAAACCGACATATTATTTCGATTCGGTTTATGATTTGGTGGTGAACAACATTAAAGCTGAATAACTTATGGGGCAGAAACAAAAAACCCGTTACAAACTTTGCAACGGGTTTAAGAAAAGAACAGATATTATTCTAACCTTCAACTTCTTCAAGTTCCGGAATTGTTACATTTGACAATTCAACCTGCTTTGGTTTTGATTTACCGTTTTTGCCATTCGCATTAACCTTTATACTCCTGCCGTTTTTCTTTGCAAGATTCAATTTGTCTTTATAGTTGGCATAACCATAAATCTTATGCTTGTAATTCCGAAGAATTATCTTATCCTCATCATGATGAATAACGTAATTCGGCAGCAGTGGTATTTTACCTCCACCTCCCGGTGCATCAATAACAAAGTGCGGAATCGCAAGCCCGCTTGTATGACCGCGCAGGTTTTCAATGATATTTAAACCTGTTTCAATAGAAGTGCGGAAATGATTTGCGCCTTTTGTTTCATCTGCCATATACATGTAATAAGGACGTACTCTGACTTTCAGCAGCTTCTGCATTAATTCTTTAACAACTTCAGGATCATCATTTACGCCTTTCATCAGCACCATCTGATTACCAACCGGGCAACCTGCATTTGCAAGCATTTCACATGCTTTTGAACTTTCAGGCGTAATTTCCCACGGATGATTAAAATGAGTGTTAACATAAATCGGATGATACTTTTTAAGCATGTTGCAAAGCTTATCTGTAATTCTTTGCGGAAGCACACATGGCATCTTCGTTCCTAGCCTTATAATTTCGATGTGCGGAATTTCTCTTAAACGCTGAAGAATTTTTTCGAGCATCGTATCAGTAAGCATAAGCGGGTCGCCGCCTGAAAGAATCACATCTCTTATCTCAGTATGCTGCTCGATATAGTTGAAAGCGCTTTCAAGTCCTTTCATAGAAATTTTTTCATAGTCTCCCACTTTTCTTTTGCGGGTACAGAAACGGCAATACAGCCCGCACTGAGAAGTGACGAGAAAGAGCGCTCTGTCAGGGTAGCGATGCGTTATGTTCGGAACAGGGCTCATTGCATCTTCCATTAAAGGATCTTCTTCGGCGTCAATGTCTTCAAGCTCAATTTTATCCGGCACGCATTGGAGCCAGATGGGATCTCCGGGATACCTGATCAGACTCAGGTAATAAGGATTTATACGGGCTTGAAAGAATTCATCGAGGTCTTCAGCAACATTACGGTCCAGCCCAAATCTATCCACAAGCTGATCAACCGTGTGTACGCTGTCTCTTATCATTTGCTGCCACAGTTCCATGACTTACCCTTTGATTGTTTTTATTTAAAATATTTTCCGAAAACCAGCAGATTATCACCGTGCGAATAGAAGTCATTTATTTCGGCGATGATCGTAAAATTATTCCGCAAATAAAAATTGCGTGTGCCCGAATAACTTTCTTTGGAAGATGTTTCAGCCAGAAGCCATCTTCCTTTGTGATTAAGCACAAATTCTTCAGAGTGCCGGACGAGTTCTGTCCCGATTCCTTTTATTGGTGAATCGGGATCGGACACAATCCAGAAAAGATCGAATACTGCATCGGTTAAAGGGCGTTTACCTGTGCAGTGATATCCTAAAATACTTCCGTTGTGTTCGTACACAAAAACGTTGTAATCATTCTGCTGCACATTTGAGGCAGCAATGTTAACAAGCTCCATCGCAACCGATTTTTCTTCACCGGTGAATGACGGGATCTTGCTTATAAGTTTGTCAATTTTTTCTGCGTCAGCTTGCTTTATTTTTCGTATCATTTGTCTTTCTTGATAATGCCATCGAGGCTATCCGGAATAAAAGTTCAGGGTGACTTAAACCTGCTGCTGCAGATGCTCTTGCGAAACCGGAATCATAAGAAATATCCGGGTTCGGATTTACTTCAATTACGTACGGAATTTTCTTTTTATCCAGCCTGATATCAACACGCGCATAATCGCGGCAGTTTATTGCTTTAAATGCTGCGAGCGCCGTCTTTTCAACACTGGCTTTGGTTTTCCGGTCGAGTTTTGCAGGACAAACAGGTTTGGTATTATCGAAGTAAACACTATCAGCCATCCACTTCCCGTCGTAAGTTACGATGCGGGGTAAGCCTTTAGGTAGACCATCAAACCTGATCTCTGAAATCGGGAGAACCGTATCTCCAAGAATTGCTACGTTAAGTTCGCGTCCGTCAATGTACTCTTCAATTATCACGTCCTGCTTATAAGTTCTGAAAAGGAAACCAAGCTGCTTTTTAAGACTGCTGAAATTATTAACAACTGAAAATTCGGATATGCCAATGCTTGCATCCTCTCTCATTAGTTTTATGATTACCGGAAAATTCAGTTTAAAAGTTTTTGGATTTATTTCTTCTTTATATTCAAGCGAAAGAGATGCCGGAGTATTTATACCGTACGATCTCAGAATTTTTTTCGTTCTGTCTTTATTAAGACAATTACCAAGGCAGGATGGATAATTCCCGGTGTATGAATATCCAAGCAGCTCAAATAATCCTGCCATACAATATTCGTATGATGCTATCCCTTCAACAGATTCAACAAAGTTAAAAATCACATCAGGTGCATATCCATTTATCTTATTAATTGCTTTCTCAACGTCTCTGTTAACTGCAAAAGTTGATACCTCTGTAAAATACTGCTGCAGGTTTTTGCGAATCCTTGCTATTTCTCTTGAGAATCCGCTTTCCGACAGATCATTTAATGAGATACTGCTTTCAACCGGCTTACCATTGTAAACAGGGAATATGCTCACAGGCGAATTATAACAAACAAGTATTTTAGCTGTAGTCATACAGTATACTCAAATACTATTAGATTAAACCATATCTTTTAGCTGCAGCAGACAGAACGCTATTAATCATTTCCGAATAACTTAATCCATGAGTTCGCGCAGCTTTAGGGTAGCATGAATTTTCCTTTGGATCGGGCAGTATGCCTGGCAGCGGATTAACTTCGATAATGTTCGGTATGCCGAAATTATCAAGCCGAACATCAATCCTGCTCCAGTCTCTGCATCTTAATGTGCGATAAGCACGAAGCACTGTTTGTTTAATTGCGGAGTCAAGTTCATTTGGGATATTTGCAGGGCACGAGAAAACCTCAAGCGGATTTTCTTTTGTATCGAGGATCCATTTTGCTTCGTAGGAATAAATCGGGACAAAGTTTTCCGGGAAATGTTCATAATTTATTTCCACAACAGGCAGCGCATGGGCTTCAGCGCCATTGCCGAGTACAGCAACGGTAAATTCTCTCCCGGGTAAAAATTCTTCAACCAGTGCCGGCTGATTGTATTCACTAAGTATTCGGGATATTTCACAGCGCAGTTCTTCTTCATCTCTTACAAAAGAAGAAGAGAATATTCCTTTGCTTGAACCTTCGGAAACAGGTTTCACCATTAATGGAAAATTTAAATTAACCTGATGAGCATCATCTGATTTATTCACAATTATAAATCCGGGTGTAGGGATTTTATGATAAGATAAAATTTCTTTAGTGCGGGATTTATCAAGGCATATTGCAAGTGTAAGCGGATCTGAACCAGTGTATGGTATTCCGAGCATATCAAGCATTGCCGGTATTTGTGCTTCTCTGCTTACGCCGTTAAAACCTTCTGCAATGTTAAATACGATATCCGGTCTTACTTCTTTGAATTTTTCAAAAGCATTTTCATCAGCTTCAATCAATGTTACCTGGTTAAACTCACCGATAGCATCTTTTACAGCATTGATCGTGTCCCAGGTATCCCATTCAGCATACGTGTCTATTTGTTTAAGTGCTTCGTTTGAGGGATTGTTCGGATTAGGGGGTACGGATTCAAGGAAAGTTTCACTTTCTGGTTTGACATTGAAGGTCAATGCAACATTCAATCTTACTTTAAAGAAAGACGAAGAAATAATTTAACCTCTAATTTTTTTTGCAAATATAACTATTATAAAATACAAGCCAACGAGCAATGATCACATCAAAAAATATTTTTTATTGTTGTTACATCTAAAAAAATTTTTGGATGAAGTATTAAAATCATGTTTTTAAAGAACGTGTTACAAAATTTTTTTTTCTTCACTTGAAAATTTATATAAAAATATTTTATTGTCAATGCTTTTTAGTAAGAGGCGGAAATTATTTTTTTTCGCCTAAACATGAAAAATTTAAAAAAATTTTTTAAATCAGGACAAAATCTCATGCAATGTTTGCATACTTAAGACTGTCGGAGTAATGTGAGAGAAGATTATTTCTTATAATTTTATTCTTATCATCAATTATCTGCCGATCATTTTTTATAATGTTAAATGCTTCATGCTTTGCATTTAAAATAATTTCTTCATCTGTAATTATATCTGCATACTTCAGTTCAGGAAATCCGCTTTGATGTGTACCGAAAATATTTCCTGGTCCTCTTAGCTTAAGATCCATCCCGGCAATTTTAAATCCATCATTATGTTTAACCATAGTCTGAAGCCTTACAGAAGTTTTATATTTTTCAAGCTGCGCAGAGGAGAGGAACTCCAGTTCAAGCTGGCTTTTGTTTACGCGCGAAACATATTCATCTTTTGATACCAGAATGCAATACGCCTGCTTATTGCTGCGTCCTACTCTCCCTCTTAACTGGTGAAGCTGTGATAATCCAAAGCGGTGAGCGTCGTTGATCAGGATAATATTAGCATCAGGAATATCTATACCAACTTCAATAACAGTTGTTGAGATCAAGGCATCATATTCTTTCTTCAGGAAAAGATACATTACTTCTTCTTTTTCCCTCCATGTCATCCTGCCATGTATTAATCCAAGCTTTAATTCTTTGAGATATGAACTCTTTAATTCTTCAAATAAAATAGTAGCGGCTTTAAGCTCCAGCTTTTCTGATTCTTCCACAAGCGGATAAACTAAGAATGACTGATAACCTTCTTTTCTCTTTTGAATGATGAATTTATAAATGTCCGGCAGTTTGCTTTCTCCCCGCAAGATTGTTTTAACAGGTTTTCTGTTTTCTGGCATCTGGTCTATTACTGAGAGATCAAGGTCTCCGTAGAGAGTCATAGATAAAGTTCTTGGTATGGGCGTAGCGCTCATAACAATTACATCCGGAGTAATTCCTTTGCTTTGCAGCCTTGCACGCTGTGCTACACCAAAGCGATGTTGTTCATCAACTATCACCAGGCCGAGATTTTTAAATTTTACATTTTCTTCAAACAATGCATGAGTACCTATAATTATATCTGCTTCCTGCTGTTCAATCTCAGCAAGTTTTTTTTCTTTTATAGATTTTTTCTGCCCGCCAAGCATCAGAGAAACACGCACCTGTCTGTCGTTGTGCACCGAAGATAATGCATTCATCATCCCGGATATGTTTTTTGCATGCTGGTCTGCCAGTATTTCCGTTGGGGCCATTAATGCTGCCTGACAGCCGTTATCAATTGCAATAAGCATCGCTATCAATGCAACGATTGTTTTTCCGCTGCCTACATCACCCTGAAGTAATCTGTTCATCGGTTCCGGTTTAGCCATATCTTTCCTGATCTCTCCTAAAACTTTTATCTGTGCATTGGTAAGTTCGAAAGGAAGGGTTTTAAGAAAATCTTTGATTAGATTTGTTTTAACAACTAAAGATTTCCCTGGTAACTTTGTTTGGTAATTTTGCTTTCTCAATGCAATTATACATTGAATGTAAAACAACTCTTCAAACTTGAACCGGTGCTTTGCCTTTTCAAAAGATTTTTTATCTTCGGGGAAGTGGTAGTTCTTAACCGCTGAATTTATATTAAGCAGGCTATATTTTGACAGGATATGATCGGGTAGAGTTTCTTCCAGTTCATCTGCATAATTTTCAACAGCATAGCTTATAATTCTTCGTAAGCTGAGATCGCCAATGTTTTTTTCTCTGAGCTCTTTAGGGATTCGGTAAAAGGGAATGATCTTCCCGGTATTGAGGAAGTTCTTAGATTCGTCTTCGGTTATTCTGTCATAATCCGGATGAGTAAATTGCAAACCGCCGTACTTTGAAACAACCGGTTTGCCTGATACAGCAAAGATATCTCCTTCATTAAAGACCGATTGAAAATATTTTATACCCTGGAACCATACGCATTCGAAAAACCCGGTTTGATCTCTGAGGTGTACTTTAAGCAATTCATTTCTGCTGAACCGGAGTATTTCAGTGCTTTCAACTTTTGCAATTACAGTTACTTCACCGTCATATCCGTTTAAAACATATCCGTAAGCTTTACCTGCTGTGAGTGTCGTGCTTCTGTCGAGATGCCTTGTTGGAAAATAAAAGAGAAGGTCTCTTATCGTCCTGATGCCGATGCGTGCAAAAGAAGCAGCGCGTTTTGGCCCGACTGATTTGATGTACTGAACTGACTGACCGAGGACTTTATCTTTATTCATTTTTATTCGTTTTAAAATTAAACTAAGCTGAAAGAATTTACAACCTGAATAGTTAATACGATGGAGGTTAAATCAATTATTCTTTGCTAAATTTACCTCTGTAATAATCGCGAATAAAAAAAAGCCAGGTGAATTAATTGGAATGGGAAAAGCTTCTTTCAAAAAAACTTTTATGCGCTGATGATATAGCAGGCAGTTCAACTGATGCCCGCAGTCAGTTTCAAAGAGATTTTGACCGGGTTGTTTTTTCATCTGCATTCAGACGACTGCAGGATAAAACCCAGGTATTTCCAATGCCTGAAAGTGATTTTGTCCATACAAGGTTAACGCACAGCCTCGAAGTTTCCTGTGTTGGAAGATCACTCGGGAACATTGCCGGCAAAGTGATTATTGATCGCCACCCGAAACTTCAGTCGGAATATTCTCCATTTCACTTCGGAGAGATTGTTGCTGCTGCATGCCTTGCACACGATATCGGCAATCCTCCGTTCGGACATTCGGGAGAAGATGCAATTGCCGAATATTTCAGAAGCGGTAATGGTAAAGTTTTTGAAAAGTATATTAATGATGAAAAGAAATGGAATGATCTTACAAGATTTGAAGGCAATGCACAGGGTTTCAGGATAATCACTAAGCTTCAAAATCCAAATATCAGAGGCGGACTGAGATTGACTTTTGCAACGCTTGGTGCATTCACGAAATACCCGAAAGAATCATTAATACCTGAGAAAAAAGATCTGCTGAAAGGTAAAAAGAAACTATACAGGAAGTTTGGATTTTTCCAGGCAGAAAAAGATTTGTTTAAAGCAGTTGCGGAAGAAACAGGTCTTGCACTAAAAGATGAAATTTTTCTCTGGTGGTGCAGGCACCCGCTCGCCTTTTTGGTTGAAGGTGCAGATGATGTTTGTTACAGAATTATGGATCTTGAAGATGGCTTCAGGCTGGGACTTATGTCGTTTAACGACACGGAAGAACTGTTAATGGGTTTAACAAAAAAGGAAAAATTAAAAGACTACAACGGACGTGAATCGAACGATAAAATCGGATACCTCCGGGCAAAAGCTATAAACAGTGCGGTTTCCGAACTTGCTGAGGCATTTGTTGAAAATGAAGAGAAAATTCTTAATGGAACTTTTGATACGGATCTGCTTTCGTTAATACCATCATGCGAAAGACTGGAGTTAATTAAGTCAATCTCCATACAAAAAATTTACAGTTATAAAAGTGTGGTTGAAAGAGAAGCTGCGGGTTATGAGGTGCTTGGCGGGCTGCTAGATACCTTTATTTCATCGGTAAATGATTTTGCATCCGATAAACCTTCCTGGAAAAGCAACACGATAATAAAACTTTTGCCAAAACAATTTCTTGCTGAAAATGGCAAACCCGATGATGATATTTATTTACGCTTATTAAAAATTACTGATTTTGTTTCCGGTATGACTGACCGTTATGCGGTTTCTTTGTACAGAAAGATAAAGGGAATTTCATTACCACGGCAGGCGTGAAAGGTGAATTATTCCATTTTCATGTCGCGGGTCATTAAATCTGTCGTTGCCTGAACAGGGTCTTTATCTTCAAATAGTATTTTATAGACTTCATCAGTAATCGGAGTTTCAACATTATATTTTTTTGCAAGCTGAGATGCGGAACGGCTGGTTTGAATTCCTTCAGCAACCATATCCATATTTTTTAATACTTCCTTTAATTTCTTTCCTCTTCCAATTTGTTCACCAACAAACCTGTTACGGCTGTGCTTACTCATACAAGTAACAATCAAATCACCCATTCCCGACAAACCGGCAAAAGTTTCGGGCTGCGCACCCATTGCTAAACCAAGCCGGGAAATTTCTGCAACACCGCGTGTCATAATAGCTGCTTTAGTGTTATCTCCAAATTTAACTCCATCAATTAATCCTGCACCGATTGCAATTACGTTTTTAAATGCGCCTCCAAGTTCGACACCAAGTATATCGCTGGAAGAGTATACACGAAAGTATGAAGTCATAAATGCAGACTGCACTGATTTTGAAGTTTCAATGCTTTCAGAAGCAGCTACTATTGCAGTAGGAATCCTTCTTACTACTTCCTCTGCATGACTCGGTCCTGACAACGCACTTATCTGCGATTTACTAATTGAAGGAAAAACATCTTTCAGCATTTGTGACATTGTAAACAGTGTATTTGTTTCTATTCCTTTAGCAACACTAACAAGCAAAGAGTTTTTTATCCGGTTGAAAGGTATTTCCTTCACTACATTCCTGAGAAATTGGGAAGGCACAGCAAGCACGATCATATTTTTATCAGAGCTCGCTTCCTCAAGATCGTGGGTTAAGAGAATTTCCTTGGGAATTTCAACTCTGGGAAGGTACTTATAGTTTTTTCTCGTTTTGATGAGTTGTTTGGCATAGCTCTTCTTATATTCCCAGAGGGTAACATTATGCCCGTTGTAGTGAAGTAAAATAGCCAGCGTGGTGCCCCACCCGCCGGCGCCCAGCACAGATATCTTCATTAGTCAGCTAAGGGTGATTTAAAGTGGAGTATTAGATTTCTTTTTAAAGTTCAGTTTGCTTTCAGTACCCTGTATAAGCCTGATAACATTTTTCCGGTGCGTGTATAGTACGAGAAATGATATTCCTATAACAAACGGAAGCAGTATGTTATAACCAGGTATATTTACATGGAAAATATTCTCCCGGATTATTAAAGTTAATGGCACTGCAATCGCTCCAATTATTGATCCCAATGATATATATTTGCATAATGATACAACGAGAACAAAGATCCCTATTGCAACAAGCATATCAATAGTAATGATAGTTATCAGCATACCGAGCGCTGTTGCAATTCCCTTTCCGCCCTTAAAACCGGCGAACACAGTCCAGATATGACCAATAACTGCAGATATACCAGCTATAATCTGAACAAGGGTAAAATCATCAAAGGGGGTTGCATTTTCAAAAGGCATTGCGCCGTAGTGCAGCCTTGCAATAACAACCACAGCAAGCGCTCCTTTAATTGCATCAAGAACTATTACCAATACACCAAGCTTCCAGCCAAGTATTCTCATTACATTTGTTCCGCCGGCATTTCCGCTTCCGTATTGCCTGATGTCTATCCCTTTAGCAGCTTTACTTACAATAATGCTGTTTGGTATTGAACCAACTAAGTAAGAAAGTATAATAATTGTTGCGAGTAAAAACATATTGCATCATTTCCTGATTAAACGTGTGTCAAACTAAATAATAATGTTTAAATATTCAACTTATATAACCAATTACAAATTTAAGTTTTTTAACCGATTGTACGGTTACTTAAAAAATCCCAGGGACCTTACTCACACTTTTCACCTAGTATTATTTGCATTGACCAAAAGTATGATGTTTAAGACTTCTCTCAGATTCCACTTTAGGTGCCTATATATATAGATAGATTCTCATTTAGCACCTCCACTTACATATTTGAGACAGATATGAAAAAACGCTGTTTATGTCAAAAATCCACATATTGCACTCCCGGATCAGGCATTGATCGTTAAAATTCTTTTATAAATCAAAGTGTTCGCCGGCTTTTTGTTTCAATCAAGTGTCAGAAAGGGGTTAATCTTTTATTTATAGATGATAATTCATATATTTGCCCACTAAAAATGAGGAAATCATATGGCAAAACAACAGTCATTTGCTGATAAAGCAAAAGGTAAGAAAAAAGAAACGGGAGTTAATGTAAAAGTAATAAAAGCGATTAAATCTCCCCTCGGCTCAATCAAATTTAATGAGAAATTTGTGAAGCTTGATGATATAAGCAAAGTAGGCGAAATTAAATAGCCTGCCTTAAAAATTTAAGCGGTTCCGTAGCCGCTTTTTTTATTTTAAACCCTTCCTAAGGTTTTTCAAAATTTTTTATTCAATTCCTTGACATAGTCCTCATATTTATTAGCTTGTAGTGTTAGTAAACATGACGGCAAAATCCTCCCAAAATCCGGTTTTGCCAATTTCCGGGAAGAAATTATCACTCATCCGGAAATGATTAAGTAATTCGTTTTACAAAAACAGAGGATGTTAAAAATGATTGTCCCTAAGAAAATGAAGTTTTATGGTCTTAAGGACATTGAGAATATCCCTCAGCTAAAATCTTTATCTGAAGATGAAAGATTTGCTATTAAAGTTGTTTCCAATGTTCTGCCATTTCGCGCAAATAATTATGTTGTTGAGAATCTGATTGACTGGAATAATATACCTGATGATCCGAGGTTAGGGCTAACATTTCCACAGCGTGGTATGATAAGCAAGAATCATTTTGACCGTATGGCTGATGTTTTGAAAAAAAATAGCAGCCAAAATGAAATCAATGCTACTGCATATGAAATCAGGATGGAATTAAATCCACATCCTGCCGGACAAATGACAATAAACGTTCCCTCTGTTGATGATAATCCAATCCCCGGTGTTCAGCATAAGTATAGGGAAACGTGCCTGATATTTCCTTCCGCTGGTCAAACCTGCCACACCTATTGTACATTTTGTTTCAGGTGGGCACAGTTTGTCGGGATGAATGGGATGAAGCTTGCAACTGATGAATCGAAAAGATTCCAGAAGTATATCAGAGACCATAAAGAAATAACAGATATACTTGTTACCGGCGGAGACCCGATGATCATGAGCGCAAAAAATCTTAGTACTTACCTGAAACCTTTTCTTAAACCGGAGTTTGATCATATAAAAACTATAAGAATCGGAACAAAAGCTGCTGCTTATTGGCCTTATAAATTTGTGACTGATAAAGATGCTGACGATACTTTAAGATTATTCGAAAAGATAGTTAAAGCAGGCAAACACCTTGCAGTAATGGGACACTTTAATCACTGGGTTGAGTTATCGACCGATGTCGTAAAAGAAGCAATTGCAAGGATCAGAAATACCGGTGCACAGATAAGAACTCAATCGCCGCTTGTAAAACATGTGAATGATGATCCCGAAGTCTGGACAAGAATGTGGAATGAACAGGTAAACCTTGGGTGTATTCCCTATTACTTTTTTGTTGAACGGAACACAGGCGCAAAAGAATATTTTGAGATCCCATTAATTCGTGCTTATCACATCTTTAAAGAAGCTTACTCCAAAGTATCTGGGCTCGGAAGAACGGTTCGTGGTCCTTCTATGTCAGCATTACCAGGTAAAGTTGCCGTTGATGGTATTACCGAAATTAACGGTGAAAAAGTTTTTGTGCTGAAGTTTCTGCAGGGCAGAAATCCCGATTGGGTTAAGCGTCCGTTCTTTGCTAAGTATAATGAAAAAGCAACCTGGTTAACCGATCTCAAGCCCGCACTTGGAGTTACCAAATTCTTCTACCAGGATGATCTGAACAAAATTATCCGAAGCAATTTCGGGCAAATGTTCTTTATTGATCATGACAGCGGCGATACTTTAGATACAGATATTGCTGCCTGATAGTTATTCGTATGCCGGGCTCATTTGATTAATTTTATATGCCGGTTCGGTATGCGTAAAACTATTCAAACAATTCAAGACTTACATACCCTTCTACTTCAAGCAGCTTCTCTTTAATTTTAACGCCTGCAGTATAACCGCCAAGCTTACCGTTCGAGTTAATGACTCTGTGACATGGAATTAGTACCGGAACAGGATTTGTTGAGTTTGCCTTCCCAACTGCCCTGACAAGATTAACACTGCCAAGTGTCTTCGATATTTTTTTATATGTAGAAACTTTTCCATAAGGAATTTTTATAAGTTCATTCCAGACTTTTATCTGAAAGTCAGTTCCTTTAATATCAAGCGGCACATTAAATTTTTTCCTTTCGCCGTTTAAATATTCTTTAAGCTGATCAAATACTCCAAACATATATGGATCTTCAGGCTGAAGCTTTGTTAATGATGTGTTAGAAAAGACGGCACTCTTCTTATTCAATAAGATTTTTTTTATGCCGATGGGTGATGCGAAGATTCTGAATTTGAGTCCCGATATAACAGAATCAGCAAAGTATAAATTCTCTTTCTTTTTCATAAGAAAGTCCGGGTTATTATTTATGTCTCAATTTATGAAAAAGAATAAAGAAGATGAAGGAATCGGAGAAATATTTCTTCCTGAATCGATGCTGTCTTTAAAAGCGTTACGACTCATCAAACTGAGCAAATGAAGGGAAAAGCTGTTAGCATTCCCTGTTCTTGCTTCATTAAACCGGTAATTTGAGGCAGGAATTATTTACATATAATTTTCAGAATCACTCCAAATGATGAATAAAACAGGAAATCTTACAATCATAATTTGAAAATATCCCTCAAATTTGTGCAGAAGGGTATCATCTCCTTCGGCATTTTCCTCCAATGAAATCCCATTCGCTTTGGTACAATTTCTGTTATTTCACGTGTGGAGTAAAACTAAAGGAGGCGAAAATGGCTTTCAGGTTAAGTGATAAAAGAACAGAAGAAATAAGGCAGCTAATTAAAAATCTGATTGAAAGAGAATACAGGCAGGCGCTTGACGAAGGGCTTCTGGATTCTGCAGAAGTTTCCAATAAGATATGGAATGTTCTGTTAGATAAGAATGCCCTGCATATACCGGTTCCCGAATCAGCTTGCGGCTGCTTTGAAAATTTTGATGAATAGCTGTTCACTCAATTAAGGTCTGGTAAAGATCGGTTCGTTCATCAATATATATTACCACTCATAAAAAATTTTTTAATTACCCCTCTTTTGAATTTTCATAAGTTGTTAAAGATTCTTATACTTGCAGCAAATCTCACCGGATTTATCTTTTAAGCTATAGAGGATATAATGCACTTTATATTTAACCCGTGTAGTTACGCGGCATTATTGGTTTTTTTTATTTCCTATTCTTTCGGATCATCAACTATTGCTCAGTATATACCGGGTGTAAATAATAATGTTACCCTGTTAAGTAATCTGAACCAATACAGCCGATATTCAAATATTTGGGGATATGTTGACGCACAAGGCAATGAATATGCCATAATTGGTCATAACCTCGGCACCAGCGTTGTCAACATTACAGATACTCATAATCCTGTTGAAGTTGCAATGATTCCCGGACCTGCTTCCAACCAAACTGTATGGCGCGAAATAAAAACTTATTCTCATTACGCTTACGTTGTTACCGAGCATACAAACAATTCTCAGCTAACCGGAATACAAATAATTGACCTTTCCGGTTTACCAAACACAGCCACATATGTTGGAAGAATTTTGTGGCCCGGAGTTACTGCATCGAATGCAAGAGCACATACAATTTATATAGATGAAGAAGGCTATCTTTACATTCATGGAGGAACTGCCACTAACGGTGTAGGTGATGCTAATGGAGGTATACGAATTTTCAGCCTTGCAAATCCTGTTAGCCCTCAATCTATTGCGACCTATGCTACTAAATATGTTCACGATATTCATATTCGTGACAGCATTTTATTTGCTCATAACATTTTTGATTTTCCCGGTACCATTGATATTATAAACATAAAAGATCGTTCTAACCCGCAGCTAATATTTACACATGTATATCCTAACGGATTTTCTCATAGTTCATGGCTGACAGATGATAAGAATTATCTTGTTTCCACTGATGAAGAAGCTGGTCTTACCGTTAAAGTTTGGGATGTAAGAGTTCTGTTCGATGGAAACCCCAATAACAATGAAGATATATTTTTGGTTAGCGAATATTTATCGCGTCCCAATACAATAGCACACGAGCCGAGAATTAGAGGAAACTATCTTTATCTTTCCCATTACGTTGAAGGTTTACGTGTGGTTGATTTGCATAATCCTGCCGATCCGGTTGAGGTTGGATATTACGATACATATCCGGGTTCCGGGGGTGCATTCAATGGCGCATGGGGAGTTCATCCTTACTTCCCTTCCGGTAATGTTGTGATTTCTGATATTAACAGTGGGCTTTATGTTGTCAGATTTGACTCTTTATTAGCGGGCGGTATTCAGGGAACTGTAACTGATCAGTTTACCCAGCAGCCTCTTTCAGGTGTGCAGGTCAGATTTGTTGAAGCTAATAAGACTATTACAACATCGGCTAACGGCACTTTTAATTTCAGAACTAACGAAGGACAGCACTCAATTATAATTTCCCGCTCTGGTTATTATACAGACACTGTTCAGCTGCAATTGCCGGCTGGTCCTAATATTCCAATGGATTTTTCACTTGGTTCTCCACTCGCCCGAATTGGTGTTTCAGAAGAGGAACTGAATTTTGTTGTTCCGGTCAATTCAACAGCAGATTATGAATTTTTAGTAACAAACATCGGCACCGGCGGCACGCTTAATTTCAACATAAGTGATGTTGAAGATACTACAGGATATACGCTGCCTGCTGACCCCACTAACAGCGGAACTGTTTACTTGTTTCAGGGCGACGATTTGCAGTGGCTTGAATTATCGCATTCGGGCGGTAGTTTAACTTCAGGTCAATCCGATACAATAACACTGACCATAAACACAAACGGGCTGACAAACAATACTACTTACAATGGCTTTCTGATAATTCTATCAAATGATCCGCTGAAAGGTACATTGATTGTTCCGGTTAATCTCACTATCGGTATTCCGACTGATATTGATGATACACCGGTTATTCCATTAGTTAATGATTTAAAGCAGAATTATCCGAATCCGTTTAATCCTTCAACAACTATAAATTTTTCAATTGCAAAAAATGAAAAAGTAACACTTAAAGTGTATAACATTCTCGGTAATGAAATAGCGACTCTCATTCAACAAAATTTAATGGCTGGTAATCACAGCGTTGTGTTTGATGGAAGTAATTTTGCAAGCGGAGTATACTTCTATACATTAAAAGCAGGAAATTTCACCCAAACAAAGAAGTTAACGCTGATCAAATAAAGATGGCTTGCCCTCCCACTCAGGGGCTATTTATTTTCGAAAATAATTTTAAGGGTCCTATGGATAGCCAATATATTTTCCTATCAGTTTCTAAATGTAATTTATCTGTTTTAATTGCGTCAGTAGCTCCATCTGAGAAATTAAAAATTGTTCATCCTTGTTCTTAAATCTTCCTTCAGCAAGCAAAACTACAGCGTTAATCATAAAGAATCATCTTTATCGGGTAAACTACTCTTCATCAAATACTACCATAAACCTTTTCTCTGATGCAACAGTTCCGATCAGAATTATTTCCAGGTTTTCTTCAAGCATTATAGACGGATCTGGATTTATGTGCGATAAGCCATTCTCAACCAGTGCAATAACACTGCACCCGGTTTGTTCTCTTAGTTTGGATTGGATCAAAGATTTGCCCTTTAACGCCTCCGGTACTTTTACTTTGAATATATTCAGCCCTTCCGCAGCATCAGTATATCGTTACGCTGCAGGAAGTTGAAGATTGCATTTGCTCCAAGTGATGAATAAGAGATAACAAAGTCGGCGCCGGCACGATGCAATGTAGAAACATTCCTTTCAATATTTGCGCGGCTAATGATATGCATATCAGGTCTTAACTTTCTGCAATAGATTGTAAGATAAATATTTGTTGCATCATCATGGGTTGTAATAATAGTAGTGGGACATTGTTTTATTCCGGCTTCTTCAAGAACGTCTATATCGGCTGCATTACCATGAATAATATTATCACCCGGATTAGAAGCTTCTGCCATTTTATCAATAATAACATAAGATATTCCACGTTCTTCAAATGACCGGGCAACCGTCTTCCCTATTCTTCCGCCGCCTATGATAATTATCGGGGCTTCTGATATGTGATAGATGCAAAAGATTTCATCAAAACGCAGCAACTGTTCCTCGGTTCCGGCAAGCACTAACACAGTGTTGCTGTTTATGATAATGTCCGGGCGCGGCAGTTCGAATTTGCCTCTCTCCCAAAGACCAACCACGTTTACACCGATAGATTCCCTGAGCTTGCTTTCAAGCAAAGATTTACCAACCAGCGGCGTGCCTGCAGCAGGGGCTTCTGCAATAAGAACATTATTGAACCTTCCAACTATATTTGCTTTTGATTCAACGCCTGCAATCCGGCGGGCAAGCGCTCTGCCGAGCATTTCAGGGATATGCAGAACCAAAGAACTTCCGGCTATCTCAAGCAAATCAACTGAATCCCGGGAATTTGCCGTTGAAACAATTGGCACACGCTGAGTCAGCTCTCTGATTGTTTAAGCAATATTAGAATTAACCTCATCGCTATTAGTTGAAACAACCGGAGCTGCATGTTATACGCGCATTTTTTCGTATGTGTCAGGGTCATCTATATTTCCGACAGCCACCTTATAACCAAGATCGTGAAGTTCAAGGGCACGTGTCAGGTCTTCCTCTAAAAGGATATAATCAAAATTATAAGATTCCAGTATTTCGATTAAATGAATTGCTGCCTGATCATACCGTGTAATTATTACATGGTCTTTTGTATCCCCGGGCAGTTCTCTTGGTGCGCGGGCTTTAGAGCGGGCTTCAATCCACGGTGTGTAAAAGAATTGTATTATAGTGAATGGAAGCAGTACCAGCAGAAAAATAATACCTGAAAGAAGCACTACAATCGAAAATATTCTTCCTATATCATGGGAGAAGGTAATGTCACCAAATCCGAGTGTGGACATAACTGTTAAAGTCCAATAGAAGCCGGTAATCCAGGAGTGCTCCTGTCCTTCCGCTTCCATAAGATAGTGGAAGATGGTGCTGTAGGCTGTTACGACAAATATCAGAAGGAACAGGAAGCGTAACAGAAGTTTAATATTTCTCTTAGTTCCCTGTGTATCAAGGAAATAAGATAATTGTGAGACTAAAAATTTCATTCGGTTATTCCTGAAGCAGGTTGTTATTTTCTTTTCGACTTTTTCTCTTTACAGTAATTTTCAATTGCATTGAACGCTTCAATATATCCAAGTTCACCGGCCCGGGTAAAATCATTACACGCATTAACGCGGTCATTTATGTTGAGCCTTGCTATTCCCCTGAAATAAAGTGCGCGTGCATCTTTATCGTTTAAATTTAGCATTGCTGAATAATCGTTAATAGCGCCCTGAAAATCTTCAATCATCGCTTTTGCTTCGCCTCGTAAAAAGTAGTTTTCAATCCTTGCCGGATTAATAATTATTGCAAATGAAAAATCTTCAATTGCCCCTTCATAATCGCCTATTATGGCTTTATCTGTTCCCCTGTTAATGAATGCATTTTCATCATTCGGATTTAACTCAATAGCATCAGTAAAATCATTTATTGCTCCGAGATGATCTCCGAGTTCTGCCTTGATATTACCCCTGTTAACAAAAGCTTCTGCATAACGTGGGTTAAGGTCGAGCGAACGGTCATAATCCATTAATGCTGCGCCGTACGCTTTCTTAATGCTGTTAATATATCCTCTCAGAAAAAACGAAATATGATTTCGGGGATTCATTAATATTGAACGACTAACATCATTAAAAGCAGAAATAATTTCATCCATATAAAAATAACAGAACGCTCTTGATAAAAGAACTTCGTCATCGGGTCCTCTTAACTGAATTACTTTTGAGTAATCTGATACTGCCCTTTCATATCTTTTCAGCATCTGGTTTGCTTTTGCCCTTCCGAAATAGAGGTCAGGGTTTTCCGGTTCTTCCCGAATTCCATTATCAAATTCCTGGATCGCCAGAAGGTAATTTCCTTTTTCTACTTCCGACATCCCTTTAATATAGAACGGAGATAACGATGCACTGCAGGAACAGAAGTGAACGATACCGACGAAAATAACTAAAGATAGTTTTGCTGATCTCATATGAAACGTCTATTTAAATTGAACAATAAGAATTTAATCAAAAATAAACCCTAATTGCCTTAACGAAAAATAAATTCTGAATTAAATTAACACAAAATAAATCGTTAAATGATAGCTGAACAGGTATAAAAATATTATCATTATGAATTCCTTGAAGTGAAGCCGGCTGAAAGTTAATCAATAATTTTATTATTGATGATTCAGCATAATGATTCATCACAAATATTTTAATATTTTTAGATATGCGATCGGATAAAGTTATAAATACTGTCGTTACCTCATCAGTCAAAAAAGCTGCGGAGTTTATTAGGTACGGGCAGCTTGTAGGATTTCCAACTGAAACCGTTTACGGACTTGGTGCAAATGTCTACAATGAAAAAGCCGTGAGGATGATTTTCCGGGTGAAGAAACGTCCGGCTGATAACCCGCTGATTGTACACATTTCAGATATCTCGCAGGTAACTCAGCTTGCCAGACACATCCCCAAAAGCGCCGAAAAAATTATTGAGCGTTTTTTCCCGGGACCGATAACTATCGTTCTCAAGAAAAATGATGTTATATCAAACTTTGTTTCCGCCGGTCTTGATACAATTGCTGTCAGAATGCCCGAACCGGAAATCACACTGAAGTTTATAGCATTGTGCGAAGTTCCGGTTGCTGCACCTTCAGCTAATATTTCCGGTTCACCAAGCCCTACAACCTGGAGGCACGTTTTTAATGACCTTAATGAAAAGATCTCATGCATTCTTAAAGGACCTAAATGTACTTTAGGAATTGAATCGACCGTTGTCGACTGCACTTCTGATATTCCGATTGCGCTTCGACCCGGAAGCATTTCACTTGAGGATTTGCAGGAATTATTTCCTCAAAAAAAGATCAGAATACATTCTGACCCCGATAAAGTCAGATCACCGGGTGTAAAGTATAAACATTACTCACCCAAAGCTAAGGTAATGCTTATTGATAGTTATGAAGAGATAGAAGGTATTATTAAATTCATTAGAACGGAAAAAATCGGTTTTATCGGAACAGCAAAAATCAAAGGTATCAGCAAACAACAAACAGTGAATTCGGTTGAGGAATATGCACGGCAATTATTCGGCTTCCTCCGGAGATGCGATCAGTCAGGATTAAAAATAATCTTCTGCGAAAAAGTTGAAGAAAAGGGAATCGGACTTGCATTGATGAACCGCCTTAAGAAAGCGGCCGATGGTGAACAGGATTTATTGAACAATCATTTTTATTAAAGATCCATATTCAGGTTTATTTTTTTTATTACTTAAGGAAAAATTTAGATATGCCAAAAATATTAACAATAATAGGTGCAGGACCTGGTGGTTATGCAGCCGCATTCGCAGCAGCCGACCTTGGTATGGAAGTAACATTAATTGATCTCGAAAAAAATCCCGGTGGTGTTTGTCTTTACCGCGGCTGCATCCCTTCAAAAGCTTTGCTGCACACAGCAAAACTCATTACTGAAGCAAGGGAAGCGAAAGAATGGGGGATTGATTTCGGTGAACCTAAAATAAATATTGATAAGCTGCGTGAATTTAAAGACAGGGTGGTTGGTAAAATGACCGGAGGACTAGGTGTGCTTTCCAAACAGCGGAAGATAAATTACATCCAGGGAAGAGCGTCTTTTCTGAATTCAAATACTCTTAAGATAGAAAAATCGGGTGCTGAATCTGTCGAACATAAATTTGAAAAAGCTATTATTGCAACCGGTTCGGTAATCGCATCCATTCCTTCACTTTCAATCAAAAGTAAAAGATTGTTGAATTCAACATCTGCGCTTGACCTGCCCGCAATTGCTAAATCGCTGCTTGTTATTGGAGGCGGCTACATCGGACTTGAGCTTGGTTCTGTTTATGCTGCACTCGGTTCAGAAGTTTCAATTGTTGAGATGATGCCCGGATTGCTGCCGGGCGCTGACCGCGATCTTGTACAACATCTGACAAAAAGACTTGAGAAATCTTTTAATGAAATCATGCTTAACGCAAAAGTAATTGAAATGAATGAAACAACGAACGGGATCAAAGTTAAGATTGAAGACAAGGAAGGAAAAACTTCTGAAAAGGAATATGAGTATGTGCTGATGTCTATCGGAAGAAAGCCGGAAACAAAAGGGCTCGGGCTTGAAAATACACAAGTAAAGGTAAATCAAAATGGATGGATAGAAGTTAATTCGCAATTGAGAACGTCCGATCCCGATATTTATGCAATTGGTGATATAGTTGGCGAACCAATGCTTGCTCACAAAGCAGCTCATGAAGCAAGGGTTGCTGTTGAAGCAATTAATGGGCACAAAGTCGCATTTGAACCAAAAGCTATCCCTGCCGTTGTATTTACAGATCCGGAAATTGCATGGGCAGGTTTAACTGAATCTCAGGCTAAAGAGAAGGGAATCAAATACGAAGCTGCTAAATTTCCGTGGGGCGCTTCGGGAAGAGCTACAACGCTTGACCGCTCTGATGGTGTAACGAAGCTGCTGATTGATCCTGATTCACAAAGAATAATTGGCGTTGGTATTTGCGGCCCCGGTGCAGGCGAGTTAATTGCTGAAGGTGTGCTTGCTATAGAAATGGGCGCTAACGCAACCGATCTGAAATTAACTATACATCCGCATCCGACTTTATCTGAAACAATCATGGAAGCCGCCGAAGTCTTCTTCGGTCAGTCAGTTCATATTTACAGACCGAAAAGAAAGTAAAAAATAAATCTGATACTGTTTTTCGGAATTGATTCTAATTAAGTCTTCTGTTTCTTCTTGGAAGCTGCCGGGAATAGAATGTTGTTTAATATTAGTCTGTAACCCGGAGAATTTTTATGAAGATTCAAATCGGTTGGCGGATCACCAACAGCGTGCTGATAATCTTCAGGATCGTGCCCTGCATAAAATGTAAAAGTACCCCTCCCATAATTTCCGTGTATATATTTTACCTGGTCAGTGCCGGTTCTTTCTGCTAAAATAATTACGGGGCTTTTTATAAGACTTTTGCGGAACATTGTGGTTTGTCCCATAAATCCGCGAACAGCATTAACATGATTTTGTGTCAGCATAGTAGGAACCGGATCATACTTTGCCGAAAATTCGAACAAAGTGAAGTAATCATTTTCCTGGCTTCCTATCTCATACGGTTGAATATCAATATCACTATACTCATAGATGTAGGGATTCATCTCAAGGGTAAAATTTTCGAAGGCAAGTGTTTTTGAGAAGTCAAGCTTTTCCTGCGCATTCGGGTCAGCCGCATCACCATCGAACATTTCTGCGCAAATATCAACATCTTCTGCTGCAAGAGCAATATCATAGCTGTCTGTAGCAGAACACATTGCAAATAAAAACCCGCCCTGCCCTACAAAACTTTTAATGCTTCGGGCAACTGCTTTCATCATTTCCGAAACTTTTTTAAAGCCATTCTGCCGCGCATTGTTCTCATATCTTATCTGCTGATCAATGTACCACTGTGCATTGCTGAAGCTTGCATAAAATTTTCCGTACTGCCCTGTAAAATCTTCATGATGCAGGTGAAGCCAGTCGTATTTGTCAAGTTCACCGTTGAGTATCTCATCATTCCAAACTTTATCATAGGGAACATTAGCATATTCAAGGGCGAGTGTAACAGCATCATCCCATGGATGAAAACCCGGCGGTACATAAACAGCTATCTTGGGAGCTTTCTCTAATCTTATCACATCCATGTTATTGTTTTCATTCTGAACCTCTGCATAAATATTTGTGACGTCAACTGCAGAGAGCTCTTCGAAAGCAACGCCTTCAATCCTGCATTCAGCGGCAATGCGTTCATCATAATCAATCATAAAAGAACCGCCGCGATAATTAAGCAGCCAGTCTGCAATCAATCCTTGCTGTAAGGCACGGAAGGTAATGCCGTAAGCTTTAAGATGATCGGTCTGGTTAAAGTTCATGTAAATTAATATTTTCGACTGGGAAAGCAGCGGAAAGCAAAAGAGTAAAAACAAAACAAAAATCTTTTTCATAGGTTTATCCTGATATAAGAACCGGGCGACTAATAGTCTGCCCGGCAATTAAAATACTGAATATAAATTTTATATCAAGCCGATTTTCTGTCCGATTCAATGTAAATCGGCTCTGCTTTTTTTTCTATTACATCTTTTGTAATAATACACTTTTCCACTTTTTCTTTATTCGGCAGTATAAACATAATATCGAGCATAAATTCTTCAACAATAGAGCGCAGGGCACGCGCGCCTGTTTTTCTTTCCATTGCTTTCTTAACCAGCAAATCAATGCAGAACGGATCAAATTCAAGTTCAACCCCTTCCATCAAAAACAACTTTTTGTATTGTTTCAATATTGCATTTTTGGGTTCGAGGAGAATGCTCTTCAATGCACTTTCATTCAGAGAATGCAGCGGTGCAATAATAGGAAGCCTGCCAATCAATTCCGGAATAAGTCCGAACTTAAGCAGATCTTCAGGATGTGTATAAGATACAAGTTCATCCTGATCTATTAAATCGGATTTCAGATCGGAAGTGAATCCCATTTTATTGCGGTTTATTCTTGATGCAATGATCTTATCTATACCATCGAAAGCTCCGCCAACAATGAAAAGGATGTTTTTTGTATTAACATTTATCAGGCTCTGCTCGGGATGTTTTCTTCCGCCTTTAGGTGGTACACCGGCAACCGTTCCTTCAAGAATTTTCAGAAGCGCCTGCTGTACACCTTCACCCGAAACATCGCGTGTTATAGAAGTGCTTTCACTTTTGCGTGCAATCTTATCTATCTCATCAATATATACAATTCCCTTTTGAGCGCGGTCAAGATTATAATCGGCAGCCTGAAGCAGGTGAACAAGAACGGTTTCAACATCATCGCCAACATATCCTGCTTCGGTTAAAGTTGTAGCATCTGCAATTGCAAAGGGAACGTCGAGAATCTTTGCCAGAGTTTGGGCAAGCAATGTTTTACCAACACCTGTCGGACCTATCAAAAGGATATTGCTCTTCTCAATTTCAACATCGTCAAGTTCAAAGAAAGAACTTCGTGAGCTAATTCTTTTATAATGGTTATAAACAGCAACAGAAAGAATTTTCTTTGCTTTTTCCTGACCAATAACATATTCATCCAATTTTTTTTTGATTGACGACGGTGTATGATTATGGGCAGGCTTGGAACCGCGGTTGTTATAAGCAGCAAGGTTATTCTTTAAAATATCAACACTGCTGCTGATGCAAATATCACAGATGTAAACATCCGGACCGGCTATCATACTGCCGACTTCGCTTCCATCTCTTCCACAAAATGAACACTTTACAATTTTCTGGTTTTGTTTTTTTCCCATTTGATTAACTTAATTTGTTTCTGAGTGATATAACTGAATTACGGGCTTCATCAAGGTAAATTGAAGCAGGAAATTTAGCCAGCAGCTTTTCATAAATCTCAATGGCTTTAGCGTAATCCCGCAGCCCAAAATGAAATATTCCGGCTAACAAATATAAGGCTTTATCTGCATAAATGTTGTGGCTTTCTACGGATGAAATTTCCTCCAAAATCGGGATTGATTTGTCAAATCTGTCCAAAGCCAGATGCATTTCGGCTTCCCTTAGCCGTGATAATCCGCCCATTACGAATGCCTGGGGATTAGCGGCTATAAGCCCGTATTTTTCCCTCGCTTCATCAAACTTTTTTTGTCCGGCAAGGAATTCGGCTTCGGAAAAGTATTTAAGATTTACTGAATCATTAAAATTCGGATTGATCATTAAGGCGAGATAAATAGCATCGTTTGCACTGTTATCCTGAAGGTTTTCAAGATTTTTCGAAAGAATATCCTTAGCATCTTTAAAATTTTGCTGGTAAAATTTAACCATTGCAAGCAGATAGTTTGCATGGTTTGATTTTTCATCCATCATTTTCTTCTGATCAATAACTTTTCTCAAATATGATTCGCTGCGGTTCAAATCGCCTGACTGCAGATGCGCTTTAGCAAGTTCTATATAAGCATCTGCAGAAAATATTGATAATGGTGTTTCATCAATTATCCGTTCGAATATTGAGATTGCATTTTTGATTTCGTTCTGCTTGTACAGCTTTATTCTGCCCATTCTCAGCAAAGCTTCAACGGCTATTTCGGAGTAAGGATACAGTTTAACTATCTCATCATATGCAGAAAGGACTTTCTCAACCTTTCTGTTATCCGGAACTACTACTGAATAAAAAGGTTTCCATTCGGGTGAAACTTCAAAAGTTTCTTTCTGAAGAATTGCCTCAAGTGTTTTTGCAATACCGAGCTTTGCAGGCGAGTAAACCGGCGACTCGGGGTATTTGGAAATTACATGACTAAATGTTTCTCCCGCAATCTGGTATTCGCCTTCGTTATAAACTGAATTGGCAAAATTATAAAGTTCGGCTCCTTGGCTGTTCTGTTTATCATCAAGTTTAATGTAAAGTGATAATGCATTCTGAAAATCTTTCTTTTCAGTATAAAGCCTTGCAAGTATGTATGTAAAGCTGAGATCGCTGTGAGATTTTTTCTTTTCAAAAACTTCAATTGTTTGTTCAAGAGCGTTTGGTCTGCTCATGTAGGAAAGAATTCTTTGTTCAACCAGCCTCAATTGCTTAGGTTCATTTTCAAGAATATGGCAATACTCTTCCGCTGCTTCTCTGAATCTCATCGTTATTGCGTAAATATTTGCAAGATCATAAGAAAACATTAAAGGCTCAGTAGCAATGGCTTTACCCCTCTGCATTATTTCGGTTGCTTTATCAAATGCCCGTCGTTCAATTGCGTAATTGGCAATTATCCTGTAGTTCATTGGAGATTGTGGAAGAGATGCGAGCGCATCATCCCATGTTTGAAAAGCCTTTCTTTCATCGCCATTCAGATAGTAGCTGACACCGAGCATTCCGTACAAGTCAATATTCTGCGGGAATATTTTCAATTGATTACTAATGAGTGCGATTGACTTATCAAATTCTTTTAGCTGAACATGAATTCGATTTAGTGAAGTAAAGAACTGATGGTTCTGAGGGTCTTTGATCAGAAGGCTTTCAAAAATCTTTTTAGCGCTTCCGAAATCGCCTGCCTGTTCATAGCTTTGACCAAGCAGAAAATCATTCTGCAAATTGCCCGTTTGTTGTGCAAAAACCGGGGAAATGAGTATAAAACCGGATATTATCAGCTTATTTATCATAGTTCAAAAATAGTAAATTATAAAGGCTGTTCAAGGGAATAATCGATTCCTGTTTGTTCTTTAGATATAATTACCGGCAGAATGCTGAACAAATTCACCTCCGGTGTATATGAGTAATATCAGTGCGAGAATATATCTTTAATTCGTTCAAGATTATTTTTATTAACAAGTATCAGTAAAGTATCCCCTTCTTCAAGAATTGTTCCACCGCTGGGGACAATGCTCGTTTCATTCCGCCAGATCAGCACGACCCTGCTGTCATCCGGAAAATCAAGTTCAACAAGCGGCTTTCCGGCAATATGAGAATTGAACGGTACTATAAAATCGATAAGTTCAGTATCAGTTCCTTCAACCGGGTTAAATTCAATCGGGTATCTCCTCTTAATCTCTAATGGTAAATCGAGCTTGAAAAACTTTGCAACTGAAGCAAGCGACCAGCCCTGAAGTAATGCTGAAGTTAACACGATAAAGAAAACGATATTAAAAATTAATTCGGCGTGTTGTACACCGGCAAGCAAAGGGAAAGTTGCAAGAATAATCGGTACAGCACCTCTGAGCCCGACCCAGGAAACTAATGCTTTTTCTCTCCAGTTGTATTTGCTGAATGCAAGTGAAATAAAGACGCTTGCCGGCCGCGCAACGAACATAAGAAATGCGGAGATTATCACTCCGGTAAGCAATACTTCCGCCAGGTGCGAGGGAAAAACAAGCAAACCAAGGGTAATAAACATTGCAATCTGCCCAAGCCATGCAAGTCCGTCAAAAAATCTTATCAATCCTTTTTTCTGAATGAAAGAGCTGTTGCCCACAATTAATCCGGCAGCATACACAGCGAGGAATCCGCTGCCGCCGGCAATGGTTGTAATTCCGAACGTCATTACGATCAGCGCCAATGCAAAGACAGGGTAAATGCCTTCGTATGAAAACGTTAGTTTGTTAAGCAGGTAAACTGCAACTCTGCCAAATAATAAACCTGCAATCAATCCAAGACCCATTTGATAAATAAAGAGAAGAACAATATTGATGAATCCATAAGATGGATTAAGTATCAATTCTATTGTTCCGATTGTAAGAAACACTGCCATTGGATCGTTGCTGCCTGATTCAAGTTCAAGCAGAGGCTGTACGTTTTCTTTAAGGCGTGAATTTTTCCCGCGTAAAATTGAAAAGACTGCTGCGGCATCTGTTGATGATATGATTGCGCCAACAAGTATTCCCCACAAAAGAGGAATATCCAGCAGGTACATTACAAATACGCCTACAAGTATAGCTGTTAACAGCACTCCTAAAGTTGCAAGCAGCGAAGCAGGCAAAACAGAACTTTTTACGGACTGCCAGTTAGTGTCAATACCGCCCGAAAAAAGTATCAGAACAAGTGCAATAATACCAATAGATTGAGCCAGCCTTGCATCATTAAATTGAATCCCGCCAAGCCCTTCAGAACCGGCTAACATCCCGACACCAATAAACAATAATATTGTTGGTATACCAAGATTATCGAACAGCTTCGCAATGCCAATACTGGTAAGTATAAGAAGTGCAAATACAAGCAGGAGATATTCGAGCCCTATCATACTTTAGCTGACCTTTATTTCTGATGAGCCTGGAATATCTTTTATATGAATATCTCTTTGCGGATACGGAATTTCAATTCCTTCTTCACGAAATCTTTTAAATATATCGAAGAATAAAATGCTTCTGAAAGCGCCCGGTCGGTTAATGTATTCGGTAGTCCATGCACGCAAGCTGAATATCAGTGCGCTATCACCGTACTCTGAAAAACGTACAAAAGGAGGCGGATCTTTCAACACCGCATTGTTCTTTGAGGCAACATCAACAATGATGTCCCGAACTTTTTCAGGATCTTCTTTATAAGAAACGGCAACAGGAATCTGAAATCTTACTTTTCTATCGTTATGACTCCAGTTGATTACTGAAGATGAAATAAATTCTGAGTTGGGTACTATGATCGAAATATTATCATTAGTTAAAATGGTGGTAGCGCGCATAGAAATTTTTGTAACATCGCCGGTTATTCCGCCTACTTCAATTCTGTCACCAATCTTTATAGGGCGTTCAAAAAGAATAATTAAACCGCTGACAAAATTATTTGTAATATTCTGAAGGCCAAACCCTATACCAACGCCAAGCGCACCAAAAAGAATGGTAAGACTGCTTAAGTCAATTCCCGCAGTTTGAAGTATTATTATAAATCCTATCGTTAGTATTACGTATCTGAAAATTGAACCGAACGCTTCAAGAACGCCGATATCTATTCCGCTTTTTGACAACAGCCTGTGAATAACCAGCTTTTTCAGTTTAGATGTTATTATAACCAACAGAAAAGTAAGCAGCAGCAGATATGTAACTGTCCACAGAGTAATTTGTGTGTTACCAATATTAACTACGGCAGCATCCATCCATTTTTTTATCTCGTGCCTAAATTCCAATTTATAAACCTCGCATTAAAAAGGAAAAAATATAGGTATAAAAATAGAAGCAAGTATCCAAAACATAATATTGAGCGGTGTTCCAACTTTGAGAAAGTCCGAAAATTTATACTGCCCTACTCCGTAGATCATAGTATTTGTCTGATAGCCAACCGGTGTCATAAAACTTGCCGATGCTGCAAATGCTACAGCCATCAGGAACGGGCGCGGGCTTACGCCCATAGATTCGGCTGCGGCAATTGCTATCGGTGCAAATAAAACCGCAGTTGCATTATTCGACATTGTTTCTGTTAGCAGGGTTGTCATCAGATAAAATGCCGCAACTATTGCAACAGGGCCTAATACTCCAAGCAGATTTATCATCTGGTTGGAAACGAACAAAGCTGCTCCTGTTTTTTCAAGAGCGATGCCCAGCGACAATATTCCACCCAGTAAAAATACCACATTCCATTCGATTGAGTGATAGGCTTCCTCCAATGTAATGCAGCCGGTAAAGACAAGAAGAATACATCCGAGTATTGCGCTGACCATAATAGGTAATATACCCAACGTTGCTGTTGCGATGATTCCGGCAACTATAAGAAGAGCGGGAATTATTTTCCTCTTGCGATATTGTTTTGTTTCAATATCCGAAACTATAACAAAGTTCGGATCGCTTTTCAATTCAGCATAATTTTCTTTTCTTACCTCGAGCAAGAGTGCATCGCCTGCTTTCAGAACTGTATTGATAAATTCTTTTTGCATAAGCTGTCCGCGGTGTCTGAGTGCAAGCGCATTCGCTCTGAAAACATTTCTGAACCTGGAGGTTTTCAGCGTTTTGCCAATCAGGTTGGAGTTGGGAGCAATAATAGCTTCTGTAAGAATAAGATCTTCTGCTTTAAAATCCTCATCACGAAGTTTTAAATCGGATTTGAACATAATTCCAACGCGTTCCTTCAGCTTTTGAATCTGACTCAAATCGCATCTTACTCTTAAAATATCATTTTCCTGAAGAACAATTTCGGAGGTTGGTCTCAGCAGTCTTGAACCATCTCGTATAACTTCAAGTACGTCTATTTCAAGTTCTTTAATAAGAGGTGATTCGATTAGTCGTGTACCAACTGATTTTGCTTCCGGGAGCAGTACAATATCTGTAAGATAATCACTCATTTTGTATTTCTGAGTAAGTTCTCCCTCAAACTTTCTTTTTGGGATTAAATTTACCCCGAAAAAAGTCATATATAACGTTCCGCAAATAAAGAAAATTATTCCCAGCGATGTAAATTCGAACATGCCGAAGCCCGGCTGACCATACTGCACAGCTATAGAACTAACCAGAATGTTTGTTGATGTTCCGATTAATGTACATACACCACCAAACATTGAAGCGAATGAAATAGGCATTAAGAGTTTTGACGGGCTTATATCATTATCACGGGCAACTCCAAGCATTATTGGTATGAACACGGCAACAACCGGTGTGTTGTTAATAAATGCGGAGATCACTCCGATCAGGATCATTGTCAGGATAAGCCCAACCCAAAAACTGAACTTGAAGAGTTTTTGAGAAATTACACCAAGTATATTTACAGCGCCGGTTTTCTTTAAAGCGGCACTTACAACAAACATTGCTCCTACTGTAATTGTAGCCGTGTTACTAAAGCCGGAGATGCCTTCCTCTGCGGTAATAATTCCGGAGACAAGCAGCACTCCCATTACTATAATAGCTGTAAGATCAACGGGAATTTTTTCTGTGGCAAACAGTATAACTGCGCCGATTATTATTCCGAATACGATCAGCATTTCGGTTGTCATTCTGCTTCACTACTCCGTTTTTGAAGTTAAGGTTGCTGTTAAAATTCTTTTGAATTCACATTATTAAGTTGGTAAAAAGATAGGATAAAAAAAATTTAAGTCAAAACGAGGGAATTCACGGTTGGCTTGCATTTTCTCCCGATATGAAGCCCGTCTTTGTTGCTCTTGTAATGAAATCAGATTGCCTGGAGTTACCACAAGGAAAATGCAGACAAGTGTAGGATAAGGAATTACTTCCGTATTATTACTATTATCAGAATCGAAAATAATCAATCTTAAAATTATTATATTAGCACAGTTTACAAAGACGAATTATTACAAAACATTAAACCCACATCTGTATAATTTTTGAACTCTGAAATAATAATTTTCTTCATAATTTTATTTTCGGCGCTGGTGCTGTTCGTTTCCGGGAAAGTCAGGATGGATATTGTAGCGCTGATTGTGCTGGTTTCAATTGCTGCCACAGGATTAGTAACCCCGCAGGAAGCGATTTCAGGGTTCAGCAGTTCTGCAGTAATTACTATATGGTCAATGTTCATACTTAGCGCGGCATTAACACGTACAAATGCTGCAGCAGTGCTTGGCAGATATGTGCTGAACTTTGCAGGTAATAGTGAGATGGGCATCATACTTTCCATCATGATCGTCTCCGGTTTATTATCAGCTTTTATGAACAATATCGGTGTTGCTGCATTAATGCTTCCCGCAGTAATGAGTGTATGCAGACGAACAGGAAATCCACCATCAAGAATGTTAATGCCAATGGCAATCGGAGCTCTGCTTGGTGGATGTACTACTATGCTTGCAACAACAAACCTTCTGGTTACCGATTATCTTCGCATTTCCGGGCTCACACCATTTAAGCTCTTTGATTTTTTTCCTGTAGGAATTTTTGTATTCATATCCGGTTTACTTTTTGTTGGACTGCTGGGCAGATTATTTCTTCCCAAAAGAGACCCCAAAAGTGAAACTATCAGCAGTACGGCAAAACTTAACGAGCAGTATGCGCTGCAGGAGCGAACCTGTGTTATGAAAGTGCGTAAAGATTCTTCATTGATCGGGAAGATTTTGGCTGAAACTCATCTCGGCGCTGCTGCCGGATTAACAATTTTTGCAATTATCAGAAACGGTTTAACACAGTTAGCACCTGACCCCGATACTGTTTTGCTTGAAGGTGATCAGCTTATTGTGGGAGGCAAGCTGGAAAGATTAAATGAATTCCGCGGATGGCTCAATTTACAAGTTCAGAATAAGGATGTTTTTTTGGAGAGCATCTTTACTTCAGAAATTAAATTAGCTGCATTAATCATCCGTGAGAATTCTTCACTGCAGGATTATACGGTTCACGAAACCAACTTCAGGCATAAATATGGGGTTAACATCCTCGCAGTAAAAAGGGGTAACGAAGTGATAAGGACGCACATTTCTGAGTTACGCCTGAAATCCGGTGATGAACTTCTTGTACAGGGAAAAGAAGAAAATCTTGCTGCAATCAGCAATTCAGATGAGTTCCTTGCTTATCATACAGTTGATGAGAGTGAACTCAGAAATGTATTCAGAGTTCAGGAAAAAACATTTGTGGTGAAGGTACCTGAAGATTCCAGGCTGATTGATCAGTCTCTTTCAAAAAGCCGGATGGGTGCAATATTCGGTTTGAGAGTAATTGCAATTATCAGAGATGATGAGCCATTGGTAATGCCTTCCCCCGAAGAACTTATAAAAGCGAATGATCTTCTTTTAATTGAAGGAAGAATAGAAGACCTCGAAATACTTAACGGTTTGCAGGAACTTGAGATCGATACCGGAAAAGCGCCTGATATAAGCCGGCTCGAAACAGAACAAATCGGATTGATAGAAGCAACTCTCTCGCCGCGTTCTTCACTTCCGGGAAAAACCTTAAGGCAAATTCATTTTCGTGGTAAATACGGCTTGCAGGTGCTCGCAATATGGCGTGAGGGAAAGGCTATCCGTTCGAACCTGCGCGATATTCCTTTAAGGTTTGGTGATGCTCTGCTGATTCTTGGTAAACACGAAAAAATTAAACTCCTTATGAATGATCCTGATTTTATAATTTTTGGCGGCGAAATTAAAGAGGCTCCTATTACAAATAAAGCTCCGGTCTCTGCGCTGATTATGGCTGGTATTTTAACAATGGTATTATTTGGCTTGCTGCCGATTTCAATTGCAGCAGTACTAGGTGTAGTACTGATGATACTTACAAAATGTTTAACTATGGATGAAGCCTACCGTTCGATTGACTGGAGATCCGTTTTTCTTATTGCCGGTATGCTTCCGCTTGGAATTGCAATGGATAAAACCGGCGCCGCTTCTCTGATATCGTCACAGGTTTTGCTGCTAGCAGACTATTGGGGTCCGTGGGGAATAATAACAGCGCTCTATCTCTTAATTACTATAGCTGCAACAGTTATTCCTACCTCTGCGCTTGTTGTTCTTATGTCTCCGATTGTTTTCAGTATTTCACAGGATTTAAATTTCTCGGCTTATACCATGATGATGATGCTCGCAATAGCAGCATCAGCAAGTTTTCTAAGCCCTGTTTCTCATCCGGCAAACGTTTTAGTAATGGGACCAGGTGGTTATGGATTTAAGGATTATATGAGGATCGGAATTCCGCTTACAATAGTTGTGATGATAGTTGCTCTGTTAATGTTGAGCGTATTCTGGCCTATTTAATGATCTTGAACAAACTTAATTCGCATGTATCGATCAGAATGTTCATCGCTTCATTACTTTTGAACTTTTTAATGACTATAGCCGTTTTGATTGATAAAATCAGAAACTTCTTCTTTCTATTGTTATGAAAAATTATTTTATAACGGCAATAGTTGTCTCATTCGCTCTAACCAACTTTATCTCTGCACAAAGCGGCACAGTAATTTACGGCACCGTAACAGATGCTGTTACCAGTCAGCCTTTGCCCGGTGTAAACATCCTTGTGATGGATACCGACAAAGGCGCCGCCACAGATGTTAACGGACAATACCGGATAACCAGTTTAGCCCCGGGCACTTACCGGCTTCGTGCTTCATCAATTGGATATAATGCTGTTATAAAAACAGATGTACAGGTAAGCTCTGCACGCCCTGCACAAATTGATTTTGCTCTTATTGAAGAATTAATTCAACTTGAGGGGATAACAGTAACATCGGGTTACTTCACTCAAAATCCGATTGAGTTAAACAGTGTAAGAAATTTCAGCTATGAAGAAATACGCCGCGCGCCCGGTGGTTTTGAAGATGTGATAAGAGCATCTCTGTTTTACCCGGTGTTGCGCAGGCTGATGCCGGCAGAAATGATCTTGTAGTACGCGGCGGAGCGCCTTCCGAATATCTT
This sequence comes from Ignavibacteria bacterium, assembly GCA_037447335.1. Lineage (GTDB taxonomy): Bacteria > Bacteroidota > Ignavibacteria > Ignavibacteriales > Ignavibacteriaceae > JBBIGV01. Next base: position 8,597 of record JBBIGV010000010.1, on the reverse strand, counting down.
TATATTATTGATGGCATTGAAGTTCCTAACATAAATCACTTTGGAACACAAGGCGCCGCCGGAGGACAATTAAGCTATGTCAATCTTGATTTCGTAAAAGAAACATCTTTTTCCACAGGCGGTTTCCGGTACTATACGGAGATAAGTTGTCTTCTATCTTAACTATTGATCTTCGCAACGGAAGAAATGACAGGTTTGGCGGCAAAGCAACAATCTCTGCTTCACAATTTGGATTAAACCTTGAAGGTCCTTTTAGCAGCAGTTCGGATTTTATTTTTTCTGCCCGGAGAAGTTATCTGGATTTCATTTTTAAAGCTGCCGGTTTCAGCTTTGTGCCTGAGTACTATGATGTGCTCTCAAAAATGAATTTTAAGATAGACAACCGGAACTCTCTGTCTTTTCTTTTCATCGGCGCTTTCGATAACTTAAGATACTTTAACGATACTCCTGATAAGCGCTTTGACAACTCCCGTATACTCGGAAGCGATCAGATTCAATACGTTACAGGTTTTACTTTCAGACATTTGTTTGATAAAGGTTTTGCTGATATAATTCTCAGCCGCAATCATATTGATTTTGATACCTCTCAGCGTGATTCACTGCTCAATCCGATATTTAAAAATAAATCGCTTGAAGCTGAAAACTCTTTACGTGCAGATGTAATTTACAAGCTTTCACCCAAATCCGAACTGAACATGGGTGCATCTGTCAAGCAGGTTAAATTTGATGCTGATCTTTTCTTTCCCACATTTATTACAACCTTCGGGGATTCTCTCCCGCTCACTTCTCTCCGAACAACAAGGCGATTTACAAAGGGAGCTGCTTATACAGATTTAAATGCACATATCTTTTCAAGGTTCATTATGAACTTTGGTTTGCGCTCGGATTATTTTGACGGGATTGAGAGTAAGTTTACGTTTAGCCCGAGGTTCTCGGTTTCTTATAAGCTGAACGAACTCACAAATATAAACTTCAGTACCGGCGTTTATCATCAGTCGCCATCTTATATTTGGCTTGCAGCAGATGAATCCAATAAAAAATTAAAAAGTGTAAGAACAAACCAGTTTATCGGCGGATTTGATTTCAGGCTTCGCGATGATGCCTTATTAAAAGTTGATGCATTTTTTAAAGACTATAAGAATTAGCCGGCAAGCATTGTAAGACCATACCTCGTGCTCGCAAATACCGGTGCTGGTTTTTCTGGTAGTGATGATAACTTTTCTTCTTTCGGGTTAGAGCCGCTGACCAATGATGGTAAAGGAAATTCCTTTGGTGTTGAGCTGTCCGTTTAAAAAAAATTATCCGAAATTCCTTTCTACGGAATTTCAAGCCTGACATGGAGCGAAACAAAATTTACACCGTTTGACGGCATAAAAAGAATAGGGAGATATGACCAGACATGGATTTTTAATTTAAGCGGCGGCTACAAATTCAATGAAAACTGGGAAGCAAGCCTGAAGTTCAGATATTCGACCGGCAGGCCTTACACTCCTTTTAATCCCGACTGCACGCAATCGGTAATTAATTTTAACAGCGACAGGCTCCGCGATAATCATAGCCTCGATTTACGGGTTGACCGCCGGTGGTTTTTTGACGGATGGACTCTCATTACTTATGTTGATGTTCAAAACGTGTATAACAGAAAGAACCAGGGTTTTGTAAGATGGGATCCGCGTACACAAAGCGTAGATAATGAATCATCTATTGGCTTACTGCCCACGATAGGAATAAGCGCCGAGTTTTAATGGTGTAATCAACAGAGGCTGACCAAAATGTAGGGCGAAATTAAATTTCGCCCATTTACTTTCATAGATAATCATTCATTTACATAGATTTTTCATACTGAATCAAATCTTAATTTTACTTTTGGTTAGCGTCCGCAGGTATAAAACTAAGTTAGGAAACAATTCATTTATTTCTGCAATAATTCAAATAATCAGCAATACCTGAAATAAGAATTTTCTTATCGGCTTTTACTTCATCAAAAAGAATTTGTTGTTTTTTCTCTAAATCTCTTCCATATTTGATTTCACAAAGAGTATTATTAAAATAAAAATCAAGTTCCACAGAATTTTTATAAACATAACAAGGAGAGCGATCTTTTATTAAAAAGTAAAACAAATTTTCGAAGATTGCTCCTTTATCTCTGAATCCTGTAATAAAATTTCTGATGCCCAAATCTGCAGCATATATTTTCTTGGGCGCTCTTAACCTTTCATTTAGTTTCCCACATCTATCAATAGCATAAATCAAGTATGTGTTTTTAAAATAATCGAAGAACCGTTTAGCTGTTTCACTTGAAATACCTATAACATTTGCAATTTTGGTAATGCTCAACTGCTTACCCGCTCTTTCCATCAAGAGACGTAAAAATTCCTTCAGTGAAGTTGTATCTTTTACTCCTCTGTAAAATGCGATATCCTTATAAATAATTGAATCAATAAGATTATCTAGATACTCAAAATCCCCTGTTAAAATAAATTCGGGAATACCGCCTTCCCGCATATAGTCCTCAAAATATCTTTCTGTTAAATATTGTTCAGAACCGAGCGCAGATAAATCTTTAAATAGGATGTACTCAAAAAAATCGAGAGGCTGAATTTCGACTACTTTTGCCCTGCCTGTTAATAACGCACTTTTATCTCTGAGAATCGAAGACGATGAAGACGAAACGATTATTTTAACATTCTCTGAATCATATAAATTTTTTAATTCTCTGTTAATATCTTCCCGATATGCTGCTTCATCGAAGAAGATATAAATTTTTTCTTTCCTTTTTATTTCATGAATTTTTCTGAATTCCCTCACCAGATCAATTATCGGAATTGGTTCGATCGCAATTGAATCAAGTGAAACATAGAAAATTCTTGTTGGGTCTGTTGAAGCACATAATTCCTGAATAAACAATTTCATAATTGAAGTTTTGCCTACTCTTCTTAACCCCGTAAGAACTATGATTTCCTTTTTATGCAGAGAATCCCGAAGAATTTTTAAATATTTATCTCGCGGTTTAAATCCTGAATCATACTTCATTTCCCACCAGGGATTAAAGTTAAACAAGTCTTCCTTCAAATGTTCCATGTTTTCCTCAATTTCATTTGTGCAATGCTAATATAAGAATTCTATTTGTCAGCATCAAATAGAATCAGCAGTTTCTATTTGGTATCATCAAATAAAATCAGTATAAAGTATTTGGTTGCATCAAATAGAATTGATGCTTTTTATTTGGTGAAATCAAATAGAATTGAGAGGAGAGGGACGACGCAGCAATTTTTTGTTTTTACCCGGAGTTTTAGATTACTTCGCTTCGCTCGTGATGACAAATCCACTTTTTGGTCAGCCTTTCGGTAATGCTAAACAACAAATACCTTTGCTATATCAACCAGTAGTGATGGCTGATTTATCAATGCTGTGGTGAATAATCTGCCCAAAGTCCTCTTTTCATAAGGTACTTTATTGAATGAATGTGCAATGTTGTTAAACTTCTCATCTGAAAAATTGTAAATGCCTTCTTTAATCCTGTTGAAAGTTTCGTGTCGCTTGCCAAGCCTGTTTGCCCATGCTTTATCATAAGTTAAAATATGATCTGGTTTATTCATCTTAACAGACTCGCCTGCAATAGTACCTGCAATCTTTCCGCCTATCATACCGCTTGCAATTCCTCCGCCGCTAAGCGGGTTAACCTGTCTTGCAGCATCACCGACAAGCATGATACCGGGTGCAGAAATTTTATCAAGTGTAACTGAACAGGGCACACCGCCTGCAATTGTTGTAAGTACAGGAGCATCGGGATAATGTTTGGTCATAAAGTCATGAAGGAATGATTGCGCAGACTTTTTCTTGCCGATTATACCGCTTACACCCAAACCTATGTTAGCTTTATTATGTCCTTTTGGAAAAATCCAGAAGTAGCCGTTCGGTGCAACATCTTTACCAAAGTAAAAATAAAGTGTATTCTGATCAACGGGAATATTTGCAGCAGTAATCTGAACGGCGCTTTCCATATCGCGGAAGTCAATGTGTGTTTTAAGTCCTGCCCAGCGACCAACGCGCGACTCAACACCATCGGCGGCAATCACAACTTTTGCTCTAACTTCCTTCTGCTCGCCATGGTATTCATATTTAACACCGCAGACTTTTCCGTTATCAAAGATCAGATCATTCACATAAGCTCGTGTAAGGATTTCCGCTCCGGCATCGGCTGTTGTTCTTGCAAGTTCATAGTCAAATATTCTTCTTTCAAGAACGTAACCGGCTTCACCAAAGTCGAGGATAACTTCGGTGCCATCGGGAGCATTAAATGAAAACTTACTTATTGTTGCAGCAATCCATTTATTATCCGGTTCGATAAACTCTTCAACACCGGCTTTGCTTATAGCTTCGCCGCATCTTACCGGATAGCCGACATCTCTGTCTTTTTCAAGCATTAAAACAGAAACACCCTGCTCTGCAGCAAAACGTGCAGCCATGCTTCCTGCGGGTCCAGCGCCAACTACTATTATGTCGTATTCTTTTTTCAAATTATTTTTCTGCTGCTGTTATTTTTTAGTATCATTTTATCCGAGAAGTCTTCAGTCCTCAGTTCTCAGTCTGCAATTCTTTAAGCATACTTTTCAGGGTTTTCAATCATATGGTTTAGCATTCGGCGTATTTCTTCCGATCATTGAACAAAATTTTTATATATAGTTTTATCTATATATTTGCAACTCAATGAAAAATCCAGCCACACTTGTGTTTCAGAGTTTTCAATATCCGCATCAGTAGTTTTAGAAACAAAATGTGCTGGATATTTTCTTTTTCTATATGCTTCAGCTATTGATGAGCAAACACTTCTTGAAGATTTCCTGATTTGAATTGTAAGTCCATATTTTTCATCTTTGGGAAAAGTCTTACTGAGTTTAAAAATATCCATTGCAAGCTTGAAAGCTTTTTGATAAACCTTCAGATTTCGAAAAGTACTCATGCTTATTCTCTTTCATATTACATATAGATAAACAGATAATAAAACAAAAAATTGCAATTTGATGACTGATGACTGCCTACTGCCTGCTGCCTACTTCCCACTTCCTGCTAAAACAGATATCTCATTTTATCAATACCCCTTCCCTATTAAACTTAATCACCTCAATCGGACAAGACCAGACACACTTTGCACAATTGGTACACCTCGGATCAATAATAAAAATCTCTGCTTCTTTTAATTCGATTGCATCTTCCGGGCAGACTCCAACACAGCATCCGCAGAAGTCGCATTTATCCGGAAGAATTTCTATCAATAGTTTTCCTGTTTTTGCCTGACGATAATTCATAATACTTTTAAATTTTCTGTGAGAAGTTAATCAAAGATATTCTGATTCAAAAGTGAATGAAAATTTGTGTAATGCAGTAATTTTGCTGCTGCAGTTAAATCATTCATTATTTGATAGAGTGAAAATGCCGTCTTAATTTTACATACACCAAAACAGGAGATTATCATGAGTGCATCATTAGTAAAAGTTCAGAATGCTGATATAATGGGTCCACTATGGTTATTAGGCTGGCTTTTCTCTCTTGGATTTCTTGAATTATCTTTTTGGAAAGGGGTGCTCGCCATTGTTGTTTGGCCCTATTATATAGGCGAGTTTGTGCGTAGCATTATCTGAGCTGATCAGTCAGAGATCAGATATAACAATCGTGAAATTACTGTGAAATAGTATCGCCGCTGATTTCATAAATTATTCCAATGGCACTAATGTGAAAAAGAATTTTCGTGTTGTCAGCGAATAATATCGGGAACCCTTTAAGCGAAACTCACATCAATTTTTTCAACGTCAATACGTTCGTTGAACTCTATCGGTTCGAGATTATCTTCACGGGAGAAAACATGTCCGGTTGGATATAAGCTGATGGTAAAATCATGCAATATGTTATCGGTAATCGAGAAGATGTAAATTTTAGTTGAAGACTCGAACTTCAATACACGAACGAGATATTCTTTATTCTCATCAAAAAAGGTTTTAGCTGTAACACCCTTTTCCATAGTTGCAGATTCAGCCGCAAGAGTAATCATACCCGAATCACGCTTCTTAAAATTATATGCGATCGGGAACAGACTGATCACATCGGCAGATTTATATACAGGGATCTTCGCTTTGATCTTTTCTTTAATTTCAGGAGATAAATCTGTTTCGAGATTTTCTTTAATCATCTCATAAAAAGAAATGTGTTCTTTATAAGCGTTTGTCTTTTCAATCATTTCGATAATCTCTTCCGATAATAAGCCCCTGAAAAACACATAATCGAATAACTGTTTCTCAGTAATCATAATTTTATCATATTTAATTGTTCAAGCTAATGTATTAATAGAGTAAAAAAAGTTAACTTCGGAAAAAGGGCAAAGATTATCCCCGTTTTTCCGAGATTTTGTCACCAATCTCTTTCCGGATACTTTTGAATATATATTCAAGAATGTTTTGATAACGCTTTTCATAGGCTGTTTTATTCAATTCCGGAATATGGATTTTAAGATAATCGAACAAACCGGGAATTGTGCCGCCGTCACGCAGATCGTTAATTAAATCCTTCAGTGCAAGCTTCAGCATTTCAATTTCCGAAGTATCGAGCTTTTGTTTGTAGAGATAGTAATCAGCCAGCTTTAGCTCTGCGTTGTGCAGCGCCTTCGAAAGAATTTCATCAATTTCCATTTTAACCGGATAGTGCTTTTCATTTTCACTAAGTTCAAAACCGGCGGCGTGCAAATCCTTCAATCTGTAAACAAGTTCATTTAAGGGAATTGCAGGGAAAAGTTTTCTGCTTTTTATGTGCTGAAAAAGATTTTTAAGAAGACTTTTATTACCAGTCAACAAAGTATGAGGCAGTGTTTCAAACTCTGAAGAATCAATAACCGGGACGATTACTTCGTTTACATTTTGCTCAACAATGTAAACTATTCCGCAAAAGCGAATCTTCTTGCAATTCTCTTTACGAATAAGATAATTAACAGAATCAAGCAGTTTAGCAAAAAGCGTATCAGATTGTTTAAGCAGTAAAAACAGATGCTGATCAACCCGGTTTACAACGAGTGTCTTAAAGAAGTAAAACGCATCATCTTCGGTGGATATTTTGGGAGTTCAGTCATCGAAAGCGCGTTTAAGAACGCAGAAGCGGTTTTCATCATTGCGGGTGAAAAGATCAGCCACAGAATCAATTGCAATATCCTCGACAGATAGATCGCTCTGAAGTTGAATTTTGTGCGTACGCGTATAATTCATGCGTAGATACGAAACAGCAATCTTAACGGCAGTTTCGACCACATTATTTATTGCCTTTTGAGTAATTGAGCCGGATTCAAGCTCACAGAAAAAATCCAGCAATCCTTCCGAAGCCTTCGATTTCATTATTGAAAGATAAGAAAAAATAAAAATTGAGGGGAACTTCATCAACTTTTTATTTAACTATTTATGACAGCGATTGTAATTATAAATATTTAGAGACAGGGTCGGATTGATTCACGCAGATAAAACAAATACCTCATAGTTGTTGATACAAAAAATGATACTGCTCAGATAGTTTTTCTCAAATAACTTTGTTTTAAGAGCCTCTTAGTGCGGCTTTTTTATTTATTTAGTGCAAACCCCTCCCCATCCCAATACTTTATAGTATTCTTCAGAATATTAAAATACTCCTCTGTATATGGTAAGGGCGGGGTGAGTTTACCTTCTTTTACCCGCAAGCCGCTGTTAAAACTGATTAAAAGATTGTTTGATTTTATCAAATGACATTTAGCCGGATTATTTATATCTTTCTGTTGTTACAGTAGTAATTTTGGTTAAGAATTTTCAGAAACAGACTGACTTATTTTACAAAGGAAATTTTAAATGGATTTAAAAGACATTGAAAAATACTGGATAGAAACTGCTGATGATGCACTAGATTCTGCTGATAAACTCTTTGAGCAGGGAAAGTATGTTCATTCAATGTTTTTTCTTCATCTTGCTTTGGAGAAAATTATCAAAGCTTTGTATGTTAACCGGAATAAACAGGAAGCCCCTTATGGTCACAGCCTGCATGTATTAATATCAAAGATTAACGATGTTACACCCGATGTTGAACAAATGAAGTTTTTTACTATGGTATCTACTTTTAATATTCAGGCAAGATATAACGATTATAAAAAATCCTTTTATAAATCCTGCACAAAAGATTTTTCTCAAAAATATTTAACCGCAGGTAAGGAAGTAATGCAATGGCTGAAATCCCTCATCAGGTAATCGAGTCGGTTAAAAAATTCAGAGAGCGAATCAGCTCTGAGCTTAAAGTCAGAAAGGCTATAATTTTTGGTTCATATTCTAAAGGCACATTTTCAGATGATAGTGATATTGATTTATGTATTATAGCTGATGATGTTGATAATACTTACCTGGCTACATTGAAAATTTCTCCTATGATAATCGGAATTGACATCAGGATAGAACCGATTGTGTTTTCAGTAAAGGATTATGAAGAAGATTCAGATTTCGGAATTTTAAAGGAAATCAGGGAAAACGGGGTGGAGGTTTAACCTCGAGTCTGTAAAATAATTTGTGTAAATGGGATTTGGTGTTAAAGAACATTTTTTA
>JBBIGV010000009.1:0-77268 GCA_037447335.1 Ignavibacteria bacterium | reverse complement strand
TTAAAAAATGTTCTTTAACACTAAATCCCATTTACACAAATTATTTTACAGACTCGGTTATCCCCACCTTATTTGTTTTCTAATGCATAATTTGGGTTTAATGTTGCTCTTGAACTTTCGATTACTTGGATAAACCGCATTTTGTTTTTGAAGTTGTTGGAAGCCCAACTCATCACCTATCACAAAGGCGACAAATCTTTTTCGTTTCTCAATCTTGACAAAATCAAGAACTATGACGACCTGAATAGTTTGTTTTTTCAGGTGTTGGCACGCAAGTATGATGAACGAAACGAAGATGTAAAAAAGATTTTTGAGAAAGTTCCTTATCTCAATTCTTCGCTTTTTGAGCCGACCGACATTGAGCAGGTTACTTTGTTTATCAGCAATCTGAAAGACGATAAAACCATTCCGATTTTTTCTCAAACCGTGCTGAAAGACCAGCAAGGCAAAAAACGGACAGGCAATATTTCTACACTTCAATATTTGTTTGAGTTTTTAGATGCTTACGACTTTGGAGCAGAAGGCGGTGAAGAAATTTAGGAAGACAATAAAACGCTGATAAATGCTTCGGTTCTCGGATTGATTTTTGAGAAAATAAACGGCTACAAAGACGGTTCTTTTTTCACTCCGGGTTTCATTACAATGTATATGTGTCGTGAAACCATTCGCAAAGCCGTTGTGCAGAAATTCAACGAAACCAAAAAATGGAACTGCACAACGATTGAAGAACTTTACGACAAAATTGAAGACCGAAAAGAAGCCAACAAAATTGTAAACAGCATCAAAATTTGCGACCCTGCCGTTGGTTCAGGACACTTTTTGGTTTCGGCACTCAATGAAATGATTGCCGTTAAAAACGACTTGAAAATTCTGCAAGACCGTGACGGAAAACGCCTGAAAGAATATCAGGTGGAAGTGGTAAATGATGAACTGATTGTAACAGACGAAGAAGGAGAACTTTTTGAATACACACCCCCATCCCCTCTCGAGAGGGGAGAAAGGGGTGTGTTAGAAAGCCAGCGTATACAAGAAACGCTATTCCACGAAAAGCAAACCATTATTGAAAACTGTCTTTTCGGTGTTGACATCAATTCCAACTCTGTAAAAATTTGTCGTTTGCGTTTGTGGATAGAGCTTTTGAAAAACGCTTATTACAAGAACGCAACTGAACTTGAAACGCTTCCCAATATTGACATCAACATAAAATGCGGAAACTCTTTAGTAAGCCGTTTTGCCATTGATGCCGACCTGAAACAAGCCTTGAAAAAAAGCAAGTGGACAATTGACAGCTACCGAATAGCCGTTGCCACTTACCGTAACGCTGAAAGCAAGGAACAGAAAAGCGAAATGGAACGACTGATTGCCGGCATTAAATCGGATTTCAGAAGTGAAATTTCATTGAACGACCCGAAAGTAAAGAAGCTACACAAACTTTCAGGCTACTTGTATCAAATGACCAATCAAGGGCAACTTTTTGCAATGAGCAAAAAAGACAAAACCGATTGGAACAAGAAAGTAACGCAACTAACAGAAGAAACTAAAAGGCTTGAAGCCGAAATTGAAGAAATAAAAGCCAACAAGATTTTTGAAAATGCTTTTGAATGGCGTTTTGAATTTCCCGAAGTGCTGAATGATGATGGCGATTTTGTGGGCTTTGATGTGGTGATTGGAAATCCGCCTTACATCAATTTTGCCAATTTACCCGAAACTGAACGAGAATATTACAAGAAGTTTGAACTTTATAAAAACAAGACTGATTTGTATGCCTTCTTTGTTGGCTTAGGAGCAAAAATCAAAAATGACAATGGGTTTATTTGCCTTATTATTCCTCATACTTGGGTTTCAACAACAAGCTTCCTTCCACTAAGAAAGCTATTACTTGACGAAGTAAATTTAATGTCAATAGTAGAACTTGATTTTGGAGTATTTAAAGATGCTTATGTCAAGACTGTTATCATTCAAACTGACAACAAACAAAAAGATAAAATCAGATTACTTGATGAAAATTTTGTTTTAAAGGTTGAAATTCCCAGAGAGACAATTTTGAAGGATGAAGAACTAAAAATCAATTTGACTTGGAACCCAGTTAAGCATAACATTTATACTAAAATAAAAACTGATGCTACAAAACTTGGCGACATTATTCATTTTTCAAGGGGCATTAAAACCAGTAATGACAGCAGATTTCTTTTCAAAGAAAACAAAGGGCAAGATTATTATAAAGTCATAAGGGGAAGAAATATAAAGGCATATAGAATAGACTATGAAAACGAATATATTTGGTATCGCCCTGATTTGATGAAAGAGAAAGCAGGTTGTTTACCTCATACAAAAGAATTGTTTTTAACCCCTGAAAAAATAATTACCCAGAGAGTTAATAGTAGCGGTCAACTTTTAGCAACGTATGACAATGAGCAATTTTTCTGCTTAGATACAACAAACGTTTCTTCAGAAATTATTGATAAAAATTGTGATTTGAAATTTATTGTTGGTGTAATGAACTCAAAGTTGATTAATTGGTGGTTTAATGACGAATTTAAAAACCCAACAATTAGTGGATATGAGTTACATCAAATTCCAATTAAACGTAACAAGCAGATAGAAAATGAAATATCGAAGCTTGTAGAAATCACTTTAGAAAACAACAAATCGCAACAAGACATAAAAAATCAACTTAAACAAATTGACAGTTTGGTTTATGAACTTTACGACTTGACCGAAGAAGAAATTAAAATTATTGAGAACGCATAACTAAAAAATGGTTAAAACCATTGTTATAATATTGATTAACAAACCATATAGCCAACGGTTTAAACCGTTGGCTATGCAAAACGATAACAAAACCCAAACCGTTTTAACGGTTTAATTATTTAATAATTTATGCCACATTCGTATAACAAAATTTGGATTCACGCTATTTGGGCAACCAAAGAGCGAATGCCGTTGATTTATCAAAACATTGAACAAAAGGTATATCAATTTATTGCAGAACAATTGCGTGAACAAGGTTGTCCGGTAAGAATCATCAACGGTATGCCCGACCACATCCATTGTTTATTTTTGCTAAGTCCTCAAAAATCAATTGCCGAAATTATTAAGCAAGTAAAAGGTAGCAGCTCTCATTTCATTAATCAAAACAATTTGATTGCAGAGAAATTTGCATGGCAAACCGGCTATGCTGCTTATTCTGTTTCCGAATCAGGTGTTGATAAAGTATTTGAATACATTAAAAATCAGAAATCACATCATCAAAAGAAAACGTTTCAGAAGGAATATGATGAGTTTATAAGATTATATGGAATTGAAAATAAATGACGAAATAAACCAAATTGACCTATTGGTCTACCAACTTTACGAGTTGACGGACGAAGAAATAAAAATTGTAGAGGGGAAATGAGTGAAACCCAAAACATAGAATACAAACAAAGTTGGCGAGACGAATATCTGAAATGGATATGCGGCTTTGCCAATGCAAACGGTGGCACAATTTTCATCGGTAAAGATGATGTAGGAAATGTAATTGGCATTTCTGATTCTAAAAAGTTAATGGAAGAAATTCCAAACAAGGTGAAAGATACTTTGGGTATTTTGGTAGATGTGAATTTGCACAAAAGCAAACAAGGCGAGTTTCTGGAAATTGTGGTGGAATCGTATCCTCACCCTGTAAATTACAAAGGTCAGTATCACTTTAGAAGCGGTAGCACCAAACAGGAATTGAAAGGTGCTGCATTAGATAAATTTCTTTTGCAGAAAAAAGGTAAGCGTTGGGATGGCGTGCCTGTTCCTAAAGTTTTGGTAAAAGATTTGAAGCAGGAAACTTTTGAATTTTTCCGTAAACGGGCTTTGAAAAGTCAGCGAATAGGTGAAGACAGCTTAACCGACAGCAACGAACATTTGATAGAGAATTTGCAGTTGAAAGAAGGGGAATTTCTGAAACGTGCTGCCATTCTGCTTTTTCATCCTAACCCTGAAAAATTTGTAACGGGTGCTTACATCAAAATCGGATATTTTCAATCGGATTATGATTTGAAATTTCAGGATGAAATTCACGGCAACTTGTTTGAGCAAATTGAGAAAACAATGGATTTGCTGTTTACGAAATACATCAAAGCCGAAATCAGTTACGAAGGCATTAACCGTGTAGAGAAATTTGAATATCCGAAAGAAGCCGTAAGAGAGGCTTTGCTGAATGCTATTGCACACAAAGACTATTCGGGCGGAGTTCCCATTCAAATCAGCGTTTACAGCGACAAAATCATTTTCTGGAACGAAGGTCAACTACCCGAAAATTGGACAATAAAAAACTTATTGGAAAAACACGCTTCAAGACCATACAACCCCGACATTGCAAACTCTTTATTTCGCAGTGGTTACATTGAATCTTGAAGACGAGGAACTATTAAAATCATCAACGAATGTAAAAAAGCAGGAATCCCCGAACCAGTTTTTACTTACGATTCAAGCGACATTTCTGTAGAGTTTCGCAAAGACATTTACAATGAAAAGTATCTGCAATCACTTGACCTGAACGAGCGACAAGTAAAAGCGGTGTTGTATGTGAAAGAGAAAGGGAAAATTACGAACAGCGACTATCAGACTTTGAATGATGTTTCAAGAGAAACGGCAACAAGAGATTTAAAAGAATTAATTGATAAACAACTAATAAAACCAAGTGGACAAAAGGGAGCAGGGGCATTTTATACGCTAAATTGAATTGCGTCATAATTGCGTCAATTGCGTCATCAACTAAACAGCAGACAATGGAACAATTGCACATTAATAGCACAAATTGCACAATGACAGGTAATACCCCGCCCTATTTGCAAGCACATTGTCAAAGCCCCGCAAGCCCACGCACGAACCAAAGCTTTGTCAAAGAGCTTGCAAATGCCACCCAAGAAAAATTGGTTTTAAAAAATTTCCATCCCTTCAAAAAAAATAAAAAACGCAACGCACAACCCAACAGACAATGACACTCAAACCCAACACTGACAATGGTTTACAAAGACGAACGAAAAAACACCAGATGCCAACAGCGGTTTTGCAAAAGTGGCGGTGCAGTGCTAAATTGAACGGTAGTGCTTATTGAAAGTTTTGTGCTTCTAAATCCGCCATTTCGCAAAGCCGCGAACCGGTTTACGTAACGGTTTTTATGATTTGAATATTCAAATCAAATAAATCTTTTTAGATCATTTGCGTATAAACTGAATTACTCACCTTTTTTCAAATCTTAGAAATCAAATAAACTTTTTTCTTAATTACAGGTAATTCTTACAGAATTTTTATTCTTATTATGAGAATGACTTAAACAGTCATTATTTTATGCCCTTTGTAATATGGCACAATAATCCCTTAATATTGTTCAAAATCTGTGTTAAAAAGGTAATGAGGGCAAAATGAAAGTAACTGAGAGAATTAACAATATTGAAGAATTAAATGTTATGAACAGGACAGTGAATACGCAGAGATTTTATAAGGTTTATTTCGCTTCAGAAAAAATTCTTTCTGAAGACTCCTCTAGACGATTTACCAAGGAATTAAAATCGAAGTTAAGTGTTGCTTACTTTATTGTATTGGTAAGTTTGTTGAGTGTGCTGGTTTTAGGGTAATTTTTCACAGAGTCTCCGATCCGTCAATAACAGATGGGAGTAAATAAAATACGTACACAAAAAAACAGAGATGCTGAACAAAAAGCATCTCTTTTTTTATACCTTTTTTATAATCTTTGCAGGTACACCTGCAACAATAACTCCGGAAGGAACATCCTTTGTAACAACCGAGCCAGCTCCAACAATTGCGTTTTCACCTATTGTAACACCGCACAAAATTGTTGCTGAAGAACCTATTGATGCTCCCTTCTTTATGAAGGTTTCTTCAACATGCCAGTCGGTCTCAGTTTGCATTGATCCATCTTCATTTGTTGCGCGTGGAAACTTGTCGTTGATAAAAGTAACATTGTGACCGATAAATACATTATCTTCAATGTGAACTCCTTCACAGATGAATGTATGCGATGAGATTTTACAATTTTTCCCAATAGTCGCATTCTTTTGAACTTCGACAAAAGTACCGATTTTGGTATAATCGTCTATACTGCAACCGTAAAGATTAACAAAATCGAAAATCTTCACATCCTTGCCAAGCTTTACATTATTAATATTTTTCTTTTCCATACAAGTATATTATAATTAGATTTTATTTAATTTCTATCAACTTACCTTTATTGGCAATGGAGATATCACATGCTTCCAGAATTTTAACTACATTTAATCCATCATATCCGCTTGTTAAAGGAGTTCTGTTCTCGTTTATAGAATTAATAAATTCTTCAGCACCTAAACTTAATGCTTCTGTTTGGTTTACTTTTGGTGAGAACATATCTCCAATTCTGTACTGAACAAGTGCCTGGTGAATGCTTTCTGTGGTTTTCATTTCAACACCACTATCATACACCTTTATTTTTTCAAAATTCTCCATATCATCAAAAACCAGCATTTTCTTATCGCCACCAATGATCATCCTGCGTATCTTAACAGGTGAAGTCCAGTTTACATGGAAATGAGCAAAACAATTATCATGAAAATATACAGTTAGATGAGCGACATTTTCAAAACCATTGAAATTAGCTATTCCGGTTGTACAGATAGCAGCAATACGAGGATTATTAAGGACGTAATTCATAATGGAAAGGTCGTGTGGTGCCAAATCCCAAACTACATTAACGTCACGTTGAAAAATTCCTAAATTAATTCTTTCAGAATCGAAATAAAGAACTTTGCCAAGTTCACCTTTATCTACAAGCTCTTTCATTTTTCGGACAGCACCCGTATAAATAAAGGTATGATCAACAAATATTTTCAGATTTTTTTTCTCTGCCAGTTCAATCAGTTCTTCAGCCTGCTTTGATGTAGAAGTAAACGGCTTTTCAACCCAAATGTGTTTACCTTCTTCCAATGCTTGTTTAGCAAACTTGAAGTGAGTATCGACCGGCGTTGCAATAATTATTGCATCGAGGTCACTCTTAAAAAATGAATCAGTATCATTTGTCAGTTCAACAGACGGGAAGCGCGATTTAATAAATTGAAGTCTTTGCTCCAGTAGATCACAGCCGACTACCTTTTGAACCGTGCTCTGAGCAAGAAAATTTCTTATCAAATTAGGTCCCCAATAACCGAGACCAAGTACACCAATTTTCATAGTAACTCCGGAATAACAAGTGAATTAAATGAGGAGGACAATGAAATTATTTTCCTCCCCGGGCGAAAAGCATTGTGGGTATAGTTTGAAGTATTAATTGGAAATCTAGCCATGGTGACATATTATTTATATAATATAAATCTAATATTACTGAATCTTTAAACGAAACGGAACTTCTACCCCAAACCTGCCAAACTCCCGTGCAGCCAGGGGTAACCTGCAGCCTTCTTTTCTGCCATTCATTATAATTTTCAAATTCATATGGCAGACAGGGACGCGGTCCAACTAAACTCATATCTCCTTTAATTACATTTAATAACTGTGGTAGTTCATCAAGTGAAGTTTTTCTTAATATCTTTCCTATCCATGTTACTCTCTTATCATTTATTACTTTTGTTGAATTTCCGTTATTGTTTGTCGTTTTCATGAATTCGAGCATCATTTTTCTGCGTTCTTCGTCCTCGCCTTTTAACATTTTCATTGATCTGAATTTATAAAAATCAAACGGTTTACCATACTTGCCTATTCGGACTTGTTTATAGAATATAGGACCGGCAGAAGATATTTTTATTAGTAAAATTATAATTAAAAACAACGGTGAGAGTAAAATTAACCCGATTATGGATGCAATAAAGTCAAATGATCTCTTTAAGAATAATGTAATATAATTATTGTAATGAGGTGATACATCAAGGACAGGAATATCAGCATACTTTTCGGTTTTTAATTTTTGAGCAACCACGTCAAATTGTTCTGAGCTAAGTGTAACTGTTACATCGAGCCCCTTGCAAATATCGAGAACTTCAAGAAGATGCGTATATTCTTCATCATCAACTGCTATTAAAACTTCATCAATATCGTACTGCTTTACAATTTGGTTAATATTATTTAAAGCCCCCAGTACCCGGATACCGTTTAATTGTTCCTGGGTAACAATGTTTTTATCATCAATAAAACCTATTATGTCTAATCCAATCGGGTTTTCATATATCAGCTTTGTAGCTAATAATTTCCTGGATTTACCATTACCAACTATCACCACATTGCGTTTAAACTGATTGCTTTTAAGCGTTAAATAAATTGCACGGAGTATTTCAGCCCTAACTACATACAAAAGCGGTAATGCAAACAGTACAAACACAAATAACAAATACTTCGAATCGACCACTGATGATGATCTGATGAGGAAAGAAACCAATACTATGTTTAATGCTCCATAATACAATGCCTTAACAATATTTGCAAGGTGCGCCGCCCGTGTTAAAATTATATTAATGCGGTATAGATGGTTAAACTGGAATATGAAAACAAATATAATTGAAAGCACAAAGAAAATTATGAGCAAAGAGCCAGCAGAATCAATAAATTCAGTAAATGTTAAACTTTTGTCCTGCCGGAGATAAAACAGACTTAGCATGAAGGAAATAAAAATAACCGTAACGTCAGTTATTGCAAAAAGATACTTGTATTTGGGAGTTTTCCGCATTTTTGAATCTTAAAAATTTAGTTACATAATTCAAACTAAAACCTGATGATCATAAACAACCGATTAAAGAATTCTAAAAGAGTGCCAATAAAAAAGTTTCTTTTTATTTGCATTAAAATGCTTTTTTATTCAATTCCCGGTTTCATATTGAGAAATTGCTTAGTTATGATATTAGTATGAACAAGTGCAGAGGTTTCGATTGAGGGCATGGCAATTGATAAATGAAAGCATAACTTTTCTTTAACTTCAAAAAAATTGTCTGCTGATAATTTCGAATGAAGCTAAGAAAGAGTATGGCCCATCCACGGAATAAATCCGGTATATTATTATATTGTTCGAATACCCTTAAAGGGTAACGAAGCCCTCCACTGTCCAAAACTTACCTATACTAAGTTTTAAGCAATTAATCAGTCACTAAGTAAAAGTGTTTTGCCCACAACTTTTACTATAACAAACGTATCTAATTAAACGAATAAATGCAATAGTTGACCTTATTGCAGTAAATTTATTTAACTGAAATCAGCAAATAAACCTTTAAGTAATAATATAAGCCAATTACAATTTTTCTAACTAAAAAAATTTTTTATAGCTTCAGCAATATAATTAACCTGACCCTGAGTTAATTCCGGGAACATTGGCAATGATAAGCCTGACTCTGCCAGTTCCTCCGTAACCGGAAAATCGCCATATTTATAACCAAGATTATTGAAACAGTTTTGTTGATGCAGTGGGATGGCATAATGTAGTCCGGTTCCAATACCTTTCTCTGATAAATACTGCTGTAGTTTGTTTCTCTTTTCAGTTCTGTTCGCCTTTCCATCTGCTATTACTTTGATAACGAAAAGGTGATAAACGTGTTTACCATATTCCATCTCAACCGGTAAAGATATTTCCTTAATATTTGATAGTGCCTCACGATAATAATTAGCTGCACGACGCCTACCCTCGGTCCACTTGTCAAGATATTTTAACTTAACTCCCAAAACTGCTCCCTGTATACCTTCCATCCTGTAGTTATGACCAAGCGTTTCGTGATAATATTTTTCTGATTGACCGTGTTCCCTTAACATTTTAAATCTAGCGAAAAGGTTTTCATCGTTTGTGAGAACTGCTCCCGCTTCGCCATATGCTCCGAGATTCTTGCCCGGATAAAAACTAAAAGAAGATGCAACTGATAAGCCACCAACCTTCTTTCCTTTATATTCTGATAAATGAGCTTGGGCACAATCTTCTACGAGCATAAGATTGTGCTGCTTTGCTATTTTGTTCAAAGCATCCATATCTGCGGGCTGACCGTAAAGATGGACGGCTACAATTGCTTTGGTTTTTTTTGTAATAGCAGCTTCTATTTTCGATGGATCAATATTATAGCTTTGAGGATCACAATCAACAAACACGGGCCTAGCGCCGCATAACGTGGCTCCCCACGCTGTAGCGATAAAGGTATTGGCTGGTACAATAACCTCATCGTCAGGTCCGATTCCTGAAGCCCACAAGACCATATGATTACCATCGGTACCTGAACTTGTACCAATACAATATTTAACATCGTGTGCTTTAGCAAACTCATTTTCGAAATCCGTAACTGCTTTCCCGAGAATGAAGGACGTGTTGTCCAGAACATTTTGTATTGCATTATTAATTTCATCTTTGATAGAGAGATATTGCGTCTTAAGATCCAGAAATGGTACTTTCATTAGTTTTTTCCTTTATGAATTGATATTTAAGGTTTATTGCAAAAGACTCATAATTATAATATATAAATTTAAACTTTTATTTAATTATTTACTTTGAAACTGCCGAACACTTATAAAAGTTGTTAAAAAAAGTAGTTATAATATTCGGTTAGAAATTCCATTCAACTCTTAAGCCAACTACAAATTAAATTTGATTTTGAACTTGCTTAGAAGTATTATTTATTATCAAATTTAATAAAATTTAGATGGGATAGCAGCGGATGTCATTTATTATTAGTAAATTATATTGAAATCAAAAGAATTCCCTAATCTTTTATTAAAAAAAATAAAATGGAGATTAAATATTTCATTTGATTTATAGCAAAAATTGCTCATTTTTACTGTGGATCAACTGACGGAGGGTGTCATTAATTGATCCAAAAGTATTGAGGAGTCTCATTAATATAATAATCCGCAAAAATGATTAAAGTTAATTTAACTTTACAGACTTTAACTATGGCATGAAATTTGTCAAATTAGTAATCATATTTATTTTGTTAAAATCATAATTGTGGTTAATAGTTGGCTCAAAAGAATTGAGGCTTTATGTTCGTACGGAATTATAGCGTACTGATACTGTTCTTTCTTATCGGCGGTATCAGCATAGCTCAGAAGTTAAACCCGGGCGATGGTGTGCGATTAACTTTCTTAAACATTACAGATGAAATTTCCGGAGATTATTTTATCCAACAGGATGGAAATATTCAGCTTCCTTATGTCGGGCTGGTTTTTACTCATAATAAAGACTACCTCCTGATAAGGGATGAGATAATTTTGCGATATGATTCTCTTTACAGAGCCCCCCAACTCACCGTACAACCTTTATATCGTATTAACGTACTGGGAGAAGTGAGAGTACCTGGTTTTTACTATGTAACCGATGTTGAACGGATTTCAGGATTGCTTGCATTAGCCGGAGGGCTAACCGCTGATGCTGTTACTGATGAAATTATAATAGTACGCGATGACAGAGAAATAACAGTCAATACAAAAAGTATATTTGAAAAAGGTGATACATTCAGCGATCTTGGGCTGAGGTCCGGAGATAGGATATTTGTTCCAAGGTCCTGGTGGGTTGATGCAAGAAATGCGGCAGTTATTGTCTCTGCAATTGCTGTTGTTGTAACAATTGTAGGATTATTTGTCAGGTAAAATGATTATTATATGAAGAAGGATAAACAATGATTAATAAAAACTTATCGAAGCCAGATACTCGTAATTTGGGCAAAAAAGATGAAAAAACACTGAGTGAAATCTGGCAAATTATATCAAGAAGAAAAATTGTACTTATTGTCTCAATTATCTCAACAATCATTCTTGTTACTTTTTATAATTCCTTAACTGAACCTATTTATCAGGCTTCTGTTATGCTGAAAAAGGAAAAATCGGAAAGAACTGATTCTCCAAATCAATTAAGAGAAATAGTAAAAATGCAAACGCAAGATGAAATTGAAACAGAAATGGAGCTGATTAAAACCTGGAGTTTGCTCAGCAGGGTGATTGATGAGTTAGATCTATATGCAACAATAAACAAGGTTGAATTTGCCGACGGTGAACAAATAGAAATTAATAAATCTCTGATTGACTACAACAATGAGTATCTGAATGATGGACATACAAAAACAAATTTCCCGCAATTTGTAGAAATAAAGATTGAACCTTCTCAGAATAATTATAAGTACTATATCAGGAAAACATCATCCAACACATTTGAATTGTATAATGCAATTGACAATACACTTATTCAAACAACACGTGATACTGCAGCAGGTATTTTCAAATTAAACACTGCTGAGGTTGTGATATATTGGCCTGAAGCCCGACCAAACAGCAAAGTTTACTTTGATTTTGAAAATTATTATGAAATTCTTAAGAGACTTTCTAACAGCGTCTCTATTGAGCATAAAGCAAAAACAGAGGTTTTTGAGGTTGCTGTTAAAGCACCCTCGCCCCGAAGTGCAATGCTTATCGCAAATACAATTTCCGATAAATTCCGTGAAGTACGAATCGAACAGAGAAAGCAAACCATTCGATACTCATTTAATTTTGTTGATCAGCAGCTTCAGGAAATGCAGGAAAAGCTTCGCTCTGCTGAAGATGGATTAAGCAGGTTCAAAGCCAGTGGACAGATCATGACTATTGATGAAAGTTCAAGAGATCTTATTCAGTTTCTTAGCCGGCTTGAAGCTGAAAAACTGACAACAGAACTCCAGCTTTCCGATTATAGAAGTAAAGTAACAGAAATGGACGCTGAACTAAGAAGAAGTGGATACTTTGATCAAAGCTATCTTACTCCGCAAGTAAATGAACAAATGGCTTCACCATTCTCTTCGTTACTTCAGCAACTCTCAGCACTCGAACTGCAAAAGTTAGAACTTCTGCAAAAAAGGAGAGAAACTCACCCTGACGTGATAAATCTTGATGAACAAATCAATTTGGTTAAGACGAAACTTTCTGACTATAACCAAAATACTCTTACAGCATACCAGATAATTATAAACTCTCTTGAGAAAAAGCAGGTTCAATTATCTAATATAATGTCAAAATACGAAGTAAAGATGGAAAGACTGCCAATACAAGAAAATCAGCTTGCAAATTTAATTCGTCAGAAAGATGTTTATGAAAAGATGTTCACAATGCTGCTTGATAAGCGCGAAGAAATGCGTATGGCAGAACTTTCTAAGCTTCAGGATATTGTGATTGTTGACCCGGCACAGGAACCTCAAAAACCGGTTGCACCCAAAAAGAGACTTAACTATCTGATAGGATTGGTGTTTGGTGCATTTGCCGGCATCCTTGGCATTTTTGTGGTAGAGTTAAAAAATAAAAAACTTGTTAATCTGGATGATATCGAACATGATTATAATCTTCCTATTTTCTCCATAGTCCCGGTTTATCCTAAAGAGGTTATACAGCGTATTAAAGAAAATAAAAGCACACAATCCAAACTTGTTACATTGATGGATGACATGGATGGTTTCAGAGAGACTTATAGGGTATTACGGACTAAGATATCAATTAACTTTGAAGATCGTAAGAAGATATTTATGATAACAAGCTGCGAGGAAAACACAGGTAAAACCAGTGTTGTCCTGAACTTAGGTGTTTCAATTGCACAATCACGTAAGCGGGTTTTATTGATTGACTGTGATCTTAAAAAAGCTACACTATCTCGCGAATTAAATGTAATGAATTTGGCCGGGCTGCTTCAGTTCCTTACCGGTGAGAAGCCAACCCCAATAGTCACCACTCAATTGTTAAAAACTCTTGATATACTTCCCGCCGGTGGAATTACTGATGAATCAGGCGACTTATTGGGCACTGATAAGATGAGAAGTCTTTTCAGCTACATTGATGTTGATAATTATGATTATATAATTTTTGATACTCCACCAGTAACTCGTGTAGTTGATACTTTAGTACTCGGAAAATTTATAAAGGATACATTAATTGTTCTGCGACCAGAACACAGCTTTAAAGAGAGCGTTAAATGGGGGCTGCACGAATTAGAAGAAGCTAATATTAAGGTCAATGGAATTATTATTAATGCAACCGAAATCGAGTATTCTAATTTTAAATACAGATATGGTTATGGTTACGGCTATAAGTATAAACTTGAATCAGCTTAATTTTATCCATATTTTAAAGGTTATAATCAATCAGGTATTTTTTTAATAAAATAACAGAACTTCAACATTTACCTGAATTGAAATCAGAAGAAGTTCATGTTTGGGCAATTGACCTGGATGCTCTGCCTGAAACAGAAAATTTTTTTTGTTCGTCTCTTTCACACGAAGAAAAATCAAGGAGGGACAAACTTGTCTTCGAAAGAGATAGAAATAGGTTCGCTCTGGCAAAAGAAATCCAGAGAAGAATTCTCTCACATTATATTTTGGTGCAGCCGGCGTTTGTTCAGTATTATTACAATAAATACGGCAAACCGGAATTAATTTCGAAAAATCAGATCGGCTTCAATATTTCACATTCTGACGGCATGTTATTGTTTGCTGCAGCATCTTGCCGAAAGGTTGGTATAGATATTGAAAAGATTATAGATATTAAAGACATTTTATTGATTGCAGAGAGCTATTTCTCTATCTCAGAGGTCAAAGAGTTAAAAAATTTACCTGAGCAGGCAAGAACAGATGCTTTTTTTACCTGTTGGACCAGAAAAGAGGCATTCATCAAAGCAATTGGCGATGGTTTATCGTATCCTCTAAAAGACTTCAGTGTCTCAGTTTCGCCTGGCTCAAAGCCGGAACTGAAACATCTAAAAGGAAATAGCGAACATAGCATCTGCTGGTCAATTTTTGATTTGTCACCCCCTGATAAATTTAAAGCAGCCTTAGTTGTAGAAAATTTTTCTGGAGGCATTGTATGCGGTCAACTTCTTTTTTAATAAGAAGCGGTTCTAATACTATAATATAAATTGCATTAGTTTTTACAGTATTAATACTTATAGGAGCGGCATGAGAAACAATTTTACTTGTTATGTCATTGGTGTAGACTCACTTCTCATCAGATGTTCAGAAATCCTTCTTGAAAAAGGCAACACTATTCTAGGTGTTATTTCTTCAGCACCTAATATTAAAAATTGGGCTTTTGAGAAAGGTATTGAAGTAATTGAACACGATAATAACCTGGTTGATTCTATAAAAAATAATTCTTTCGACTATCTTTTTAGTATCACAAACCTTGAAATTCTCCCGGATGATTTATTAAAACTGCCCAAAGTTTGTGCAATAAACTTCCATGACGCACCGTTGCCAAAATATGCAGGTATAAATGCAACTTCATGGGCAATTATGAACGGCGAAAAAAATTATGGAATAACATGGCATGAAATAACAAGTGAAATTGATAAAGGTGATATTCTTAAGCAGGAATTTTTTGCCATTGATGATGGTGAAATTGCTCTATCTCTTAATGCAAAATGTTTTGAAGCAGCAGCAAATGCTTTTGAAAACCTTGTTGATGATATTAACAACAATACGGTAAAACGTATTAAGCAAAACTTTAATGAGAGATCTTACTTTGGTAAATTCAAACGACCTGAAAACGCCTTACTGATTAATTGGAAAAAACCTGCCGATGAAATAAATGCTTTTGTACGCTCTTTGAATTTTGGTCGCTATACCAATCCTCTCGGCATGCCTAAAATCAAAATTGAGAATACCTATTTTATTGTAACTGAAATTGATGTTACAAAAGTCGGGTCAACTGCTGCGCCAGGTATAGTCACTTCTTTGAATGATGAAAAAATAACAGTTGCAACCGAAAGTGTTGATATTATTATAAAAGCTTTATCTACTATTAATGGTATACCTCTATCAGTAAAGAATTTGATTTCGAAATACAATCTTATTGCCGGCTGTCGTTTAAATTTACTTGACGATGAAACAGCAGGGATTATAACATCAATCAATTCTGCTGCTGCTAAAAAAGAAAAATACTGGGTAAAGCAATTGACTGAAATTGAGGGTATTGATCTTCATTATGCTAGAAAAGAGAAATTTGGAGAAGAAATATCTTTGCCCTCCGAAGAAATGATTGAACTACCGGATTCCGTTACCATGAAACTGAATTCCGGTAATTCGGATTATGCATTATTTCTTGCTGCCGCTTTTAGTATTTTCACAGGCAGGCACAGCGGTAAGGATACCTATACAATCGGATTAACTACCAATCAGCTTTACGGCAATCTTCAAAAAACCGGTAATCTTTTTGCTAACGTTTTACCGGTTAAAATCAGTTTTAATCCGGATGAAAGCTTCAGTGATTCTGCAAAAAAAATATTAAAACAGATTGAAGCCTCTCTTAAATCCGGTACTTATGTTCAAGATGTTTTTGCCCGCTACCCTGAATTACACCACTACATTGAAAATAAAAGCGAACCGGTTTATCCTGTTGCCATTGCCCTTGTTGATGATACCACTGAATTCCGGCAGCATAAAGACAACGTTCTTACTATAGTGATTTCGTCTGAAAATAAGCGTGTTAACCTGCTCTATAATTCATCTTTAATCAGTGCAGAAAATGTTAATCTTATGATTAACCAGTTTTTATACTTTTTGGAAAATTCAGTTCAGAATCCAACTTCAAAATGTGGTGTTATTCCTATCATTTCAGAAAATGAAAAGAAAAAAATATATACAGAATGGAATAACACTATAATAGACTATCCTGTTCATAAACTTATCCACACACTTTTTGAAGAACAAGTTTTAAATTCTCCAGATTCAGTTGCTGTTTTTTGTAAAGGGGCTTCATTAAGCTATCGCGAGCTGAGCAACCGTTCAAATCAGTTGGCAAGAAAATTACAACAATTAGGAGTAGGACCGGATATTCTTGTCGGTATATCCCTTCACAAATCTGTTGACATGATGGTTGCTATACTGGCAGTACTTAAAGCAGGCGGCGCTTATGTACCCCTTGATCCTGACTTTCCTAAAGACCGTGTATTGTATATGGTCTTCGATTCTAAATGCCCCGTAATTATTACCGAGCAAAAGCTAACTAAAGAATTTAACAATGTTGCAGCTAAAATTATTTCTATTGATACTGATTGGAAAGCAATTTCTAAGGAATCAGCAACGCCTGTCGAATCGGATGTAACACCCGATAATCTTTCTTATGTTATTTATACTTCAGGCTCAACCGGTAAACCAAAAGGTGTAATGGTTCAGCACAAAAATGTAGTTAACTTTTTTACCGGAATGGATAAACATATAAGATTTGATCCACCCGGCGTTTGGCTTGCTGTAACAAGCCTTTCATTCGATATCTCTGTCCTCGAATTGCTTTGGACGTTAACAAGAGGATTTAAAGTAGTTATTTATGCTGATGAATACTGGAAAACTGAAAAAATTACTTCGGGAACAAACGGCACTAACAAGAAAATTGATTTTAGTCTTTTCTATTTCTCCAGTTACGCAAGCGAAAACCCGGAAGGTAAATACAACCTGCTGATTGAGGGTGCCAGGTTTGCAGACCAAAATCGTTTTGCTGCTGTGTGGACACCTGAAAGACACTTTCATGATTTTGGCGGATTATACCCCAACCCTGCTGTTACGGGTGCTGGTATTGCAACCATTACTAAACACGTCAGAATTATGAGCGGAAGCTGTGTCTCACCTCTTCATAGCCACATTCGCATTGCTGAAGATTGGTCTGTTGTTGATAATCTCTCTAACGGAAGAGTAGGAATTTCATTTGCCGCCGGCTGGCAGCCAAACGATTTTGTAATTATGCCGGAAAATTACGACAGACGTAAAGATATAATGTTCGAGCAAATTGATGTTGTCCGAAAATTATGGAAAGGTGAAGTGGTTCAATTTCGGGCTCCGAATGGCAAAACTGCGGACATTAAAACTTTGCCAAGACCTATTCAGAAAGAACTGCCGGTCTGGATAACTGCAGCCAATAATCCCGAAACTTTCCATATGGCTGGTGAAAGAGGATTTAATCTTCTGACTCACCTGCTAGGTCAAACAGTGGAAGATCTGAATGATAAAATTGATGTATACAGAAAAGCATGGAAAGAAAACGGACACGAAGGTGAAGGATATGTTTCTCTTATGCTTCACACTTTTGTTGGCGAAAATCTTGATGAAGTAAGAGAAATTGTAAGAAAACCAATGAAACAATATCTTAATAGTGCTGTTAGTCTGGTGCAGCTTGCTTCATGGTACTTTCCGACCTACGATAAGCTTGACAGCAGTTTCGATCAGGCAGCAACACAGTTAAGCCCTGAAGATATGGATGCAATTCTTGATCATGCATTCGAAAGGTACTTCGAAACAAGCGCACTTTTAGGCACACCCGAAACTTGCATTAAAATGGTTAAGAAATTAAAACAAGCCGGCGTAAATGATATTGCCTGCTTAATAGATTTTGGTGTTGATTCTGAAGTTGTTCTATCGCATCTGCAATATCTGAACGCAGTAAAAACCCTCGCCAACATCGGTGTGAAAGAACAAGTGCAAAAAACTCATGATTACGATTACTCAATACCAGAGCTAATAATAGCTCATAACGTAACTCATATGCAATGCACACCATCTATGGCAAAAATGCTGTTAATGAACGAAGATGCAAAACGGCAAATTAAATCACTAGATTACCTTCTGATTGGCGGCGAAGCATTTCCGGTTTCTCTTGCCAAACAATTATCAGAAATTGTTAGTGGTAATATTCTAAACATGTACGGTCCGACTGAAACTACCATTTGGTCATCAGTTCATAAAATTGATTTGGTTGATAACACAATTCCTATAGGAAAACCGATAGCAAACACAGCTATTTACATCCTCGATAAGAACAATCAAATGGTTCCGACCAGTGTTCCGGGTGAATTATGCATCGGAGGTGATGGTGTTGTTAGAGGTTATCTTGGCAAACCTGAACTGACCGCTGAACGATTCATCCTTAATCCGTTCAGTTCTAACAGTACAAACGGTCGGATTTACAAAACCGGAGATCTTGCTTGTTACCGACCTGATGGTGTTGTTGAATTTTTAGGAAGACTTGATCACCAGGTTAAAATCAGGGGGTATCGAATTGAACTCGGTGAAATTGAAACCGCACTGGAAAGAAATAACAACATCAGAGAAGCTGTGGTTATTGCACGGGAAGATACACCCGGGGATAAACGTTTGGTGGCTTACCTGGTTAGCAGTAACAGGTCTAAGATTTCAACAATCGAACTAAGGGCCTATCTTAAGGACTTTCTGCCAGAGTATATGATACCATCACTTTTTGTCTATCTGGATGCTTTCCCGTTAACACCAAATGGCAAAGTTGACAGAAAAGCATTGCCATCACCGGAATCTGAAAGACCAGAACTGGATAAAGAGTTTGTTGCACCTTCTACACCGACAGAAATTGCTTTGGCGCGCATATGGAGCGAGGTACTATCAATTGAAAACATCAGTATTTATGATAATTTCTTTGATTTAGGAGGTCATTCTCTTTCTGCAGTTCAGGTTACAGCAAAAGTTCATCAAACTTTTAATGTTAATCTTTCTCTGCAAACTTTCTTCCAGTCTGCAACGCTTGAGAAACTTGCCCGGGCTATTGATGAAAAGCTGCTCGAACTTATTGAGAATGATCAATTAAAAAAACTTTTAAATGAGGTTGAACAGGACCCTGATTTCACATAAAAAAGATTCATCTTTTCAACTTCAATCAACCTGAAGTTCAAATATTTATGTGATCAGAATTTAAGTTTAATTAAATGTCAAATATGCCGGTAGTAAATAAATGCTTTTTGAAGCAGATTTTAAGTAACTGTTCGAATTCTAAGGATGTTTTCTAATGAATAATCAACTGACATATAACCTTACACCCCTGCAGCAGGGAATGCTTTTTCACTATATATCTGATCCGAATTCCAGAACTGATATCGACCAGATAGTCTGTCATCTTGAGGAAACTATTGATACAGAAATTCTTCAAAAAGCATGGGATGAAGTAATCTTAATGCACGATAGCTGCCGTGCATCATTTGTTTGGGAGGATGTTGATCAACCTGTTCAAACTATTACCCCCAATCTTACCGTACCCATTGAATATTTTAACTGGAGCAGTGTTGATAAAGAAGTTCTTTCTGAAAATATCAAATCATTCTTAAAAAAAGACCGCCAAAAAGGTTTTGTTCTTAGTAGAGCACCTCTCATAAGGCTGAATCTTATTAAAGCAGAAGATTCGGATTTTTATCTTATATGGACATTTCACCATATTTTAATGGATGGCAGATCTCACGCTATCATACTTAATGATGTATTCAGCCTGTATGATTCCTATTGCTCTGGATACAAACCTAAAATAGGTCAGTTACTACCATTCAGGAATTTTGTTGACTGGCTTTCTAAAAAAGATTTAAAAACTTCCGAAGATTTTTGGAGAAAATTCCTTAAAGGAGTAAACTCCCCCACTAATCTCCTTCTTAAATCAATTGAACACTCAGACGAAGAGTTTTCGGTTCCAAATGAGATAGAACTATCTCTTGATGAAAAAATCAGCACAATTCTTCGTGATAAAGCTAAACAACACGAAATTACACTCAATACCATTATTCAGGGCGCATGGGGATTCTTGTTAAGTAATTACTGTTCGGGCAATGATATTATTTTTGGTGCTGCAAGAGCCTGCAGATATTCAACAATTGATGGCGCTGATTCTATAGTGGGCCTGTTTATGAATGTGCTGCCTATGCGAATAAAAGTTGAATACAATGCAGAACTAATTCCATGGTTAAAATCCATCAGAAAACAACAGATGGAAGTACGAAAACATGAACACACACCACTTAGTAATGTTTTAGGCTGGTGTAATGTTCCAAGGGGGATTCAATTATTTGATACTATCCTAATTTTTGACAATTATGATCTGACCCTGAAACTTCAGGAAAAAGGTGGAAAATGGCTTAATCGTGAATTCCGGCTCTTTGAAAAAACAATCTATCCTGTAGCTGTTTATGTTTATGCTGATAAAAAAATAAAAATTAAAATTGCTTATCACTCCGAAAAATACACTGAGAGTGATATGAAGTTAATGCTTACACGATTTGGAAATATTTTAACAGGATTTGCAAATGATGATTATAAAAAACTCAGTAATATTCCGATACTTACTCAAGCTGAATTAGATAAAATAACCAATGTATGGAACCAGACTAAAACTGAATTTCCATCTGATAAATTAATTTACCAATTATTTGAACAGCAGGTAGACAAATCACCGGATGCAATTGCGCTTATTTGTAATCATAATGTTATAACATACTCCGGCTTAAACTCAAAAGCGAATATTATAGCAAATAAACTGCTCAAACTTGGAGTTAAACCTGAAACGCTTGTCGGAATTCTGGTTGAAAGATCCATTGATATGGTAGCAGCTATTCTTGGTATCCTTAAAGCCGGTGGAGCATATGTTCCGCTTGACCCTGACTTCCCTGCTGAGCGAATTTCATATATGATTCAGGACTCAGGTTGTCCGGTTATAATATCACAACAATCACTTCTGAATCTGGCTGGTAATACTTCCGCAAAATTATTGATTATTGATTCCGATTCAGAAATAATATCAGATTCCATTATTCAGAATCCGGATATAAAATGTGATTCTTCCGGCTTATGTTACGTGATATATACTTCCGGATCTACCGGTAAGCCAAAAGGCGTGATGATACAACACCGGAATGTTGTAAACTTTTTTACTGGTATGGATCAGTATATTGAACATGATCCGCCGGGTACTTGGATGGCTGTTACCAGTCTCTCATTCGACATTTCCGTTCTTGAATTATTATATACCTTATGCAGAGGATTTAAGGTTGTAATTAATTCTGAACACGAGTGGAAAACCCGGAATTCCCGTTCAGCAGATATTTTACCTGACGGGAAAATGGATTTTGGCTTGTTTTATTTTTCCAGTTATGCAAACGAAAAGGGATCAGATAATTACAGAATTCTGATCGAAGGAGCAAAGTTTGCAGATGAAAATGGATTCTCAAGTGTTTGGACACCTGAAAGGCACTTCCACGAATTTGGCGGCTTATATGCTAACCCGGCTATCACCAGTGCAGCATTATCAACAATAACTAAAAACCTCCGAATAATGAGTGGCAGTGTTGTAGCACCGCTTCATAACCCTATAAGAATTGCCGAAGATTGGTCAATGATTGATAATCTTTCAAATGGAAGAATTGGAATTTCATTCGCCTCTGGCTGGCAGCCTAATGATTTTTCACTTATGCCTCAAAACTACAAGAGACGTAAAGAAATAATGTTCGAACAAATTGAAACAGTCAGAAAACTTTGGAGCGGCGATGCAGTAGAAGTCAATTCTCCGAAAGGTGAAAAAATTTCAATCAAAACCCTTCCAAAGCCTGTACAAAAAGAATTACCTGTGTGGATCACTGCTGCCGGTAATCCTGAAACTTTTCGCCTTGCCGGAGAAAAAGGATACAATATCCTGACTCACCTGCTCGGACAAACCATTGAGGAAGTGAAATCCAAAATAAATATTTACAGAAATGCCTGGAAAGAAAATAACCACCAGGGTAATGGTTACGTCTCTTTAATGATTCACACCTACATTGGTGAAGATTTCGAAATGGTTAAAGAGATTGTTCGTGACCCGATGAAGAAATACCTGGCAAGTGCTATGAGCCTTGTTGAATTGGCAAGCTGGTATTTCCCTGTTCATAAAGACCAGGATGAGGATCTATCTGAAGCCGGTGCAAACCTTAGTAACGAAGATAAAGAAACAATTTTGAACTATGCCTTTGAAAGATATTTTGAAACAAGTTCATTATTCGGCACACCTGAAACTTGTATTACCACGATCGAAAGAGCCCGGGCTGCAGGTGTTGATGAAATCGCTTGCCTGATTGACTTTGGTGTGGATCAGGAAATGGTATTAGCGGGATTAGATCATATAAAGACTTTGAAAAATTCTCTTCCAAACCTGGTTGCTTCGGCTAAAACAACTGAACCTCAGACATCTTCGGCAATTGCAGATTTAATAATGCAACACAATGTAACTCATTTCCAGTGTACACCCTCGATGGCAAGAATGCTTTTGCTTGATGATAAATTTTCTGAAGCCATTAAAAAACTTGACTGCCTCCTTATTGGCGGGGAGGCTTTTCCGGTCAATCTTGCAAAGCAATTGTTGGCATTGACCAGGGGTAAATTATTAAATATGTACGGACCTACAGAAACCACTGTATGGTCCAGCGTATACCCGATTAATGAAGTTGAAAACATAGTACCAATCGGAAGACCAATTGCAAATACAGAAATTTATCTATTGGATAACTCACAACAGCTTGTTCCGATAGGGATCGCCGGAGAATTATGCATTGCTGGTGAAGGATTGGCGAAAGGTTATTTTAATAACCTTGAGCTAACAAGTGAAAAATTTGTAGAAGTTCCCATTAAAGGAATAAATAAAAAAGTTTACCGTACGGGTGATCTCGCTAGGTACTTTAACAATGACATTATTGAGTTCATCGGAAGAATTGATAATCAGGTTAAAATTCGTGGTTACAGAATTGAACCCGGTGAAATAGAAAAGTATATTGAAGAACATCCTCTTATCAGAGAAGCAGTTGTGATCGTTCATGAAGATATTAAGGATAATCCGCAATTAGTTGCATATCTTATAGCCGAAAACAATAATAAACCTTCAAATACAGTATTGCGCGATTACCTGCTTAAAAAACTTCCCGAATATATGATACCGGCTGTATTTATGTTCCTTGACAAACTGCCTACTACTCCTAATGGCAAAATTGACAGGAAGGCACTTCCTGCTCCGGTTATTGAAAGACCCGATATTCAAAAGGATTTTGTAATGCCAAAAACAGAAACTGAAAAAACTGTATCTGCTATATGGTCAGATGTAACAGGAGTAAAAAAAATTGGAATGAATGATAACTTCTTTGAACTCGGAGGGCATTCACTTTCGGCAGTTCAGGCAATTGTAAAAATAAATCAGGCTTTTAAAATAGAACTTTCAATGACTGCCTTTTTCCAGGCGTCAGATTTTAAACAATTAGTAATTGAAATTGAAAAAATTCTGCTGCAACAGACAGATGATGCTTCACTTGAGAAACTTATCGAGGAAGTAAAAAAAATTTCTGACTGATGCCAGCAAGTAATATCCAATTATGGATGCAATACTAAAAATTAATAATATAAATAAATACAGCAGGAGAAAAATTGAGACAAGAGTCTGCTAGTAAAGGTTTTGAGTATCTGGATGAAATTTCCGGTACTTTGAAAAACATTTCATTCCCTACCCGGTTTGCCGTAGAGGTAACAGCCGAGTGCAATCTTAAATGTGCCATGTGCCATCACCCTAACATGGTTAGACCCAAAGGCAGGATGCCGTTCGAACTATGGAAAAAATGCGCAGATGAAATTGCAGCAGTTTCACCTGAAACACAATGCTGGTTTTCATTTTGCGGCGAGCCATTGTTGGAACCCGACCGGCTGATACAGATGATAAAATATGGTAAATCAGTTGGTCTGAAATCCTTAAATATAAATACCAATGGTATGTATTTAACTCCAGATATTGCTGTTCCGATAATTGAATCAGGAGTTGATTTGGTAGTTATTGGTATTGATGGTTTCAGCGCGGAAGTTTTCGAAAAAATCCGTATTGAAGCCAACAGAGATGTTGTGTATTCGAACGTTGAATACTTTATTCAGGCAAGAAATGCTTACCCGGAACCACCGGAAGTTCAGGTTCAGTTTATTGAAATGGAAGAAAATAAACATGAGCTTGATGAATTCAAACAATACTGGCTCAAGAGGGGTGCTACAATCAAAGCACGCCGTATGTTGAGCTGGGGCGGTAAGTTTGAAACACACATTGGCGCTCCTGAAGATAAAAGGATCCCCTGTCCATGGGCAATTACAATGATGCACGTATTCTGGGATGGAAGAGTTCCGCGCTGCCCGGGCGATACTGAAGGAGATGAGGGTGCAGGAAATGCCTGGGATGAATCTCTGACCGTTTTATGGAACAGACTTGGTTACTACAGAAATTTACATCTGCAGCATAGGTTTGATGAATTACCCGACAGATGCCAGACTTGCACAGACTGGATGACAGGCTCTGCAGAAAGAATTAAACCAATGGCTTCTAATAATCCCGGACCTGTAGTAGGTTAATCAAAGGGAGAATTAAAATATGAAATCTAAATTATTTTTATGCGGTGCAGGAAATGCCGAGGGAGTACGATTAGCACTTAGAGTTAATGAAAAACAGGCTCGCTGGAAAGAAATAATTATTCTTGATGACGATCCTGCAAAAACCGGTAGCAGGATACTTGGAATCCCGATTGCAGGTGAATTTGCTCTTTTAGCCGAAGCTGACCCAAATGATTGCGAAGTTGTTAATCTTGTGGCAAGATCAACACAAAAAAGATTTAATGCTTTGCAAAAAATAAAAAAATACGGTATTCCGCTTGTTAGTTTGATTGATCCAAATGTTGATATTTGGGGTGTTGAATACAATGGTGACATAACAGTGTATCAGAATGTCACCTTTTCCGCAGGAGCTTCTATTGACGAGGGTTCAGTAGTTTTAACCGGTGCGGTAATCGGACACGGGTGTAGAGTCGGCAAGCATTGTGTAATTGCGCCGGGCGCCGTTCTAAACGCCAGGGTTGAACTTGGTGATGGTGTTTATATGGGCACTAACTCTTCAATTCTACCTGACCTTAAAATTGGCTCGTGGGCTACGATCGGTATTAACTCCGGTGTAGTTCAGAACATCCCTGACGGTGCTACCGCTATGGGTGTTCCTGCAGAAATTGTGATGATGCCTAACGGTCATCTCGCAAATGGCTCCATTCCGAAAGCAACTGCGAAGAGACCCGGATTAAAAACTTCATTCAGTGCTCCTGTCACAGAAATCGAGAAATCTGTTTCAGAGATCTGGAGCGGTGTTCTTAAAGTTGAGGGTATTGGCATTGATGATAATTTTTTTGATCTTGGCGGGCATTCTTTATCCGCTGTGCAGGTTACGTATAAAATTAAGAAAAAACTCAATGTAAGTATTCCATTGCAGAAATTTTTTGACCTCCCCACTATTAAAAAACTTTCAGCTTATGTTGAAAATGAAATATTTGCCAATGTAAACTCAAAAGATCTCGAAAAACTGATAAATGATATCGAGAAGAATACTTCTAATGGAGGCTGATTTTATTAACTAACTTACTTTAACAAGTAAAGTCATATTACCAGTATTTTTATGGATATAAAAGAACGATTAAAAAACCTGAGTCCTGAACAAAGAGCTCTTCTTCTTAAACGTCTTGCTGAGCAAAGAATTAAAGAAGAGGGCTCTAAACCATCAGGTATTCCAAAAAGAAACAGCAACGAAAACCTTCCACTGTCTGTTGTTCAGCAGAGATTCTGGTTTTTGCAAAAACTTGAACCCGATAGCCCTGCATACAACATTGTTGCTGCTATTGAATTGATTGGTAATATCAATGTGGATGCTTTAGAAAAAAGTCTTAATAAAATCATTGAGCGCCATGAAGTACTCAGAAGTGTTTTTCCTTCGGTGGATGGAACTCCAATTCAGTTTATAAATGATTACATATTCCACAAAATTGAGGAAGAAACTCTTCAAGCCAGCGATGAACAAGAATTCCGCGAAAAAGTTAAACAAATTGCTGCGGCAAATTCTCATCAGGTTTTTGATCTGGAAAACGGACCATTGATAAATTTCAGGCTCTATTCGTATAATGAGAACCTGTGCATTCTTGTCATCTATACACATCACCTTGTTGCCGATGGTTATTCAATAAGAATACTGATGAAGGAACTGGGAATGTTATATGATGCATATTCAAATATGCGTGAAGTAAAACTTCCTGACCTGCCAATCCAGTACGCTGACTTCTCTATCTGGCAGCAGAATCATACTGCATCCGAAGAGATGAAAGAACATCTCAACTATTGGGTAAACCGGCTTAAGGGCGCACAGTTTGTGCTTGAAATGCCCGCAGATTTTCTAAGACCTCCGATGGAAACTTTTCATGGCTCGATCGAAACACTTGAATTTCCTGAGGCTCTGACTTCAAAGCTAAGAAGTTTCGCACTGAAGGAAAATGTTTCCGTTTATATGGTATTACTTGCTGCATTTCAAACTTTGCTTTACCGCTATACAGCCCAGGAGGATATAATTACAGGTACTGCTGCTGTAAACGTAAGCAAAAGTGAAATAGAAAACCTGATAGGTAGTTTTTCGAATAATATTCTTTTCAGAACTGACTTTTCAGGTGACCCTGAATTCAGACTTGTTCTTCATAAAGTTAAAGAAACTGTACTTGAAGCACAGGAGCATCAGGATCTTCCTTTTGAAAAACTTCTTGAAGCAATCCAGCCAGAAAGAGATTTGAGCCGAAATCCCCTGTTTCAGATTGCATTTATTTTTCATCAAGGTTCACTTGAACAGCACCTTCACATTGGCGACCTAATGGCAAAAAGACTTCCTGTTGATATGGGAACCTCAAGATTCGACATTACTCTGGAACTTGAGGATGATAAGAAAAAAATTTCAGGATTTATCGAATATAAATCAGAGATTTATAAGGTTGAAACTATTAAACGACTATGCGGGCATTTGTTCACTTTGATTGATTCAATCCTGAATAATCCGGACGCAAAAGTTTCAAACTTTAAGATGCTTACTGATGCTGAAAGACCTTTGCTTGTGGATGAATGGAACAAAACTGATGTTGACTACCCGCCTCATAAATACATACATAATCTTTTTGAAGAGCAAGGAGAAATTTACCCGGATCGTATTGCAGCGGAATTTGAGGGCGAAAAAATTTCTTACAAACAATTAAATGCAAAAGCAAATAAGCTTGCTCACTATCTTAAAAAATATGGCGTCGGAAAAGATAAACTGGTTGGGCTATGTGTTAACACGTCGCTTGATATGATGGTTTCACTTCTCGGTATACTTAAAGCCGGAGGTGCTTATGTTCCAATAGACCCTTTCTTCCCGCAGGATAGAATTGCATACATGCTGGAAGATTCTGAGGCTTCGGTACTCATAACTCATACAAATTTACTGGACATCTTCCCTGCTTATGACAAAAAAATCATCTGTATTGATGCCGACTGGGATGCGATTGAAAAAGAAAGTGATCAAAATCCGACAAATGAAATTGATACCCTAAACCTGGCTTATGTAATTTACACCTCCGGGTCTACAGGAAAACCCAAAGGCGTTCAGATTCCGCACAGACCTGTAGTTAACTTTTTACTATCTATGCTTAAAGAGCCAGGATTAACAAAAGACGATAGATTACTTTCTGTTACAACTTTGTCATTCGATATTGCAGTTCTTGAACTCTTCCTTCCTATCATTGTTGGTGCACGGGTAATAATAGTTCCAAAAGAAGTTACGTTTGACGGAAAACTGCTTCTTGATAGATTGGTGAAAAGGAAAGTTACTGCAATGCAGGCAACACCTTCAACATGGAGATTGTTAATTGAAGCCGGATGGAATGACCAGGTTAAACTTAAAATGATGTGCGGAGGCGAAGCCCTTCCACGTGACCTTGCTAATCAATTAATAGAAAGAGGCGGCGAACTTTGGAACATGTACGGCCCGACAGAAACAACAATTTGGTCGGCTGTAAGCAAGATCACTAATACTTCCGGTCCTGTAGTAATAGGACCTCCAATTGCAAATACTCAGTTTTACATCTTAGATAAGAATCTTCAACCCGTTCCCATCGGAGTTCCTGGCGAACTTCACATTGGTGGAGAGGGACTAGCAAGGGGTTATTTCAAAAAACCTGAGCTTACGAAGGAAAAATTCATTAATAACCCATTCAGAAATGTATCTGACGCTCGAATGTACAAAACCGGGGACCTTGCAAGATTTTTAACCGTTGGCAGCATTGAATTTCTTGGCAGGCTCGATTTCCAGGTGAAAGTTCGTGGTTTCAGAATCGAACTTGGTGAAATTGAAAATATTATTTCAACACATACTAATGTGAAACAGGTTGTTGTAACTGCACGGCAGATATCGGGTGGTGATTCGAGGCTTGTTGCATATATTATCCCCGAACCGGGAACAGATCTTACAGCTTCTGATTTACGGGAACACATTAAAGAGAAACTACCCGATTATATGATCCCGTCTTTCTTTGTATTTCTTGAAAATTTTCCGCTTACGCCAAATGGCAAAATTGATCGCAAAGCATTACCCGATCCCGATACCGCTTCAATTGAACCCGAAACAGATTACATAGAAGCCAGAGACGAATTGGAAATTCAGCTTACGGCGGTCTGGAAAAAAATACTTGGGCTAAAGAAAATTGGCGTTAAAGATAATTTTTTTGAAATTGGCGGGCACTCATTGCTTGCTGCAAAACTTTTTGCCCATATAGAAAAATCACTCGGAAAAAACCTTCCTTTAGCAACACTTTTCCAGGCTCCAACAATTGAAGGACTTGCAGCAATCTTACGACAGGATAACTGGAAACCATCGTGGTCTTCTTTGGTTCCGATAAAACCTCAGGGTTCAAAGCCGCCGTTATTCCTTATCCACGGAGCAGAAGGAAATGTTCTGCTTTACCGTGAACTTGCTCATCACCTTTCGCCGGATCAACCGGTTTATGGTTTACAATCTGAAGGACTTGATGGGTCTAAAGAATTACAAACCAGGTTTGAAATAATGGCTTCCAATTATATCAAAGAAATTAAGTCCGTTCAGCCGGAAGGTCCTTACTTACTTGGTGGTTACTGCCTTGGTGGTACAATAGCATTTGAAATTGCACAGCAATTAAAAGCAAACAATGAAGAAGTTGCTCTGCTGGCAATGTTTGAGACTTATAATATACAGGAAATACCTGACGATTTTCCGAAATATTTAAGACTTTATCACAAAATGCAGAATATTCTTTTCCATATTGAAAATCTTCTTTCAAGTAAATCTGAAGGAAGAATTAAATTCTTTAAGGAAAAATTTAATACTGAACTAAGCAGGTTAAAAGTAAGTATTGACGTATCTATATCAAAAATTAAAAAGAAGATGAATATAGGAAACGGATTAACATACCACCATTTAAAGATAGACGAAATAAATGATAAAGCCCAAGCTGAGTATACCCCTTTAGTTTTTGATGGCGATATCACTCTATTTAAACCTAAAAAGAATTTTGCCGGTCTCCTTGACATTTATTATGGATGGGGGAAATATGCTGGTAAAGGTGTTAAGTTAAAAAATATTACTGTTAGTCCGCGCGGAATGATGGTTGAACCTTACGTAAACACACTCGCTGCACAACTGCAGGATGAAATAGATCGTGCTCTGTCAAACGGTAAAGAAAAAGAAGTGCTTGTTAAAGAAACAGGTTAATAAAGAACCGTACTGAATATTTTTAAGCAGAATCTTATCAATCCTTTTTTATTTTCCGGTTCTGAGTATTACCTGATTTGATTAAGATAAACTTGAATTACTGATTTTATAAATGCTGCAAAAACTATTTTATATATTTAAACCGTTAATTCCCCGGAAACTTCAGATACTCCTGCGCAGGCAATTAGTAAAATACCAGCGTAAAAAATATACTGATGTTTGGCCTATCTTACCTTCATCCGCATCAGCGCCTGATGGATGGAGAGGATGGCCAGATGGGAAAAAATTTGCATTTATACTTACCCACGATGTTGAATTACAAGGAGGACACGATAAATGTAAACATTTACTCCTTCTTGAAAAAGAACTTGGCTTTAAATCATCTTTTAATTTCGTTCCGGAACGATACTTTGTTGATCCGGATTTAAGGAAATATATTGTTGAAAACGGTTTTGAAGTTGGTGTGCATGGCTTAAACCACGATGGTAAATTATATAGTTCAAAAGAAGAGTTTTTAAGACGAGCGAAAAAAATAAATAACTACATAACAGAATGGAATGCCGATGGATTCCGTTCCCCTGCTATGCACCATAACCTGGAATGGCTGCGGCATCTTAATATTCTTTATGACGCTTCAACCTTCGATACTGACCCGTTTGAACCGCAATCGGATGGTGTGGGAACTATATTTCCTTTCTGGGTCGATGGCAACGGCGTTGGAAACGGTTATGTCGAATTGCCGTATACGTTGGTTCAGGATTTTACATTATTTATAACTATGAATGAACCCGGTATCGAAATCTGGAAAAAGAAACTTGATTGGATCGCAGAAAACGGCGGCGTGGCACTTATAAATGTGCATCCGGATTATATTTACTTTGGCAGTGGTAAAAAATCTTACCAGGAATTTCCGAAAGAATTCTATTTGCAGTTTCTTGATTATGTTCGTACCAGATATGAAAATCAGTACTGGCACGTATTACCAAAAGAACTGGCAATATTCTTTAAAAATTTTCATTTCAACAGATGAGTATCAGTAACTCATCATAGGCAAGGTTTGTTCTGATGTCTTTTTGAATTTGCCATGAATAAATACTCGTTAAGTTTTTTGAATGCTGAATTAATTAAGGTAGAATACATGCTTAAGCTGAGTTGATAATTCTTTCTTGAATAATTTCTTAAATTCTCATCTGTAAAATGCAGTAAAGACATTTGGAACATAGCGGGACAATCATCTCAAATTTTAATCAGAAACCAGTCAATTTCTGAATTAAACCTCGTTTTAGTAAATTTTCGCAGGGCATAATTTTTGTTCTAGTTGGTAAAAATATTTTACTTAAGGGAATACACGCCGCAGAGCTTTAGCTCACTATTTCCCTGTTCTACAGTTATCATTTAATCATTATAAAGATGGAAGTGTTTCCGGAAAATAAAAAGAAAGTCAGAATCTGGATTGATTTTGAAAACTCGCCGCACGTGCTTTTTTTTAAACCGATAATAAAAATACTTGAAGAAAAAGGATACGAGGTAGTTTTAACTGCCAGGGATTACGCCCAGGTTATTCAACTTTGTGATTTAAATAAAATGACATATAAGAAAATCGGGAAACATTTCGGCAAAAATAAATTAATGAAATATGCCGGAGTTCTGCTGCGGACTTTGCAGCTGCTGCCCTTTGCAATCCGAAACAAACCTGATTTATCATTATCGCATGGCTCACGCGCTCAGTTAATTGCGGCTTCATCACTGCGTATACCGGCAATCCTGGCAATGGACTACGAGTTTGGACAGGGAGTTCCTTTTATTAAAGCAGATTTATTTATGATACCGGAAGTAGTTAAAGCAGAAAGCTTTTTACCATTTGCTAAAAGAGTTTCCAAGTATCCGGGCATTAAGGAATACGTATATGCTTCCTGCTTTGTGCCCGATAGTTCAATTAAGAATATTCTGGATTTTAATGATGATGATCTTGTTGTTACTATAAGACCACCAGCAACATCAGCACACTATCATACAGAAAAGAGCGATGAACTGTTCAATGAAGTAATGAAGCATGTTTTGGCTGAGGAAAATAGTAAGATGTTTATTCTTCCACGTACAAACGAACAGGCAGCAGAAATCAGGAATAAATGGGAAGTTTTTTTTACAAATGGTAAAATCATGATTCCTGATAAAGTTGTTGATGGACTCAACCTTATCTGGCATTCTGACCTGGTAATAAGCGGCGGCGGAACTATGATACGTGAAGCTGCAGCACTTGATGTGCCCGCTTATAGTACCTTCGGCGGTAAAATCGGAAACGTAGATAAATTTCTCGAGCAAACCGGCAAACTTATACTGATTAAAAATAACGACGACATATATTCAAAAATCAAACTGATAAAAAGGAATAAAATTTCTTCCGCTTCAACAGGCAGCAGTGAAACCATGCAGGCTATCCTTAATGAAATTGAATTTATGGCAAACGGAAAGAAAGCATAATATGAAATTCGGAATTGTATTTACTTCAGACTACGAAATTCACGGCAATGGTGAAGGCTCACCAAAAGATCTTATGGTTGAACCGACTGATAGAATGATGCAGTTATTTAATCAGTATGGCGCAAAGCTGACTATTATGGCTGATATTGGTGAGATAATCCGCTTCGGTGAACATTTTCAGGAAACCGGTAACGATGAGTTTCATTACGAAGAAATTACCACTCAATTAAAAACTGCTGTTAAATCCGGGCATGATGTTCAGCTTCATATTCATCCTTCTTACTTTAATGCCAGAAACATCAACGGGAAATGGAATCAGAACTGGGAAGAATACAGCATTGCTGATCTTCCGTTTGAAAGATTAAATGAACTTGTTAAAGCGGGAAAAAATTTTCTCGAAGAGTTGCTTAAACCGGTAAAACCCGATTATACCTGCTTTGCATTCCGGGCTGCCAACTGGTCAATGCATCCTTCAGCAAACATTGTTAAAGCGCTGGTAAGTAACACTATCGCTATTGATACATCTGTCTTTAAATACGGGAAGAGAACCGGCAGAGTCACTTTCGATTATACTGATGCGTTTAACGATGCAATACCATGGACAGTTGATCACACCGATGTATGTAAATATGATAAACAAGGAAAGTTGCTCGAGTTTCCGATTTACAGTGAAAACAGGAACATTTTTGCTTTCCTTTCACCCAACAGAATATTCCGGCTGATACTCGAAAAAATGCATCCGGATCAAAAGTATGAACCCGCAGATTTAAATGAAAATTCAGCGAATAAAGCTGAAGAAAAAAAATCAGTATTTACTAAAATAGTTTCTTTGTTTTCAGATAAACATGCCTGGAAAATGGACTTCAATCAATGCACCGGGAAACAATTAATTGCAGGCTTGAAGCGTATAGAAAAAAAATATTCGGATTTCGATAAAAAAGTTCCCGTAGTGTTAATTGGTCATTCCAAGATTTTCACAAAGATCAATGAAAAACAACTAAAACCATTTCTTGAATATGTAAGAAATAATTCTGATATATATTTCTTTGCAGATTTTACAGATTTCAACTTAAATGATTATCGTTTGAATCCTTATTCGGAAAATTAAATTGACCAACTACACTAACATATTGCCCTTACAGAATGAGAATAAAATTACCGATGAATCCTACACGAAAATTTCGGGTATGATTCAACGGTTTCATAACTGGCTCACGTCCTATGGCGAGACTTCACAAGACCAATATGATTTTTGGGCAACCGGCATCGGACAAAAATCAAAATTACTTTACTATAAAAAACCTTTCCTCGGAACTCTCCTTGCATCCCCGTTCGTATTAATGGATGCTTTTACCCCATCAGCAAGAAAGCTTTTTATGCATCGCCAGCGCTTTCCAATGGCTGATGCACACTTTGCTATGGGTTATGCTTATCTTTATAAAGCAACCGGTAAAGAAGAATTTTATAATATTGCAGTTCACTTCTTAGATGAATTATTAAAGCAAAAATGCCCGGGCTTCGTAAACACCGGGTGGGGTTATCCATTTGACTGGATGACAAACAGTGGTATAATAAAAAAGTTTACTCCTCTTATTACAAATACTC
Source organism: Ignavibacteria bacterium (assembly GCA_037447335.1). Classification (GTDB taxonomy): domain Bacteria; phylum Bacteroidota; class Ignavibacteria; order Ignavibacteriales; family Ignavibacteriaceae; genus JBBIGV01. The sequence continues at coordinate 42,852 of JBBIGV010000009.1, read as the reverse complement.
CTTATGGTTATGAAGCATTCCGTGATATTTATGAAATTGACGGAAACCAAAAATGGAAAGATGTAATGAAATCTGTAGCCGACCACGTTTCAGAAGATTATGCTGAAGAAAAAGCAGATGAGAACTCTGCAGCATGTTCTTATGTACCCGCAGCCAATATTGTCGGTAAAATCCGGTTTGTTGTTAATGCCAGCGCATACAGGGCATTTACCTTAATAGATGCTGCAGAAAAGTTTGGTGTTGCAGGTTATGCTGAGACTGCTCAGAATAATCTAAACTTTGTAATTAACGCCCAGAGGCAGGATGGCTCGTGGTTTTATGCAGCGGATGGTACCGATCCTTTTATTGACCACTTTCATACCTGCTTCGTTTTAAAAAATCTTATCAAGATTGAAAAACTGACAGCCGATAAAAATCTTAAGCCGGTTATCGAAAAAGGAATGAACTTCTACTTAAATAACCTCTTAAATGAAAAAGGCTTACCAAAACCATTTGCAAAAGCACAAAGGCTAACAGTCTATAAACAAGAACTTTATGATTATGCTGAATCGTTAAACTTACTTTTGATTTATGACAGCTCAAAAAACTCTTCCAAAAAAATTCTGAAATCTCAGCTTGATGATTTGGCAGAAAACTGGCAAACCAAAAAAGGTTACTTCAGGACACGAAAACTATTGGCTGGTTGGAATAATGTTCCCTATCTCAGATGGGGGCAGGCACAATTGTTCAGAAGTCTTGCATTGTGGCTGTATAAAATTAAAACCATTCAAACAGGATAAAGACAATGTGCGGAATTACCGGCATATACAATTACAAATCAAAAGAACCCGTTGATAGGCATCTTTCTGAAAAGATGAAGAATTCTATTATTCATCGGGGACCGGATGATGAAGGTTCATACTTCTTTGACAAGGCAGGTTTATTCCTCGGATTCAGAAGGTTATCTATTATTGATCTTTCTACAGGTCATCAGCCAATGTGCAACGAAAACGGTTCGGTTTGGATTGCTTTTAATGGTGAGATATATAATTTCCCTGACCTTCGTTCAGAACTTACATCGCTTGGTCACACATTTAAGACAAATTCCGACACAGAAACAATTATTCATGCTTATGAACAATGGGGAATGGACGCCTTCAGCAAACTTAATGGAATGTATGGATTTGCACTTTGGGATTCGAATAACCGGCAGCTTATTCTTGCCCGTGATCCATTCGGAATAAAACCGCTTTATTACCGGGCAAGTGATAAATCAATTGTTTTCGGAAGCGAGCTTAAATCAATTTTACATTTTTCACAAGTTAAACGTGAAGTTGACCTGCAGGCATTAAGTGATTTCCTGACTCTTACTTACGTCCCCTCTCCAAGTACAGCTTTTAAAGGAATAAAAAAACTTCCACCCGGTTTTGCATTAATTTGTTCTGAAAATGGATTTAAAGTACAAAGATTTTATAAGAAGCCTCCAAAATTAAATTATGCATTCAAAGAGAATGAACTAATCGAAGAACTTCGCGAAAGAATCGTTCAGGCTGTAAAACGCCAAATGATATCTGATGTACCTTTGGGTGCAATGCTTAGCGGCGGGGTTGATTCATCAACTCTTGTAAAGATTATGACAGAACTATCCGGCGAGCAAATCAAAACTTTTACGGTAGGATTTGAAGGTGATTATGAGTTTAATGAATTACACATAGCTCGTGAAGTAGCAAAAAGTATTGGAAGCAATCACTTCGAAGCAGTTGTATCATCGAAAGATTACGAAGATCTTCTTCCTCACTCAATATGGCATCTTGAAGAACCCGTTGCAACAACTTCAACACTCGCATTCTATTTAATTTGTAAGCTGGCCAGGCAGCACGTAACTGTAGTGTTAACCGGTCAGGGTGCAGATGAACCGTTTGCCGGATATCCGCGCCATCTTGGTGAACGATATGGTTCTGTTTACCGGCTTATTCCTGCGTTTCTCAGACAAACTATTGTTGCACCTCTGATCGAACGGCTTCCAAGAAACGAAAGATTAAAGCGTGCTGTTCGTTCACTGGGCATACAAGACCCCGTGCAAAGAATGTTTCATGTTTACAATACAATTAACCATGAATTAAAAAAAGAACTGCTTCAGAATAGTTTTCAGGCAAACGGGAATAATGAGATAATTGATTCTATTAAAATCTGGCAGGATGATGTTGCCGGACTGGATGGTTTAAGCCAGATGCTTTACATTGACTCCCGCTTTTCTTTATCTGATAATTTATTGACCTACGGCGATAAGATGTCTATGGCTGTTTCGCTTGAAGCACGTGTTCCCTTTCTTGACCTTGAATTAATGAATTTTGTCGAATCTATCCCGCCTTCATTAAAGATAAAAGGGTTGACACAAAAGTACCTTTTGAAAAAAGCAGCTTCAAAGTGGTTATCGGACGACCTCATTAAAAGAAAAAAAGTAGGGTTTGCAATTCCTGTTGACGAATGGTTTCAATCTGAAATGAGAAAATCGGTAGAAGATAAACTTTTAAGCGAAGGATCTGCATGCAGAACATTTCTTAATCCTCTGCCAATCAGAAAAATGCTTGATGAGCACCAGAATAAAAAGGAAGATCATAAAAGAATTTTATTCAGTTTGTTAACTTTTGAAATCTGGCACGAGATGTTCATTAAACCGGTTGTCTGGAATGAAACATAAAACAACTTTTTATTTAATTGATGCATTTGAGATACGGCATTGTTAAAAAATAATTTTGAAAAAATCCGCTTAATGCTGTATGGTGATAACGCAAGTAAAGGATACCTGACCCTTATTGATCAGGGTGTTTTTAGTATTGCAAATTTTCTGACGGGAGTTATAATTGGTCGTGTTTGTACTAAAGAACAATTCGGACTTTATATTTTAGGACTAACAATTGTAACCTTCATTATGGAAGTGCAGGGACACATTATAAATACGCCTTATATGATTTTCAGCCCAAGGCTAAAGGGTGATGAACACCGGAGATATACAGGCAGTACAATGGTTCATCAATTTATGCTTTCAGGACTAATTATGGTGTTCATGGCGATTGTATTATTATTCGTACCTTCAGATATACTGCCAGCCGGATTTGATGCAATACTGTTAACCTTAATTGGAGTGATAAGCTTTATTCTATTAAGAGAATATACTCGCCGGGTAAGCTTTGCTAATCTTCAGATGAAAACGGCTCTTATTCTTGATACAAGCGTAAGCATAATTCAGATCGGCGGATTGCTGGTACTGGCTTACTTAGGATTGCTTACAACATCAACTGCATATTTGATGATGGGGCTTGCTTGCGGTACGATTAGCCTGCTATGGCTTTTTAATATAAGAAAAGACCTGCTGATCAAACTTAATCACTCATTTACAGATTTAAAGCAGAACTGGCAGACTGGTAAATGGATTTTTGCCAGCGGCTTATTATGGAGTGTTGCATTTTATCTTTATCCCTGGGTGCTCGTTTCTTTTCACGGACCGGAAGCTAACGGAATTTTAGGTGCCTGCCAGGCAGTTGTTGCATTGTTTAATCCTGTTTTTTTAGGTATGCAGAATTTTTTCACTCCTAAAATTGCACATTCCTTTGCAGAAGGCGGTATTTCACATTTGAGAAATTATACTAAAAAAGCAACCGGAGTATTTACAGCTGTAATGACTTTTTGTGCATTATTTCTTATACTATTTGGTGAATTTTTAACCACAACTTTTTACGGCGATAAATATTCCGGTAACGGACTTGTTGTTTCGGTTCTTGCAATAAATTTACTTTCGCTCGCATTCGCTTTTTCATATTCAAGAGCGCTTTACGCTGTTGAAAAAACGGTTGTTGACTTCAAGATTAATATTATTCCGATGGTTTTACTGTTCACAGCAGGAATATGGTTTGTTAAGGAATTCGGCCCGCTAGGTACCGCACTAGGTCTGTTAGCCGGAAACCTTTTGGCTCTCGGGTTCAGGTATTTAGCATTTAATAAATATGTACCGGTTAAATCATGAAAGATAGTTACGTATTAACATCCGCTGATCAGGAAACTGTTCCTTCAGTTCCGTGGTTAAGTTTTCTTCTGCTAACCATATTGTTTTTTTTATTGGGTGGGCATGATTTTAAGTTTTCGCTCGTAGAGCATTTTGATCAGTCTGCAGAAGTATTTGAAACTCAAACAACCGAGGGTAACCCGCTGAGAAGACTTGCTGCTCCTTTACTAGGGCTGTTTGCAATCGTTCTCCTGTACAGACAAGGATTAAGCAATTTAACTATTAGCGGTGTAAGAGGTTGGATACTCCTTTTCTACCTGGTTTTTGTGATGTTTACGTTTTTTTGGTCTATTGAACCGGCTTTAACCGGCAGAAGACTTCTGATCTTTATTATTTACTGGCTTCTTGCACTTGCATTTGCAAACAGGTACTGGATAACTGCCGTACCTTACTTTGCTTTTATTTCATCAACTATTTTTGTTTTCACAGGCGTACTGGCTGAACTTGCTAATGGCACATTCAATCCTGTCGATAGTGACTATCGCTTTATGGGAACTGTACATCCCAACATTCAGGCAATTTCATGCTCAATAATGTTTATAAGCGCCGCTGTTATATATCACGGGCGCAGCAAGGATAAACTTTTCTTCCTTTCTTTTGCACTTATTGCATTAGGATTCCTAATACTTACAAAGTCGAGAACTTCTTTTGTAACTTCTCTTGCTGTAGTTTCAATGCTTGCTTTCATGTCTTCACAACTAACTTTGAAAAAAATCTTTATAATAAGCGCTATGATATGTGTAGCAGGATTGTTAGGCTTTTTTGCAATGAATGTCGGCGGTGAACAATTCAGCCTGTTATCCTCAGCTGTAAATCTTGGCAGGAATGAAGGCGACATAAATTCTTTGAACGGTCGGTTGAGAATTTGGTCATTATCCTTTGATTATATTAAAGAAAGATTATTCATAGGTTATGGATATGACAGCTTCTGGACTATCCAGCACATTTATACAATTTCTCTGCGTATGGGTTTTGGTATTATCAGTGCACATAATGCTTATATCGAATCCATTCTGGGAATAGGTTTGATTGGAACAACTGCCTATGTAACTTTTGCTGCTATAAGCCTTAAAAAAGCCTTTATATTTTTTAAGCGCAGCGGCAATATCGGATACGCATTTCACGTATTACTTTTGGTGTATTTTTTTATTCAGGGTTTAACCGAATCAAATTTTACAATGTTGTCGTACGGCGTTTTTTTCCTCCTTGTAGGTTTTGCTAATATCGCATTTATTCCTGCAGACAAAGAAGAATCACCGGACATCAGGTGGCTCGGTAAATAATTCAATTTTTTGCAGCAAATAAATCTCTAAACATAAAATTAATCAGGAATGATTTTAAAATGCGCAAACTGAATAATGATTCAGTGTTTCTATCTGTTGTAATTATTGCAAGAAACGAAGAAGAAAATATTGCACGCTGCATCCAATCGGTTTTAGATGCAGCTAAAAGCGTTGATTCGAAAGAAATCATTTTTGTTGATTCAGTCTCATCCGACAGGACGGTGGAAATTGCCAAAACTTTTCCTATAAAAATACTTCAGTTCCGGGAACACGAAATGGTTTCACCTTCTGCCGGCAGATATATCGGCACTAAAAATTCAAATGGGAACTATGTGCTTTACCTTGATGGAGACATGGTTGTTAACGAAAATTGGCTGAACAAAGCAATTGATATTCTCGAAAAGAATGAAAAATTTGCCGGCGTTTGCGGATGGATAAATGACCTCTACACTGAAAATGGTAATATTATTAAAGTAGTTAAAGATCGCATGAATCTTGGAGATCAGGAAGGTATTGCGTCAACTTTCGGTGGGGCGGGTTTATACAGAAAATCAATTATTGATGAAGTCGGCGGGTTTAACCCTTTTATAAGAAATATGGAAGAAGCCGAACTTGCAATCAGAATCCGCCGTTATAATTATATTCTCTGGAAAATTCCCGTTGATATGGTAGAACACTATACACATAACCGTGATAGCGTTATCGAATTCAAAAATGCCGTACAGATAAGCAAAAAGCCCGGCATAGGACAAGTATTCAGAATTGCATACGAAAACGGATTTTTCTGGCAGCTCGCATTTGAACATTTCTATGCATTTCATCTGCTGGTATTCATCTTTTTTATTATTGCTTATATTTTAGGAGGGTTATACTTCGATCTTTTATTGCTCGAAGGATTGCTGGTAATATTACTTGCATTATATCTTTTACTTGCCATCAAAAAAAAATCATTTAAAGCTGCGGCTGTAAGTTTATCTTGTAAAATTTTTCCTACAATATCACTAATCAGAGAATTTTTCAGGAAGCCGAAAACTTCCGATGAATATCAAGCTAATTATGTAGAGATTAAATGAAAAGAATACCCGTACTGTTATATCATAGAATTGATGTGGATAACAACGCTGAACATCAGCCATATTGTGTAAGACCGGAAGAATTTGAAAATCAGATCAATTGGCTTGCAAACAATAATTATAATACAATAAGCCTGCTGCAGTTATATAAACATTATACCGGCAATGAAGCCCTTCCGGATAATCCCATAGTAATTACGTTTGATGATGGTTTTTATTGTAATTACAGCAGGGCTTTCAGAATATTGAGCAGGTTCGGTTATACCGCGACTATTTTTCTGATTTCTGAACAGATACGTACTAATGGCGATGTTATTGAGGGACTGAACAGTTACATGTCCTGGCTTGAGGTAAAAGAAATGCTTAAAGCAGGTTTTGAATTCGGATCGCATACTGTTAGTCATCCCGATCTGAACAACCTAAGCGAAGAAGAAGCTTTCATTCAGGCAAAGCATTCCAAACAAAAAATAGAAGAAGAACTCGGTGAACAAATTTATTTTTTCTGTTATCCGTTTGACCGGTTTAACAACAGCACAAAAAATGCTGTTGCCAGTGCCGGCTACTTAGGCGCTTGCGGCGGAAATGGCTATCCCTTCGGGAAAATTGGGCCAACTGACTGGTTTGAAATAGGAAGAACAGAAATATTTTTTAATGATTCGCTGATGCAATTCAAATTTAAAGTTAAAACCGGATATGGTTTTCCCGAAATTCTGAAATCCCCTCTTCTTAAGGTAAAAAAAATCCTCCCCTAAGCTTAAACTGAAGGTAAGTTTATCTGGTCTAAATGGTGATTGAAATTTGATTCTGTTACCTTAATTTTACGCGTGCCTGAAAATATTATTTCTTAAACATTCGGATCAGGTATTATATATGAGAATTGTAATTATACACTTTGGCGGGGTTGAGGATTACTCAAATCTCTTCATAAAATCATTACTAAATAAACAAAATGAAATTATAGTATTTGCACCTTCGAAAATCAGAATTAACCTGATTAAAACAGCAGGAAATGATTCGAATATACGGTTTTACGAAAAACCGAGGATGAGAAGCTTAAAAAACATCCTGACATTTTCACAACTGGTACACAATATTAAAGATCTTAAACCTGATATTATTCATATGATGGAATTATATCCATGGATTCATCTTTTTCTGAAGCAATTATCTCAATTTCCTGTTGTACTTACGCTTCATGATCCCGTTAAACACAGCGGCGATATCGAAAGCAAAATTGTTCCTGAATTTCATAAAAGATTTTTTAAATATATCTCACACTTTATTGTCCTCGGCAAAACTATGAAGGATAATCTTGTAAATGAACATCATGTGCCGCAATTTAAAATATCAATCCTTCCGCACGGGATAATTGATTCTTATCTGGAATATGTACAGCCGCCTGAAAAACCAAAAGATAGTTTTAATATCTTGTTTTTCGGAAGGCTTTACAAATACAAAGGTGTCGAATATCTGATAAAGGCAGAAGAGATACTTTCCAAATCAATTAAAAATTATAAAATTATTATTGCCGGAAGAGGAAACAGGCATTATGTTCGTGAAATTGAGAAACTTATGAGAAATAAGAATAATTTTATGCTGATGAATACTTATATTTCTAATGAGCAAACAGCAGCTTTGTTCAGGGATGCGGATGTAGTTGTTCTGCCTTATATTGATGCAACACTAAGCGGTGTTACTATGGTATCGTACTCTTTCAATGTACCTGTTATCGTAACTAACGTTGGCAGCCTCCCTGAGTATGTTGAGAATCGAAAAACCGGCACGGTTGTACCTGCTAAAAGTTCACAGGCTATTGCCGAAGCAATAACGGAGATGTATAATAACCCCGAACTCCGTAAGGAAATGAGCAATAACATCCGGCAGTTGAACTTAAGTACTTTCTCCTGGGAAAAAATCGGAGATAGAATGCATAATATCTACAAAGCACTAGGTGTAGGACTTATAGAACACGGCATCTTAAATTAGAATGCTGCTGATAATTTTAAAAAATAAACCGGAAAACTATTGAGTGAAAAAAAAAGCAAAATTCTGTTAGTAGGTTCTTCGTTACGGGCGGTTAGCGGGGTATCAACTCATCTTAATCAGTTACTTAATTCAAGATTATCGGAAATTTATCAGTTCTTGTATTTCCAGATAGGAAGTCATGGAAGACAGGAATCTTCGATTGAAAAACTTTTACGTTTTATTTTCAGTCCATTTCAGCTTGCATTAAAAATAATATTAACAAGACCGCAAATTATTCATCTTAACACTTCTATAGACAGAAAAGCATTCTGGAGAGATGTCTTCTACTTATTAATCGCAAAAGTTTTCTTCGTTAAGATAGTTTACCAGGTTCATGGAGGACCGCTTCCCCAGGACTTCTTTCGCGGTAATAAAGTACTGACTGCCTTTATGAAGTGGATTTTCAAACTTACGAATGCTATAGTACTACTTGCTGAAATTGAAAGAGAGGCTTATAGCCGGTTTATCGGGGTGAGACATCTGGCTGTTATTCCTAATGCAATTGATCTTACGCCATTCAATAATGCAACTCAAAAGAACTTTGATGAAGACAGATTAAAGCTGGTTTATCTTGGCGCTCTAACTTTCGATAAAGGTGTATATGAATCAATTGATGCAATTGCTTTACTTAAAGATAAATTGAAAAATAATTCTATAATTTATCAAATTGCCGGTGCAGGACCGGATGAACAAAACTTCATAAATATTGTCGACAAACTCGGTATATCCGATCTGGTAGAATTTAAAGGCGTCCTTTACGGCGAGGAAAAAGATAAAATGTGGAATGAGGCTCATTTGTTTGTATTCCCTACGTTTCATGCCGAAGGGCTGCCTTACGCAGTGCTCGAAAGTATCGCTTCGGGAACTCCGTTAATAACTACAAGAGTCGGAGCAAATCCTGATGTTCTTACCGATGGTTTGCACGGGTATCTTATAGAGCCTAAAAACCCAAAACTGATTGCAGATACAATTTTGAAAATGATAAACGACCGGAAGATATTAAAAGAAATGTCATTGAATTGTATCAAACGTGCACACGAATATTATGGTATTAACCGCCTTGCAAATCAGTTCGACGAGTTATATCAACTGGTTCTGAAAAATTAATTACTTCGGGATATTTATTCCGATATTTTCAAAATCATCGTAGCGGACATTTTGCGGCAAGTTAATATCTGCATTCAGGTTAACTGCATTTCCAAGTGCAGGTGATTTTTTTTTCAACCTGAAATTAAATCTCTCAGCATCTTCAAATAACGGGTCTTCCTGCCGGTTTCCGGAAATTGTATCATTTTTTTGATTGTTGCGATTATTAAAATCTTTAACATTTATTCTTGTTCCCCAATAAGCAACTACCTGCTGACTAAAAGAGTTGTAAACAATATTGTTCAGATATTTGTTGCCGGTAATTGTAATGTCATCAGCAATTTCAAGTCCTATACCGGTAAGTCCATCCTTAGAATTTAAACCGCATTGATAAATAATGTTATTTGCAATAAGATTGTTTTGCTTAACAGAGCCTCCGTAGCCTGAAATTCTTATCCCCGGTTCATCACAGTCATAAATAACATTATTAAAAACTTTATTATTAAAATTAGCATACCCTCCATATCCCTCGAAAGACACCGCCTGCGCAGTTCCATCTGATCTGTAAGTTACATTTCGAACAGAATAAATAATATTATTGAACACCAAATTGTCATTTCCCATAACTTGATTTCTTACTGACGTGTTTCGGATAATATTACTGTAGATTTTATTTTCCCGTACACTTCTTTCGAATCCGGCAATTTCAAATCCGCGGCAGTAAGCAACACTTTCTGCTGAAATTTCATTAGAAAAAACCTCATTAAAAGAAGTAGAATAAGCGGAGTTCTGGCTTTCAATCTGAATACCTGAATGTCCCCAATCTTTAATGATGTTGTTATGAACTTTCCAGTAATTACACCCGCCGCCTAAATAAATCCCATCCATAACAGCATAATACTCGTAATTATATTTTATGCGATGCCCCGAATCGATTGTGCAATTTCTGATTATACCATTATTACTTTCTTTACCCCCGCTGCCATACATTGCATAAAGACCGTATCGTGCACTGCTATAACCAATATTACAATTCTCAAATACGATATCGCTTGATCCTATTATGTGCGCCGAAAAAACCTCTCCGCCCTGTAAATCGAGTTCGTTAATTAAGACAAAATCATTTTCTTTGATAAGCAGCGCCATAGGTCTGACAGAAGCTGCTTCTATTGATTTATAAAACATTACAGGATTACCGAAAGAGTGCAGAAATAATTGCCGGCCGGTTTCATCGAAAAACCATTCAGTTTCAGACGAAACTTTCTCAATACTCTGAGCTTTTGCAGATTCTTTTAAATTAAGCCACAGCCTGCGAGGATCTTTATCAACTCTCAACACCCAAACATTTTCAGAATAATTTTTCCAGAGGTTTGCACTCCTCCAGTTCGGAAGCACATCTTTTGCAGAGATTACAGGTTTCCCGCCTGCACCGTATGCGCTGAATACTATCGGTTGTCCGGCAACGCCGGAAGAAGACACTATCAACTGTTCATTCCAAACCCCGCCACGCTTGAACAGTATTGTGTCTCCCGGTACGAAAGAGATCGCATTTACTTTTTTTACTGACTTCCAAGCTTGCAATTCTGAACGACCATTATTGTTATCATTTCCGTTTTCAGAATCAACGTAGTAAGTTTTTGCTGCAGTTCTTCCGCAGGAGGTAAATATCATCATTGGAATAATCAGCAAAAGCGCAAAGATTGAACAGTTAATCAACTTCTTCATAATTTTCTGATTTTTAAGTTAAACGATGAATAAATTTAATAAAACTTATTATTATTATCTTTTTTTCTGAAAGGTTTGATACATCTTTTTTGCAGATTCTTGATTATTTGCAAAGTATAAGTTAGGTTTGATTTGAAAAGAGAAAAATTATCAGGTAATAATTCATGGCACAAAACCATTCATTCGATATAGTTTCGGAAGTTGATCTGCAGGAGGCTGATAATGCCGTTAACCAGGCAATTAAGGAAATAAATCAGCGATATGATCTGAAGGATTCTCACACTTCAATCGAGCTCAATAAAAAAGATAAAATCATACTCATTAACACTAAAGACGATTACTGCCTTAAAGCAAGCGTTGACATTCTGCAAACCAGGTTTATCAGGCGCAGTATCTCAATTAAAGCATTGAAGCTGAATGAACCGGAACCGGCAGCCGGAGGCAGGTTGAAACAGGTTATAAATCTCCAAAGCGGTATTTCTAAGGAGAATGCTAAAAAAATTACTAATCTTGTTAAGCAGTCTAAGTTAAAGGTTAATGCGCAAATACAGGATGAACAGGTTAGAGTTGCCGGTCCTAAAATTGATGACCTGCAGGCAATCATACAGATGGTTAAGGATGCGGATTTTGATTTTCCTACCCAGTTTGTTAATCTGAAATAACCTGATTCTTTTTTAACCACATAGGCACATAAGAACACATAGCAGAGCAGCTCGAATCACACTCAGCCTGCATATGCGCGGCGGAGTTTTTCAGCGCCAAGATGCTTTACCATTTCGAATTCTTCATCTGTCACTTTTTCACGGTCGCCGTAATAGTTATGATCAACACTATCTTTCTGTAATGCCTGCTTAACTGCTGCATTGGAAAGCAGCTCAAGTTTTTTTACCACAAGATTTGTATGATCGTTTGCATCAACTATTCCTTCAACAAGATAGGGCCCCATTGACATTGTTTGTTCTGCACATTGCATATAAACTTTCGGAAAAATAACCGCCTCGAAAGTGCCGGTAAGGTCTTCAAGCGAAAGGAACTTCATTATCTCACCGCTTTTGGTTCTTATTCTTTTGGATGTCATATACCAGCCGATCATTTTAACTTTCTGCCCGCGTTTCTTCTCCATATCTTTTGCTTTTGTGATTGAATGCTGCTCAGTCCATTCCTTAAAGAAATAAAGCGGATGACGTGTAACCATATAATCAAAAGTTTCATACTCGATGCGGCACATCTCTTCAACGCTGTAATTCAGGCTGGTAACAATTTCCCTTTCTAGTGAAAAAGTTTCGTTCATAAAAAGATCATTATAAGTATGCTCAAGCAGTTTTCTTCTGTTGATATAAAGATCAAGCAGCCGTAAAAGTGAAGGTCGCGTTTGCCTGAAGCACCCCATTGCCCCGCACTTTATCAGCATTGCCGATTCTTCATAGCCGGCGCCGGTTCTTACAAGAAAATCTGCCAGCGATACATAAGCCCCGCGTTTTTTTCTTTCTTCAACTATTTTGTGTGCAGTATTGTACGAAAGATTTTTAATTGCCATCAGACCGATGCGGACATTTTTATCCCTGCCGGTATATTCATAAGCGCTGTTGTTTATGCAAGGAAGCTCAACTTTTAATCCGAGGCGCTTACATTCCTGCGCATAAACTGCCGGCGAATAGAACCCGCCCCCGTTGCTAAGCACGCTTGCCATAAACTCTGCCGGATAGTGCGCTTTAAGGTAAGCAACCTGAAACGACAGCAATGCAAACGAAGCGCTGTGAGCTTTGCAGAAAGAGTAGCCTGCAAAAGATTCAATCTGCCGCCAAAGCTCCTTTGTTACTTCATCGCTGTAGCCTTTTGCTTTGCAGGATGAAAAGAACTTATCGGTGATTTGCTGCATTGCTTTGTGCGACCGCATCTTACCGCTCATTGCTCTGCGTAAAAGGTCGGCTTCCTCAAGCGACAAGCCCGCAACATAATGAGCAGCTTTAATTACATCTTCCTGGTAGATCATAACCCCGTAAGTTTCAGCAAGCACCTTTTCCATTTCAGGCACAAGGTATGTCCGGAGCGACGGGTCTTTATGACGTGCAATAAACTGCTGCATCATTCCGCTTTCAGCCACACCGGGGCGAATAATTGAACTTGCCGCAGTAAGCATTTCAAAAGTTTCAACATCAAGCCGCCTCAACAAAGAGCGCATGCCCGGCGATTCAATATAAAAACAGCCGATGGTTTTGCCGGTTCGGATAAGGTTTTTAGTCGGCTCATCATTAAAGAGCATTTCATAGTCGAAAATATCAAACGTAACATTGCCTGTGTTCCTCGGAATGGGTGGGTAAAGAGTATGAACCTTTACATTATTTCGCCATTCCTCCGGAACCAGGTAACTGAGGTTTTCTGCTGTTTCCATATTACTTTTCTTACAAACCGTTTGATTAGCTTTTTATTTTTACCATACAAATGTATGGCAATTATTTTAAAAAGCAAATCAGGGAAAAAGAAATAAACAGCGTGTAATAAACAAGAGGAAAATCGCCCGGTAATAAAAACTGTTAGTAAGGAAATTCTTTAATTATGAAACAGGTGCAAACGAATGAGAAGTTTGGTGTACTCAATCATAATGATATTGCGGGAATTAACAATTACTTATGTTCCGGATCAGGACTTCGAATCCGTTTGATCTAATATTTTACTAAGAGCATAGCAAATCAATAATACCATAAAACTCTGAAATGCGATTACAATCGGTATTATTAACAGCAGCAAGAAATGAACTTCGGCTTTGGAAAAGAATATTATGGACAACAGGCAGGAGAAGATCATATAAAGTAATCCCGATATTTTCAATGTGTCTTGCATAACTTTACCTATAACTTTTAATTATAAACTCATTCATGGTTAAATAAGAATGCATCTCTTTTGTATGATCATTACGAATTAGCAACCATTCTATTGAGTGTGTGTTATTTATTCTTTTCTGCTGATTTTCTCATTGACCTGCTGTATATAACAGAAATTGCAATCAGTACACTTCCAAGGACAAGAAATGAAATTATTTTATAAATAAGCAATGACGAGGTTAATCCCAGCAATGAAACATAAAGTACTGTTATCAGCAATGTAAGCAGCGCCATCCAGCGGTACTTTTTATTATTTAGCACAGAGCTTAATATATAATATGTTACTGCGACCGCGACCCAGGATATTGCAACATAACCTTCGGGTATAATCTCATACAGAACATAAGGGATGAATAATAATGCAGTTGCAAGATAGGCATTTCGCATATTCTCTGTTTTTAGTTCGAGTCTTTCTTTCTGCCAGTTCAAAATTCTTGCACTTAACAGCGATGCAATACCAAAGCTCAATGCAAGAGCTGTCATATCTGCCGATGAGATCAGATATAAAAACAATATCAACAGGAATATGAAAAAGTTAGCAACAATGATAAATTTTGACCTGAACCACACAGCTGTGGTAATAACTACGATACTTTGCCAGCATAACCACACAAATGCATCAGGTATTTCAAATTCTTTTAATATTGCAGCACTCAGTGCAAGGTATCCAAACATCGCGTAATAGAAAGTAATGTATTTACTCTTTTCTTTACGCCAGAAATATGCTGAATATATCAGGAACAGAACAGATGCTGCTATATGCGTTAATGTAAAAAATTCATTGCGGCTGCCGGACAGACTTACTGCTAATACGAGTGCGTAAAAGAATAATGCATTCATTACCGTATTGGTAATCTTATGAAATCCTTCACCTTCAAATCTTTTTGAAACAGTATAAACAGAATTAAATACAATCATATACAAGAAAAGAAAAACGATATTGGTTCGGGGTTCCGTTACAATTTCAAGCTCATAACCGAGAAAAGGGTTGTTAATTAACCATATTAAGTGAACCATGTAACCCAACGGAATGCTGATGCTTATAAGGATTTCCCAATTATATTTTGTTGAGATGTAAGAACTTAAAACGGCTAACAAAATCACATTTACAAATATATAATACGGACTCTCGCCGATAACAGCGCAAGCATAACCAAGGAAAATGCTTAACGATGCGAGGTAAACCGATCCACGTTTTATAGAAATTATTAATCCGGTAAGGAATACAACATTTAATAAAATTAACTCCAGAAACCGGCTTTCAACAATTTGTTCCGTTGTAAAGAAATGTAATCGAAGCACTGTAAAGAATAATAAAATAGTACCGCCCCCGGTTAAATACCCATGAAATGGAGCAAGGAAATTTTTTAGCAATCGTGGGAGAAGTAGAAATATGATAGACGAAGCAAATCCTGCAAAAACCGGCACCATACCCGGCAAATCTTCTAACGAAACTGTAAGTAAAAATATAATTCCGATAACAAGCGCCAAAATGCCAATCTTTGCGAATAAAAATTGACCAATGCGATATTCAAGAGCTTCATCTTCTTCCATCACTTCGATCCTGCCGTATGTCAGAGTTTCAATTTCTGTTTCGCTTTCTGCTGTAAGGACAGTTTCAAGATTAAGATGGTTTTCAATCTTAGTTATTCTTTCATCAAATCTTTTAAGATAACCGATAATTTCCGATAATTTTTCTTCTGTTTGCTTTTCCATTTTCTATTCTGCTTAATTTGATAAGTAGTTTCAATCACTTGCAGGAAATAATAACTCCTTAAGTTTCAATTTTTCTTATATAAAAATACAAACCAACTATAAGAACACTGATCAGAATAAAAGAAACAACAAGCCCGAATCTTCTGAAATAATATTCATCAACTGCGCCTTTTGCCTCGCCGCTAACCTCTGCCGCGATAGACAAGCCCCGTCTCACTCCTTCATTAAACTTAGTAGTATCGAATGAGTGAACGAGCGTACGCGCTTCAAACCTCGATTGTTTTACATCTCTTAACAGGAATTTTGCCTCAGAAACTTCCATTCCTTTTTGCTCGGCTTCATAAATTAATTTGGCTGCAAATTCATTTTGGGCATCAAGACTGTCAATTAAAGTTCTCATCAAATCTGCTGCCTGAAAGCCCGGGTCATCCTTTTCCTTATGACAGTTAATGCATGATGAGCCTTCATTAATCCCTATCAATTCATGGGTTGCGGTAATTATTTCGTGATTTCCATGGCAGCTTTCA
The DNA here is from genome assembly GCA_037447335.1 of Ignavibacteria bacterium. GTDB lineage: Bacteria > Bacteroidota > Ignavibacteria > Ignavibacteriales > Ignavibacteriaceae > JBBIGV01. The sequence continues at coordinate 26,493 of JBBIGV010000009.1, read as the reverse complement.
CACTCGGGATAGTTGTGTTTGTCAAATGCTGCTTTATGAACACTGTTTGAAAACAGCTCAGCATTTAAAGCATGGCAGGTTCCGCATACTTTCGATATAGATTCTACACCCGGCGGCGAAGACCCATGATTACCATGACAATCATTACAAGCCGGTGCACCGGGATCATTCATTTGCAGTAATGCAATACCATGAACACTTTCAGAATACTTTTCGTACTGATCGGTTGGAATTTTATATCCGCTCATATACTTTTTATCTGAATGACACTTTGCACAGGTTTTCGGAAGATTAACCGGATATACTTTCGATCTGATGTCAGTTGCAGATTTAATGTCATGACTTCCATGACAGTCTTTACAATCAGCAGCTTTTGAATCTCCTTTTGCATTCAACATTCCGTGCACACTGGTGCGGTATTTAATATATTGATCAACGGGTAAAGCCGGATTATAAGTTCTCATAAAAACTGCATCGTTATGACATTTGGAACAAGTTTTTGGAATATTTACAGAATAAACAGTAGAAGAAGGGTCATTAGCAGATCTTATTTGATGAATATCATGGCAGGTTATGCACTGAACGATCAGTTCGGCGCCTGTAGTTGATAATTTACCGTGTACACTTTTTGTCAATTTATCGAACTGATCAGTTGGGAGATTGGAGTTATAACCTTTCATCGTTTTTTCATTTGAATGACAATTGATGCAGGCATCGGAAATTTTATTTCCTTTGGGTACACCGATAAATCCTTTATTTCGATCCATCGAAGCCTCCATATCTTCGAGCCTGCTATCGCCACCATGGCAGCCGGCACAGGAAATTCCTTTTTTGAAGTGAACATCTTTCGGGTACAGTTGCGCAGTTTTATCCCCTATTGCCTCATGACAAATAAAGCACTGGTCATTTTTGGCGGCTTGTCCCGTAACATTAATTGAGCTAAGACTTACAAACAAAAGCAGCATTAAAAATATTCTGTTCATGATATGAAGCCGATAATAGTTAATGTGATAATAAATATGATTGCAAAAATGCCAATGTAAGTTATGGTTCGGTTCCGCAATCCTTTAGAACTCTTCTTATCCCAAAAAGGAACTAACAACCATAAAACACCGCCAATTCCAAAAAGAAGTATACCGAGCACTTCGCCGTCAATGAAAAGAGTTTTTGCAGGTATATATTTCAATGTTTCAAACATGAATAAGAAATACCATTCAGGTTTTATTTCGGCAGGCGCCGGGGCTAATAGGTCAGCTTTTTCACCAAGTTCGGCAGGAAAAAATACAGCAAGAACAGCAAGTACGTTTAACACTATTAACCACAACAACAGATCACGCAGTAAAAAATTTGGGAAGAAGGGCATAGTTTTTTTCTCAGCGGGTTTTAGTTTTTCAACTTCAACCGGTTCACTCATCCCCTGCCTTTGAACCAGTGCGAGATGAATTAAAAGCAGAAGGGTAAATAAGCCCGGAAATAGTGCGATATGAAATCCGAAAAACCTTGAAAGAGTCGCCCCTGTTACATCTTCACCACCTCTTAAAAATATTTTTAAAGGTTCACCTATAATTGGCACCGAACCAACTATGTCAGTTCCTACTTTCGTAGCAAAGAAGGCTAATTGATTCCACGGCAATAAATAACCGCTGAAGCCAAACGCCAAAGAAAGAAAAAACAAAAGCACACCGGTTACCCATGTTAACTCGCGTGGTTTTCTGTAAGCTCTTGCAAAAAATACACTGAACATATGTATAAATACTGACAGTATAAAAAGATTTGCTGCCCACGTATGAACTGAACGAATTAACCATCCGAAACTAACTTTGGACATAATGAACTGAATGCTCTCGAATGCATAGTCAGCACTTCCTTTATAATAAAACAGAAGCAGTATTCCGGTTATAACCTGAATAATGAACAGAAATAATGAAACACCACCGAAGTAATACCACACCGAGTGGCTGTGGATAGGCACGTATTTTTTTCCGATGAACTGAATTACATTTTGAATATCCACTCTGTGATCAAGCCAATCGTAGATTTTGTTAAATATTTTTTTCACTTCTTGTTACTAATCTTTTTTTGAAATAATTACTTCATCATCTTTAATTGCGACTAAATACGGATCCAATGGACGCGGGGGAGGACCGGATATATTTCTTCCGTTTAAATCGAATTTACCGTTGTGACAGGCGCACCATATCACTCCAAAGTCGTTTCTATATTGCACCGTACAATCAAGGTGAGTACATATAGCAGAGAAGGCGCGGAAATCATTGTCTTCAGTTTTAATTACAAGTACAGGTTTATTACCAAATCGAATAATTTTTGAAGATTCCACTTCGAAGTCGCTTAAACTACCTGCTGATACACTGGATACTTCAATTTCTCTCTGATCAGGTGGTTTCAGATACATAACGACAGGATAAAATACAGATGCGCAAAACCCCGTAAGTCCAAACCCAAGCAGCCATTTTATGAACCCGCGCCGTGTGTTTAATTCTTTTTTTTCATTTTTAACACCGGATAAAAATTCGCTCATAGCTGTTTCCGTTTTTAAGCAGCGTTAAGAGAAAACCGTACCGTCGTAAATGATAAATCAGAAATGTTTAATTAATGAAAATTTTCAAACTGTGATGTTGATTCTATATATGTAAGTTTAAACAGAGTGAGACTTTGAATTCACATAGAATTTTTATCATTAGTCTGTAAGTCTTTATAAGTAAATAAATTATAAGCAGAAGAGAGAGTGAGAAATTGTAATTCACATGTTTTGCTGAATTTTCATTTGCGGTAATCGGCAGGATTAAAATTATACTGCTTTAACAAACGATGTATATTCCGTCTGGTCATGCCTGCTTCTTCAGACATTTTTGTTACCTGCCCGTTATACTTTTTTAATAGATGAAGGAGATATTTTTTTTCAACTGATTCAATTGTTTTCTGTTTTGCATCGGCAAGTTTCAGATTATCAAATGAAAGCGAACCACTACTTTGCTGAGTCATGTATTGCGGTAAATCGTATGGAGTAATGCTTTCACTTTTAGTGATGGTAACGGCACGCTCTATCACATTTTCAAGCTCACGGATGTTCCCCTGCCATTTGCAATTCTCAAAAATATCAATTACATCATCAGTGAAACGATAAACATTTTTATTTAATCTCTGAGAAGCTTTTTGAAGAAAATGCTCTGCCAACAATCTGATATCTTCTTTTCTTTCACGAAGTGGCGGAAGGTGGATGTTAATAACATTCAAACGGTAATAAAGGTCTTCTCTCAACTTCTGGGATTGGAGCGCATTTTCAATATTTTCATTTGTTGCAGAAATAAACCTTACATCAATATCAATCAGATCATTCCCTCCTACCCGGCGCAATTTCTTCTCCTGAATTGCTCTTAATAATTTCGATTGTAGAGTTAGCGGAAGTTCACAAACCTCATCCATAAAAAACGTTCCGCCGTCAGCATATTCAAGCAATCCGATTTTCCTTTGTTCTGCTCCTGTAAAAGCTCCCTTTTCATAACCAAAAATTTCTGAATCAAAAAGTGACTCCGGAAAGGCGCTGCAATTAATAGGAACGAATGCTTTTGTTTTTCTGATGCTGTGAGCATGTATACTGCGCGCTATTAATTCTTTACCTGTTCCGCTTTCGCCCGTAATAAAAATATTTGCATTTGTTTTTGAAACGCTTTCAGTCATCTCAAAAACTTTTTTCATTTGAATGCTTTTGCCAATGATATTATCAAATTTGAATTTTTCTTCAAGCTGCTTCAGAAGATTATCTCTTTCGAGATAGAGATTCCTGTGTCGAAACGCCTTTTGTATCACAATATCAATTTGAGCAGAGTCGAATGGTTTTTCTATAAAATCAAATGCACCGGCTTTCATAGCCGCTACTGCTCTATCTATTGTGCCGTATGCTGTAAAAATAATGACCGGTACATAAGGGTTAAGTTTCTGAAACAATTCAATCATTTTTAATCCATCAACATCAGGCATTAAAAGATCACAGAAGACTAAATCAATATTTTCGTCCTTAAAAATATTTATTGCAGCATTATGATCGGAAAAAAGTAAAGGATTGTTTCCCAGTGCTTCCAGAATTCTGCCGCATCCGCGCAAAACATCTTCTTCATCATCAATTACAAGTATTTTTATATTTTCATTCATTCGATTGCTCCACTGAATTACAAGGCAGAAAGATTTTGAAGAGTGTAAATTTATCCGGTTCGCTTTTCACTTCGATCTTACCCCTGTGCCTTACTATAATGGCTTTTGATATAGATAGACCCAGTCCTGTTCCTATGCCTGTTTTTGTTGAAAAGAATGGCTCAAAAATTTTTTCAATATTCTCACTACTTATACCGGTGCCATTATCTTTTATTGAAATAGTTAAGTAATCAGTCTCATTATATATGTTTTGAGAATTACCTTTTAAAATTGCTTCAACAACAATTTCTATTTCACCATTATGATCAACAGCATCAATCGAATTATTCAATAAGTTAATAATCACCTGTTCAATCTGTCCTTTGTCAAAGACTGCTCCCGGAAGTTTGGGCAGATACATCTTTTTTACTTTAATTTTCTTTGACTTAAATCTTGCCGACAGAAGATAAAGGCAATCTTCAATTGTGCGTATTATATTATCCTGTTTTGGTTCAAAGGGCAGCCGCTGTGAATAAGTTAATAAACTTTTTGTGTATTTGCTTATTCTTTTGGTCTGATTTTTAATAATTGACAGGTCTTCCTTATTATCGGTAAAATGTTTTTCCTGCAGCAGTAAGGCATCAATATGTGAGGTAATAACACTTAGCGGAGTATTTATTTCATGAGCAACACTGTCAACAAGCTCGCCTATGGAAGCCAGTTTGGCTGCATGATTTAATTGTTCCTGAAATATCTGTCGTTGTTCTAACAGCTTATTAGCCTCTTCAACTTTTAATCTTTTTGCATTAGTAGTATAAAGTAATGCACCCAGCGAAATAATAACAATCAAAATGATAACCCCCAATCCAAAAAAGAGAGAAAATTTTTCCTTAAGATTTTCCGTAACATTCGGAAGAAAAGTTGATATTGCCAGTATCCATCTTTCATTTCCAAAACTTAGCGGGAAATAAGCCATCACTTTCGGCGGCTCATCACTAATAATATACTCATCAATACCTGCTTCACCTGCAATCATCTTTCGTTGAACATCAAAAGAATTATGACATGAATGACAGTCAGAAGTAACCTGGTTAATGCTTCTTAACAGCATATCTTCGTGGCGGGGATGATAAATTAACCTGCCTCTCCCATCCATAACCCATGCAAAATCGCCTTCGCCCAATGTTAAAGATGCAACATACTTTCGTATTAATAAATCGAAATCAACAAGAAATCCTGCATAACCTTTAACGCTGCTTTCATTTTCGCCGGCACTATCAAACAAAGGGATCAACATCATAAAAGATAAGCCACTTTCAATATCATCGTAAATATTCGATTCAATTGAAGAAACCCATACATTACCATCTGTATAATTTGATACGATGCCGGCTGCATCAATTCTCTGTAAAGGAGGAGCAAGACCTTTCGAATAAATTAAAGCTATTGAAGAATCGAGAAGAAAAACCGATTTGATAATTTTATCTGAATAATGATTATAAAGAAAATTTACACCCTCTTTAACAGAATTAAAAACCAGTGCCTTCGCGCCCGGATATTCCAAAAGCAGCTCCAAATTTTCTTTAAGCATGTTAAGATGAATCGATATTCCTGAGGCAGCAGTTTTTGCCATTTCCATCTGCTGCAATTGATGTGTCTTTTTTACATCGCTTAAGGTATAGTCATATATACTAAGCACCGCAAATATGAAAATAATCGAAACAAGAATAGTTCCTGCTCCGAACAACAATCTCAAGCGTTTATCTTTGTTCATTTTCATAATTTAATCTAATTCAATATAAATATTATATCTGAAATATTTTTGCTCAGGGCAAATACTTCGGGCTGGTCAAAAATTACCGGACTATCCGCTTTTCTGCTTTTGATATTCTAATGGTATTGAGGTATTTTTGCCTTTTGAATAGAAGTTAAATTAAATGAGCGCACCCCAACAAACGCCTTTAATGGCACAATATTATAAGATAAAAGAAGCTAATCCTGATACAATTCTTCTGTTCAGGATAGGGGATTTCTTTGAAACTTTTGAAGAAGATGCAAAAACTACCTCAAAAGTGCTCGGGATTACACTTACAAAGCGCTCAAACGGTGCGGCGGGTGAAGTGCCTCTTGCCGGTTTTCCACATCATGCTATTGATTCATATCTGCCGAAGCTTGTAAGAGCCGGTTACCGGGTTGCAATTTGCGAGCAGGTTGAAAATCCTAAATTCGCCAAAGGTATAGTTAAAAGAGAAGTAATTGAAGTTGTTACTCCGGGCGTTACACTTTCCGACAAACTGCTCGATCATAAAAAAAACAACTATCTGTTGGCAATCTTTACAAAGGATGAAGCAGCAGGTATTTCCTTCTGCGATATTTCAACCAGCGAGTTTTATACTTTTGAAATTCCGGTTGAACAAATCCCACAGCAGCTCGAAACAATTGCACCATCCGAAATTCTTATTGCAAAAAGAGAAAAGGATACGCTTGTCCCGATAATTCAAAAAGTGAATTCAGGTTTAAGAATTACCAAACTTGATGACTGGATTTTTAATCTCGATTATGCCCGCGAAGTTTTACTTATGCAGTTCAAAACAGTTACACTTAAAGGATTTGGCGTTGAAGGGTTAACAAACGGGCTTATTTCTGCAGGAGCTGTGCTTAACTACTTACAGGATACACAAAAAGCAAATCTTTCACATCTGAGCAGCATTTCTTCATACAATACTTCCGAATATATGTCACTGGATTTTGCTACCAGAAGAAATCTTGAAATAACATTTTCAATGCACGATGGAGGCAGAGAAGGTTCACTGATTTCAATTCTTGATAGAACAGAAACTCCAATGGGAGCAAGACTGCTAAAAAAATGGATATCTGCACCGCTGCGTAAATCCGAACCAATAAATAAACGCCTTGAAAGTGTAGGAGAATTATTTGTGAAGAAGAATATCCGAAAAAAAATTCTTGCAGAACTAAAAGAGATCGGAGACTTAGAGAGATTGATTTCCAGGGTTTGCACGGGCAGAGCTAATCCACGTGAGCTTGTTGCATTAAAATTTTCTCTCAAGAAATTAACCCCTGTAAAAAATATTCTTCTTGATACAGAGGTTGATACTCTTCAGAATATCTGCAAACAAATTTCTCCTCTCGATTCGCTCATTCAAAAAATTGACCAGTCCATTGTTGATAACCCGCCGTTAAATTTAGCTGAAGGCGGTGTTATCAGGAATAGCTTCAGCCCTGAACTGGATGAGTTGCGTGATATAGCAATTCATGGAAAAGACTGGATTGCCAATCTTCAGAAAACTGAGCGCGAAAAATCGGGTATTTCGTCTCTCAAAGTAAGTTACAATAAAGTATTCGGCTATTACATTGAAGTAAGCAATGCGAACAAGGATAAAATTCCTGATTACTTTATCCGAAAACAAACGCTTGTAAATTCTGAAAGATTTATTACGCCGGAATTGAAAGAGTATGAAGATAAAATCCTTAATGCAGAAGAAAATATCTATGAACTTGAGTCGCAGCTATTTAATGAAATAAGATTGACTGTAGCCGCAGAAACAGAACCCATCCAGAAAAATGCAAAACTTATTGCAATGCTCGACTGCTTTCTTTCATTTGCTGAGTGTGCCGAACAATATAATTACGTGATGCCTCAACTCAGCGAAGATGATGAACTACATATAATTGGTGGAAGGCATCCGGTTGTAGAGCGTATTTTACCTCCGGGTGACAAGTTCACACCGAATGATTGTAAAATGGATAATGAACAAGACCAGATTATCATTCTTACCGGTCCTAATATGGCAGGTAAATCAGTCTATCTCAGGCAGGTCGGGCTGATTGTATTGCTTGCCCAGATTGGTTCGTTTGTACCTGCGAAGGAAGCAAAAATCGGATTGGTTGACAGAATATTTACCCGTGTCGGCGCAAGTGATAATATTGCCGCCGGCGAAAGTACTTTTCTTGTTGAGATGCAGGAAGCCGCAAATATTCTGAACAATGCATCTTCTAAAAGCCTTATCCTGCTTGATGAGATCGGACGGGGTACAAGCACTTTCGACGGAATATCAATTGCGTGGGCTATCACTGAATATCTGCATGAAAATCCATCGGTTTCAGCCAAGACCTTGTTCGCAACTCACTACCATGAGCTAAACGAAATGGCAGAGATATTCCCCCGTATAAAGAATTATAAAGTTGAAGTTCGTGAATATGGTGACAAAGTGATATTCCTGCACAAAGTAAGCGCGGGCAGGGCAGATCACAGTTATGGAATACAGGTTGCACAAATGGCAGGTCTTCCGCAGTTTGTTACTAATCGTGCAAAGGAAGTGCTCGAAAATCTTGAAAGCAAAGAATTAACTCCCTACGAAATTAAAAAGGAAAAGTTAAAGAAACTTTCCGTTGAAAATGACAACCAGCTCAACATGTTTGAAATAAAAGATGATCAGATAAGGGGTGAAATAAAAAATATCGAGATCAATAGCCTGACACCACTCGAAGCGCTGAACAAGCTTCAGGAATTAAAAAAGAAAGTCAACAGTGATGCATAAATCATTCTTAGTAACGCCAATTTTTATTTTTACCATTTTGATTTTTTCTGTTCTTTTTTTTTCATGCAGTGAGCCGCGCAGCCCGGAAGAAAATGAATATATTGAAAGTATCAAAAAATCCAGGCAGGAAAAAGATGATTACATGAAAAATGATCCTGACTCTCCCTTTAACCTTGATGAAAAAGCACATTTCTCGCCGCTAAAATATTATCCTGTTGATCCTGAGTTCAGATTTTCAAGTGTTCTTCATCAATACAAATCTAAAGATACTGTTATTGTTTTAGGAACTAAAGGAGAGGAAAGAAAGGTTATCAGATATGGTTATCTTGTGTTCAATTATAAAGAAAAAGAGTATCCGATAAATGTATATGAAGGTAAAACAAAAAACGGTTTGGTTTATCACAGCATCTGGTTTACTGATTTAACAACCGGTGAGGATACCTATGGTGTCGGTCGTTATGTTGATTTTGAATTGAACGAAAATGAAGATTACATTTACACAGTAGATTTTAATCTTGCTTACAATCCCTTATGTGCTTATAGCGCCCGCTATTCCTGTGCTATTCCCACAAAGGAAGATCATATACCGCTGGCAATAACAGCCGGTGAAAAGAATTTCCACTAATCACATATGGAGAATTTTTGTGGTAATAGTTTTAGAGAAGAATGTTACAGAAGAGAAAGTTCAGAATATAATCGCACACCTCGAAGATTTTGGGTTTAACATACACAAATCCACCGGCGAGGAACAAATAGTCTTAGGCGCCATAGGTGTGCAGCCCAACTTTGATGTCAGGCGGGTAAAAATTTTAGACGGTGTTGCCGAAGTTTACCGTATTACGGAGCCTTATAAACTCGCAGGAAGAAATTATAAACAGGCGAACACCATTATTGATGTTAAAGGTGTTAAGTTTGGCGGCGATTCAATAGTAGTGATTGCCGGTCCCTGCTCTGTTGAAAGTGAAAAACAGATTTTCACAATTGCCGGTATAGTTTCGAAGGCAGGGGCAAAATTTTTACGGGGTGGTGCATTCAAGCCGCGCACATCACCATATTCCTTTCAGGGGTTAGGCGAAGCAGGTTTAAAGATGTTAAGAAAGGCAGGTGATGAGTTCGGGCTGCTTGTTATTACAGAAATAATTGAGCCTTCACAAGTTGATATGATGATGCAGTATACAGACATATTTCAGGTCGGCGCAAGGAATATGCAGAATTATCCGCTGCTCCGCGCCCTTGGCAAAACACAATCCCCTATCCTTCTTAAGCGCGGGTTATCAGCCTCAATTGAAGACTTGCTGCTCTCGGCAGAGTACAGTTTATCCAATGGTAATCCAAATGTAATTCTGTGCGAAAGAGGAATAAGAACATTTGAAACAGCAACACGCAACACTTTTGACATATCTGCAATTCCGGTTGTGCAGAAGAAAAGTCACCTCCCGATAATAGCAGATCCTTCGCATGCAGTGGGGATAAGAGATAAAGTAATTCCGATGGCGCGTGCGGCAGTTGCAGCCGGAGCGGATGGAATAATGGTAGAAGTACACAACGATCCCGAAAAAGCCTTATCCGACGGACCGCAGGCGCTGCTTCCCGATCAGTTTAGTGAATTGATGAACCAGATGAAAAAAATTGCGGAAGTGATTGGAAGAAAGATTTAAAGGGGATTATCTATTTTGGATATAAACCATTTACCAGCATCAGCCGTGCCCCTGTACCGGATTGTATGATGCTCATTTGCAGTATTGATGAATAGCTGTCTATGTGTATAATGCTGTTCTCATTCCCCAATTGTTTGATATCAATCTTATAACTGCTTCCGCTTAATTCCTGAATTATTGTATTTCCGCTGCCTGATTGCAGAGCAGTTAAATCATTATAATTCCCCGTAAGGGTAAGCTCATAGAAATTATCATTCCCACTTTGTGTAACAGATGAATAATTGCCAAATCCAATCTGCGAAGCTATAAGCATATTCGATAATCCGATCTGGTATAACTCAAGTGTATTCTGTCCTAATCCGACTGAAGCTTGTTGTGAGAGCACTGCCTTATTCAAATCACCTATCTGGGAGAGATAAATAAAATTATCCGAAGTATGCTTTTCCTGAAAAATCTCGGCAGTATTGCCGTAACCAACCTGCTCTATGTATGCTTCGTTGGATTGGGAATGAATCTCAAAATTCAGAAAAACTGCCATTGAACAGATAAAAAAAATCTTTTTCATATATACTTTAAGTAAAACCTACAGGGATATTACTCCCTGTGGGTAAATTCTTACTAATTACTTATTAATTCTGAACTGTTACTGAAACATTACCATCACCTATCTGCCAATGTACTGAGCTGTTACCTGCATTGGTTTGATATTGCTGGGAGTTATTCCAGTTGCCATTTTGATAAGCATTGGCCCAATTGTTTGCTGCGGAAGTTGAGCCTTCATACATATACTGAACAGCACTATTATTATTACCAAAAGTATTTATTATACCGGTATTGTTCAGAGCAGTAATTCCACCGGCATAACCATCGCCAGCCATATGCTGATGGCTAAAGTTTTGATTTCCCTGCTGATAGGATTCAAAATAAGAGCCTTGAACTTTTTCGCCCATACCCTGCCCCATTAACTGGTTAGCAACGTTATTGTTTCCAAGTTGTGTAATTTTGCTATATGAGTTCGTAGCCCAGAGAATAGACTGAGCCCAGTTGGCATTTCCCTGAGAGTAAATCTCAGAATTCATAACATTACCGTTTTGGTAAACATTACCATAGTTCCAGTCGCCGATTTGTGTAATATATGAGGTTCCTGTTGCTCTGCTTTGGAAAGTATAGGCTGTATTATTATTACCATAGGAATATACTTCAGCATAGTGTTGGTCACCTGCATATCCACCATTGAACTGTTTTAAATCTGACAGGTTTTGATTTCCAATTTGCCAAACCCTTGCACCATTACCAGGTTTTGCAGTTCCTACATCCATAAATCCCTGCACAACGGAGGAATTGTTTGAATTTCCTGATTGATATACCTGATCCCAGTGCTGTGCCATTGAAAGGCTGGCAGCAAATGTCATTACTAACGCAATTACAAAGATCCGTTTCATTTTTTATTCCTTTCATTTTGAAATAGAAAAAAGTTAATTATAGAACATCGGTATAACATTGAGGGCATAATGTTTAACCGAAAAACTAAATAGAGACCCCTGAATTTTTTCTACTGATTTTATTCGCTTCCCCTTCTCACCTCCTTCAAAAGATTAAATGGTATTAATGATTAAGAGTGCTTTAGTTACGGGTTACTCCGTTAATTAAATCCTGATATTCTGTTTTACTGTTTTGTGTAATTCCATTCCTGAATAGTTTTTTGAGAGTGGGTACTGCTAACTTTCTGCCTTCAAATTCAATTATTTCACTTATGTAATTTTCATGCGACTTAACACTGATTATACTTTCTTCTATATTTTTATCCTTCACAGAAACCACTTCGCATATTTTATCAACAAGAATACCTGTCTGAAGCTCATTATCACAAACAATCACCCTGGAGTCTTTGCTTATCCCTTGATTTTTTAAATGGAAATATTCGAGCGGGATGATCACATTAAGATTTTTGATTGTTTCGTTTTTTATCCGGACTGAATTGTGATTTTGAATTGCGGTTATATTAAAATCAGCGGGGTTGAATACGGTGTAAACTTCCTTAATGTCCAGGCAAAATTCCCTGCCGCCTATTACAAAAATCAGTATACCTTTTAGATGATCCGTTATTGACACTACTTCCCTCTCGTAAAACAGAAAACAGTTTGTAGTTTTAACAAACAAATAGAGTGCCTTATTCAACTCTCAAAATTTCAATTTATTTTGAAATGCAGCCCGGATGGGTTAGGATACGCGGGTTCATATTCTGAACTCTGAATTCGGAATCGGGAATTTCCAGATTAAGATAAGCACCTGAATGGATGGGAAGGAAACGCGCAGATCTATTTTATTTCTGTTTTTTCTTGTTAGCCTCCTGAAGTTTGTATTGCTCTATCTTGTTATATAGAGTCGTTTTTCCTATTTGCATTATTTCAATTGCTTTTTTCTTATCCCATTTGCAGCTATCCAGCACAAACTTAATATAATTCTTTTCCATCTCCTCAAGCGAGCACAGCTTTGAAAATGATATTGTTTCATCGGCAGCTCTATTATCTGAGATCATTATTAATTCCTTTTCTATAAAATCACTTTTTGCCAGAGCAACTGCCCGTGTCAAAACATTTTCAAGTTCGCGAACGTTTCCAACCCAATCATGTTTTGTAAGAATTTCCATCACTTCAAACGGAACTTTGCTCACATTTTTATGAAGCTCCTGGTTTATCTTTTCGAGAAAGTGTACAACAAGTTTTGGTATGTCTTCTTTGCGTTTGCTCAATGGAGGAACGTGAATGGATACAACATTCAGCCTGTAAAATAAATCATCTCTGAATTTTCCCTCTTCAACAAGCTGCCCGAGATTCCGATTGGTTGAAGTGATTATCCTTGCTTTTACGGGTAAGGCAGCTTCTCCGCCGACTCTTTCAAACTCTTTCTCCTGAATAACCCGAAGAAGTTTTACCTGTAAAGCAGGAGAAATCTCTGAGATTTCATCAAGGAAGATTGTCCCCTCTCCTGCTAATTCAAACTTGCCCTTTTTATTCCGGATAGCGCCTGTAAACGCTCCTTTAACATGACCAAACAACTCGCTTTCAAGCAAAGTTTCTGTTAAAGCGCTGCAATTAACAGCAACGAAGGGATGATCTTTAGTTATGCCGGAGTGATGAATGATCTTTGCAATTAATTCTTTACCTGTTCCGGTCTCACCCTGAATAAGAACTGTAACCCTGTTCATTGATACATAACCAATCTGTTTGAAAATTTCTTTCATAACAGGGGTAGTACCAACAATCCTGTCTTCACTTCTGAAAGCTTCAATCCTTTCATTTATTTCAAGTGAAAGACGCTCGCTTAGTTTTTTACTTTCTGCAGCACGATTTATAATTACGTTAAATCTCTCGTATTCAATCGGTTTGGAGAGGTAGTCGTATGCACCCATCTGAATTGCTTTGATTGTGGATTGCATGTCATCGAAAGCGGTAATCACAATAACCGGAATTGAGTTATCGAACTCTTTAGCTTTTCGCAGTACATCGAGTCCTGATATGCCGGGCATCATTAAATCAGTAATTATGACATCCGGGTGCTCTGCTTCGAGAATATCAATCCCTGATTCTCAACAATTTGCCAAAATGACCTTATAGGTTATTCCGACGAGGTAAGATTCTAAAGTTGCCAGTAAAGATTCGTCATCATCAATGATCAAAACTTTTAGCATGTTTTCCTCCCAGTTCGGAAAGTTCTAACCGGAAAATAGTACCATTATTGTCCGAGCATACAAGATGAATATTCCAATTATGATCTTTAGCTATGGCTTTTACTATTGGCAATCCAAGCCCTGTGCCGCCAGGTTTATTTGTATAAAATGGCTCAAAAATTTTTAATGGTTCTTTTATACCTCGACCGGAATCTTTAATAAAGACATATCTTTTTTTCTCTTTCTGTAAGTATTCATCCCATATTTCAATACTGCCATTGGAAGCAATGGCTTCTATTGAATTTTCTATAAGCTGCTGAAAGAGTGTATGAATTTTCTGAGAATCTCCTAAAATATAAAACTTCGAGAGCTCATTCTTTAGTTTAATATTTTTGTCTATAAGAAGAGGAGCTAATAATTGACGGATAATTTCGATTGTTTTATAAAGATTAACTGAAACAAATGTAAGATCAGATTTTCCCGAAAAAATTAATATTTCTCTCAGAAGACGATTTAATCTGTCAATTTCTTTTGAAATAATGTTAAAAGATTTTTTTTTCCCCGCCGGCATCTCAAGGTTTTTCTTAATCAAATCAAGATTCATTTTTACGGAGGCAAGCAGGGTTTTTAGTTCATGAGTAATGTATGCGGTCATCTTTCCTACTTCTGCAAGCTTTTGTGCCTTTTCTAATCTGGAATGATTTTCCTTATCCTTTCGGGTAAAATTTTCAATAAGTTTGCAGTCGTTATGATCCTTCCCATACCGCGTAATCGTTACTTCATCCGGCATCACTGGTGATATAAGAAAAATTTCCTCGTTGTTATCCGGCGATAAAAGGCTGAATGAAACGGCGTGGTTTTGTTTTAAGGCGAGTAATGATAAATGATGGATCTCTGGTGATAATTTTTGCAGCCCCTCCCCTGATAAATCGGTATTGAGTTCTCTACCAAGGAAGACTTGATGATCGGGGTTAATATCATACAGATAAAGCTTTTCGTCAACAAGTTTCCAGCAGCTTACCTGTTTGTGCTCATCATTCTTGTCAATTTTATTAAACGGACAAAATGTAGTTAGAACTTTCTCACTTTCAAAAAGACCAAGTTGCATAGCATTTCCCCATAGTTATCGGATACTATATAATAGTCTGAAAATTTACAATCTCGGAAAATCATCCGTTTTTTTTGAGCACCCTTTGTTCAGCATAGGGGAGAAAAATATTGAATGTAGATACTAAAAAAGATTTCAATAGCCAATCGTAGTTAAAAAATTTAACACTATTATAATGGCTTTGTTACCGAAAAACTGATGAATAACATCAACCTCGGGATAAAATCATCTTTCAAAAACTTGCAAAAACTCATTATTTTCATATATTTGCCCTTCAAATTCCCATAAAAAACAGGGAACAATTCACCCGTTAGCTAACGGACTTAACAACCATTTTAACCTTCGAAAAATTAAGTTGAAAGAAGAATATCACAGGTGGCATTCATACTATCTCGATCGGGAATTCCACATGCTTGTTTTCGGGCACAGCGGCTTTCCGGTTGTTTTATTTCCCACCTCTAACGCACGCTATTATGAATATAAAGATTTCAAACTGATTGACTCAGCTTCACGTTATCTTGAGAGCGGCAGAATAAAAATTTATTGCCCCGATGGAATTGATTTTGACAGTTGGTATAATGTATCAATTCATCCTGCCGACAGAGTAAAAACACATATGGGTTATGAAAATCTTATCCTTCATGATGTGATTGAATATGTAAAGCATGATACAGGGCGAAAAAAAGTTGCTGTCGGTGGATGCAGTTTTGGAGCTTATCACGCTGCAAATCTTGCTTTCGGGCATCCCGATCTTGTCAGCTATCTTCTGTGTATGGGAGGTTCATATAATATAAAGCAATTTCTTAACGGTTATTATGATGATAATTGTTACTTCAATAATCCGCCGGATTATTTACCAAATCTTAATGATAATTGGTACCTGAATAGTATAAGAAATATGGGAATAGTTTTGGGAACGGGTGAATGGGATATGTGTTTGGGTGAGAATCTGAATCTATCAAATATTTTGACTTCTAAGGGAATTCATCATTGGCTGGATGTACGACCTGGTACCGGGCACGACTGGCGCTGGTGGAGGGAGATGTTCCCTAATTATTTAGAGAAAATTAGTTAACTTTCGGGAAAGAGTTACTCATTACAGTAAACACTCCTTTCTGAATTGCAGCAGTTTAATCTTTTTAAACTTATTAAATAAAAACTACGGTGAACAATGAAAAAAATCGGAATATTATTCGGGCAGGAAAAAACTTTTCCGCCAGCATTTGTTGAAAGAGTTAATTCAAAAAAAGAGTCCGCTGAAAGCGGAGAAATTATTGCAGAGTTTGTTAAAATTGATAAGGTAGTTCAGGGTGAACCTTGCGGATATGATGTAATAATTGATCGTATTTCACAGGATGTTCCCTTTTACCGTGGCTTCCTTAAAAATGCAGCCCTCACCGGAACAGCGGTAATAAACAATCCATTCTGGTGGAGTGCAGACGAAAAATTCTTTAATAATGCATTGATGACAAAGGTCGGCGTTGCCGTTCCAAAAACAGTATTGCTTCCTTCCAATCAACATCCGGATGATACAAATGAAAATTCATTCCGTAATCTTGCTTATCCATTGGACTGGGCGGGTATTTTCAACTATATTGGCTTTCCTGCTTACTTTAAACCTTTTGCGGGGGGCGGCTGGAAAAATGTTTATAAACTAAAAGATGCAAACGATTTTTTCAGAGCTTACAACGAAACCGGTCAGCTTGTTATGATGCTTCAGGAAGAAATAATTTTTACAGAATATTTCAGATGTTACTGCCTGGACAGACAGGATGTTCACATTATGCGCTATGATCCTAAACAGCCTCATCATCTCCGTTATGTGCGCGTCGGGGAGCCAATCGAAAAAAAATTATACACACAGCTAAAAGATGCGGTTCTCAAAATAAATAATTATCTTGGTTACGACTTTAACACCGTCGAGCTTGCACTAAGAGATGGTGTTCCTTACGCAATAGATTTCTGCAATCCTGCTCCTGATGCTGACCTTCACTCCGTGGGTGAAGAAAATTTCGAGTGGATTGTTGAAGCTGCGGCAAATATGGCTGTCAGAAGAGCCAAAGCGCATAAGCCGGATCAAAATAATCTAACATGGGGTGAATTCGTGAAGGCTTTCGCAAATAATAAAGGTCTGTAAATCTTTTTAATAAACCGGATGTATATTATGGGAAAAAGCAAACTGTTCACGCTAGGCATTGAAGAAGAATTTCAGATAGTTGATCCTGAAACCCGCGAGCTTCGGTCGCATATTCAGCAGATACTTGAAGAAGGGAAAATGATCCTGTCTGAAAAAGTTAAACCTGAAATGCATCAGTCTGTTGTTGAAATGGGAACAGATATTTGCCAGGATATTCACGATGCACGCAGACAGGTAACCGAATTACGCCGCGACCTTGCGAGGCTAGCTATAAAGAACGGATTAAGAATTGCGGCTTCCGGCACTCATCCTTTTTCTCACTGGAAAGATCAGAGGATCACCCCAAATCCACGCTACAAATTAATAGTTGAAGATATGCAGCAGGTTGCCCGCGCAAATTTAATTTTTGGGTTACACGTGCATGTCGGTGTTGATGACAGAGAGACTGCAATTCATATTATGAATGCCGCTCGTTATTTTCTTCCTCATATTTTTGCGCTTTCCACTAATTCACCATTCTGGCTCGGAAGAAATACAGGATTCCGTTCTTACAGAAGTAAAGTATTCGACCGGTTCCCGCGCACCGGCATACCTGATTACTTTAACAGTCTTGCTGAATACGATAACTTTGTTAATTTGTTAATTAAAACCAACTGTATCGATAATGCAAAAAAGATCTGGTGGGATATACGCGTACATCCAATCTTCGAAACACTCGAGTTCAGAATATGCGACATTCCGTTACGAGTGGATGAAACGATCTGCCTGGCTGCAATTATGCAGGCTATAGTTGCAAAATTGTATAAACTTATAAAGCAAAATCTTGGCTTCCGTCTTTACAGGAGAGCATTAATTGCTGAAAATAAATGGCGCGCTGCACGTTACGGCATTTCCGCAAAACTTATTGACTTTGGTAAAAAAGAGGAGGTTGAAACGAAAGCCCTGATTCATGAATTAGTTGATTTCGTTGATGATGTTCTTGACGATCTTAATTCACGCGAAGAAGTAAATAAAGTGTTTAATATTTTCGAAACCGGAACTGGTGCAGACCGGCAGCTTGAGGTGTGGGAACAATCTTACGATACTAAAAATGTAGTTGATTATATTATTGATGAAACCCATGTCGGACTTGGGCTTGAAAGTGAACTAAATAAATCAGAAAAAAAATAAACATCACAGCATGAAAAAAGAAATTAAAGTCGCTATAATTGATCTTTACAATAACGAAAAGAATGAGGGGATGAGATGTTTAAAAGAAATCGTTTCCGAAGCAAATAATCCCGGCGCACCAAAAGTTAGCCTCGATGTTTTTGAAACACGCTATAAAGGTGATGTTCCGGATATGGGTTATGACATTTTCATATCATCCGGCGGACCGGGCAGTCCGTTTGAAGGCGAAGGATCAAAATGGGAAAGAGATTATTTCCAGGTGCTTGATGATGTGTGGAATCACAATCAATCTTCACAGGAGGGGAAAAAATACATTTTTTTCATCTGCCATTCTTTTCAGATGATGAACAGGTTTTTTCAGACTGCTGAAGTAACTAAAAGACATAAACGGTCTTTCGGAATTATTCCTTTTGAAAAAACACCCGCCGGAGACAATGACCCGTTAATGAAGGATTTAACTAACCCCTTTTATGCTGCCGATTTTCGCCTGTTCCAGGTAATAAATCCTGATCATAAAAGAATTAATGAAATCGGTGCGGAGATATTGTCTTATGAATTAAAGTCGGAAGTTGGTGATCATCAACCTGCGTTAATGGCTATGAGAATTTCCAACGAGATCGCAGGAACTCAGTTCCATCCCGAAGCAGACCCGAAAAGTATGTTGTATCACTTCAAACAGGATGAAAGAAAACAGCAGGTAATTGATAATTATAATGAATCAAAATATTATGAAATGCTCGAATGGCTTGAGCATCCCGATAAAATTAAATTAACCCGCAAAACTGTACTGCCGGTATTTCTGAAGTCGGCAATTGATGAACTTACTTTTGTTTATTCGGATTGATTTATTTTCTTAATCAAGCACAAAATCACATTATACTCTTCTCAGACAAATAAGGAATAATGAATGATCAAAGAACTGCGCGAAAAATTTAATTCTACTTTCGATCAGGCGAATTATGAAAAATTTATCCATTCGCTTAACACAGCTTACAAATACCCGGTTGATTTTCGCGTTTCTGAAACGCCTCTCTTTCTCAGTAATGAACTGACGGCACATCTTCAGACAGCATGCCGGGAAATTGTGGCAGAGCTTCAGACGAAAGAATTTATTGATAAATCGCTTAATTCTGTTCCGAAGGGAGCTGATGTTCCGAACGGTGATGATCATCCTAAATTTCTGCAGATCGATTTTGCTTTGTGTAAAGATGAGCAAGAAGGTATTGTTCCCAGGCTGATTGAGCTTCAGGGCTTTCCGTCTTTGTATTGTTTTCAATATTTACTCAATCAAAAACTAAAACAATACTTCCCTATCCTCTCGGATCTTACATGCTATTTTAACAATGTTGACGATCAAAAATATATCGGTCTGCTAAGAGAAACTATTGTTGGAGATAGTGATCCGGAAAATGTTATTCTTCTGGAAATTGAACCTGAAAATCAAAAAACACGGATAGATTTTGCTGCTACTGAAGATTTACTCGGCATCAGAACGGTATGCCTGTCAAAAGTAATAAAGCGCGGAAAAAAACTTTTTTATTCAGAGAACAGTAAGGAAATCCCTGTTGAGCGGATTTATAACCGCGTGATCTTCGATGAACTTGAAAGAAAAAATCTCCGTTTCGGATTCAGCTTTTCAGATGAACTTGATGTTGAGTGGGTCGGGCATCCGAATTGGTTTTTCAGGATAAGCAAGTATTCGCTTCCTCTGCTTAAAAGTAAATATGTTCCGCGATGTTATTATCTGAACGAGATTGATCAATATCCCGATGATCTTTCCCAATTTGTATTGAAACCATTATTTTCTTTTGCAGGGCTTGGAGTAGATGTTGACCCCGACAAAAAAAAGCTGGATGCAATTACCGACAGAAGTAATTACATCTTACAGGAAAAGATAGAATATGCACCATTGATAAAAACCCCTGATGAATATTCGAAAGTTGAGATCAGAATGATGTTTCTATGGAACAACGAGCCAATGCTCGTAAATAATTTAATCCGCATGAGCAAAGGGAAAATGATGGGTGTGGATTACAACAAGAACAAAACGTGGGTTGGTTCGAGCGCTGCATATCATCAATAAATTGACAAACAATAAAAATATTTATTACACCTTAACTTGAACTTGAACCTAAACTTTTTTAGCTTCTACCATCTTAACAAATCACACTACCGGAGCACAGATGGAATCAACGGCTCTTCAGCTAATCTTACTTAACAATTCTTCCCGATCAGTAAGCAGGAAAATCCGGCTTGATTTTCACGTAGCGCGGGAATGCCGCATTAAATATGAAATTGATGAATCACTATTCGCATTAAATGGCGATCTGATAATTGCAAACTTTGCGCAGGCAAGGCAGCTTGCTGATCAAATCAACAATAAGCGTAAGGAAGAAGGATATTTCGATCAGCTTGTTACAGCAGGTCAGATAAATGCACTGGGTGTACTTCATGAAATATTTCATTTCATGATCGGATATTACGAAAAGAAGATAAATCCCGGTGTAATGAAACGTGCAGTTGAAAATCTGAAGCTGAATCTTACAGAAGCAGAACTTGACAAAGTTCTTACGGTCTTTTTAAATAAATTTCCTCCGGTACTGATCCTTAAAGAAGAGAACAGTATTGAAGAATATCTTAACGGCAAAACAGGCAGAAAGCAGAATCGTGAACTGCTGGTTGAAGAGCTGATACTTCTTCATCTCGAAAATATAAATCCGGCAACGGCAATGCTTGCCGAACTCTATTCTGATAAAGCTCTTTCTGAAGAAACATTATATACAAAGGCAATTGATCAGGTTGATAAGTTCTTCTATACCGAAAAACATTTAGGGAAAGAAAATCTTTCATTGATTCAACTATTAAAACGTCCGATAATTTCAAATCCATACAATCTCGAAGAACAGCTCGACTATATTATTGAGCACTGGAATATTTATGTATATGACCTGTTTAACCTCAGGCTGTTAAAAGGAAAAGATCTTATACGTGAAGATATAAAGTTGTTTATACAGCATGGCGGAGGTGAAAAAGCAACTCCGCCGGTTCCGGTTTATGACCAGGACAATGAATACTTTAACAAACTCAAAAAAAGAATTGAAGCCGGCGAAACTCTTTCAGAAGATGAGTTTAAGTATTACCACTCTGAAATTGAAAAATTTACTGAAGATACCGACTGGATGCCTAAAGTTGTGATGATCGCCAAAAATGCATTCGTCTGGCTTGATCAGCTTTCAAAAAAGTATCAATCCCATATTCACCGGCTGGATCAGATACCGGATGAAGAACTGGATACACTTGCCCGCTGGAATATAACCGCATTATGGCTGATTGGTATCTGGGAACGAAGCTCCGCTTCAAAAAAAATTAAGCAGCTAGTGGGTAATCACGATGCGGCAGCTTCTGCTTATTCCCTATACTACTATGAGATTGCGAATGAGCTTGGAGGAGAGGAAGCTTTTCAAAATCTTAAGATACGTGCCGGACACAGAGGGATAAGGCTTGCAAGCGATATGGTACCTAATCATACAGGAATTTTTTCGCGGTGGTTGATTGATAACCCTGATTTCTACATTCAAACCGCACAGCCGCCGTATCCTAATTATTCATTCCGCGGTCCAAATCTTTCTGACGATGAACGCCTTGATATACGTATCGAAGATAAATACTATTCTCATTCCGATGCTGCCGTGGTTTTTCAAAGAAAGAATAATTATACCGGAAATATAAGGTACATCTATCATGGTAATGACGGTACGAACATGCCGTGGAATGATACCGCGCAATTAAATTTACTTCTTCCTGAAGTTCGGGAAGCATTGATTCAGGCAATAATGAAGGTTGCACGGAAAACTCCTATTATTCGTTTTGATGCTGCAATGACGCTTACCAAACAGCATTACCAGAGATTATGGTTCCCTATCCCGGGAACGGGCGGAGCTATTCCGTCTCGTTCTGACTATTCAATGACCCGTCAGCAATTTGATTCCGCAATGCCTGAAGAATTCTGGCGTGAAGTTGTTGACAGAATGAACAATGAAATGCCGAATGTTTTGCTGCTCGCCGAGGCTTTCTGGTTAATGGAAGGATACTTTGTACGTTCTCTTGGAATGCATCGCGTTTACAACAGCGCATTCATGCATATGATGATGAAAGAAGAAAATGAAAAGTATAAACTGCTTATTAAGAATACACTCGAATTCAACCCGCAAATACTCAAACGTTATGTTAACTTCATGAGCAATCCCGATGAAGAAACTGCTGTTAATCAATTCGGGAAAGGTGATAAGTATTTTGGAGTATGTGTTATGATGTTAACTTTACCGGGGCTTCCGATGTTTGGTCACGGACAAGCTGAGGGATTTTCTGAAAAATACGGTATGGAATATAAACGTGCCTACTACAATGAACTACCCGATGAGTACCTTATCCGCAGACATGAAGCAGAGATTTTCCCGCTTATGAAACTGCGGCATCTTTTCAGCCAGGTTGAACATTTTCAATTATATGATCTTGTTGATGATCACGGTTATGTTAATGAAAATGTTTTTGCCTTTACGAACAGGTCGGGGAATGATTTTGCATTCGTTATTTATAATAATGCATACAAACAGGCAGCAGGCACAATAAAAATCTCTGCTAAAAAAGTTGATGGGAGCAAAAACACAGGCAATAATTCAATTGCCAAAGCTCTTAATATAAAAACAGGAAGCAGCTATTTTTATATTTACACAGACCATAGGACTAAACTTGAATATATTGTTCGGGGAAGAGATTTACACGAACATGGTTTCTTCATCTTTCTTAATGGATATGAATATCGCTGTTGTATAAACTGGCAGGAAAAGTATGATTCTGACGGCAGATATCTTAAAATATACCAGATGCTTAATGGTGCCGGCGTTAAATCAATTGAGGAATTAATAACAGACATGGAGTATTCCTCACTCAATTCTGCTTTATCAGAACTGTTTAACGAAAAAATGTTAGCTCCTGTTGAGAAATATCTTTACACACCCATTTCCGAAAAGAAAAAATCAGCCGATAAAGCAGAATTACCGGAGGACTTTAAACTGAAAATTATCAGGTTGTTAAATGAAATTTCAATAATTCATGAAATTGAAATTGATTACAATAAAGTTTATTCTTCCATTGAAAAATCCCTCAGTACCGGAAGAAAGCAAATCAATTTAATTGAAGAGAAGCTGTCGGCTAAAAGAAAAGCTATGTGGCTGACTGAATCTGATAAATTCTCCTTGATTAAAAAACCCGGGAAGATAAATGAAAACCATTTACTTCTGTTTTTTATTTTGTTAGAAAGAATAATTGCAGGGATTAATAAATCTTCAGAGTCAACAAAAGCCGTAATTGAAATCATTCCTGAAAAGCTGCTCATTAACTCAATTAACACATTGATGAAAAGGGATGCCGGATTTAACTATATCACGCTTCTTAAAATTGTACTTAGTCCTGAAATAGTTAAAATCTGGAGAAAAATTCACAGAGTTAAAAATCTTTCCTCTAAAAAAATGTTGCGGGCAGATTTAAAAAAAATTGAAGATGAGATAATTTCTGCATTGCTTGTTTCAGATAATGTTCATAAGTATGCACACGTAAATGTCTTTCAGGGTGTAACTTACTTTAATAAAGAACAATTTGAAAACCTGCTCAGATGGCTTTACTCTCTTGCACTGGTCAATATCTCTTCGGTCGTTAAGAAGAAAAAAACAAAAGGAAAAAAGAAAGGTAAGAACAGTAAAAAACTGAAAGCTCCTGCCAAAGGTCCTGATATGATAATGAAGGATACCTTTGCGCTGTTTAACAGTATTATTAATGCTGCACAAAAATCAGATTATCAGGTTGACAAGCTTGAAGCATTTTACAAGAAAAAACCAAAAGAGAAAAAACAGTTGAAAAAAATAATTAACAATAATTCAATCAATAAAAGAGGTGAATAATGAAAAGATGCACATTGACGTTGGTTTTTGTAATAACGATGAGTATGATGTCGACTCTGATTGCTCAGTACCAACTGCAGAATGCTTTCCCGAGTTTAAGTTTTTCCAGTCCTGTTGACTTACAGCATGCCGGAGATGGTACAGACAGGATTTTTGTTGTTGAACAGGCGGGAAGAATAAAAGTATTTCCGAATCTTCCGAACCAATCAACAACAAAAATGTTTCTGGATATAACTGATCGGGTTTCAAGCGGCGGTGAAATGGGATTGTTAGGACTCGCATTCCATCCCAACTATGCTAACAACGGATATTTCTATGTTAACTATACTACTTCTAATCCACGCACTACCCGTATATCAAGGTTCAGTGTAACATCAAACCCGGACTCTGCTGACAAAAATTCAGAATTGATTTTACTATCATTTAGTCAGCCGTATTCCAATCACAATGGCGGACAAATAGCCTTCGATCCTGACGGCTATTTACTTATTGCTGTTGGTGATGGCGGTTCAGGATGCGACCCTCTGAATGCCGGTCAATCATTGAATACTTTACTCGGTAAAATGCTTAGGATTGATGTCAATGCGCCTTCAGGAGGTTTAAATTACAGCATCCCGCCTGATAATCCTTTTGCCGGTAATTCACAGGGCTACAGAGAAGAGATATTTGCATATGGACTAAGAAATCCATGGCGGTTTAGTATTGACCCCGAAACTCATTGGAACTGGTGTGCCGATGTTGGTCAGACTGCAAGAGAAGAAATTAACATTATAGAAAGCGGAAAGAACTACGGATGGAAGGTGATGGAAGGATTTCTTTGCAATACATGTCAAACCGGATGCGATACTACCGGCATGACGCTTCCGATTTTTGACTACCCCAGAACGGCTGGAAAATCTGTTACCGGAGGTTTTGTTTACCGTGGACCAAATCAACCGGGTTTATACGGCAAATATATTTATGCCGATTATGTGGACAGGCATATCTGGTCACTCGAATACGACGGAACCAACCCGCCCGTAAATACTTTCCTGCTCACTATGTCCGGCAGCCCTTCTACATTTGGAGTTGATCTTAACAACGAATTATATGTTGTTGCACATGGCGGTACCATATTTAAGTTTATACCAACTGCACAAATAATTGCTCCTTCCAATCTGCAGGTGAGTTTCGGGGGCGCCGGTGATATCTATCTTACCTGGAATGACAATTCTAATAACGAATCAGGTTTTAAGATTGAAAGAAAAATTGATAATGGTAATTTTGAATTGATAGACTCAGTAGGTGCAAATGTAACATCGTTTACTAATTTTATAACCGAACCAGGTAATTACACATACCGCGTTTATGCTTATAATGCTACGCATACCTCCGGTTTCAGCAACCAGGCTTCAGTTTATGTCAGTGTTGTACCGGTAGAAATGACTGTTCTCACTGCACAGGTTGATGATTACAAGGTATTATTAAGCTGGGAAACTCTCTCGGAAAATAATAACCTTGGATTTGATATTGAACGATCAATAAACAATAACTGGGCAAAAATTGGTTTTGTGGAGGGCGCAGGAACTTCATCGCTGCGTCATTCATATCAGTTCACAGATGTGTTTGAACCTTTTCAGTTCAACGGAACAATTCTTTATCGCTTAAAACAGATTGACCTGAATGGAAGTTTCACCTACTCTTCCGAGGTTCGGGTTGATATTGATTTCAAACATATGGATTACAATCTTGAGCAGAACTATCCGAATCCATTCAATCCCGAAACAGTGATAAGGTTTAATTTACCGGAAGAGAGTAATGTAAAAATTAAAGTGATCAACATTCTTGGTAAAACAGTCGAAGTGCTGACTAACGATGTTAAATCAGCGGGCAGCTATTCACTCGTATGGAATGCTTCTGAATTTGCATCGGGAATTTATTACTTTCAGATGGAAGCACAATCTTTAGTATCCGACAGAGTTTTCATAAAAGCTATGAAGATGGTTTATCTCAAGTAATTATTTCTTTTTTAAGAATGATAATGAAGGCTGCTCCTGACTTACGCATTGGGACACCCTAAACTTATATCAAATAATTTTAACAACA
>JBBIGV010000008.1:0-78058 GCA_037447335.1 Ignavibacteria bacterium | reverse complement strand
TGGGAGGAACAATAGGTGATCTTGCTATAAATTCTAAAGGAGATATTTTTGCTGGTGTTTACGGCAGTATTTGGGGATATTTAGGAATATATAAATCAACTGATAATGGAGAAACCTGGGAAAAAATCAAACATAACTTTGGAACTGACTTTGCTGTTTTTTCTATTTATATAACAAAGGACGATCATATTTGGGTTGGAACAGACCATCAGTATAGAATTTATCGATCAACTGATAATGGAGAAACCTGGGAAATTAAAAATAACGGGTATGCAACATACGAATGCTGGGCTTTTGGAGAGAGTAATGATAGGGTGCTCTTTGCAGGAGATGGTCATTACAATAGAATATTTCGCTCAACTAATTATGGAGATAGCTGGGAATTTGTTGCCTATCTTAATCCATTCGTTTTTGCTACTGATGCAAATAATACCGTGTTTACAGGCACACCAAACGGTCTGTATTCAACCACAGATAATGGTTTAACGTGGTATCTGGATAATTTTCTGCAGAACATTGCTGTTTCTGCTATTCTTATTGATGATAATAATAATATCTTTTGTGGCACCGGTTACACGTATAATTATTTGGGCGGCGATGGCGTGTTCTATTCCTCAAATGGCGGTCAAAACTGGGTACAATTAGGTTTAGCCGGTAAAGTAGTATTATCGTTAGCTTTTGACTCAGATGGGAATCTCTTTGCCGGAACTCAGAATGATGGATTATTCAAAACTACCGATATGGGACAGTCCTGGACTCAGCACCAAAGTGGATTATACAGGCAGCAAGTTTTCAGATTAAAAATTAATAAGAATGATAATATTTTTGTCGGTAGTGAAGGTGAGTTTACACAAGCCAGTGATGGAGGTATCTTCAGGTCGATTGATAGTGGAAAAACATTTAAGCAGGTAGGCTTACCGATATCAAACATAAAAAATATTGTGTTCAGTGGTGATAGTTTAATATTTGCAGCTACGCCAAGTGGTGTGCAAAAATATGACAGAATCCGAAAAGAATGGAGAGAAATGGGATTATACAAAGTAGAAGCACTGTCAATAACTCAAAATGAAATTATTTATGCGGCAACATTGGATGAAGGGTTATATAAATCCACGGATTTAGGTCAGAACTGGCTATTGACAAAACTTACCATTGATACTTTGTTTTACGTGAATAACGTACTAGCTGTTAATGATGATACTGTTTTTGCAGCTGCAAGCTACGGAAAGTTGAGAAGAACATTTGATGGTGGGCAGAATTGGGATATTCTTCCAATTATGGCGCCTACCCTTATATTCGTAAACGGGATACTTTGGGCACTAACAGCTTCTGTTTTATATAAATCTACTGACTTAGGCTCTTCTTTCAGTCCTATATATTCAGGATTTGGATATACTGATGGACTTTTTCCATTAGCTATAACAAAGAACGATTATGTTTTTTTAGTGAGTGAGACCACATTTGGGCTTATACGTTCAACAAATGCAGGATTGAATTGGAATCAGATTCTATTTGATCAGCGATTTACGACTGTTTATGCAGATACTAACGGGGTAGTTATCACTGGAACATCAGGACCTGGCTTTTGGGATACTAATAAAGTATATATTTCATACAATTATGGAAATAACTGGAGTGTTTTTAATCAACCGACTGGATTGGGTGTGCCTCTAACAGATATTAAACAGGATTTCAGTGATAATTTTTTCTTTGCAACATCATCCCAAGGTTTATATGAAGGTGACATTATTTTAAGTATAGAAAATTCACCACTTACTATTGGCTTTTATTCGCTCTCACAAAACTACCCCAATCCCTTCAACCCAGGCACAGTTATCAGTTGGCAGTCTCCGGTCGGCAGTCTGCAATCACTAAAAGTTTATGATGTTTTGGGCAGAGAAGTTGCAGCGCTTGTTAATGAATACAAGCAAGCAGGCACACACTCTGTTGAGTTTAATGCAACGGGACTTCCTTCCGGAGTTTACTTTTACAGATTAAATGCCGGCAGCTTCTCCGAAACAAAGAAGATGATATTATTGAGGTAAAAAAAGATGACATCTTTCGATCTGCAAAGCAGTTGCATAAAAGATGTCATCTTTATTTTTAATGAAGATAATATTACTGCTGCAATAAAGAATTCCAAACCCAGCCACGCAGCACAGATTAAGCGAAGCTATTCGGGTGTCGAAATCTGTGCTGCGGCGGCTATGCCTGGTTTTATCTTTGCTCAGGCAGGAAAAATCCGGCGTATCTGACCAGTCAAAAGGCAAATTCCTTTACAAATTCCTCAAAATAGTTTCAAGCTGTTCTTCATTCTCAACAAGAACCTGTCGTGCTTTACTGCCGTCATTAGGACCGACTATCCCGGCAAGCTCAAGCTGATCCACAATTCTTGCGGCGCGCGAGTAACCGAGCTTCAATCTTCTCTGAAGCAATGAAACAGAGCCTTGCTGATGACGCACTATAACCCTTGCGGCATCTTCAAACATCGGATCAAGATCGGCAAGAAATCCGCTGCCTGCTTCTTTTTTCTTGTCATATAATGACGGCAGGAAATACGGACGTGAATAACCCTGCTGCGAATAAATATAGCTTGTAATCTTTTCAACTTCATCGGTTGAAATAAAAGCGTTCTGTATTCTTATCGGTTTCGGCGAACCGGTTGGAAGGAACAGCATATCTCCTCTTCCCAGTAATTGCTCAGCGCCGTTCATATCGAGGATTGTTCTCGAATCAACTTTTGTGGCAACCTGGTAAGCAATCCTTGCACTGAAGTTCGCTTTAATAACACCGGTAATAACATTAACAGACGGGCGCTGAGTTGCAAGCACAAGATGAATTCCAACTGCTCTTGCAAGCTGGGCTAATCTTGTAATAGGTTCTTCCACTTCTTTACCCGCAGTTATCATCAGGTCTGCAAGCTCGTCAACTATTACGATAAGATAAGGAATCGGGTGATGTTTTATTTCCTCTGTATCATGCGGTCGGGTTTTAGGGTCTGATACTTTCTTGTTATAGTCAACAATATTTCTAACACCTGCTTTTGCAAGCTTGTCATAACGCTTCTCCATTTCATATTCAACCGATTTAAGAAGCAGCACGGCATTCTGCGGATTTGTTATGATCTCCTCTTCCAGGTCGGGCGAAACGGCAAGGTAATGTTTTCGAAGTTTGTTATAGAAAGAAAGTTCTATTTTTTTCGGATCTATCATTATGAGCTTTACTTCAGAAGGATGCTTTGTATAAAGCAGGCTTGCAATTATCATATTTATACCAACGCTTTTCCCCGAACCTGTAGAACCGGCAATCAGAACGTGCGGCATTTTGGCAAGGTCGGTTAAATAAACATCTCCGCTGATGGTTTTGCCAAGCGACATTGGTAGTTCGAACTTCGATTCATGAATACGTGCCAGAACAGAACGAGCATTCACAAGCGAAGCCTCTGCATTTGGTATTTCAACGCCAATTGCGCTCTTGCCGGGAATGGGCGCAATAATTCTTATACCTCTTGCTGCGAGTGCCAATGCAATATCATTTTCAAGCCCTACAATCCTGCTGATCTTTACGCCCGGCGCCGGAACAATTTCATACAAAGTTACAACCGGTCCCGGTGTAACGGAAATGTCCTGAATGTCTATATCAAACAGTTTAAGTTTTTCTTTAAGAAGTTCTGCATTACGTTTTAACTCTTCTTCTGCAACTTTAAAATCTTCCGAAGGTGATGGATCAAGAATATCCAGACCGGGCTTCTGATAAGATATTGATTCTTCCCACTGGTTGGGCAGCTTGGATTCCCTCTCTTTATCGGAATCTTTAGCGGGCATTTCGCCGGTTTTTTCAAGGTCAACTTTCTTTGCTTCATCTTTGAGGACCACATTTTCAACTTCAGGCGCGGGCGGTTCAACGTCTTTACGTATAATTCTGATTTTCGTCTGATCCTGTACTTCCGATTCCATCAGTTCGGCTGCTGTGAACTCTTTTTCTTTTTTCTTTTTGATTTTCTTTTTATCAGCGCTTAGCGCTTTGATCTTTTTCAAATTTTCAGAATCCTCTTCAGCATCTTCACTATCAAAACGGTCTTTTACTTTTGAGCTTACACTGCTGAACAGATTCTTTAGCGAACGGAATATCTCTTCAATCTTAATATCAAAAGCATAAACCATGAGGGCAGTAAACGAACCGATGATAAAAAGGATACTGCCAACTCCGCCAAGCAGCCGTGATAATATTTCGCCAAGATAAAGACCGGTATAACCATGCAATTCCCACATACCGGAAAAAATATCGTACCGGCTTCTCAAAACACCAAAGAAACCTGAGATGAGTAAACCGGACGCCAGCAGAAAGTTTGAAACAGAAAATAAGAATTTCCCGCCGGGCTTTTTGAAGATGTTAATTCCCCATAAAAAAAGTATTACCGGGAAGATAACCGATATGTAGCCGAAAGCGTCTTTAACAAAAAAATCTGCAAGGTGAGCGCCAATAACACCAAGCCAGTTCTTAATATCGGATTTTTCGCTAAGGGAATTGTAAAAGTCTGTAAATATGTTTGTAAGATTTGCTTCGTCGCGGCGGTTGTAGCTGATAATCGATATAAAGAGAATTAAGGAAAGAACAATTATAAAAATCCCGATTATTCTTTTTTTCTTTTCGCCTGAGAAGGAGAGATGTCCGTTGTTCTCAGGTTTCTTTCCGTTCTTTGTATTTTTTGGTTTTCTTTTCATTGTTAAAACCGACTGTTTTAAGTATCATCCGATTCAACCGGTACATCAACCTTCATTAATTTAAGAACATTTGAGGTAAAATAGGGAAGTGAGTTGGTTGTATTCAATTGGGCGCAATATCTGAGATCATCTATGAATTCATTCTCCAGCAATAGTTTACCGTGTTCGGTATCGCAGAGCATCTTGTATAAATTCTTCCCGAATGATTTACTGAGTGCAACGCTTGCTTTGGCAGAGTCTGATAGTTCAACATCCTTATTGAGCTTCATAATTTCAGTTATCAGCCTGCCGGCACAAACAGTATCTTCCATTGAATAATTATTTGATTTACCGGCACATAATATTTCCACATCTTTATTCAGATCAACAAGATGTTTGGCTGCTGCATGTATATTGAGGAAGGAACAGACAAAAAGATTTTCGGAGAATTTGGCTTTTGCAATTGCTTTGGTTCCGTTTGTTGTATAAAGGATAACGGACTTTCCATTTATTACTTTGCGTGTATATTCAAGCGGCGAGTTGCCCAAAGCGAAGCCGGATATTTTTTTTGTGTTGCGTTCACCGCCAAGCAGCGTCTGCCCGCCGAACATGCCGCCGGATACTTTAACGGCAAACTCAACGCTCGCAACTGGAACTACTTCCCTTGCGCCGTTCTGCAGCGCCGTTACAATTGTTGATGATGCGCGAAGGACATCAATCGCTATTGTTGTTTTACCTGTAAAGTAAAGTTCGTCAACGGCAACAGGTGTTAGTAATACATTTATTTTCATAAGCTGAGAGCTTAGCTGTTAAAACAAATTATCTTCAGATATATTAAAGTTAATTTTCTTTCTGTTTTAAGAACCGTATTTCATTAACAAATAAGATTATTAAAATACTTTCATTTGATTACAAACGGCAGCTTGGTAATTACAGCGGGTGTTTCTTTATCTCTAATCAGGAAATTTACTTCACTGCCAACGTTCGCATAATTTACATCAACGTATCCGAGCGCTATAGGCTTATCGAGTGTCGGGCTTACGGTACCGCTTGTAATGGTTCCGATTTTTTTCCGGTTCACACTAATGTCATACCCATGCCTCGGGAAAACTTTTTCGTTACCAACCATCGGAACAAGCTTACGCTTTAGTCCATCATTCTTAACTTTTACGAGTGATTCTTTACCAATAAAATCCGATTTATTTAATTTTGTTATCCAGCCTAATCCGGCTTCCAGCGGATTGGTTGTTTGGTCAATATCATTTCCATAAAGACAGAAGCCCATCTCAAGTCTTAATGTATCGCGTGCCGCAAGCCCCACGGGCTGTATATTGAATTCTTTTCCTGCATCAAAGATCAGGTTCCAGATTTTTTCAGCGGTAGGTTCATCAGCCTTGAAGTATAATTCATAGCCCGTTTCACCTGTATAGCCGGTTCTTGAAATAATCATATCTACCCCAGAGATATGTGTTGATGCAAAATGATAATATTCCATGTTGTATAGATCAGGTGCGATTTTCTTAAGCACTTCTTTTGATTTTGGCCCTTGCAGTGCAAGCAAGGTGTACTCATCGCTCTGATTATCAATCTTAGCATCGAACTTATTATTCTCAGTCATCCATTCAAAGTCTTTCTGTATGTTCGAAGCATTAACTACAAGCAGGAAGCGGTTATCCTCTAACTTATAAACTAGCAGATCGTCAACTATTCCCCCATCCTGGTAACACATTGCGCTGTATTGCACCCTGCCCGCAAATAGCTTTGATGCATCGTTAACAGTTATGTACTGAACAAAATCAAGAGCCTGGCTGCCACTTACAAAAATTTCCCCCATATGCGATACATCGAACACCCCGACTGAAATCCGCACAGATTTATGCTCTGCAATTATAGATGAATACTGAATGGGCATTTCGAACCCGGCAAATTCGACAAGTTTTGCGCCAAGCTTTTTATGAACAGGATTGAGCGTTGTTCTCTTCATATTTTTTCCGTAGTTGAGATTAATATTTTAAAGTTGTTTTACTTTTGACTTTTTCTCCAGTCTGCTAAAAACTTTTCAAGTCCTGTGTCTGTTAAAGGATGGTTGAAGAGCTTGTTTATAACATCAAAAGGCATTGTACAAACATCAGCACCGATGAGCGCTGCCTCAACCAGATGAAGCGGATGTCTTATACTGGCAACCAGAACTTCAGTGGAGAAAATATAATTCCTGTAAATCTGAACAATCTGCGAAATAAGTTCCATCCCGATCATGCTGACATCATCAAGCCTTCCCACAAATGGACTTATGTAAGTCGCTCCTGCCTTTGCTGCAAGCAGCGCCTGCGACGGAGAGAAACACAATGTTACATTCGTCTTAATTTGTTCGGAAGCTAAGGTGCGTACTGCCTTTAAACCTTCTTTAATGAGAGGAACTTTAACAACGATGTTTTGATGGATTTTTGAAAGGTCTCGTGCTTCTTTAAGTATGCCGTTATAATCAGTGGAAATAACTTCGGCGCTGACGGGTCCGTCAACTATGGCAAGTATTTCGTCCAGCAGTTTTCTGAAATCCTTTCCTTCTTTTGAAACAAGCGAGGGATTTGTTGTAACGCCATCAAGGATCCCTAAAGCTGCGGCTTCTTTTATTTCACTTATGCTTGCGGTGTCTATGAAAAATTTCATGTTCCTGCTCCGTTTTTAATTCTGTGATAATCAAACTTAGGAATACTCTTCTGTAATATCTTTCTCGGTTTTTACAGATAAGAATCTGAACTGCCCGGGAGGGATAGTATCGTCTTCCACGATCTTTATTCCGACAAAATATTTCCACTGCAATTTCGTGATTTTTTTGATTGCACCCTCTCTTAATCTGACTGCAAAAGCAGAGTGACACTTAAGAATAAGCTTTCGCACTTTCGAGTTTCTTCTGAATTTGCGCAGCCATTCTTCAAGATCATAAACTGTATGAAAGTGCTTTGTTAACAAGCCAGTACCAAGACAATATGGACAAACTTCCTTCATCGTCTGCATAATATTTTGCCTGATCCTCTGCCGGGTTATCTGAATAAGCCCGAACTCGGACATTGGCAGAACGGTAACCTTTGCTCTGTCTTTTCGGAATTCCTTCCTAAGCTCGTCGTAGATTTTTTTACGATTTTTATCTTCTTCGAGATCAATAAAATCTACTACAATGATGCCGCCAATATCGCGCAGCCTCATCTGCCGCGCAATTTCACGTGCAGCTTCAAGGTCAGTTTTAAGTGAATTAACTTCCTGGTCTTTACTTTTAGCGTATCTTCCGCTGTTAACATCTATTACAACCATTGCTTCGGTATGCTCGATAATAAGGTAGCCGCCGCTTGGCAGCGCGACCTTCCTTGCCATCAAAGTTTTGATCTGCTCTTCAATTTTGAACGCATCAAATATTGAAGTGCTTGATTTGAACAGCTCTACTTTATCTGACCATTGGGGGTGAATAAGCTGAATATAATTTTTGATCTGCTTATACAATTTTTTAGAATCGACAAAAACTTTTGTTACATCCTCTGTTAACAAATCGCGAATAACGCTGGATGTTGTACTCAGGTCCTGGTGAACAAGTGAAGGCGGCTTTTCAGATTTGATCGAAGTTTCAATTTCGCTCCATGTTTTGATGAGATAATTCAGATCATCTTTAAGCGATTCTTCACTTTGATTTCTGGCAACCGTACGGATTATAAGCCCGTAATTTTCGGGAAGAATGCTGCGGGCAATATTGCGCAGCCTTTTTCTTTCGCGATAGTCATAAATCTTTTTTGAAACACCTATTTTATTATCGAAGGGAAGGAGTACGCAGAACCTGCCGGGAAGAGATACCGATGATGTAACCCTTACTCCCTTATTGTTAACAGGTTCTTTGGTAATCTGTATGATGATATCCTGCCCTTTATGGAGCTTTGGGGTGGTGAACTGGACATCGCGGCTGTTTTTATTCCGATGAAGAGAAGCGCCGTTTGAATCATCGTCATCTTCGTCAACATCCGAATCGTCACCAAGCAAATCCTGGAATTGCTTTGTCCTCTCCCCAATATCGGAGAAGTGCAGAAAAGCGTCATGCTTCATGCCGATATCGATAAATGCAGCGCGAATACCCGGCAGTACACGGGCGACCCTACCGAGGTAGATATCCCCCACCATCCTCCTGTTCTCGGGGTAATCTACAAAGAAGTCTACAAGCTGCCCGCCTTCTGTAATTGCTACGCGGGTCTGGGTAGAGGATGAGTTGATAATAATTTCTTTTGTCATATGTTGAAAACTCTTCTGGTGAAATGAAATATTTCTTTACCAAAAACTTTGATGATAAAACAAAGCTGCGGGAAACCGACATGGATAAGATTAGTCTCTCCAAAAGAGAAAGAGTAAAAATTGATATGATCAGCAAAGTTAGCATTCTGTCATTAAACCGCGCTTTGTTAACAAACCTGTTGGAATATCGCTTTAGAACAGCGGTTATACCCAACTTTAATTATAAAAATTTACTACTGGTTCATTTTGCAATGATTGAAACGAAAACCGAGAAACGATTTCAGTTTGTACTATCAATCACGTGCATCATTAAACCAATTAGCGATATAAAAAATACCGGGTTTCAACACCCGGCATATACATAATACTTAATTAGAACTTTCGGATTTATTACTGTTCTTTAAAAGATCTTTTCTGCTAAGCGATAACTTACCGTTTTCAATCTTAAGCAGCTTAACGGTAACTTTATCGCCTGTTTTAAAGTAATCGGAAACTTTCTCAACGCGCTTGTTGTCAATTTGTGAAATATGCAGCAAGCCTTCTTTGCCCGGCAGTATTTCGACAAAAGCGCCAAATTCCATTATTTTTGTGATAACTCCTTCGTAAACTTCACCTACTTCGGGTGTAGCTGTTAGCTTTTTAATATACTCTTTACATTTTGTGGCGTTCTCTTTATTTGGTGAAGCGATGTTAACAGTACCATCATCATCAACAACGATATCGACGCCAAAAAGTCTTTGCATACCCTGAATTGTTTTGCCGCCGGGTCCGATAACAAGACCGATCTGGTCGGTATCAATTTTCATGGTGATAAGTCTTGGC
The DNA here is from genome assembly GCA_037447335.1 of Ignavibacteria bacterium. Taxonomy (GTDB): domain Bacteria; phylum Bacteroidota; class Ignavibacteria; order Ignavibacteriales; family Ignavibacteriaceae; genus JBBIGV01. Next base: position 68,264 of record JBBIGV010000008.1, on the reverse strand, counting down.
GCATACTGCGAAAGAGAAGCGTTCGATTTAGCAAGCACTTTGTTCATTTCTTCAAGAACATGCAGCCTGCCTGCTTTAGCCTGAATAAGAGCAAGCTCCATTATCTCGAACGAAATGCCCTCGATCTTAATGTCCATCTGGAATGCAGTAATACCATCAGCGGTACCGGCAACTTTAAAGTCCATATCACCAAGATGATCTTCATTACCGAGTATGTCGGAAAGCACGGCGTACTTATCGCCTTCCTTTACCAGACCCATAGCAACACCGGAAACAGCTTTACTGATCGGCACACCGGCATCCATTAATGCAAGCGAGCCGGCACATACTGTAGCCATTGAAGAGGAGCCGTTCGATTCAAGTATATCCGAAATTACGCGAACTGTATAAGGAAACTGATCTTCCGGGGGCATAACAATTTTTAATGCACGCTCTGCAAGATTGCCATGACCAATTTCTCTTCTTCCTACTCCGGTCATTCTACCAACTTCTCCTATGCTGAACGGAGGGAAGTTGTAATGAAGCATGAATTTTTTTGCATACTCCTGAAGCAGCCCGTCAATAAGCTGTTCATCGTTTCTTGTGCCGAGTGTAACAGTTGTAAGGCTTTGGGTTTCACCCCTTGTAAATAAAGCCGAACCGTGCGTTCTTGGAAGAATTCCTGTTTCAATTGTAATCGTTCGGATCTGGGTTGTATTTCTTCCATCAAGCCTTACTCCCTCATCAAGAATTCTTTTACGCATAAGATCTTTTTCGAGATTATGCATAATTGATTTAATGTCTTTTTCCTTTTCGGGGAATTGTTCGGAAAGAGCTTCTAATACTGATTCGGTTAATTCTTTATTCTTCGTGCTTCTTTCTTCTTTGGTTAAAACAGAATAAACTATATCTTTTAACCTATCGTGAGCAAGCTCATAAACAGCATTTTTAAGCGCCTCATCAATTTCAGCCGGAGTAACTTCCCACTTCGGTTTACCAACAGCTTCGCGCAATTCGATCTGAATTTTAACGAGTTTCTTAATTTCCTGGTGAGCGATTTTTAATGCATCAAGCAATTCCTGTTCGCTTATTTCTTTTGATTCGCCTTCAACCATCATTATTGAGTCATCAGTTCCTGCAACAACAAGTTCAATGTCGCTTTCTTTTAATTGCGAATGAGTCGGGTTGATAATGAGTTCGCCTTTCACTCTTCCAACTCTTACCTCACCGGTCGGACCGTTGAAAGGAATGCTGGAGATGGTAAGTGCGGCTGAAGCTCCAACTGCTGCAAGAACATCGGCATCGTTTTCGGTATCGTATGAAAACACGAAAGCTACAACCTGTGTTTCGTTCTTAAAGTCTTCGGGGAAAAGAGGACGGATGGGCCTATCAATCAGGCGAGCGCTCAGGATCTCCTTTTCCGTTGGTCTGCCTTCTCTTTTGATAAAACCACCCGGGAACTTACCGGCTGCAGATGTTTTTTCACGGTACTCGACCTGGAGGGGAAAATAGTCGAGGTCTTCATTAGCCTTTTCAGAAGCCACGGCGGCTACCAAAACCATTGTATCACCATAGCGAACCATAACCGAGCCGCTAGCTTGTTTAGCAAACCTGCCGGTTTCCAGTGTAAACAGTTTGCCGCCAATTTCTACTTCTTTTTTAACAATCATTTTAAGTTCTTTCCTTTACTTTCTTATGTTCAATTCTTTAATAATGCTTCTGTATCTTGATATATCCTTCTTTATAAGATAATCCAGCAGCCTTCTTCTTTTTCCTACCATCATCATCAAGCCTCTTCTTGAGTGATGATCTTTTTTATGATCATTAAAGTGCCCTGTAAGATCATTTATACGTTTGGTTAGAAGCGCTATCTGCACTTCTGTTTTACCGGAGTCTTTTTCGCTCGCACCGAACTTTCTGACTATTTCAAGTTTTTCTTCTTTTGTCATTAATGTTTCCTTTAATTATTGTCCAATGTAATTCCAGAATGAACCGGAATTAATTATTTAATTTGCTTAATATTATTAAACCGTTTTCTTTGTCTTTCAGCATCTGGTTAACCAGATCTTCAGCAGAAGTATATTTTTCTTCTCCTCTCAATCTCTCTACAATATTTACAGTAATAAATTTGTTATAAATATCCTGATTAAAATCATAAATAAAAACCTCCGGCACAATCTCGCCCGAATTATGAAAAGTAGGGCGTTTGCCAATGCTCAATAATCCGAAGTGTTTTTGATCATCAACAATTACCTCAACCACGTATATACCAATAGCCGGCAGCAGTTTGCTTTGATCTTCAAGATTTATGTTAGCGGTCGGGAATCCGAGTTCTCTCCCTCGCTTATCGCCGTCAGTTACTGACCCGGAAAAGGAGTAATATCTGCCGAGTAATGCAGAGGCTTTATTAATATTGCCTTCCATTAATGCATTTCTGATTTTGGTGCTGCTTACAGTGTGATCATCGATGGTAAGCGGATCGGCAACCGTTACTTTAAATCCGAGCTCGCTGCCCATTTTGTAGAGGGTTTGGGCGCCGCCGCCGCGGCTTTTGCCGAAGTGATGATCATATCCTATAACAACTTCCCTCAATCCGATTGCATCAACAACAAAATTTTTAAAGAACTGTTCAGGAGCCAGTTGTGAAAACTCTTTGGTAAAATTTATGATGAATAAATTTTCTACACCTAACTTTTCAAACTCTTTTATTTTTTCTCGTGTTGTAGTTAGCAGCTTCAGGTTAAAGCTGTCAGAAACAATTGTACGTGGGTGAGGATGAAAAGTGATAAGAAAATTTCTGCCTCCATTAGCCGCCGTTCTTTCAACAACTTTATCAATAATCTTTTTATGCCCTAAATGAACCCCGTCAAACGTGCCTAAAGAAACTATTGTATTTTCGTCTTTTTTTATTTTTTTTAAATCATCATAAACTTGCATAGTACGGTAGTTCCGAACAATAGCTGTTAAATATACTGGTTTTTCGTCTCAAAAGGAAACCTGAGAGATTCTGTATTAGTAAAGAAAACATTTATCTCCTCGCCGGCGTGCCATTAAATCTTTCAAAAAAGTCCTGCGGAAGTATAGCATCCTCAACGGATACTTCGCCGATTGCAGTGCGCCTTAAAGAAGCAAGCACACCGCCGCATCCCAGCTTCTCACCAAAATCGTTAGCTATTACACGTATGTATGTCCCTTTCGTACACTGTATCTCAAAATAGATATAGGGCAGAGAAATTTTTGTAATTTCAAATTTATGTATAGTAACTTCCGTTGGTTTTCTATCTACTACTTTACCTTTCCGGGCATATTTATAGAGGGCTTTGCCTTCAAATTTTTTTGCAGAGAACATCGGTGGTGTTTGAAGCCTTGGACCGACAAATTCATCTTTCAGCCTCATAACATCTTCCCAGGCAATTTTATCATAGGGACGCTCAATAATTGGTTCAGTTTCAAGGTCCATTGATGGGGTTGTTCTGCCCAGTCTGATCATCCCGGTATAAGTCTTATCCATCTGCTGGTAGTTAGCTACCTCTTTTGTTTTTTTGCCGGTGCAAAGGATAAGCAATCCGGTTGCCATAGGATCGAGTGTTCCGGTGTGACCAACTTTGCGTGTGTTTAACATTTTTCTTATTTCATACACTACCCTGAATGAAGACCAGCCGATAGGTTTGTCAATAAGAATTATTTCCCCCGCCATAAAATCGCGCTGCGCGATATCAATTGTTTGTTTTGTTATCATCCTGGTGAATCTTTTTAATTAGTCCTTCTATCTTTTCAACATAGTCTAATGTATCGTCTAAAAAGAACTTTAATTCGGGAATAAATTTCAATCTTATTCTCGAAGCAAGTTCTGAGCGGAGAAATCCTGTTTTGTTCCTAACATACTCAAGAGCATAATCTCTTTTATCTTTTTCGAGTACAGAAAGATAAATCTTTGCCATTTTCAGGTCGGGAGAGACTTTAACACTTGTGATAGTGAGAAAGCCAAGCTCGGGATATTGCATTTTGTGAAGAAATATGAGGCTAATTTCTTCCTTAATCAGGTTCTCAACCTTATCAACTCTGTGTGACATTTTTTTTAATTCCTTTCACCGCAGCTAATCACCAGCACCATAATTTCCACGCTTTCTGAAAAAGCTACAATTCTCCTTTTATGCTAATTTCTTTTTAGTTTCAATAATTTTAAATGCTTCAAGTATATCACCAACTTTAATATCGTTAAAGTTTGAAATATTAAGACCACATTCGTAGCCGGCATCAACCTCGCGGACATCATCTTTGAATCTTCTGAGCGATCCAATTTCACCTTCATAAATTACGATACCATCGCGGATAACTCTTAGCTTGTTATTTCTTGCTATCTTTCCATCCAGCACATAACAACCGGCAACAATTCCGGATTTAGGAACTTTGAAAGTATCTCTTACTTCAAGTGTTCCGGCAATTTCTTCGGAAAGAATGGGTGAGAGCAATCCTTCAAGTGCAGACTTAACTTCGTTTATTGCATCGTAAATAACGCTGTAGAGGCGTATGTCCACTTTTTGAGATTCGGCCAGCTTTCTGGCATTAAGATTCGGACGAACGTGGAAGCCAATAATAATTGCATTTGAAGCAGCAGCAAGAAGCACATCGCTTTCAGATATTCCGCCAACACCTTTATGGATTACTCTAACAATAACTTCATCAGTAGAAAGTTTCATAAGAGAATCCGACAATGCTTCAACCGAGCCGTCAACGTCGCCTTTTACTATTAATGGAAGCTCCTTCACACCACCGATGCTGATTTGTTTTGCGATTTCATCAAGGGTAATATGATGAATTTGTTTCTGATCCTGCTCACGTTTCAACTGCTGCCGCTTTAAACTAACCTCTCTTGCCAATCTTTCGGACTCAAGAACTACAAAAGTATCGCCAGCCTGCGGAGCTCCTTCAAAGCCAAGCACCTGAACCGGAGTTGATGGAGTAGCCTCAACAACCTTGTTGCCTCTTTCATCAAACATTGCCCTAACTTTTCCGTGGTAGACACCGGCGATAAATGGATCTCCTATTTTGAGCGTTCCTTTTTGAACAAGAATAGTGCTTGTAATACCTCTTCCTTTATCAAGCTCGGATTCAACAACCACACCACGTGCTTTTCTGTTAGGGTTTGCTTTTAAGTCGAGAAGTTCTGATTCAAGCAGGACTTTTTCGAGGAGAGTGTCAATATTCAGACCGGCTTTAGCAGAAATTTCCACACACTGATATTTACCACCCCATTCTTCAACAAGCACGTTCCTTTCGGAAAGCTGCTGTTTTATTTTTTCCGAATTAGCCCCTGGTTTATCAATTTTATTTACAGCTATTACAATCGGAACGCCAGCGGCTTGTGCGTGGTTTATCGCCTCGACTGTTTGCGGCATTACTGCATCATCGGCAGCAACTACGAGAATTACAATGTCGGTTAGCTGAGCGCCCCTAGCTCTCATTGCAGTGAAAGCTTCGTGACCGGGGGTGTCGAGAAAACAAATAGATTTGTCTTCGCTTATATCAACCTTATAAGCGCCGATGTGCTGTGTAATTCCACCGGATTCACCTGCAACAACATTAGAACTTCTTATATAATCCAGAAGAGATGTTTTGCCATGATCAACGTGTCCCATTACAGTTACTATCGGCGGGCGGGGAACAAGTGTTTCGGGATCGTCCGGCACATCTTCCAAAGCTTCTGAAGAATATTCCTGCTGCAGTTCAACACTGAAACCGAATTCATCTGCAACAAGAGTAATAGTATCAATATCAAGACGCTGGTTAATTGATACCATAAGTCCAAGGCTAATACATTTTGATATCACATCGGCAACCGGAACATCCATTAAGTTGGCGAGTTCACTTACAGCGATATATTCATTAACCTTGAGAATGGATTTTTCCAGGTTTTTTTCTTCAAGGCGTCTCTCTTCTTCAGCCTCTCTTTCTTTCCTCTTTCTTTTTCTTACACTTGCTCTGCCTGCAGTAATTGAATCATCCATACTAAGCATAGTTTTCCGGATAGCTTCTTTCACTTCATTCTGGTCAATTTCAAATTTCTTAATTCGCTTTTTCTTTTTAGCAGCCGGAACATCTTCAATCACAGCCGCGATTTTTTTCTTTGGCTTTTTCCTTTTCTTCTTTACCGGTTGGACAGCTTTTTCTTTTTCGTCTTTGTCGGTTTCGTCTTTCGGTTCTGCAACCTGTGCTTTTTTGGTTTTATCTTTAAGGTCTATTTTCCCGACAACCTTCAGACCTTTTAACTTACCAGCGGTAGCTTTCTTTAGAGAAACGAAGGATGGTTCTTTGTTCTGGTCATCAACAACTGTTTCTTTTGCTTGAACAGTTTCATCAGTTTTTTCGGTTATCTGATCGGTTGGAATAGCTTCTTCAACAGCGGGGGTAGTCTCAACCGTGCCGGTGTCTTCAGCTTCAGCAGCTTCCGGTTCTTTCTTAATATCTTCTATTTTTATATGGATTGGTTCAGTATATAGCAGCTCTGATTCAATTTTTATGGATTTCTTTTCATCCTCTTTTTCTGCTCTTTCGCTTCTTTTCTTGTTGAATTCAGCAATCTTTTTATAATGCTTTTCAGCCTTTTCAATATCCTTCTTAAAGTGATCCTGAATATCCTTCATCATCTCATCGGTCAGCATGGACATGTGAGATTTTACTTCGTGACCCTTCTTCTGCAAAAACTCGATGATGTTTTCAGCAGCGATGTTGTATTCCGAAGCTAATTTGTATATTCTGCTCTTCTTCGTTTTGGTTTCTGCCATAAAAAATTTATCCGGTATAAAAATCTTTTATTCTTCGTCTTCAAACTGGGATTTGATGATTTCGAGAATCTCGTTTATTTTTTCATCGTCGAAGCCTTCAATTTCTTTCAGTTTTTCCGGTCCTGCCGAGAGCACATCAAGGGCAGTATCATAACGATGGTTAATTAAAGTCTGATAGGTTTCCATTCCAAGCTCTTCTCTGAGGTCGATCAGTTCGATATCTTCATCATATTCATCGAACGGTTTTTCTTCCCTGAGAATTTCGATATCATAACCGGTAAGCTTCATTGCAAGCCTGATGTTAACGCCATTTCTTCCAACAATAAGAGAGACCTGGTCACTGTCAGCAGTAACTACAGCTTTTCTCTCATCTTCATCAAGTTCAATCTGTTTAATTTTTGCCGGGGCAAGAGAGCGTTGTATAAAAATGATGGAGTCTTCTGAAAAATTAACAACATCAATGTTTTCGTTGTTAAGCTCTCTTACAATTGCATGAATACGGACGCCCTTCATACCAACGCAAGCACCAACCGCGTCAATTCTGGAATCCTGAGATTCAACTGCTATTTTAGCTCTTTCGCCGGGTTCACGGGCTATTGCCTTTATTTCGATAATGCCGTCATAAATTTCCGGTATTTCAATTTCAAACAGCCTTCTTAAAAACATATTGTCTGAACGGGAAATAATAATTACCGGACCGCTGCTGCCTTTTTTTACTTCTTTAATGATAGCTCTTATTGTTTCACCCTTCTTATATCTTTCATGCGGAATTTGTTCTGAACGCGGCAGAAGAAGTTCATTTTTGTTGTGATTAACAAGAATGTCACTCTTTCTTATCTGGTAGATATCGCCTACAACTATTTCGCCGAGTAGTTCTTTGTATTCGTTGTAGATAATATCTTTTTCAATTTCGCGGATTTTCTGGTTAAGACTTTGTTTTGCTAGTGTAATAAGTCTTCTGCCGAGAGAAGCAAGTTCGATCTTTTCAACATAATCGTCTCCCACTTCAAGCTCTTCTTCGTTACCCCTACTATTTAATTCAGTAATGCTTACCTGTAGATTGGGATCGGTGACCTCGTCAACTATTTCACGCTCAAGGAATATTTCGATATCACCTCTATCCATATTTACGACAACATCATATTTTGCTTCTTCGCCGTATTTTTTCTTCACAAGCAAACCGAAGATTTCTTCAAGAATACCTGCAAGTACGTCCTTATCAATACCTTTTTCCCTTACCATTTGGGCAAAGGATTCGACTATGTCGATGTTCATTTAGCGCTTCCTCCGTTAAGAAAAACTTAAGATAACTTTTGCGGTTGTGATATTATTAAAGTTAAGGGTTAACTCATCTTTATTGTTAATTAAAAAGGTAAGCTGTTCGTTATTTACAGCGATCAGCTTTCCTGTTGCTTTATTCAGAGTATCATTGTGTTTGTATTCAATTTCAAATTTACGGTTAACATGCTTTGGAAACTGCTGCGGATAGATCAATGGTCTTTCGGTACCGGGAGAAGAAACATCCAGTCTGTAAGCAGAGGAAACAAGATTGCAATCGTCGATAGCTGATGCTATTTCACGGCTTAGGGCTGCGCAGTTATCAGCAGTAACACTATGCACCGCATCCACAAACACTTCAAAAATATGAAGGCTATCGCTTCCCCTGACGTTAAAGTCAATTAACAGATAACCGTTTTTTTCCACGATTTCCCGGATTATCCGGGCTATATTTTCTTTTAAAAAATTCATACAAACAAAAATCGCCCTCAATGGGGCGAAAAAGTTGCACAAACTTAGTATAAATTAAGCGAATATGCAAGGACTTAACAGAGCTTTAACATAGGTTGTGACGAAATATGCCCCACTTGATTTATTTCGATGAAGAATTTCAAACGATAAGAAATAGCATATAAGCGATATAGCCAAGGAATAATATCCCCCCCTCGATACGGCTGACAGAGAAACCAATTCGGCATAATGGAAAAATAATTACAGAAAAAGCCACCATTATTATGAGGTCAAATGACTTTATACCATCACCGGTTAACGGGCTTATTAGTGCAGTAATGCCAAGTATGCTTGAAATGTTAAATATATTAGAGCCAATTACGTTCCCAATAACTATATCACTCTCTTTTTTAAGCGCTGCAACAATTGCGGTTATAAGTTCTGGCAGACTGGTTCCTATTGCAACAATAGTCAAACCTATTGTTGCCTGACTGACACCAAACCTTTCAGCTATATCTACTGCACCTTTCACGAAGATATCCGCACCAACTGCAAGCAAAACTATACCGGCAGAGATTAGCAGCAACAAAACAATAACGTTCGACTGTTTAACCTTTACCAAATCCTGAAATTCTTTCTGAACTTCTTCATCTTTCTCTTTGAGTGAATAGTAGTAACTGAAAATAATGAATGCAGCAAGCATCACTACGAATATAAGTCCTTCAAAAAATGAGATTGTCATGTCGGAGAGAAATACCAGAAGAATAACAGAGATAACTATCATTATGGGAATGTCGATCCTTATGACATGGGCGTGAACCGATACCGGGAAAATGAGTGCGGCAGTTCCGAGAATCAGACCAATGTTACAAATGTTAGAACCGATCACATTACCAAGTGCAATATCAGCATTACCGTCAAGTGAAGCTTTTATGCTAACAACAAGTTCCGGTCCGCTTGTACCGAAAGCAACAATGGTTAGTCCGATTACCAGAGGTGAAATCCCAATTTTTAGTGCAAGTGCAGAACTGCCGCGTACAAGGCTTTCTGCTCCGGCAAGTAGTGCGGCTAATCCCCCGACAAGATAAACTGAAATTAATAAATCACTCATGTTTTAATATACTTGCATCAGAATATATACAAAAAAGGCTGGCGCAGTTCAGCCAGCCTTTAACTTATGGATTTATATAAATACTAATCTTCGGTATGAGCTATCCAGTAACCTGCTACACCATAGATTCTCGAATCGCCCCAGGTAGATACTCTTACTGTAAAGCCGTCTCTTGAAACAGAAATTGCTTCGACATTGTATCTCTGGTTTGTGTTCCGATCCATGTCAACCTGAGTTACTGCAAGAATTACTTTCGGTCTTACATCAAATGGTGTATTGAAGTCAACTTCAATAGAAACTGCCCTATCGCCTTCGTTCTTGTCTAAAGTATAACCCGCGGTTTTTGTGGTAAGCTGGAATTTACCACTTTGAACTGTTGACTGCGCATAAACCGAGAAACAAATTCCGAGCGCGACGAACATTGCCGAAACGAACATTAACTTCTTCATATCTTCTCCTTTAGTGGTTAGTGGATTAATCTGTGTGATTAAAATAGTTTCTTTATAGATTTTTTTCAAGAAAATAAACCGGTTATGGTATTAAATAATTGATAATTAATGAAAAACCTGCTCTTTTTTGCTTGTTATTCGTTAACGCAAGGCAATATTTTTCACTAAACATAAAATCCCTGATTTGAGCTTATGCGGTAATATTAGCGGAATTTTCAAAAAAGAATTTTGGAATGCTTGTTCTTACTTGATCCGATCCAGCTTCAGGCGATCGGATTTTTTAAAGCCCTCTGCTACAAGGAAGTACGAGTCATTGATTAATTCTTTTATATAATTATCGGGAATAGATCCATCAAGAACTATTGTGTTCCAATGTTTTTTGCTTTGGTGATAGCCGGGTAATATTGCCTCATACCGCTCACGCTGCTCAATAGCTTTTTCCGGATCGGCTTTCAGATTTATCTGCAGTGGTATTTTCTCCAGTGCTGCCAAAAGAAACATTTTCCCCATTACTTTAAATACGAGAGTTGTTTCATCAAAAGGATAAGATTCTTCAACACCTTTTTTCTTAAGACAATATTCTCTTATACTTTCAATGTTCATGTGCTTTATCTATATAGAATATTTACAAAAGTTAGAAGCCGGGGTATGCGAAGTATGCAGATAATTAAAAAGGCGGCTGAAAAGCCGCCGTATTTGATCAAATCAGGAGAAAAACAAAAACAGCACTCACTGTTAAGAAGAACAGAGCCAGCGGATAACAACCCGGAATAAATTTTTTGCGCATGTAACCTCCTGAAAGAGTTAAAAAAATACTTTTGCAACTACCGCGGCAAAAGACTATGAGCGAAACTATTAAATATTTTGTGAAAAGCAAATATCGCCGGCTAACAAAAGTTGCCGCAACAGATTTTACAGAGGGATAGCGCTGTGATAAAGAAGCCGCCATCCTGCCGGTGACTTCAAGTGAACCCTATTAAATTTAAAGGACAATATTCTTGTTTTTCCGTCACTTTCACTAAATGTAAGATGAGCAAAGCAAGATAACACAGCTAAATCTTTGATTTGTTTTACTGTTATCCCGTCATAACTTTCTTCAGCATACATGTAGATTTCGGGTGCATTTTTTATTTCCTGAATTATATCCAACTTCGATTTATAACCCGCATCAATTCCTGTAAATATTGCTTCATCATCTGCAAAGGGTTCCCACAGAGCTGGGTTTTTGGTTTTAAATGCCCGGAATTCATTCTTCATAATTGCAATCAATGCATCCTCAAGTTCTTTTTGGTTCTGCTGAGGAAGCAAGTTAGATGCTGATGATAGCAAAAATGCAACGGCTAAGATTAACGCTTTCATATTTGCTCCGGTTTTAAGTAAATATCACTGTTCTGTTATCGTAAACAAGAACTTTTCTTTGAATGTGTTTCCATACGGCGCGGGATAATACTATTCTTTCAAGGTCGCGTCCCTTACGAATCAGATCATTTACAGTATCGGCATGAGTAACACGAACGACGTCTTGTTCTATAATGGGACCGGCGTCCAATTCATCTGTAACGTAATGACTTGTTGAGCCTATAATTTTTACGCCCCTTTCATACGCTGAATGATAGGGCCTTGCGCCTGGAAATGCTGGCAGAAAAGAATGATGAATATTTATAATTCTTTCAGGATAATAAGAAATAAATTCGCTGCTGAGTATTTGCATATATCTTGCAAGAACGATAAAGTCAATATTATATGCTTGAAGCAATTCCAATTGCTTCTTTTCCTGCTCTCTCTTATTTGTATTGTTAGCGGGTAAAAAATGAAAATCAACATTAAATTTTTCGACAACAGGTTTAAGAACCTCGTGATTGCTAATAACCACCGGTATATCACACTGCCATTCGCCTGAATCACAGCGTGAAAGAATATCATATAAACAGTGGGGCAGTTTTGAAACAAACACTGCCATTCTTGGTACAGAACCGGAAAGATGAAGCTGCCATTGCATCTGATATTTTTTTGCAATCATAGTTTCAAAATAGTCGCCCACTTTATCCCGTGGAATTATGAAATTTGTCAGGTCCCATTCGATTCTCATAAAAAATTTCATGTTTTCATGATCAACATGCTGGTCTAAATAAGTTATGTTGCCATCATTTTTATGTATGAATTCGGTTACGGCTAATACAAGACCCTTGCGATCTTCACAATGTATAAGAAGTATTGCTGTTTCTTCGCTGCTGTTTGATTTTGAGATGCCCACTTAAAAACCTTTATCTAAAAATATTTGCAGATATAATTTAAGAGTTTCAGATGTACATTGCTAAATGTAATGTCATAAAGTTTGTTTTAATTTGTTGGGGTAATATACTTCCGTCTTAACAAGTCTGACCCTGTAAAAGAGCGTTGAAATTAATATCCGAACATTTTATAATTGAATTTAAAATCTTAAATTAATAAAAAAATCAGTGACCGGATTTTGTCTTATTATTATCATACTCGCCGCCGCGTTTTATGCGGGTTGCTCTGAGAGCCCCGATGACATTCTTGTAAAAAGCACATTAATGAATGAACTGAACCTGCATAAACATTCAAAAGGATGTTTAATCGGGTTAACGCTTGGTATGAAAGAAGATGATGTATATTCTTTTATTAAAAATAAAAAATCAGCTCGTGAAACACAGCACTACTTCGTAATTAATCTTTTTGAAGATTCTTTTTCTCCGATAGAAATCAGGTTTGTGCCGCAGTTTTTAGACTCTTTGCTCTACTCCGTATCGTGCCTGATATTTACAAAAGAGCTTGAACGTATATTTGATCATGTGAGCGCACTGGTGGAAAATAAATACGGCAAAGCCGCTGTAATAAATGAAACACAGGATAAAGAAACGATAAATAAGATATGGCTGAAAGAAGAGTTCGGTGTTGAGTTATCTCTTTATAAAGTTAATGGGTATATAAATCTGATAAGTTACCGGATAGCAAACTCTATACGGTCATCTTCAGACCCGGATTAATCTCTGACTTAACAGAGACTTTTTAAGATAAAACAGCCCTCTTTAGAAAAATCATTACTGCAGAAGTTCTGTATTATCTTCCTCGGGAACAACCTTAGAAATATCTGCTATTGCATCACCCTCTTTTAGCTTAATCACCCGTACTCCTTGTGTATTACGACCCATAACACGAATATCTTTCATTCCTTGTTTAATCACCATACCGTGAGTTGTGATGATAACGAGTTCATCATTATCGTTTGCTTCCATTAGTGCAATCATCTTGCCGGTTTTCGGAGTAGTTTTAACAGTTATAACACCTTTGCCTCCTCTTCGGGTGATGCGGTAGTCGTTAATATCAGATCTTTTACCATAACCGTTTTCAGTAACAACGAGTACAGATGTTCCTTGTCTTTTAATTACCAGCAGCCCGACAACCCGGTCTCCTTTTGTAAGATTTACGCCGCGAACGCCGGTAGCAGTTCTGCCCATGTTGCGCACATCTTTTTCATGAAAACGAATTGCAAATCCGTTTCTTGTTCCTATAACTATATCGTTGCTGCCGTCAGTAAGTTTTACCTCTATTAACCTGTCTCCGCTTAAAAGATTGATAGCATAAATCCCGCCTTTTCTAACGTTACCGTATGCTGAGAGCACGGTTTTTTTCACTGTTCCTTTTTCGGTTATCATAATCAGGTACTGATCATCACGGAATTCTTTAACAGATACAAAGGCTGTTATTTTTTCTTCCTTATCTTTTTCGATAAGATTAAGAATTGACCTTCCGCGTGCAGCTCTGCCTGCTTCAGGAACTGCATGAACTTTAAGCCAATAGCACTTGCCTTTATCAGTAAAGAACATAATGTAATGATGCGTTGATGCAACAAACATATGTTCAATAAAATCTTCATCTTTTGTTACCGCGCCTGTAACTCCTTTGCCTCCGCGGATTTGCTTTCTGTATCCGCTTACCGGAAATCTCTTAATGAAACCCTGGTGAGAAATAGTAACAACTACATCTTCTTCTGCAATTATATCTTCAAGAGAAAAATCTTTATAATCATAGATTACTTCTGTTCTCCGCTCGTCACCGTATTTATTTTTCAGTGCAAGCAGTTCTTCTTTAATTATAAAATATCTTTTCTCCTCGCTGTCCAGAATTCCTTTCAGCTTTTCAATTAATTTAATGACCTCTTTGTACTCATCTTCTATTTTCTTTCGTTCGAGACCGGTAAGGCGCTGTAAACGCATATCGAGAATTGCTTTTGCCTGCACTTCAGTCAACTTGAATTTTTTCATCAGTTTGTTTTTGGCGGTCTCAACATCCCTGGATTTTTTAATCGTTTCAATAACCGCATCAATATTATCAAGTGCAATAATATATCCTTCAAGTATGTGCGCTCTTCTTTCGGCAGTATCGAGTTCGTATTTAGTTCTTTTAATAAGCACATCCATACGATGATCAATAAAGTGCTGCATTATTTCCTTCAGATTAAGCACTTTTGGAACGCCGTTAACAAGCGCAAGCATAATTACGCCGAAGGTGGTCTGCATCTGCGTATGTTTGAACATTTGGTTGAGAACAGTGGCAGCATTTCCGTCACGTTTTAATTCAACGACTACCCTCATGCCGTCGCGGTCTGATTCATCTCTTATATTAGAAATATCGGTGAGCTTTCCGGCACGGACAAGGTCTGCCATTTTTTCAATGAGGTTGGCTTTATTAACCTGGTAAGGCAGCTCGGTTATTATAATATTTTCTCTGCCTGTTTTCAGAGTTTCAATATTGGCTTTTGCACGAACGATAATCCGCCCTCTTCCGGTTTTATAAGCTTCTTTAACACCATCATAACCATAAATAATTCCTCCTGTAGGGAAGTCAGGCGCGCTAACATGTTTCATTATTTTCTCTATGGTTAAATCAGGATTCTTTATCAGAGCAATCAATCCATCAATAACTTCAGTCAGGTTATGCGGCGGGATGTTAGTAGCCATACCCACTGCAATTCCGCTTGATCCATTGACAAGCAGGTTAGGCAGGTAAGAGGGCAGAACTGTAGGTTCCTGTAAGGTATCATCAAAGTTAGGTGCAAATGAAACAGTGTTCTTATCCAAATCACGAAGCATTTCATCGGCAATTCTTGAAAGACGAGCTTCTGTATAACGCATGGCTGCGGGCGAGTCGCCATCAACGGAACCGAAATTTCCCTGCCCGTCAACCAGAGGATAGCGAAGTGAAAACTCCTGAACCATTCTTACCATTGTATCATATACTGCGCTGTCTCCGTGCGGATGGTATTTACCAAGAACTTCGCCGACTATTCTTGCCGACTTTTTATATGGTCTGTTAAAAGCAAGACCAAGTTCATGCATTCCAAACAATACACGCCTGTGAACGGGTTTTAGTCCATCGCGAACATCGGGCAATGCGCGAGATACAATAACGGACATCGAATAATCAATGTAAGAGGATTTCATCTCCTCTTCTAATGATACGGGAATGATCTTTTCAAAAATTGTTGACATGGAATTCTACTGTTTGTTCTTCTTAAAAATTAATTTTGATAACTATTACACATCGAGATTACGAACATACTTTGCATTCTTCTCAATGAATTCTCTTCTTGGTTCGACATCATCACCCATAAGAGTTTCAAAGATTTTATCGGCTGCAGCAGCACTATCAATAGATACCTGAAGGACCGTTCTGGTTTCAGGATTCATAGTTGTTTCCCACAACTGTTCTGGGTTCATTTCGCCCAAACCTTTGTATCTTGAAATAGCAACGCCTTTAACTGCACCTTCTTCGGTTAATTCTTCCTCACCTTTAGAAATAGAAACCTTACCGTTCAGTTTTAATCGCTTAAGTATTTCATTCCTCTCTGATTCATCAAAGGCATAATATTCTTCTTTACCTTTTTTGATTTTATAGAGAGGCGGCTGCGCAATATATACTTTCCCGGATGTAATAAGATCTTTCATATGTCTGTAAAGGAAGGTGAGGAGCAAAGTACGAATATGGCTGCCGTCAACATCGGCATCAGTCATAAGAATCACTTTACCGTAACGCGTTTTTGTTTGATCGAAGTCGGCTCCGATGCCTGCACCAATAGCGGAAATGATGGCTTTTATTTCATTGTTCTCTAAAATTTTATTCATCTTCGCCTTTTCAACGTTAAGGATTTTTCCTTTGAGAGGAAGAATTGCCTGGAATCTTCTGTCGCGTCCTTGTTTTGCAGAACCGCCCGCTGAATCACCCTCAACAATATATATTTCACAGTGTTCAGGGTCTGTAATTGAACAATCGGCAAGTTTACCGGGGAGGTTCATATTATCGAGGGCGTTTTTTCTTCTTGCAAGATCGCGTGCTTTACGCGCCGCTTCTCTTGCTTCGGCAGCTCTTAAACATTTTTCGATGATTTTTTTGCCCACCGATGGGTTTTCTTCAAGATATTCAGAAAGTTTTTCGCCTACGATAGTTTCTACAATGGATTTTACTTCACTGTTGCCGAGTTTTGTTTTTGTTTGTCCTTCGAACTGAGGTTCCATCACCTTAACAGAAAGAACTGCCGTTAAACCTTCACGGAAGTCATCCCCAGTTAAAGTGATTTTGCTGTTTTCTTTGATCAGGTTGTTTTTGTAAGCGTAGTTGTTCAGCGTTCTGGTAAGTGCAGTTCTGAATCCAACGAGGTGCGTCCCGCCTTCAATTGTATTTATGTTATTAACATAAGAGTGAACATTTTCGTTGTATGAGTCGCTGTATTCGAATGCGATCTCTACGGGGGTATTTTCTTTTTCACCTTCAATGTAAATTGTTTTGTGAAGCGGCTGACGCTGCTCATCGAGGTATTTAACAAATTCTATTATACCACCTTTAAAGCGATAAGTAACTTCTTCGCCTTCGGCTTCATCTTTTAATGAGATGGTTACATCCTTGTTCAGATAGGCAAGCTCGCGCATTCTTTCTGATACAGTATCAAAATTGAATTTGGTGGTTTTAAATATTTCCGTGTCGGGCCTGAATATAATTTTTGTCCCGGTTTTGTCACCTTTGTATGAACCGATGGCTTTAACCTGGGCAACAGGAATTCCTCTTCTATATTCCTGCATATAAATTTTGCCGTCTCTTCTGACTTCGGCCTTCAACCATTCGGACAAAGCGTTTACAACTGAAACACCAACGCCATGAAGACCACCCGAAACTTTATATGAGCTTTTATCAAATTTTCCCCCGGCGTGCAGAACAGTCATTACAACTTCGAGCGCAGATCTTTTTTCTTCAGGATGAATATCAACAGGGATTCCGCGTCCGTGGTCTTCAACCGTTACACTCCCATCTTTATTCAAAGTAACAATTACGCGGTCGTTATAGCCAGCAAGCGCTTCGTCAATGGAATTGTCCACCACCTCATTAATAAGATGATGCAGACCGCGCGAGCTAACATCACCAATATACATTGCGGGTCTTTTTCGTACTGCTTCAAGTCCTTTCAGCACATTAATATTTTTTGCGCTGTAAGTAGTATCATTTGAGATTTTAGATTTAGCCATTTGAGTAATCCTGTTATAAAATTAAGAAGTAAATCTTATTGCTGAAATTCTTTCTTCGTCAAAATATTCATTTATTTTATTTATCAACCGGGCTTCATTGTACTTCAGTTCAGAGCGCCATGACGGGTTTTCAACAACAAGAAAGAGAGTTTTTTTAACAACCTTTTCCGGTTTGGCAACTTTTATAAATTCCGGAAAAATTTCATGAAACCGAATTATAACATCAGAGTTTTTTACCAGCCCGCGGATTCTTTTCAAGCCGGGTTCGCTGCGAAAAATTTCTTCAAAACTTTTGAAACCATCAGGCATAATTCACATATCCTTCTTTAAGAGAAATGTGAAAATCGTCCACATTCTTTTTTAAGTAAGACAGATTAGCAAAGTCGGTGATAGTAATGAATGCCTGCCCGACGTTCCTTAGATATTCACTGATTCTTTCGGAACGGCTTGTGTCGAGTTCACCAAAAACATCATCAAGTAAAAATATCGGTGTGTTGCCTGTTCTTTCCTCAAGATAAAAGAATTCGGCAAATCTTAATACAACCTGAAAGGTTTTGTGCTGACCCTGTGAGCCGAATGTTCTTAGATTCATTTTATTTATAGTAAAAATGAAATCATCTCTGTGCGGTCCTACAAGATTAGCTGCTCTTCTCAATTCTTCTTCTTTCCTGTCCTTAATTAATGCCTGAAATTTTTCTTTAACATTTGTGCTGCTGCCTTCAAGATAATAATACTCAACGCCGGGTATTTCGTAGTCATCAAGAAGAGTTTTATAAGATTGACAAACAAACCCGGAAAAATCTTTTATAAAAACTTTCCTCTGTTCAATTAACTCTGATCCTTTATTGATCAGATTTTCTGTCCATGCATCCAGTTCCTGCAGCAGCCTTTCATTTCTGGTTTCTTTTATCTGGTTCAACAAAGAAGATCTTTGCCGAAGTATCCTGTTGTATTCAATTAAATTATACAAATAGGTTTCGCTTGCCTGCGAAATAACGGAATCAAAAAATTTCCTTCTGTCGGATGGTGCACCTTGTGTGATATTATGGTCTGCCGGTGCAAGAATTACAACAGGAAATTTTCCGATTACGTCTGCAGAACGTGATATCTGTTTGCCATCTTTAAAGTAAAGTTTTTTATTGTCTTTCTGTGAGAAATAAATTCTTACGTTGTTCTCTGTTATACTTTTAAACAATCCGGATATCTCAAAAAAATCTTCATTGAAGTTCAGCGCTTCGCTGTCGGTTCTGGCAATACTGCTTTTGGTTGTGCACATGTAATAAATTGATTCCAAAATGGATGTTTTCCCCAATCCATTGCCTCCAACAATATAGTTGAGCTTATCGGAAAAGTTGAGCGACAACTGTTTATGTATTCTAAAATTTCTAAGCTGGATAGAGGAAAGATTCATCTCATCAATTATTCAATCGCACGGGCATAAGCAGAAGCATTAACTCTTCATTTTCTTTCTTTGATACAGGCTCTATAATACAAGCTTTTGTAGGTGAACTTAGCTTGAACAAAACCTGATCATCGACCACGTGTGTTAGTACATCGTTTACATATGCTGTGTTGAACCCTATGTCCATCGGTTCTCCGTTGTAATCACACTCAATTTTCTCTTTTGCATCAGATCCGTGATCAATGTCCTCTGCCGAAACTTCAACCGCATCTTTACTTAAGGAAAATTTAACCTGCTTGCTTCCGGTAGCCGAAAACAAAAGCATTCTTCTTACAGCCAAAAGCAGCGACTGACGTTTAATTGTAAGCAGGTTTTCGTTTTCGAGCGGTATAACACTATTGTATGCAGGATACTTTTCACCAATTAGCCTTGTAATGAACTCCAGGTCACCAATGTGAAAATTAAAATTGGTTTTACTCATATAAATTTTCACGTCTGTATGACCCAGTAGTTTTGATAAAACCGAAATAGCTCGTTCGGGCAGGATGTATTGCTCCTCGGTATCGGTTATTAATGATTTGTTTATAAACTTAACAAGCCTGTGCCCGTCGGTAGAAACAAACTTCAACCCTTCACCCGTAAATTCAAACAGAGTGCCGGTCATTGCCGGGCGCATGTCTTCCTTACTCATTGCAAAGGAGGTTTGATCGATGGCTTTTTTAAGGTCGGGCCCGCTGATAATAAACTCTTTATCCCTTGGCACCGATGGTATTTCCGGAAAAGATTCTGGTGTGGCATATCCAATATTGTAAACGCCGGAATCGGTAGTCATTTTAATTTTGGAATTTGGTTCGGTCTGAAAATGAACCTGCGTTTCTTCCAACGATCTGATTATTTCGTAAAGCAGCCTGGCGGGTACAACCATCGAGATATTTTCGTCAGCAGCAACATTTAGTGATGACCTTAGCGCTATTTCAAGATCTGTAGCGCAAACTGTTAGCAAACCATCTTTAATTACGAACAGAAAATTCTCCAGGATCGGCATTGGTGTTCTGGCTGGGACCGCAGGAATAATCCTGGATAATAATTTTTCTAAATCTTTGCTGTTGATCTTAAATTCCATTGAAATGACTCCTTTTAAATCATGCAAAAATACTAATATCCTATGCTAATCTCAACGAGATTCTTCAGCGCTTTTATGGTTTGTTTCAGGGGTTGAACAGCTTGAAAAGCAACTCAATTTCGACTATTTATTTCTGTTATTCACCATCTTTTTTCCTGAAAAGATTATTGAGCTTCGAACGGTCAGGTGCAATATAGTACTTATCGTGAAGCTCTTTCAATCTTCTCATAGAAACCGTATCGAATTCTTCCTCATCCTTGTCGCGCTTCATAAAAATCCTGTATTCGTCATATTCTTTGGGTGTAAACTTACTTTGATAGCGCTTTAACGCTTCAAGATATTTTTTTTGATCCCTGAAAGACATAATTACCATCCTTTTTTTATCTCATACTTAAAATATCAGGTTATTATTTTATTTGAAAGAAGATTTTCTATGAATCACAGAATTCAGTTGGTTCTGAAAAATTAACACCAAAACCCGACACATTTGTCACCGTCGGATCCGAACTTATAAGTTTTTATACGCGGCTGAATATCTGCTTTTGAAGCCACTGTATATGAAATGACCCTGCCTTTTTACCCGCTTTGATTAAAAAATTTTTTCCGATTTCTTGCAAATTATTCATAATTTTGTTTTAAATTCTTAACATTAAATTAATAGTATATCCGCAAGAGTTTGATGCAACAAATGACTGACATAATCAATATCCTCCGAAGTCAATTCAAATAAATTAAACCTTAGAACTTTGACCAAACGGATAACAGAATTTCATTATCTCACAAAAGAGGAAATCGTATGAAATATTATTACACCCTGATAATCCCGCTTTTACTTATCAGCGTATCATACTCACAGCATGATAATTATATCCGTGGTGATTTGATAGTTCAGTTTAAGCCGGGTTCAGAGCCTTCAAACATAATTAGCAGTTATGAATCTATTGGACTGGCAGAAAAAAGGCTTCTCTCCAAAAGAATGAACATCTGGCTGCTTCAATACGACATTAACCTGATTGCAGATGAAGATGCGCTTTTTGATATAAAGGGAAATCCTCATGTAAAAGAAGCTCAGTTCAATCATATTGTTCAGCAAAGAACTAATATTGATTTTATTCCCTACAATAATGAACCGGGCGATGCTTTCTCAAATATTTTCCCCAACGATCCAAGATTCAATGAACAATGGGCGCTTCACAACACCGGGCAAAGCGGCGGTACACCGGGCGCAGACATAAAAGCACCGGCTGCCTGGGAACTTACTACCGGCGGCTATACTGCGCTTAACGCTACAATTGTAATTGCCATTGTTGACGGCGGCTGCAATCTTAATCATTCCGATTTAAACTACTGGTTTAACACTCTCGAAATTCCTAACAATAATATTGATGATGAAAACAACGGATATATTGATGACTACCGCGGCTGGAATGCATACCAGAATAATGGCAATGTGCCCAGCAACTCACATGGAACTCATGTTTCGGGAATCGCCGGCGCTAAAGGTAATAATGGTTTGGGTGTTGCCGGGATAAACTGGGATGCACGGATAATGCCAATTGCCGGTTCATCAAGCAATGAAGCAACTGTTATTGCCGCTTATGGCTATGTGCTTGAAATGCGCTCGCTTTACAACGAAACTAATGGACAAAAAGGCGCATTTGTGGTGGTTACAAATGCATCTTTCGGTGTTGATTATGGACAGCCCTCAAACTATCCTCTTTGGTGTGCAATATACGATTCACTCGGAATGCAGGGCGTGCTTAGCTGCGGTGCAACCGCAAACCTTAATATAAATATCGACCTGACGGGCGATGTGCCCACGGCATGTCCAAGCCCCTGGCTTATTTCTGTAACAAATACAACAAGAAATGATGTAAAGAACACTAATGCTGCGTATGGCTTGACAACCATTGACCTGGGCGCTCCCGGAACATCAATTCTTTCTACCGATGTTAACAATAACTATACACTAAAAACCGGAACATCCATGGCTTCACCAACAGTTGCCGGTGTGGTGGCTTTAATGTTCGCAGCAGCTAATGCAGATTTTATGGAGGCTTATAAACTTAATCCTTCAGAGTATGCACTGATTGTTAAAGAGCACTTGCTCAATGGTGTTGATCCGATCCCCTCTCTACAGGGTATTACTGTTACCGGCGGCAGACTTAACGCACACAATGCCGTTGTGAATATTTCACAGCATGTAATACCTGTTGAGCTGGCTTCGTTTACAGCCGAAGCTACTACGAACGGGATTTTGCTCAACTGGATAACTTCAACGGAAACAAACAATCTTGGCTTTGAAGTTGAACGAATCGCTTCTGTTGATAAAAACAATAACGGCAGCTGGCAAACCCTCGCCTTCATTAATGGAAAGGGAAACACAGCAGAAAGAAGTTATTATTCGTTTACAGATCATCTCACTCAAGCTGGAAATTATTTTTACAGACTGAAACAAATAGATTTTGACGGCACATCTGAATACATTGCTGAAATACAAACAGAATTTGTTGTCCCGGGTTATTTCAACCTGGCTCAGAATTACCCGAATCCATTTAACCCGGAAACCGTAATCGAATATACATTGCCCGAAAATGCAAATGTGAACATTACTGTTTACAATGCACTCGGAGAAACAGTAAGAGTTCTTGAAAATGGTTTTGTTAACGCAGGTATAAAGCAGCTTGGTTTTGATGCAACTGACCTGCCGAGCGGAACTTACATTTACAGGATCATTGCTGCCGGAGAACAAAACACTTTTACCGCCTCACGCAAGATGATGCTTGTTAAATAAAAGTGTTCAATCACAATTAATAAATTAGAATGATAAAATCTAATTATATGATCTACCAACAAACTGAAAGGAAGCAATTATGAAATCAAAGCTTCTGTTTTTGTTCTTTTTACTAACCATCTTCTCTCTGCTAAGGACTGATATATTAGCGCAGGAAGCTCCTGCGGTTATTCATCCTTATTTACAGAATGTAATGAATTCGAGTGCGGATAATGAATTCATTGATGCTTACATTGTTCTGAAAGACAGAATAACGTATGCCGACCTCCAAAACCGCACGTATAGTCTTTCCCGTAAAGCTAAAAGGGAAGAGGTTGTGCGTATTCTTAAAGAGTATGCTGATGTTAGTCAGCGTGAGATCAGGGATCACTTAAAGATCCTGCACGTTGACAAAAGAGTTGATAACGTTCAGTACAACTGGCTTATAAATGTTATCTCTTTGCGCGCTGTTAAATCGGCAATAACTGAATTAGCCGGATTATTCAGCAATATTGAAAGCATCCACTACGATAAACAGTACTCAATAGAGGAGCTTACAGATGACAACGGCATTACTACATTTAATACAGAAAACAACATAGTTGTTGAGCCTATGTTAGCGCCTCAGCCGGGTTTAACATTGATACGTGCGCCCCTTGTGTGGGCAGCGGGTGATAGTGGTACAGGTGTTCTTGTTGCAAATATTGATACAGGAACGGACTGGCGTCATCCGGACCTTGTAAACAATATCTGGCAAAATCTTGGTGAAGATGCCAACGGTAACGGAAGAACCATTATCTGGAACGGCTCTGCCTGGGTTTTGGATCCTGGCGACCTTAATGGAATTGATGATGACGGAAATGGTCTGATTAATGATCTTGTCGGTTGGAACTGGTCAGGTAATAATAATGATCTTATTTCCGGTAGCAGCCACGGCACTGCAACCGCAGGAATTGTTGCCGGCTACGGTACGCTGGGAACACAAACAGGAGTAGCTCCCGGTGCAAAAGTCATGGCACTTAAACCCAGCGGCGAATCCCAGCATTGGCTTGCACAACAATATGCCGTTAATAAAGGTGCAGACGTTATTACCAGCTCGCTCAGTTATAAGTGGTACTTCAATCCTAAACCGAACTACCCGATGTTCAGACAAACTTCCGATATGGTACTAGCCGCCGGAGTTATTCATACCAACTCAACAAGTAATGATGGTAACAGCCTGGGCAGTGCTCCTATACCTTACAACATTTCCGCACCCGGTAATGTGCCAGGACCATGGGTTCACCCCGATCAAACCCTGGTTGGTGGTGTAAGCGCTGTTATCGGCTCTGCTAATGTTCTTGCAAGTACTGATGTAATTGTTTCAAGCTCACCATATGGACCGGCAGCATGGGAAAACATCCAGCAAATACATCCCACATATCCATACGTTATGCCGCCGCAATATCGGGATTATCCATATCAAACACAGCCCGGTTCAATGGGATTAATTAAACCTGATGTTGCAGCCCCGGGTAACGGAACAACTTCAACCGGATTGAATGGAACTTACCAGTCATTCAGTGGAACATCCGGCGCAACACCCCACCTTGCCGGCACAATTGCACTTATGTTAGGAGCTAATCCTTTCCTTGAGCCTTCCGATGTAAGCCGTATACTTCAGTTAACGGCAGTCGAAAAAGGCGATCCGGGTAAAGATAATCGCTACGGTGCAGGCAGAGTAGATGCGTTCGACGCTTACACACAGGCTGTTAATGAAATCCCTGTTGAACTCACTTCATTCAGCGTTGATATTGTCAGAGACGACGTAATTCTTAAATGGTCAACTGCAACGGAAATCAACAATGAAGGGTTTGAAGTGCAGCGTGCATTCCTGCACAATGAATTCGGTAAATCACCTTATGCGCCGGTTAGTTTTGTTCAGGGCGCCGGAACCACCACCGAGCTGCAGGAATATACTTACGCCGACAAGCAGCTTCAGCCGGGTATATATTTCTATCGTCTGAAACAAAAAGATTTTGACGGCAGCTTTGAATATTCTCAGGAAGTTTCTGTTGAGGTTTCTTACCCCTCAGAGTTTTCCCTGATGCAGAATTATCCTAATCCGTTCAATCCTATGACAATTATTGAATACTCGCTTTCTGAAAGAGCAGAAGTAAAGATAATTGTTTATTCCATTCTTGGTGAACAGATATCAACTCTGGTTAATATGGCTAAAGAACCCGGATACCACAAATATTATTTTGATGCGACCGGTTTACCGTCTGGCGCATATATTTACCAGCTGCAAGCTACCGGAAGCAATGGAACTTTTATTGAATCAAAGAAGATGATATTCCTGAAATAAAAAATTTCGTTTGCTGTTTTTTAATAAGAGGCTGTCTGAATCAGGCAGCCTTTTTATTTAGTACGACCTTTACCGTTAAGGAAGCTTTTCCAAAAAATATTTTATTTTATCGTTTACGAAGCCAGGATTTTCAATCGGACTCATATGTCCCGAACCCGGAACAATAAAATATTCTGAGCTTTTTACTCTGTCAGACATTTCTTTCATTACCGGCGGAGGAGTTAATGTATCTTTTTCACCGCAGCCAATCAATACAGGCATCTCAAGTTTTGAAAGACTTTCAGTTGTATCTGTTCTTGCAGCCATAGCAATAAGGCAACCCTTCACTCCAACCGGATCAGATTTTAATGCGCGTGAAAGTGTTTCAATATAAACAGGTAATTGCTTTGACTCTTCCGCAAAACAATTAGGAACAAAAGCATTAATTAAATTTTCAACTCCTTCTGTGCTGATGGACTTTACGCCCATCGCCCTTTTTATTTTTGCTTCGTTATTATCTGCGCCTGATTTAGTATCGAGCAATATTGCTGCCTTAAAACGTTCAGGCTCTCTTTCTAACGCCCGCAGCGAAATATAACCACCCATGGATAGTCCGCATAAAATAAATTTATCCAATCCAAAATGATCTGCAACGGAGAAAAGATCATCTGCCATTGATTCAATTGTATACTGGCCATCGCCTGCGGGGGATTGCCCTAATCCCCTGATATCGTACGTAATACAAAAATATTTTTCGCTTAAAAGGTCAACCTGTTCATCCCACATAAAATGATCGTAGGGAAATCCGTGCAGGAAAACTATTGCTGTATTCGACTTATCGCCTTTTGTAAAAACTTTAATGCCGTTAACCATATCGTTCATATTATTATCCTTAATTAAACTAATTGAAAAATTATTTTTACTATTTTGATAAAACTTCCGTTTGAAATTAAAACAATTATTTAATAATATTTAACAGAAGATATTTAGAATTTGTAAGTGCAGCCTGTGGAGTCCGGTATTGTCTGCATTTTTAAGTTTAATTAAAGATATTACGCGGAGTTACATAGAGAAGACTCAAAGAGCCAAAGAGAGAGCGGAATATTTTCTTAAATAATATTGATTAGAATTTTACAGTACATATTTACTCACGGATTTTTATCTGCCAGTCAAAGGATGAACTGCCCTCCATCCAATCAGCATCAAAGATTTATAACGTAATCAAAATTAATCAGGGAATAGAATCAAATTAAAAGAAGAATCTGAAAAACATGAAAATTGCATTTGTATCTACAGAAGCTGTCCCGTATGCAAAAACCGGCGGGCTTGCAGATGTTGCAGGCTCACTGCCAAAAGCGCTTGAAAATCTTGGCTGCGAAGTCAAGCTGTTCATTCCAAAATATAATATTATAGATGAATCCCGCTTCGGGCTGCACTACAACTGGGGGGTTGGTGAAATGCCGATACGCGTTGCCGGTCATGTACGCTCGGTGCATATTCATCAGGCAAATCTTAATAACTCAAACGTTGAAGTTTATTTTATTGACTGCCCGCATTACTTCCACCGTGGAAATCTTTATACTAACGACAGGGATGAAGATGAAAGATTTATTTTATTCTGCAAAGCGGTTATAGAAACCCTCCAGCGCTTACAGTGGAAACCCGACATAATTCATTGTAATGACTGGCAAACCGGGCTTATTCCTCTTTACATAAAAGATAATTACAACTGGGATAAAATTTTTGATCAGACTGCCGTTGTTTATACCATTCACAACGTTGGCTACCAGGGAAGGTTCGATGTGTCAGCTATGTTCAAAGCGGAATTGCGCGGCGATTACTTTTTTCCGAACGGGTCCGTTGAGCTTGAAGGCTCCGTTTCTTTTATGAAAGCAGGAATATTGTTTTCCGAGATCATCAGCACTGTTAGCAGCACTTATGCAAAAGAAATCCTTACTCCTGAATACGGTGCGGGAATGGAACGCATTCTCAAATCCCGTGTCAAAGACCTTTACGGAATAATTAACGGGGTTGATTACAATATGTGGGATCCTGAAACGGACAAGTATTTACCTTTTAATTATTCTGTTAATGATCTTTCCGGGAAAAAAAAGAATAAGGAGTTCCTGCTGAAACATTTTAATATCCCGTTTGATCAGAATACTCCGCTGATAGGATTGGTTTCGCGACTTGTTGGTCAAAAAGGCTTTGATCTTATCGCTAAAGCTGCAAACGAACTTATGAGCCTTGATGCACAATGGATTGTTCTCGGAAGCGGTGAAGAAAGATTTGAAGATTTGTTCAGGTCGCTTGCACATGCCTTCCCGGGAAAATTTGGCACTTATATCGGTTTCAATACAGAACTCTCACATCTTATTGAAGCCGGGGCTGATATGTTCCTTATGCCATCGCATTATGAACCTTGCGGGCTTAACCAGATTTACAGCCTAAGGTATGGAACCGTACCTATAGTAAGAAAAACCGGCGGGCTTGCCGATACAGTTTTTGACTGGCATGAATTTAAAAATTACGGTTTTGAATCGGGTACTGGTTTTTCTTTTAATGATGCAACCCCATTTGCTCTTTATTCAACCGTAAGGAGAGCCATAGATACTTTTCATGATAAGGAAGTGTGGCAAAAAATTCAGAGAAACGGAATGATGATGGATTTTTCATGGGAAAGATCTGCATTGGATTACATGAAGATTTACGATCTTGCAACTGCAAAAAGAAAATCAGTTGGTTAATACCCGATCGAAAAATAGAAAAGAATATCGCCAGTGCTAATGGGATTGCCCGGTAAATTGCCCTTAAACAAAAAACTCCTTCCCACAGAAAAGTTTGCCGGTCCAATCGGTGTATCGAATGAAAGTGTTGCACCAACACCATGTCGCAGGTCTTTGAACCTGATCTGGTCCTGAATTTCCCATGCGTTGCCAAGGTCATATCTTAACTTGAAATAAGTGTCGAAGAATAATTTGAAGGGTAGCCTGAACCTGTATTCAAGTGAAGTTAGAAACAACTGCCTTCCACGGAATTCATCTTCTCTCATACCGAAAAACATATCCTGCCCGCCTAATGAATATTGCCTGCTAAGCGGCAGTGTTTTATCACCAAACCCCATCGTAATTCTTGGTGAAATTGTATGATCCGATAAAAAAGTTAAGTAGTTCTTATATTCTACACCTATATTCGTGTAACCAACATCCCCGCCTAAAACTGTTTGTGCTGTTTCATAGAAACCGGAAAAATAAATGCCGCTTGTAGGATACGGATATTTGTTCTGAGTATCTACTGTAGAGCTGACCTTAAGGCTGACGATCTTAATCTTCGATGGGGATATAGGGGTGGAAATTTTATTTTTTAATTCATCAAACTGATATGCGCCTTCAATAATAAGATTGCCAAACCTTTCCACCTGCGTACCGACAGCCACAGAAGCGCCGTAATATACTTGCCTGTATTCGCCAAATTGAATTCTTGAGAACCGCCTGTCTGATGAAGTCGGGGCTTCGGTGTAGGCAAACACATCGTTAAACCGGTAAAAAGCATTTATCCGGTATGTAAGATAAGTATCAAATATCCTGTTAGACCTGTGCTCAAGTATGTAACCTCGTGTTCTGGTTACTCCATAAAAAATAAATCCTGCCTCTGTACCGCTTCCGAAAAGATTTTCATCACGAATATCCAAACTGATCTGTGCTTTCTTTTCATCATCAACACGGAAGCCTACCCTTAATAAACTCGATACCTTCTCTCTTACGTTCACAACAAGTTCGTTCCCGTCTTTTTTCTGACGAACCGAGAGGACAACATCTTCGAACAAATTTGTGCTGCGAAGATTCGTTAGCGCTTGCTCAATATTTGTTATTGAAAAGAAGCTCCCGGCTTTAATCGGTATTTCACGTAAAATGACCGATGTGTTAGTGCTTTCATTTCCTTCAACTGCTACAGAGAGAATTTTTCCTTCGTCCACTTCAAAAGTTAGTGTTCCCGTTGTTCTTTCAAATCGTACCTTTGTTATTTCAGCAAGCGAGTATCCGTCAGCATTATACAACCTGAGAATTTTCAGAAGCATCTCTTCAACATCTGCCGCTATGAACGGCTTAAGAATCAGTGAATTCAAGACAGCATTTTTTTGTGCCTGGTCAATTACTGTAATGCCTTTCGATTCAATCTTCCGGATAAGAGGCTTAGAGACGAAGACATATTTGAGTATGGTTGAGTCTTCGTGCTCTGTTATTTCAACAGAAAGGGAATCATACAAGCCTGAATCAAACATCCGGTTCAGAT
Organism: Ignavibacteria bacterium; assembly: GCA_037447335.1. GTDB lineage: Bacteria > Bacteroidota > Ignavibacteria > Ignavibacteriales > Ignavibacteriaceae > JBBIGV01. The sequence continues at coordinate 38,757 of JBBIGV010000008.1, read as the reverse complement.
CAAATAATATTTCTCTGTGAGAGACTGAATCTTTTTGTTTATATTTTTTCAGAAGAGGATAAACCGGTGAGTCTTCCTCCGTATCGATTACAATGTTCCTGAAGCAAAGTGGTTCATAATTAAGTCGTGAAGTGTAAAGCGAATCGACACTTTCTTTTAATTTTGAGAGAAGCTGCAGGGTGTTCTGATATCCTTCTGTTAAAATATCTGAAATATTACTGAAATCTGAAGCAGATTTGCGTGTTTGAAGAGGTAGAATTGTAAAATCCGCATCAATTAATTGTGTTGTGTTCAGATGCATCATAGGTATGCTTACAACCTGGTCGGCAACTATCCATGGGAGATGAAGTTCGGATTCATCGTAAAGTGTGCTTGTAGTATTAACAGCAATAATAAAATCGCTTCCTTCATCTTTAACCATCCGTACCGGAATGTTAGCAACCAGCCCGCCGTCAACCAGAATAAGCGAATCAACTTTAACAGGTGAAAGAAGAAAGGATACGCTTGAACTTGCTCTTAATGCCTGGCTAAGCGCGCCGGATTTTAAGACTACCGGCTCGCCGGTAACAAGATTTGTACAGACTGCTCTGAATGGTATTCTTAAATCATCAAAGTTTTCTTTGAGCGATATTGGCGCACCGAGTGTTAAGAGATTAAGATAGTTTGATAATTTCTGTCCCGTAATAATTGCGGTGGGTAGTACCGGTACAAAGCCGTCGAGACGCAGTGTAAATACAGATTTGTCTTCAGTAATTTTTTGATCAACAAACAACTCCCCTCGGTTGGTCAGCCTGTCGGATGCAAGTAAAGCATCCCAGTCGGTAAAAGCTGCAATTGAATCAAGTTCATCGAGTGAATACCCGGAGGCATATAATCCTCCGACAATACTGCCCATGCTTGTACCGACGATAATATCAATCGGCAGGTCTGCCTCATTCAATGCGCGCAGCACCCCTATTTGTGATAACCCTCTTGAGCCGCCGCCGCTTAATGCTAAACCGATTATTGGTCTGGCAGCGGGTACTTGTTCTGTTAAGCCAAAGGCTAAATTCTTTGTTCTTGTTTCAACTGAATAGATGTTGGAATTCTGTGCGTGGATATTAAGCGGCAGAAAAAATATCAGGAGATATATTTTCAGAAGATATTTCATTTATAATCTCCGCAGAAGAAAGAAAAAACTTCTGCTTAATTTATTTCTTTTTACGCTGCTGCTGTGCTTTTGCTCTTTGTTCGGCTGCTTCCATCATTCGCGCCATAAATCCCTGCTTCTTTTTAGGATTCTTAACCGGTTCGAGAACCATTCCGTCATGTTTATGATTAATGTAATATTGCTGTGCAATGGATAGCAGGTTGAACATAAAATAATAAAGATTTAATCCGGATGGAAAGCTCATAAACAAAATGGTAAGCATGACCGGCATGATATAAACAAGCATTTGCTGCTTAGGGTCCTTAATGCTCATCTTCTGCTGTATAAAGGTAGTTATACCCATAAGCAGCGCCAGTCCGCTAATCTGATCTATATTAAAAATCGGAAGCCGGAATGGAAGCTGTGCAATAAGATCAGGTCTTGACAAATCCTGTATCCAGAATATGAACGGCTGCTGCCTCAGATCAATAGCGACCTGGAACAGCCCCCAGAGGGCAATGAATATCGGCATTTGCATCAACAATGGTAAGCATCCGCCCATAGGATTTACACCGTAAGTTGAGTACAGCTTCATCGTTTCCTTATTCATCTTCTGCGGGTCATCTTTAAACTTTTCCTTCAGCTCTGTTATTTTAGGTTGAAGCATCTGCATCTTCTTCATCGAATAGAGACTTGATTTTGTAAGCGGATGAAGTACTATCTTAATAATTAATGAGAAGATGATGATTACTAATCCATAATTCGGGATGAATGAATGCAAAAATGTAAAGAGTGGCAGAAGCAGGTACTCGGCAATTGGTCTTACTATAAACCGCAATCCAAAGAAACTTCCGAAGTCAACAATAGCTTCAAGCTTGCTTCCGTATTGTTTAAGAATATCATAGTCAACCGGACCAATATAAACGTTAAAAGTATGCTTTTCATAATCAGTGTTTTTAAAAGGGTAGGTAAGGTTTATGCTGTAAAATTCCCGGATATCGATTCCGTTTTTTATTTCTCTGTTGCCGCGGATATACCCGCCTTCGAGAACGGATGGATTATCCGGCACCATTATTACAGCAAAGTACTTATTTCTTACGCCGATCCAATCTATTTTGCCGGTAAAGTCTTCGCTTATTTCTTTCCCAACATCAGAAGCATCAACAATTACCTGCTCATCGCCGTAATAAGCGCTTGCATTTGAGTAGTTGGCTTCGTCAACCGAATTTTCTTCAACAAAATTTATCCCGTTAGCCCAGATAAGATCGAAAGCATTATTAGAGATAACATTGTTAAGCCTGACCAGTTCAATTTCTGAGCGGGCATGATATTTATCACCGAAAAAGGTAAGGGATTTTTGAATATACCTTGAATCATCAACATCGTAGCGGAAAACTATTTGCAATGAATCATCGCCGGAGAGAGCGTGGCGTCGCTCAGGTGTTTCGGTAGAAAAATTAAGGTCGTCCGTATTTATCGCTTTCCCGTCGGTGGTAACAAAGTAAAGATGCGGGCCTCCGCCCAGCCAATGATTAACTAATTGCACTCCTGTTTTATATACATTATCATTATCTGAACCGGCAGAGTACCAATTGTTGAATTTTTTAAGAAAATATTTTTTTATGCTTCCGCCCCTGGTAGTTAATTCAATTACTGACTCATCTGTTTCAACAGTAATCACACCTTCCTGTTCGGTTATTGCTGTAAAGAATTGCCCAAGCTGTTCTTCCGGTTCTGTATCGGTTTGAACCGGCTGAGTTTCCGTTACTGGTTCATCTGTTATAGCCGATGGTGTTTCAACCTGTTCTTTTTTTTCCTCTTCTTGTCTTTCCTGTATTTCCTCGGGAGAAGGAGAGTTCATATACAGCCAGAAAATGAGAATTGCGCCTATTAAAATAAATGCTAAAGTAGTTTGTCTGTCCATTGTTACTTCCGTTAATTTACGGGGTCATACCCGCCTTTGCTGAAGGGATTGCATCTTAAGATCCGCCAGGCGGTTTTAATGCTTCCCTGAACAACACCGTATTTATTAATTGCTTCGAGCCCATATTCAGAACAAGTAGGATAAAACCTGCATGATGGCGGCAAGAGGGGCGAAATAATTTTCCGGTAACTCTTAATTAATATTATGAATAGCCTTTTCATCTATATTTTTTTCCTAAGCTTATTCAGAAGATCAACAACCGGCGTAGTTATTAAGTTAAGGTTAATTTTTCTGTTCTTTTTTTGATTTAAAGAATTAGCGGCAAAAACGACAAGAATCAGGGTTTGGTTTTCTATGCAGGGGCTTTTAAGAATTTCTTTATTAAGCCTGAAGGCTTCTTTGATAAGTCTTTTTATTCTGTTTCTCCAAAAAGCTTTACCTGCTTTTCTGGATACAGCAACTGCCATTTTAACGCCTGGATTTTCAACTTCTTCTGAAATATGATAAACAGCTTTAAGCCTCCGGTCAGACGAATAAACCGTTTTACCTGAAGCATATATTTCATCAAACTGTTTTTTATTTGTGATTCTTTCTTTACGGTGCAGGCTGAACTGCTTCAAAGCCTTAGTTACTCGTCACTAACTGTTAGTTTTTTTCTTCCTTTTGCCCTTCTGCTGGCTAAAACCCGCCTGCCGTTCCTGGTTTTCATTCTTTCTCTGAAACCATGCTTGTTTTTTCTCTTCCGGTTACTCGGTTGATATGTTCTTTTCATTATTTCTCCATTATTAAAGTTTACAAAATTAATATTTGCTGCCCTAACAAACAAGCTAATAAATGCCTGAAAAACCGGAATATCAGGCACCATAAGGCAACTTTAATCTGTAGCAGTTCTACCAAATGAATGGCTTATTTTAACCGGAGTGTAAATTGTTTAACCGCTTAAACAGGAAAGAGAGGCTGAAACAAATCCGGATAAAGCGTTTTTTGTTAATGGCTGCAAAACTTGCCTCCGGTTTTCAGCCTCATCAATTAAAAATATCTTGAATATTAAGCAGCAGGTTCTGTTTTGGGCTTATAAACAAGCGCTGTAACAATTCCAAGAATTACGCACTGTATTAAACCATAAATAAACCATTGAAATGCGAGTGAGTAAACGATCGGAGCAAATACATAGCTTTTGTATGCCATTATCATTGAGTAAAATAATCCTATGTATATTCCAAATCTTACTCCTTCCATTATTCCCTTATCTTCATAACCTTTTACAAAGAAAAATACGAAGAAGAACGACCAGACTAAATCCATCAGGAATGAAATCCACATCAGAGAACCAAATTCTTCCGGGGTACGGAATGTGGTTTTGTGTTCTTCCATCATATATGTGTCCAAAAGAAGAACATTGTGGATGAGGAAATTTGTAAGTTCAAGCAGAACAAAAACAACAATTACGGTAATGACCAGTTTCTTACGGTTCATGAATGCCTCCGATATTTGTGGCAGGAATTATTTATTTAACCGGAAAGTGAAGATATACAGCGGTAAAGGTAAGCACTATTTTGCTAAAAGGCAATTAAAATTTTTTGATGGTTTCGTAAGAGAAAGGATGTTTAATATAGAATTCTATCGCCTCCTCAACAAATTTTTGAATGAACGCGGGGTAATATTTACGAGGATAACCCCGGAAGTAATTACCATCCCGCTAATCATCATCAATAAAGTAATTTCCTCACTCAAAAAAATCCACGCGGTAAACACAGTAACAAACGGCTCAAAGTACAGAAAGGCGCCAACCCGCGTTGAATCCATTTCTTTTAACGATTGTGCCCACAATACATAAGATATTCCTGAACAAATGAACCCTAAGAAAAATATTGATATCCAGCTTTTTAAAGATAATCCGAATACGTCCGTTACTCTGCCGGTACTTATAACAAAAGGCAGTAAAATGATTAACATGATGATGAATAGATATAATATTGTCATTAGCGGCGGATAGCTCAGGCTGATCTTCTTATTCATGGCTGAATAAACCGCCCAGGTAAAAGCGCTGCCAAGAACAAGAAAATCTCCTTTGTTTGAAAGCAGATCAATTGAACTCAGATCACCATTGCTTATCAGTAAAAGCAAGCCTGTAAATGCTGTTACTATTCCTGTCAACTTTAGTAATGTTGCTCTCTCTTTAAAGAACAGAAATCCGAGAACCGTCATAAAGACCGGGGTTACACCAATGATCCAGCCTGTATTAGATGCTGTTGTGAATTGCATGCCGGTTACCTGTATCCACAGGTGAAAGCAGGCTATCAAAGCAAGAATTAGTATACCGCCGTGGTTCTTAAAAGAAATTGAAAAATCTCTTCTGCCCCAGATTGCAATGAACGCCAGTAAAATTACAGCAAGTAATAATCTTAATTCAATAATTACAAGAGGGATTGTCTCATCAAGCACGATTTTGGTAGCGATGAATGACGCACCCCAAAAGGTGATTGCTGCAGCCGGTTTCCAGTAAGATAAAATAGTTTGTTTCAATTGCTCATCAGATGGTTAAACTTTATCATTTTATCTTTTACATACAACCCGCCGGTTTCTATTATCAATGAATAATATTTCTGAAGTTCAAAAGGTCTGCACCATGTAGAATAAGTTTCCATTGCTGTTTGATTTTAGTTTGACTAAAGTGATCGTTCCGTCTTCTTTGCGGAAGAATATTTTTCCAGTTCATATTTAATTTCTTTATCGGGCATTGGCAGCTTTACTATTTCAACTCCCGAATCAGTATAAAATTTAACAGCGAGCGTATCGTGAAAATCTGAAAACACAACAACTCTGATAATTCCTGCTGCGATAAGCGCTTTAGCACAAGTGGTGCACGACATATTCGTAATGTAAGCTGTTGCGCCTTTAAGATTTACGCCGTGTGTAGCTGCCTGAGTAAGTGCATTAATCTCTGCGTGATTAGTTCTTACACAGTGATTATCAACCACAAGGCATCCGGCATCATCACAGTGCGGCTGCCCGGGCAATGAACCGTTATAACCTGTAGCCAGCACAAATCTGTCTTTTACGAGCACGCAGCCGCAGTGCATTCGCGGGCAGGTGGCTCTTTCCGATGCGAGCATTGCAAGCTTCAAAAAATACTCATCCCAGGACGGTCGTTTATTGGAATTGCTCATCTGATACTTTCCTTTTTTAACAAGAAATAAAGTCTATTTTATTTTAAGCAGCAGTTTTTCTTTTGCTGATTGCCATTCATTTGCGAGCACACTGTAGTAAATAGTATCCCTTCTCCGCCCGTCATTCATAAGGGTGTGAGAGCGAAGCACACCCTCTTCAACCGCGCCGATTTTAAGCAGCGCTTTTCTTGCTGCAATATTCAGCACATCTGTCTTAAATTCAACTCTAACAAATCCAAGTCTTTCGAATGCATATTCCATAAGAAGAAATTTACAATGTTCATTTATTCCGCTGCCGCGGTAGTTTTTTCCAAGCCAGCTCCATCCTATTTCGATTCTTTTGTCTTTGAAAGAAATATTTCCATAACTCGTTGAACCGGCAGCAAAGTTCAATTCTTTGGTAATTATTAAGAACGAATATCGCAAATCTTTTTCCCGCTCGTTCAATGCATTGGCAATATATTTATCTAAATCCGATTCATCCGAAATCCGGCTCGGCGTATATTTCCATATATCCGGATCAAATGCAATGTCTTTCAACGTTTCCTTATCTTTAATTGAAAGAGGTCTTATTAAAATGCGATTTGATTCAAGAATTATTTGATCGTGTAATCTCATTTTGAGTAATCAGATTTTTTTATGAATAATAAGTATCGGCTTGTTTTTATTAATTTATGATTAAAATTATAATTCTATGTGTGAAATATAATTCCAAATTTGCCGGGACAATTTAATGACTTCTTCAGAAACAAAAACAATTGTTGTGATTGGCGGCGGAACAGCAGGATTTTTTTCGGCAATCACGTGTAAAGAAAAATATCCGGCATTCAGGGTTATAATTCTTGAAAAGAGTACCCGGCTCTTAAGCAAAGTAAAAATATCAGGCGGAGGCAGATGCAATGTTACAAACGCTGTTTCTGAACCTGCTGAACTCGTTAAACATTATCCACGCGGTTCGAAAGAACTGCTTGGACCGTTTTCCCGCTTTAATTCCAAACACACTGTGAATTGGTTTGAATCCAGAGGAGTTAAACTTAAGACCGAAGAAGACGGCAGAATTTTTCCTGTAACGGATGACTCGCAAACAATTATTGACTGCTTAATAACCTCTGCACAAAAAGCCGGAGTGGAAATTTTTCTCTCAACCGGTTTTAACAGTTTGATCCCACCCGAAAACGATGATGATGTTTGGAAAATCTTCTGCTCACAAAAAACATTTAAAGCCGACAAAGTTATAATTGCAAGCGGAAGCAATGAAAGTATGTGGAAGTTATGTGCAAAACTTGGACATACAATCATTACCCCGGTTCCATCCTTGTTTACATTTAATATTAAAGATGAACGAATTAAAAATTTACATGGCATTAGTGTTAATAATTGTTCTGTTAAAATCATCAACTCCAAACTCAAATCAGACGGCTCACTGCTTATTACCCACTGGGGCATGAGCGGTCCGGTTATTTTAAAACTTTCTTCTATCGGCGCACGCGAATTGAATGATATGAATTATTATTTCGATATTTCCGTAAACTGGCTGCCGTATCTTTCAAATGAAGAATTAAAGGAAAAAACCTATGAAATCATTTCTTTAAATCCCAAACAGCATATTCATAATGTCCCTGGCTTTGGACTTCCAAAACGATTATGGGAAAATCTTCTTCTTGCATCATCAATTCCCTCATCAACCAGACTTTCAGAATTGAGCAAAGAAAACATCAAATCTCTTACGGTGCAGTTACAGAACTGTCTGTTTAAGATATCCGGTAAAAGCACATTTAAAGAAGAATTTGTTACATGCGGCGGTATAAAACTAAGTGAGGTTAATTTCAAAACTATGGAAAGCAAAATTATTAAAGGATTGTATTTTGCCGGCGAAGTTTTGGATATCGATGCTCTTACCGGTGGATTTAACTTTCAGGCTGCATGGACAACCGGCTGGATTGCGGGAAACAATCTTTAATCAATAAACTGTTTTAAAACCATATCTTTCAATGTATCAACCCACATTGGGTGATCATTCAGGCTTTCAACAAGCTGAACTTTTTCGCCGCCATGTTCTTTAAATAACTTCTGGTATTCAACCCCGATTTCGATTGTCGTTTCAAGGCAATCGGCAACAAATGCCGGGCTGAAAACAAGCAGCCTTTTAGCTCCTTTTTTTGCTTGTTCAATTACAACTTTATCAGCAAATGGTTCAAGCCAGTCTTTATCCAATCTCGATTGAAAACAAACCGTGTATTTGTCTGATGGCAAATTTAATTTCCCGGCAAGCAATCGTGTGGTTGCATAACAGACTGCTTTAAAACAGTATTTGTTTTCTTCCGTTATTTCGTTTTCACAATTATGATCGGCGCAGGGTTTACCGTCAACATATACCTTATCAACCTGTCTGATTGGTAAACCATGGTAGCTAAACAGGATGTGGTCATATTCGTTCAGATTATATTTTTTTGCCTGTTCAACTATCGTATTCAGATAACCTTCATTATCATAATACTGGCTGATGATTTTCACTTCGGGAATAACCCACCACTTGCTGATTATCTTCATCGCCTTTTCGAGAGCAGAACCGGTGCTTGCTGATGCATACTGCGGAAATAACGGAAGAATGATCAGTCTATCGTAATTCTTTTTTCTTATTTCTTCGAGCACGTCATCCATGGATGGGTTCTGATATCTCATCCCAAGATGAACTCCGTAACTATCACCTAAGGAGTTTTGAAGTTTATCACGAAGATTTAAACTATATAACAGCAGCGGCGAGCCATCTTGGGTCCAGAGTTCCTTATATATTTTTGTTGATGCCGAATTTCTTTTCGGGATAATTATAAAATTCACCAGAAAGAATCTGAGTAATGCGGGTATATCTATCACCCTCGGATCGTTAAGAAACTCTGTTAAATATCTTCTTACATCTTTCTTTGTAGGATTATCAGGTGTGCCTAACTGAATTAATAAAACGCCTGTTTTCTTTTTCATTTATAGTAAGATATTTTTAATTCAAATATAAGAATAGTAACCGGTAATGCCGACTACATAAAACAGAATATGTTTACTTGTATTGGTTTGAGAGATTCTAGATGAGTTTTTAAAGAAGATTACTTAAAAATATTTTTTTCGAACTAGTAAGCCTGCTTTCTCTGTTCTATTGTTAACATATAATTCATTTTTTCCTCTTCGCTTACAAGATAAAATATTCTGAACTTACCTATTCGATATCGCCAGGTTTCTGGTTTATATCCTACAAGTTTCTTAATGTTGTGTCCGAAGTACGGTTCTTCCCTTAGCTGCAGGCAAATATAGTCGTGCAATTTCCTTTGTATATTATCTCTTTGCCGGGGATTTACTTTACGAAGGTTTTTTATAAATTCATCTGTTCCGAAAATCTCATACCTATTCAACCATGCGCCCTCTTTTAAATTTAACGTCTGACAACGCTCGTTTAATACTTTTGTTCAGCTCAGCATTATCCCTTATCTCTTCCATTTCAAATTCATCAACAAAAATATTTTCTTCTATAAATCGTTCAACTGCTGTTTCGATAAAATTGGGGATTGGTCTGTTGTCGCGGTTTGCTAGTCTTTTAATGATTTTATACTTGTGTTCACTTAATTTAAGTGTGACTGTTTTAGCCATTATTCGTTTTCCTGCTGATTATAATTATGTCTTTTTATACGAACGTATTTATAATCTTTATAAAAAGCAATGTTAATTGTTTGAATATTTCGGATTTAAATTAATTAACTGGCAAATCAGAGTTTTATAACCGCATTTTTTTATTTTTGTATTTAACAAATTAAACTAAAAATATGAGCACTGAAGCAAATAAAGTAATTTACTCAATGATAGGGGTAAGCAAATTCTACAATAACAAACCTGTGCTGAAGGATATTTATCTGTCCTATTTCTACGGAGCAAAGATTGGTGTAATAGGTCTAAATGGTTCCGGCAAATCCTCCCTCCTAAAAATTCTTGCGGGAGTTGATAAAAATTTCAACGGCGAAACGGTTATATCGCCCGGTTTTACTATCGGCTACCTTGAGCAGGAACCACAGCTTGATGACACTAAAACCGTAAAAGAGATTGTGCAGGAAGGTGTGCAGCAAATCGTCAATCTCCTTAAAGAATATCATGAAATAAACGCAAGGTTTGCTGAACCGATGGATGATGATGATATGACGAAACTACTTGAACGACAGGGTAATGTTCAGGAAAAAATTGAAGCTATGGGCGGATGGGACCTGGATTCCCGGCTCGAAATGGCAATGGATGCATTGCGGTGCCCGCCTGGTGATACCCCCTGCAAAGTTCTTTCCGGCGGCGAAAGAAGAAGGGTGGCTCTTTGCAGGCTGCTTCTTAAAAAACCGGACATACTTTTACTCGATGAGCCCACCAACCATCTTGATGCCGAAACAGTTGCGTGGCTTGAGCATCACCTACAAAAATATGAGGGAACTGTTATTGCTGTTACACACGACAGATACTTTCTTGATAACGTTGCAGGCTGGATACTTGAACTTGACCGCGGAGAAGGTATTCCATGGAAAGGAAACTATTCATCGTGGCTTCAGCAGAAACAGGAAAGACTTCGTGTTGAAGAAAAACAGGAAAGCCAAAGGCAAAAAACTCTCCAGCGCGAGCTGGAATGGATTCGAATGACTCCGAAAGCCAGGCATGCAAAATCCAAATCCCGCATTACTGCCTATGATAAGCTCCTTAAAGAAGAAAGGGAAAAGGGACAGAAAGAACTTGAGCTTTATATTCCTGCTGCCGACAGACTTGGCGATGTTGTAATAGAAGTTGAAAATCTAAGTAAAGCTTACGGCGAAAATATTTTAACAGATGACCTTACCTTTTCAATTCCTCCCGGTGCAGTGGTGGGAATTATTGGTCCTAATGGCGCGGGCAAGACTACGCTGTTTAAGATGATAACCGCTCAGGAAAAGCCTGATACGGGCAATATAAGAATTGGTTCAACTGTTAAGATGTCTTATGTGGATCAATCAAGAGATGCTTTGGACCCGGATAAAAGCATCTGGGAATTAATTTCCGGCGGTGAAGATACAATTATGCTTGGCAGTCGGCAGGTGAACTCGCGTGCTTATGTTGCACAGTTTAACTTTGCCGGCGCTGATCAACAAAAAAAAGTAAGTATGATGAGCGGCGGTGAGCGTAACCGGGTTCATCTTGCAATGATGCTAAAACAAGGCGCTAATGTATTACTGCTTGATGAACCGACAAACGATCTCGATGTGAACACTCTACGGGCGCTTGAAGAAGGTATTGAAAAATTTGCCGGCTGTGTTCTTGTTATAAGTCACGACAGATGGTTCTTAGACAGGATCGCTACTCACATATTAGCATTTGAAGGTGAGAGTAAAGTGGTTTGGTTTGACGGCAACTACACAGAATATGAAGAAAGGCGGAAAGAAAGATTGGGCGCTGCTGCAGAACAGCCGCACAGAATTAAATACAGACAATTGACGAGAGGGTGATTAATTCTTTGTAATTTCTACTGAAAGTTTACTGGGATTAATGTTACAATGTCTGTTTCGGCAAAAGCTTTATCTATAAACAAAGATTACGTTATTTGTTACCCGACTTTAAATTCAGTATCAGCACAAACTCGCCCTTAAGATTTTTTTCACCGGTTAATTTCAGCAGCGAATCTGTTGTCCCTCTGAAGAACTGTTCACCTGTTTTTGTAATTTCAAATGCGATTACAGCGGGTACATTTTTACCGAGTATCTTTACGATATCTGTAAGAAGACTTTTTAACCTGTATGGTGTATCAAGAATAACAACAATCTCCCTGAGTTTTTTGATTTCAAAAAGCTGTTTTCTCCTTTCATCTCTTTTTGGCGAAAGCCAGCCGTAGTAGTAAAATTTTTCTGTATCGAAGCCAGAGATAATTAATGCCGGAAGAAGAGAATTTGCCCCGGGTATTGGTATAACCGGAATATTATGTGAGATGCACAACCGCACAAGCAAATGACCCGGGTCAGAAAACAACGGCGTGCCGCAATCCGATATGAGCGCCAGCGTTGAACCGCCTGCCAGCTTTAATAATAATTCATCTGCAATTTTTTTTTCGGTATGTTCGTTAAGTGCGATAAACTCTTTTACAATCCCAAATTTTGATAATAGTCTTTTTGCTTCTTTATATTCTTCACAAAGAATAAAATCAACAGCCTGAAGAATTTTTAATGCACGGATAGTTATGTCCTCATAATTACCTATCGGAGTTGAAACGAGATATAGAATGCCTTTCTTCATTAATCATTTCCCGAAAATTTATTTGATGGCTTTCTTTTCCGGGCAATCTCGGATTTTGCTGTAGATTTTCTTTTTTTTCTTTTGCGCAACCTAAGCCTGACTGCTTTTGCATGGACAGATTTCTTCGAGCGGTTTAACGCTTTTGCGATTTCCACAATAGTTTTATCAGCGTAATTATTCTTTAAATAATCAAGTTGCCTGCTGGTCCATGGCTCCCTTTTGTCTTCACTAACACCCATCCGGCTTGCAGTGTTTTTTACGGCATTAAGTGTCCGGTTTAATCGCCGGGCAATTTCTTTAGCCGGCATCTTGTAATAGTTTTTGCGGATAAAGTCTTTTTCTTCTTGCGACCAGCTTAGTCCTTTGTCCTGTATTTTTATTCCGATCTTTTTGGCATATAGTGCTACCTGGTAGTTTTTTATTCCAAGATGGTTAGCAATGTCCCTGTAAGATTTTTCCCCGGCGTTTTTCAAAAGATAATTATGGTCATGCTTTGACCATCTGTGAATGTGGCTGGCTCTGCTTAATCCCATCCTAACAGCTTTAAGCAGGACGGAATTTTTTGAACGATTAAGAATTTTTGCAATCAGATCCAGGGTGTAGTTTCGGTCCGTGTATAACTTATGAAGAGCGGCAATATCTTCTGCCGACCATTTATCGGCGGCTGGTTTTGTCAATTTCAGATATTCAGCCCTGTGCTGAACTGACCGAGGGGTGCGTTTCAACGACCGCGCAATTGAAGCTATTTTTTTCTTATGATATTTTTCTCTGATGTACCTGTCTTCGTGGGATTTCCATGGGCGTGTTCTATGAAAGCGAATACCAAGTTCGGCAGCTTTATTCATAACGGTATCGGGGCTGTGCCCAACACGTTCAGCCACAAAGTGCGAACCCTTTCTGGCGTAGTATCTCTTAAGAATTTTTATTTCTTCTTCTGTCCATCTTTTGCGCATAACCGGGGAGTTAATTTTTTGGATATTGAAAAAATATGTTATTCATATTAAATAAATATGGGCTTAGAATGATTAACAATTCCCTCTGTCAGGAAGGCTATGACTTTGTGCAGGTTCATCTGTTTTATGGGCGTCAATAAACTTATGTTATTCAGATTTAGCTTCAAATAAAGTTTCTAAAAAATCTTTTACTGCTTTTAATACAGTTGTCTGGCAGCTTTTAAGCTCCATTGCCTCTCATTTTTTCGGTTAAATATTGTTCAACCCTTTCTTTATTAAGGGCAAGGCTTGAAAACTGTTTATCAGCAACATCCGTGAAACGAGCCAACACTTTTCTGTTTATTTCTTCCTGATCTTCAAAAATTGCTATTGAGTGGAAAAAAATCTTCCATCGTTCATATTGATGCAGGTTGATGGTTACATCTCTGCACTTATCGTCATTACCAATCGCAAAAATAAAAAGAGGACGGAGCAAACTATTAACCATAACATCTACAGTGTATTTGCCTTCAGGATCATGAACTTTATCAGAGTAATGAAATTCCCTGCGGGTTTCCGGAACTTTGTTTTCTATAAATTCCTTAAAATCTTCCCAAAAAGTTGATCTTACTCTTTCTCTGGACAGGTAAGAAACATCTGTTATTTTTATTAAACCCTGAATATACGAGTAAAATTTATCTGCGAATTGATTGTCTTCTACTTCTGAAATCAATTCGCCGTCTCTGTCGGTGATGTTGTAAGAACTTAAAACATTTGAAATTATTTTTTGCCTGCTGCCTTTCTGCAATGATTTAAAATCAACTTCATAAGTAAGGTGCATTAACGTATGACCTTCATCAGTGAAATACCATTTGTTCTTTTCGTTCTTCAATATCAATGACAGATGATCTCCATCATCAAACATAAAAGGAGAAAAAATACGGTATCTGTTAACACCTTCCTGCATCAAAGAAATTTCGGAGGAAATCTTTTCTCTAAACTCTTTTTGAAGTTTTTCTAATTTCATTTTTTCACCTAAAAGTTAAAATCAAGCTGATTTTCATTTTCAAATACAATATTACAATCTCTTATCATACAATTAAATGCAGTTTTAATATCGCTGTATCTTGAAGTAATTTCTGCATAACTCTCTTCTTTATATCCTGCTCTCTGATACCGTTCTGCTGCCTCAAGTATATGAAAATCATAGAAAGTTTGCTTTTCAATTTTGTTAGTATGCTGGTGAATTTTACCATTATATCTTCGAAGCTTAAAATCCTGGTTTGAGCCTTTGGTAGTATATGCAAGAATAACAGAAAAATCCAGAACTTTAATCTTGTTTTGTCTGATTATAATTTTAAACTGGCTTTTATCTGATCTTGTTATTAACAAATCATTTTCTTTATAAGGGCTATTATTTTTAGTCTTTAGGTTCCAAAGGTCTCTTAATAAAATATTAGTCCGCTTTTCTTCGCTTATAAGTTCACTTATTTCCTGATCAGTTAAGAAAAGATCCATCTGTTATCCCTTGATCCCGTATGGCTGTTCTACATAAATACATTTTGCTTTACCGGCATAATCAGGCAATAAAACTTTTAAATTATCACCGCGTATAATAAGATTATCGTGCAGACTAACTTTATCGGTAAGACTCAACTCGGGTTCAGGCGCCAACTGGTGGTAATTAACCGCAACATGATTATAAACGGAAGATTTACCTTTGAAGATTAAAGCTGGCATGGTTAACACATAAAAAAATTTTTAGAACCCGTGTCGGTTTAAGAGTTTCCTAATTACCAAAGAAATTATAACTGCCTGGTTCGAATATAATGTATTGGAGTACAAAACTAATTTATTAAAGATTAACAAGCCGTTCATTGACTTTCTGCTCTAAGTTATTCAACCCCACATCAAACCGCTCGCCTGTTCTTCTGACCTTAACCTCGCACATATTTTCTTTCAGCTTCTTTTCGCCGATAACTATTTGCAGCGGCATACCAAGCAGATCCGCATCGTTAAATTTAAAACCTGCAGCGGCATCTCTGTCATCAAACAAAACTTCAATGCCCTGTTTATTTAATTCATTGTAAATTTTTTCACAGGCATCAACAATTTCTGCTTTTTTCATGTTCAGCCCTATCAGATGAACATCAAAAGGCGCAAGCGCTTTATTCCAGATTATTCCTTTATCATCGTGCCTTTGTTCTATAAAGCAGGCTATCACACGTTCAACGCCTATTCCGTAACTGCCCATAATTATCGGATGTTCTTCGCCTTTTTCATCAAGAAATTTTGCATCCATAGAATCTGAATACTTTGTGCCGAGCTTAAAAATATGGCCGAGTTCAATTGCAGGGAAAACTTCGAGGCTATTATCGCAGTTCGGACAACCTTCGCCTGACTGAACAATTCTCAGATCGGCATATTCAATATTTTTTACATCACGCTTAAAGTCTATTCCGCCGATATGATAATCGTTTTTATTTGCACCGCTGAATAAGTTGTTCCTGTCTTTAAGTTTCAGGTCGGAAACGATTCTGCCTTTAAATCCGATTGGTCCGATCGAACCAGCATCTGCTCCTGTTATTTCCAAAAGTTCTTCGGGGTGAGCGGGACGAACATTGCTGCCTAAATATTTTTCCAGCTTGGATTCATTCACTTCATCATTGCCCTGCATAAAAATTAAAACGGGCTGACCGTTGTGAATATATATTCTGGATTTGGCACAAACTGTTTCTTCTATCTTTAAGAATTCTGTAAGTTCGTCAATACTTTTTACATTTGGTGTATGTATCTCATATATCTCTTTACTTACCGAATCCCTTCCAATCATATTTACTCTTGATGCTGCAACTTCAACATTGGCTGCGTAACCGCAGGATTCACAATAAGCAGCTGTATCTTCACCGGCAGGGGATTTCACCATAAATTCTTCAGAGCCGGTACCGCCCATTGCCCCGCTTGATGCACCGACGACAAAATAATTCAATCCGCACCGATCAAATATTTTTCGGTAGGCTTTATCGTGAAGTTCGTATGATACATCAAGTCCTTCCCAGCTTATATCAAATGAGTAAGCATCTTTCATCAAGAATTGTCTGCCGCGTATAACCCCGCTTCTTGGTCTTGGTTCATTTCGGAACTTAGTTTGAATCTGATACCAGATCTGAGGCATATCTTTATAAGATTTTACTACGTTACGTGCGTGAAATGTCATTATCTCTTCGTGGGTCGGCGCTAAAACATAATCGCGGTTTTTAATATGAAATAATGTATCCCCGAAGGCTTCAGCGCGGTTGGTTTCTTCCCAAATTTCTTTTGGGTTCAATGCGGGAAGATGAAACTCCTGCCCGCCAATAGCATTCATTTCTTCACGGATAATCTCTGATACCTTTCTTACAACTCTGTAACCAAGGGGAAGGAATGAATATATTCCGGCGGATACCATTCGTACTAAACCGGCACGAAGCATAAGTATATGGCTTTGAACCACGGCATCGTTAGGTATTTCTTTTAAAGTAGGAATAAATGATTTGCTGAATCTCATAATCTGTTTTGCTGGAAAAATTATAATGGAAAATCAGCAGGAAAACTTCCCGCACTACGAAGCAGCCGCTCCGGAGTTTGTTGTTTATATTATTTCAATGAGGTGCAAAAATAATGATTAAGGTATGTTATTCAAAATAAGCGCCGGTATCCGGTGAAGCCGTATTTACATTCTGAACCGGCTAAAATTACAATTTATATTAGCAGCCCTTCATTCTTATTATTTTATTTTGTTGCTGTAAGTTTTTCTAATCATTATTTTCGTAACGGTTTAACCAAACTATGATTAGCAATTTAACTTAACGAGGTTTTTTCTGCCCGGCATCTCAATAAAAAAACTGATATTGATCTTCAGCTTGCTGTTTATAGGACTGGCATATTCACAAGCTGACACTTCACTAACTTTCAGTGAAATAATGTTCAGACCTCAATCGGGGAATAATGAATTCATTGAACTTTATAACCTTAGCTTCACAGATACAATAAACCTTAATAATTACAGGATTAAATACCATACTTCCAACCCGGACATAATTACCTCAGCCGGGAACGGAACACTTCTGCCGCCGCGGTCATTTGCAATTATACTTGAAGGAGATTATGATTTTGAGAACGGCATCTATAACAATCTTATCCCTCCCGAAGCTCTGATACTGAAAATATCTGACAATGCTTTCGGTACTACAGGAATGTCAAACACTGAAGCCCGGACTCTCTGGCTTATCAATCCATCAAACGATACGCTTGATGTGTACACTTACTCTGCTAACAATGCAACGGGTTTCTCGGATGAAAAAATTGTGATGAGCAAAAACAACTCGCCTTCAAACTGGGCAAATTCCCAAGTGTTTAACGGTACGCCCGGTTTCAGAAATTCCGTAACGCAGCTTGATGATGACCTTGAACTTAGCTCTGTAACTATTTTGCCCGCGGTTCCTGTTTCCGGTGATGACGTGGAAATATTTGTTAAGGTGAAAAACCGCGGGCTCAATACAGCAGCATACTATTCAATAGAAATTTTTAATGATATTAACTTCGATTCAACAGGTACTCCTAATGAGCTTATATTCTCTCAATCGTTCAACAATTTACTTCCGGGCGATTCTGTTTCGGTGAGCGCCATTTTACAAAATCTTCAGGTTGGTAATTATCAGGTAATTGGAAAAGTTAATTATGCGCCTGATGAGGATACTCTGAACAATAAAAAGATAAGAGCTTTTATTGTGTTTGAACCGGGCGCTGGCTACAACGATATTGTTATAAACGAAATAATGTATGCTCCTTCAGGCGGCGAACCGGAATGGGTTGAATTATTTAACAGATCATCCGCTCCAATCAATATTAAAAAATGGACTCTCTCTGATGAAGTTGCAACGGCAGTAATTACAAACCAGGATGTTATTGTTCAACCAAATGATTTTGTTGTATTAAGCAAAGACTCATCAATTTTTAATTTTCATACTAACATTCCATCGCAGGTAATCGTTTTCAGTTTACCCATCTTAAATAATACCGGCGATGCGGTTGTATTGAAAGACTCCCTCGGAATTATTATCGACAGTTTGTATTACTTATCATCATGGGGTGGACGTTCGGGCGGAAGATCTCTCGAGAGAATTTCTACTGAACAACCGGGAACAAACCAGAATAACTGGGGTACCTCTGTTAACCCGGCTAAATCGACACCCGGTTACATCAATTCTTTAACACCAAAAGATTTTGACCTGAGAATCATTTCTTTCAAACCCGATTTTCCCTTTGGAATACTTGGTGAAAGTATAAACTTTACTTTGTTGGTCAAAAATAACGGCTTAATGACTACAAGTCCATTCACTGCAAAATTGTTTTATGATGTGAATGCTGATTCCATACCACAACCATCTGAACTAATCGGTGAGCTAACCGGATCATCTTTAATTCCGGGTGACTCGTCTTTCTTTTATTTTATTACGAATAATTTTTCGTCTGGATTAAATCGTTTCATTTCTTTGATTGAATATGCACCCGATCAGGATACAACAAATAATATCGCATTTCTAAAAGTAACCGGCGTGCAGGTAAATGAACTCAGAAATGACATTGTTATAAATGAGTTTATGTATGCCCCGACTTCACCAGAACCGGAATGGATTGAAATATTCAACAGGAGTAATAAAGTCATTAATCTCAGGAATTACAGGATAGCAGATGATCGCGATACGGTTACAGTAATTACACAATCAACTATTTTGAATCCCGGAGAATACTTTGTTATTGCTTCCGATAGTTCTATTCTGAACTTTTATACAATTCCATCGGGGCTTGCAGTGAAAAAGTTTTCTGCTCTGAACAATACCGGTGATAAAGTTATCCTTCTCGATTCATTGAACAGAACTATTGATTCGCTTGAATACAGACCGGCGTGGGGCGGAACTTCAGGAAGATCGCTCGAACGCATTAGTGCTGAGTTGTCATCAACTGATTCTACAAACTGGAAAACTACTTTAAGCAAATACAAAGGCACGCCCGGTTATATAAATTCTGTTTCAGAGAAAGATTATGATATTCAACTATCCGCAATTGTTTTTTCACCGGCATTTCCTCTTTTTGGCGATAATGTTAATGTTGCTGCAAAGATCATAAATAAAGGAAGAATGAATAATACCTTCGATCTTAAATTAATGGAAGATACAAACCTTGATTCTATTCCCGATGTTGTAATAACTATTCTACCCGGGCTTTTTCTTGCGGCAGGAGACTCAACGGTTGTATCATTCAATCATTCCACCGGTGCATTATTTTCGCCAAAAGGCTTTTATGCTGAAGCAACTGCTGTAAATGATCAGGATACAAGCAACAATTATCTTTACAGCAGAATAGAGCCTGGCTATCCGCCGCAGTCAATTATAGTTAATGAAATAATGTATGCGCCTCTTGGCGGTGAACCCGAATGGGTTGAGCTTTTTAACCGTACCGAAGAGCCTGTCAATTTGAAAAACTGGAAAGTGAGTGATGTTGTAACAACACCGGCAACAGCAACAATAACTTCTGATGTTATCATCCCTTCCGGCGGTTATTTGGTTCTTGCAAGGGATTCTTCAATTTTTAACTACCATCGGTTCATTCCTTCTGAAGTTGTTAAAATTAATCTGCCTGTACTTAACAACGATGCAGATGGTGTTGTATTGAGAGACAACCGCGGTCAGACAATTGACTCTGTATTTTACTCAAGCTCATGGGGAGGTGCCGGCGGCTTTTCGCTCGAAAGAATTGATTCAGAAGCACTATCAAATCTTGCGGGAAATTGGGGTTCATCGCTTGATATTGAACAAAGCACCCCTGGCAGAGTTAACAGTATTACTCCAAAAGAATTTGATCTGCTTCTTGCAGAGGTTTCATTCGATCCGCGTTTCCCTGTCCCGGGAGATGATGTTTTTATCTCTGCAAAAATCAGGAATACTGGCAGTGCAATTGCCAATCCGTTTTCCGTTGAATTTCTTTTTGATTCGGACGGCGATCTTATACCGGACCAATTGCTTGGAAGAACAGACAGTGGTCCTTTGAACTCCGGTGATTCTGTTACCATTACATCATCCGCAGCTATTACGAATGTGATGGAAGATATTTTAACGGCCGTAAGAGTGATCTATCAGAATGATGAAGATACTTTAAATAATTATGTTGAAAGAATGTTAAGACCGGGATTTGCAGAAAGGTCTGTTCTGATAAATGAAGTTATGTGCGCTCCAACCGGCAGTGAACCGGAGTGGTTCGAAATAGTTAATGTTTCGGGCGATACTTTAAATCTTAAAAACTGGTCTGTCTCAGACGTGCTTACAACACCAACTAAAAACTTTTTAACCACTGATGACTTTTTTGTTGAACCCGGCGAATACCTTCTTGTTACAAAAGATTCTTCCATCTTCTCCTATCATCCCGATGTAAATGTGCGGGTTCTTTACACGAATTTCGGAACACTTGGCAACACCTCCGATGGAGTTGTGATTTATGATTTTCGCGACGGGATAATTGACAGTCTCTTTTACAAATCTTCCTGGGGCGGAAGAAACGGCTATTCGCTTGAAAGAATTTCACTCGAATCGGCTACCAACGACAGCAGCAACTGGCTTACGTCATTAAGTCCGCGAAGAAGCACCCCCGGAAAACCGAATTCTATTGTTACCATTCCGCCGTACACACGGGGAGCTTTGGTTATAAATGAAATAATGTATGATCCCTCTCCGGGAAATAATGAGTTTGTTGAGTTTATAGTTGAAGGACCAGACACAATCAACATCGGGGGCTGGCGTATTGAAGATGAAAAAGGAAATTTTTATCGCTTGTCCGATACAAGCTTTACCGTTCCGCCCGGAGTTTTTCTTGTACTGGCGGCGGACTCCTCAATATTTAAGTACCCGATAAATACCGAAAGTTACTTCAGCATTATAAACGTTTCTAACTTAGGTTTAATTAACACCGGCGAACTAATACTGCTTAAAGATGCGCGCGGCAGTATTATAGATTCCGTCTGGTATTCGGACAAATGGCATAACCGCAACATTACCAGCACGAAGAACAGATCTCTTGAAAGAATTAACCCATCGCTTAATGGAAACGACCCGCTGAACTGGAGCACATCGGTAAGTGTTTTCGGTGCAACGCCGGGTGAAGAGAACAGCATATTCAGCCAGAACCTGAATACGGAAGCGAAGATATCTGTATCGCCAAATCCTTTTTCGCCCGACAACGATGGCTTTGAGGATTTCACCGTAATAAATTATAATCTCACACAGCCAATTGCGCAGGTAAGGATCAAAATTTTCGACAGCAAAGGACGGCTAGTACGAACCCTGCTCAGCAATCAGCCAAGCGGTTCAAAAGGCTCTGTAATTTTTGATGGACTTGACGATAGCGGCTCGGCATTGAGAATCGGCATTTACATCATCTTCCTCGAAGCGCTTAATGAAAATTCCGGTGTGATAGAGTCATTAAAACTTCCCGTTGTTGTTGCAAGAAAGCTTAGGTGATGAATTACGATTCACTTGTATTTCTGATTTCACTTGCGCTTTAAGTGATTTAATCTTAAAATAATTCCCGAAATATATTTGGGTTGACTCCGGATATTTTCAGACAATAAAATCAAATTTCTCACAAATCATTTTGGAGCTTCATATGTATTGGCTTACCAGCAGCAGATCTCTGTTAATTGATTTTCATGACAGATTTTATTTTACAGCCCTTTGCTTTTCAACTTTAACGCTGATGTTTTCCTGAAGAAGTTCGTCTATTACCCGCCGCTGATACACAGGTAATGAATGTATGCGTTCGCTCTGTGTACATCTGTTCAAATGATTCTTTGTTGATTTTTTTATTCATTACAATTAAGTTAATAAAAAAGATCAATTCAATTTATTTAATCTAACAGGAGCTTAAATGAAAATTACCGTCATTTTTGTTTTAGTGATCTTATTCTTTTCGGTTTCAGCCGTGCTGGCACAGCCAAACCCCGATGAAATGAGAGTTTACTACATCGCATTCCTGAAAAAAGGTCCGAACTGGACGGCGGTTGATTCGCCCGAAAGAGTGGAAATACAAAAAGGACATATGGAACACATACAAAATATGGCGGCAACAGGAAAGCTTATCCTTGCCGGTCCTTTCATCGCAAGCCCTGAATTTCAGGGAATGTTTGTTTTCAAAACCGACACGATTGAAGAGGCAATAGAGCTTGCAAACCAGGACCCCGCTGTAAAATCGGGCAGACTCAGACTTGAATTTCATCAGTGGTATTCGTCAAAAGGAATAAACGTCAACCCGGAACTCGAGTAAATAAAATGGAAGCGCTTCGCGGCTGGATTGAAGAATATTCTGACAATCATCATCACCCGGTAAACAAAAGAATTCATTTGCTGTGCATACCATTATTATATTTGGGAACAATCGGGCTGCTTACTTCAATACCGCATCACTTCATTGATAAAATATTTCCGGATGCGGTACGATATTTCAGTCACTTCGGTTCCATCGCGGTAATAGTTGTGCTTGTTTACTACCTCAACTTTTCTGTTCTTTTGTTTTTTGGAATGCTGATCAAATCAGCCATTATACTGTGGATAGTTTATCAGATTGAATATAACCAATCGCTGCCGTTATGGTTGATTTCGTTGTTGATTTTTGGTGCCGGTTTAGCGGGTCAGTTTATTGGGCACAGGTTTGAAGGAACAAAACCGTCTTTCCTGATGAATGTTTGGTTTTTGTTCATCAGCCCCGCATGGCTTCTTTGTAATATTTATAGAAAGATAGGAATAAAATGCTGATAAAATTTTTAATCGGTTTTTTCGACAGAGATCTGCAAAAACTTCAGGAAGAAATTAATTTATATGATGATGAAAAAAAGCTGTGGAAAATTTCCGGTAGTATAAAAAATTCAGGGGGCAACCTTGCGCTGCATCTTATCGGTAATCTCAATCATTTCATTGGTACAGTGCTTGGCGGCTCCGGTTATGTAAGAAACCGTGATGCAGAATTCAAAATAAAAAACGTTTCCCATGCAGAGTTTAAAAATAAAATTGATGAAACAGCAACGATGATACGAAACGTATTATCAACAATTAAAGATGATGATCTCGATAAGGACTTCCCGGTTGAATTTCTTAACAGAACTGTAAAAACCGGCTGGCTTCTTTTTCCACCTTACCACACATTTTAATTATCACCTGGGACAAATAAATTATCACAGAAGATTAATTTCATAAAAGGAGAATGTCATCGTAGAACAAATAATAAATAAGCTGACAAAGCATGCCGAAGATGTTCCTGTTAAGCTGAGAAAATTTTCAGAACATGAAATGAGCATGCGGCCGGTGCCCGGTAAATGGTCGAAGAAAGAAATTCTTGGTCACCTTATAGATTCGGCATGTAATAATCACAGCAGGTTTGTGCGAGCTCAGTTTGAGGAACCTCCGTTTCGGGTAGTACAATATAACCAGGAAGAATGGGTAAGTAATCAGCGCTATAATGATATGCCTTCAGAACAGCTCTTCAATCTCTGGTCATACTACAACAAACATATCGCACGGGTTGTCTCTTACATTTATAAAAATAAACTTGATACGCCGGTAATCCTTCCATCCGGTGAAAGAGTAACTTTTTACTGGCTGATTGAAAATTATCTTAACCATCTTGAACTTCATTTAAAACAATTACTTGGCTGATGAAAATCTTATACATCTTCCCGCATCCGGATGATGAATCATTCGGACCTGCTGCGGCAATGCACAAACAATTAAAAGACGGACATGAGGTCTATTTGCTTACATTAACCCGCGGCGGCGCAACGAAGCAGCGTTTTAAACTTGGACTTTCGGTTGAAGAAATGTGCCAGGTGCGATTTAAAGAGATGCTTGCTGTTAAAGATGTTCTCGGTCTTAGCGGTATGGAAGTGCTTGATCTTCCCGACAGCGGCTTGAAAGAAATGGATCCAAGGGAAATAGAACTGGTTGTGAAGGAACATATCAGTAAAATAAAACCTGAAATTATAGTTACTTATCCGGTGCATGGAATAAGCGGATTTCATGATCACCTTGTAATGCATGCTGTTGGTAAAAGAGTTTTTCTTGAAATGAATGAAAGTGGAAATTCTTATCTCAAACGTCTTGCTTTCTTTACACTGCCGGATAGTGAGGGTTCGCCTTTTGCCAATGATGGATTCAGACTAAAGCACACAGAAGAAGAACTTATTGATTGTATAATCGCTCTAGGTGCTGAGGAAATTGAAATGTTGAAGAGATGTTTAAGCTGTTATGAAACTTATAAAGACGTTATTGAAGAATCGGGTGTGATTGATAAGATCGGCGACAAGCTCTATTTTGAAATATATAATGAAGATTTCAAACCGCCTTTAGATGATCTTACCTCCCGGTTAAAATAAAATTGCTTACCGTTTTTTCGACTATCTTCTCATAGCGTTAATCACGATAATCCGGCTGTGAATTGATTGAAAATAACAAGAGAAGGGATTCACTATGAAAGATTTAGGAATATTATTTCTCAGAGTTTTCTCCGGTGCATTTATGATATTCGCACATGGATTGCCCAAATTGAAAAGATTTTTCGCAAGTGAGGAATTGAAGTTTGCCGATCCGCTTGGAATAGGAGTTGTACCGAGTCTTACACTTGCAACATTTGCCGAATTCTTCTGTTCTATATTTGTTATGATAGGATTGTTAACCCGCCCCGCTCTCATACCGTTAATCATTACGATGTTCGTGATTGTATTTATTCATCACGCAAATGATCCATTCAAAACTATAGAGCTCGCATTACTTTACATGGTTGTATACATAACCATTTTCATTACCGGTTCGGGAAAGTTCTCAATTCAAAATATTATTCCGGTCTTTCGAAACTCAAAAAGCAGGCTAATGTTATTTATGTTAAAATAATTACTGAGGCTGCCAGAGCTATAGCATCAGCAGCCTCAATAATTTTTACTGTCATTTCTTCCAATCAGCAAGCATGTTCTTCATTGCATCGAAATCAAAGGGTGGGGAAGACATGTTTTCGCCAATTTCAATTGCACTTTCCATTACAGAAATTGCTTCGCTTCTATTTCCGGTTTTGGCAAGCAATTGTGCTTTGATTCTCATATTCCAGTAATTTTCGTTCATCAGTACAGAAGACTGAATCCAGTTTAATGCTTCGTCCAAATTAATTTCTTTTTGCAGACAGTAGGCAGCCGCCTGAAATGGAATCCGCCAGTTCATGGCATTACGCGCTATTGAAAGAGTTAACTCTTCGGTATCAGTTTCAACCGTAAAACCAACTTTCAGTTTATCCCACAAAAGAACAACCTCCGCAGAATTTTCTGTTACATCCATAAAAACAATGGTCATTGTTTCTTTGAATGTTGTCTCCTGCGGCTTAACATTAAGACGGAGTACCACATTATCTTCATTAAAAGCAGAACTACCGCCAACCTGTGTGTTCCCGCTGAACATTATTGACCACTCATTTTCAGTTGGTATTGTATGAATACCATAAGTTCCGGCGTCAAGCTTATTTCCATTTACTTTTACGGGGTCGCTGAATGTAATGGATGTTACTTCATTAGCGCCGGTTCTCCAAACCTGGTTGTATGGAACAAGTTCACCCCAGATCGTTCTGCCTTTTACTCCAGGTCTGCAGTAATGAATTGTAACTTCCGTGACTCCAATAACCTGCATTACTGTTGCTTTCGGACTTGGGCGCGGCGTATCGAACTGCTGTGCAGTTATCACGCTTGTAAAAATTAAGATAAGAAACACATGTAAACAGTCCATTCGTTTCATATTTCACCTTTTATTTTTTATTAGAATTGAGATGTGTTGTTTCAAAGATATGTATATTTGTGTAAACAAAAAACTTTTTATAACGCCTGGTAATTCTGCACAGAAAGAAAATGAAATTTAAACTTGAAAAGCTTTGGTACACCTTTAAACCGTGGATAATATCTCTTATCATTTTCCCTGTTATGCTTTGGCTGGTCTTAAACAGGGGAACATATACGTGGATAGATAATGCTGATCTTGTAATCCATGAAGCCGGTCATCTCTTCTTTTTCTTGTTTGGTAAATTTATTTATACACTTGGCGGAACACTTATGCAAATAATTTTGCCGTCGCTTATTGCATGGTATTTCTGGCGGAATCACTACAGAACCGGAACGCAGATCGGGCTACTCTGGCTTGGGCAGAATTTTATAAATATAAGCGTTTATGCAGCCGACGCACGCGCTCAGAAATTGCCGCTGCTTGGCGGAAGTAAAGTATATCACGACTGGAATTACATGCTCGGAGAGCTTAACCTTCTTAGCTATGATGCAAAGGCAGGGTATTTTTTCTTCGGGGTTGCAATTGTGATATTCATTATTACCCTCTTAATGCTTCTTATTATTCATGACTAATTATTAAATTTCCCCTCAAAATTTTCAGGACTATGGCGAGACACTTTATTTTAATCATACTGATGCTAACACCCTTCTCCTCTGATGCACAGGAAGGTTTGGTAAGAACATATTATCCCGGCGGTCAGGTTGAATCAGAAATAAACTACGTGCGAAACGTGCGCGAGGGTGAAGCAAAATTCTATTACGAAAACGGTAATCTTAAAGAAGAGCGCATCTATGTTAACGGCAAAGTTGAAGGGCTTGTGAATATCTATTATGAAAACGGCAATCTCCGCGAAATGTTTTTAATTGAAGATGGTAAAAGAGAAGGACCTACAACTTTATTCAATGAAGATGGAACTTATCTTACTGACATATTTTATACTGCCGGAAAATTATATATCGAAACGCCTGTTTATGAAGAGCCTGTAAAAACGGAAGTTGCGGCAATAGATGAAGTTCCCTTAAATGAACGAAATAATTCGACAGGGAATAATCTGCCTAAACGGGATATTAAACCTAAAAAAACAACCGATCCTTCCCTCCCCCCGGCGCCTGTTGATGATAATGCAGAAACAGATCCGGCTTATTATTTAACCGCTGAGCTTATGCCCGAGATAGTGGGCGGCATGGGCAATTTATACCGCCGTCTTGTTTATCCCGAAGAAGCGAAAAAGAAAAGGATCGAGGGAGTGGTTAATGTTATGGCATTCATAAACGAAAATGGTGATGTCGTAAAGGCAGAAGCAGTTGACGGCATAGGATACGGCTGCGACGAAGCTGCCCGCATAGCTGTTTACTATTCGAGGTTTAAGCCCGGTCAGATAAGAGGAAAACCGGTTAAAGTACAAATGATCATTCCAGTTGAATTTAAATTGTTCTGAAAAAATATTTACGCCTTCTCTTCTACCATAAATCCAAGCGCATTAAGCATGCTTTTTGCAGGGATGTCTTTTACCGGCATTCTTACTGTGTAATTATTAAACTCGCGTCTTAAAGGATAATTTTTACGAAGGAGATCAAAATAGGCAGATGTTCCGGTTTCATCTTTCGGAAGTATTAACCTCATTTCACTGTCATCCCGTTTTATATCATAAACTTTCGTGATTACGTTCAACAATAATTCTTCTGCCGATGAATATCGTTCTGTTTCTATTCTGAAATTATCGGGTGGTTGATAGACGGGCTTCCAACTTCTTTCTTTTTTTAAAAACCCGCATAAAGCATTATAAATCATTACTGTGCCGTTTATTTTTCCTTCAAATGAATAACCGGCAACGTGAGGTGTACCAATAAAAGTTTTTTCAAGAAGTTCTTTGTTTATCAGAGGTTCGTTTTCCCACACATCCAGAACAACTGTGAAGTTTTTTTCAGAAGCTAAATTATTCAATGCTGCATTATCAATTACTTCCCCCCGCGATGTGTTTATAATAATTGCACTGTCTCTTGTGCTCAATAATTTTTCGTAGTCGAAAAGATGAAATGTTTTATCTTCGCCTTCCTTATTAAGCGGTACGTGAAGAGTAATAATGTCACAGTTCAGCACTTCGGCTAATCCGAGATATTTCGGATCTCCCGTTTTTCGTTTTAACGGCGGATCATTAAGCTTAACGTTCATACCAAGAGCTGCTGCAGTATCAGCAACCTTGCTTCCGATATTTCCAACCCCGATGATACCAATATTTAAGTCTTTTAGTCTAAGGTTTTGCTTTTTTATGATATTAAACAAAGCTGCAAAAACATATTCCTTAACTGCATTGGCATTACAGCCGGCGGCATCAGCAAAAGTGCTGTTTTTTTTATTAAGATAATTCAGATCAATATGGTCTGTGCCGATTGTTGCTGTGCCGACAAATTTCACATTCGTTCCATCAAGCAAAGATTCGTCAACACGAGTAACAGACCTTACTATTAAAACATCACTGTCTTTGATATGCTCTTTGCTTATCTCCCTGCCGGGTAGAAGTAAAACATCGCCAAATTGGGAGAAGGCTTCTTCAGCAAATGCAATATTTTCATCAATAATAAGCTTCATTTACAATTAAGCTGTAAATTCTCTTAGTCTCATTGCAGGGTTTAAGTGCCACAGCCCTAAGATTATTTGTTTGTTTATAACTGGATGTCCCTCGTTCTGATGTTTCATAAAACATTATTAATTGTAGGGGCTCGAGTTGTGAACATACTTCAAGTAACTACTAGTCTAAACACAATTTGGGTTGAGTTTCAAATTGTTTGATACGCTTTCGAGCAATTTCACAATATTCTTTGCTAATATCGATACCTATATATTTTCTATCTAGCTCAATAGCTGACCGGCAAGTTGTCCCGCTTCCGCACATTGGATCCAACACAATATCCCCTTTAACAGTCCAGGAAATAATATGATCTCTTGCTAATGCACAAGGAAACGGTGCCGGATGATCTTTTGCTTCCTGGTCCTCGGCCTTTTTACCGACCACATATTCCCAGATATTCCCTTTAAGTTTTTTATTCTTTACAGGTTTGGCAAGTTTTTCTCTTTTTTGTTCGTACTTTGAATAATTCTTATATGTGGTTCCATTAAGTTCTAAACCAGCATGGAGGCAATCAACTTTTATAGGATTGTGTTTTTTCACCTCTCCTTTACTAAAAACGAACATATATTCAAAAACATTGGTGTATCGTTTTCTATAAATCTGAGGGATTGGATTTTGTTTCTGAAAAATCATTGTATCGTGAAGGTTAAACCCCATTTTCTTAAAGTAAAGGGCTTGTTCAAAACTAGTCCCTGTTTCACTACCATTGATTGTTGCATCACCTATTACCCAAACTACTATTCCGCCTTCTTTTGTAACCCTATACAGTTCTTCTGCAATTTTATGAAATGGAAAAACATAACCGTTATAATTTCTCAAATTATCATATGGGGGCGATGTTAATGTTAAATCGATAGAATTACTATCGAATTTTTTCATTATTTCAACACAGTTGCCGTCTATTATTTTATTTAAGTATTCTGCTGTCATTTAATTTCCAAAATTCCATTATCTGCAATAGATTTTATGACCCTGATTTTGCTCTCTAATTTATTAATTTTAATCAATTCTGCAATCGCTTGATTATGATCCATTCTCATAATTCGTTCTCTTTCACCTGCCAGAAAACGCAACCCTTCTTTTTTCGCTATACCGATTGATTCCAATGCGGCTCTCTTTTCATTCTTCCAAAGTGTGGGAATAATCTTATCATAATTTAACATGGTACGGTTTACTGATACCCAATAATCAAAAGCATTTTTTGAAGGATTCAGAACAGAAATAATTTCAAAAATATTCCCTAGCAATTTTAAAGATTTGAATCTGCCTTTTTTCCGAGCATAATCAACTAATAAAGCCAGATGAGAATACGTAAAAATACAAACATTTCTTGTGGTTGCATGTTGGTAAATCTGGCTCGTCTTACTGGGTAATTGATAAATCGGACAAACAATCATTGCATATGGTTTTCCCTTTTTCCACCCATCCATTGCCTGAACTTTAAAGTCTTTTTGATTTTTTGCGCTTCGGCTAATCCGAAAAACCTTTGCATCTGCAACAAAACTAAAATCCTTAGAAACTGCTTCTACATCAGCTGAATCTGCTCTATCAGACAATACAACTGACTTTAAGCCGAGCCTCTGAAAAGATAGGGCTAAAAGGTTATCGGTATATTTGCTGTAAAGTTTCTCTTCTCTCGAATCGTGCTTATATACTTCAGGAATACTTCCACACAATCTTAAGTGATCAATGAGTGCATTATCGCCATTTTCATTCAACTCGCTTTCGAGTTCAAGCGCCAGTCTTCCTGTATCATCAAAGAATTTCCCACTTAACTTTTTAATTTCCGAAATCCAATGCTTTCTGCGATTAATAGCCTTAACTGAAATAATATTTGGCATACAAATTTGTCCTTATCTTTTTTATAAAAATAAATATAACTATAAAATGTTAGTTAAATCACCGGTTACTGAGAGTTTATTAGCTCCATGTCTTCCAGCGGAAGGATAGGCATTGGTATTCCGTTATTCCTCAATCTGAATTTAATGTGATCGATAAACTCATCGTTCTCCTTCAACTCAACACCAAAAATTTTTGGCATAAATCTGCTAAAGTCAATCCAGGGCGCTTCTGGTATTTCTATTATATGATACTCCTTTCCTGTTAAACCCGCGCGTTCAACAGCAATATCAATTGCGGTGTTAAGTCCTCCGATAACATCAACAATCCCGATACGTTTTCCATCGGCGCCCGACCAGACTCTGCCTTGTGCAATTTCTTCAATTGATTCAGTAGTCATATTTCTTCCGGACGAAACTTTATTTATAAATTCTTTATAGGATGTTTTGATAAGGCTCTCTGCAACTTTTTGTTCTTCGGGCAAAAGGTTTCTGTCGGGAATGGAAAGTCCGAGCAATGGAATTGTAAACCCGAATCCGAGATCGGCGTGTTTACCAACTTTAACGTGATCGGTTGTCATTCCAAGTTTTTCTTTAAGCTCTTTATTGTAGAACCATCCACCAATTACACCAATAGAACCTGTAACGGTATTTGCAGCGGCAACAATGGTATCGCCGTACATCGAAAGCCAGTATCCGCCGGAAGCAGCAACAGACCCTTGAGAAACTATCACCGGCTTTTTCTCTTTGGCTTTACGTAATTCTTCAGCAACCAGATCGGAAGCAAGTGCATCGCCACCCGGTGAATCAATTCTGAATACAATAGCTTTTACATTATTATTCGTTGCAGCCGATTTAACATCATTAACAAGCTTGCGCGCTGTAATGCCTTCGTCCATTGCACAAACGCCCAAAGCATAGATCACAGCAACAGAAGGTTTTTCGCCCCAATAATTATCTTCCGGCAGCTTAAATTTTTCAAGCGATGAAATTTTTCTAAAATTTTTTGATTCGCCTTCTGTTTCTTTTACAAGTTCTTTTAAATCTTCCCATCTGCCGATCTTATCAACCAATCCTTTTTGCAATGCCTCTTCTGACAAATATATCGGTACACTGTTAACCATCCCGTCAAAAGCATCACCGCTTATGCCGCGGGATTCAGCAATATCGTTTCTTACAAGATTATAATTATCTTTTATAAGTTTCAGCCGCTGCTCTCTGTCGCCTTCGCTCATCTTTTCTTCAGAGAAATTTTCGTATGCAGATTTATATTTGAAGTACCGCCATTCCTCGTAGCCGATACCAAGTTTTTCAAGTGTTCCTTTAAAAAAAGTTCTTCCTGCCACATAACCTTCAAGCGTTAAAATGCCGAGCGGGTCAATTACAATTTTATCAGCTATACTTGCAAAGTGGTATTGGTTCATTCCTGCTCTGTCTATATAGATAAAAACTTTTTTGCCGGTATTTCTGAACTCTCGCAATTTTTCCCGGAGCTCCCAAAGCTTTACGCGGTCAATCATCATTCCTGAAGTATTAATTGCTATTCCTGAAACGGAAGGATCAATTGCTGCCGCATCAATCTGTTCAATCAATCCTGATAGAGTATTAGAGTTATCCAAAAATCTGAAGCGCTGATATCTGACCGGTCCAAGCAAATTCAATTCTGCATAAGAATTTCTTTTTGACAAAGACGAAAAAATATTCCGGTCATATCCGCCAAGTCTTATGCCGTAAATATTACTTAAATGATTATTATCTTTATCAAAAGATGATTGAGAAGAAATTCCGATGTATCCAAAACTAAGGTGCAGACCAACATTAAAAAACTTTGTGTCGAAGTACCTTCCTGTTAAGCGAAAGCCGGGAAGAGCCTCCACCGAAATACCGCCGCTCCATTTTATATCGTTAAGCTTTCTGTCTTTACGATACACATAGTCACCAAACACCGAAACAATTTCATTACCAAATGGTCTTACAGCAAAATCAAACGCAGCTTCAGCTTCGCCTCGTGTTGGTAAAAAGCCGGTTATTCCGACGGAGGCATAAGGATTTGGTCTGAAGAAAGTACCGGCTGTAAACAAATCTGAGCGAACTGCTTTTTGCCAATCGCCTGCCGACCATCCATAACCGAAACCGATTCCGAACGCATTTGATCCAAACCCGGTTGAAAGTTTATAGTCAGTAACCGTAATGCCGGGTGCTTTAGTCGTAACAGCACTAAAACCAACATTCGGAACAGCGAGGAACAAGCCCCAGTGATTAAAGTCGTTCCATCTTTTCCCCAGATCGCTCCACGCAAAGTAAATATCGGGATGTGTTAGTGTTGACAAAATAGCCGGATTATCATGCCCGTAAAGCCCGTATTTCATTGCGCCCGGCGATGTAAAGCCTAAAAAGTTCTGGCTGTAATAAGAATGAAAGTCGGATTGTGCTGCTGATAATCCACATATAAATAACGAAAGAATGATGGTTCGTAAATTCATTTTTAAACTCCTGATTTTTTCGATATGTTAATCTAAATAATTCCACATTAATGGTTAATGCAAATGCCTGGATTTGTTTATTTTTAACAAGAATAAAATAATCCTTATGATTGAGATAAAAGACCTCCACAAAAGTTTTGGTGAGAACAAGGTCCTTAACGGAGTTGACCTTACAATCAACAAAGGTGAAACACTTGTTATTATCGGCAGAAGCGGCTGCGGCAAAAGTGTTTTGATAAAGCACATAGTTGGGTTATTGAAACCGGACAGAGGCACAATTAAAGTTGAAGGCAAAATTATAAACGAACTTTCCGAAAAAGAATTATATCAGCTTCGGCGCCGGATCGGATTTCTTTTCCAGGGTGCTGCTTTATTTGATTCAATGACTGTTGAAGAAAATGTTGCACTGCCGCTTGTTGAGTCATCTAACGGGATTTCTCTTTTCGAAATTGAGCGTCAGGTAACCGAAAAGCTTGAGCTGGTTGGTTTGCCCGGTGCACAAAAGCTAAAGCCCGCAGAGCTATCCGGCGGAATGAAAAAGCGTGTCGGGCTGGCTCGTGCGCTTATCACTAACCCGGATTATATTTTGTACGATGAACCCACCACAGGGCTTGATCCAATCATGTCCGACTCAATTGATAAACTTATTAAAGAACTTACCGAAAAATTGAGCGTTACCGCCATTGTTGTAACACACGATATGTACAGTGTAAAAAACGTTGCAGATAAAATAGCAATGATGCACGATGGCAAAATTTATTTTGAAGGAAAGATAAATGAACTGGTTCGTTCTCAAGATTCTGTTATTATTGATTTTATTAAGAGAACTAACGCCTGAATTTTCAATGATTCCGCTTCCTGTTTTGTGAGTTAAAAAATTTTACTATCTTTGCACGGGCAATTCAAAGTTTTCAGTCCACAGATTCCAGTTCACGTTTCAGATAAGAAGTATTTTCAATTAACAGAAACTTTTTACCGGCAGGCAAATTGTACTGCCGCAGACAAAAAAAATGAGAAAATTTTTAGTTATATCCGATAAATCCAGAAAAAGTCTTTCCTGCAGATTATTCAGAAAAGTTTTTGAACACGAGACTTTCCGCTTTTCTTCTTCTGAAGAGGTAGCCGGCTTTATCGAGAGGCAAACCCCTGACTTTGTTTACCTCGATCTTCATGATGAATTTCGAACCGACAATTGGTCTGCTGAATTCGAAAAGATCAGGAGGATTGATCATTTAACTCTTACTATGTTTAACCTCAATTCATTCAAGACCTTTGTTTTAAAGTTGATGCCCTTTTCAACTTTTGACGATATGATCGAAACTCTTTTCGAGAACAAGGCTATTAAAAGGCTTGAGCAGATGCTTGCCCGGCGGACTTCCACCGAGTAAGTATTCTGTATTGATCTTCTCTCTTGATAAAGACTTTTTTTTCTTTTAATACAGACTTCATGTTGTGCCGGTAGGGTATTGTGTGTTATTCTTTTATACTTTGTTGTTATTTTTGATGAGAAAAAGTTTATTCGTTTTTAATTCGGTTACAGCAAAATAACTTCATATAAGGATGAGTGAAAAAGAATTCATATTTAATGAGGATGAAGCCCTCAGACCTGATAATATGATAAGGCTTTATGCGCGCGGAGCCTTCCCGATGTATAACCATTTAATAAACCTTATTGAATGGTATCTCCCCGAAGTAAGAGCTGTAATCACTCTTGATGATTATAATGTTCCCCGTTCATTAAGAAAGGAAATAGGGAATTCCGGATTTGAATTCAAATATGATACTGATTTCCTTTCCGTTGTAAATGCCTGTGCCGATAGAAAAACAACATGGATAAATCAAAAACTAATAAATGCTTATCTTCGTTTAAAGAAACGGGGACACGTTCATACCGTTGAAACATGGCTTAATGGAAAACTGGTTGGCGGGCTTTATGGCATCAGTTTCAGAGGTGCTTTCTTTGGTGAGTCTATGTTCTCATTTGTTCCGCAGGCATCTAAAGCCGCAATGGTTAAACTAATCGAAAGACTTAGAGAAAAGGATTTCCTGCTGATTGATGTTCAGTACATTACAGATCACTTAAGAATGTTCGGTGCAAAAGAATTATCCTGGGCAGAATATATTAACCTGCTTAATCAGGCTTATGAACGAAATTGCGAGTTTTAAAATACTCTGGCAATCTTTTTCATCATTTTCATCTTATCAGCCACAATTCTTTCTGCGGATTTGTTATGAACTCACTGCCCGAGGATGTAACAACAACTTCCTCTTCCAAAGTTGAGGTGCCAAAACCTTTAACAAATAAACGCGGTTCAATCGTAAAAACCTGACCTTCTTCTACGGGCATAAAGGGAGTATTGCCGTATTTTTCCCACCTGGGAAATAAGCCCGCGCCGCCATCGTGTACACTTCTTCCAAGCTGGTGCCCTAAACCATGCGGATATTCATCGTAGCCTTGCTGTGTAATGTAATTGCGTGCAATGTCGTCCATTTCGCATCCCTGAACATCCGGCTTCAGATTATCCGCAACCATTTGTATAGCATCTCTTATAATCTCAAAACCTTTTTTCACTTCGGCGGGTGCATTTGTTTCATCATTACGAAGCACATACCAGGTTCTCTGAATATCAGAGCAATAACCTTTGTGCTTAATACCAAAATCAATATTAACGAGATGACCGGGTTCAACTTTTCTGTTGGTCGGACCGGAGTGTGCGCTTCCGGCTTCAGGTCCGGTAAATACAGCAGGGCAGTGGTCTTCATCCCAGGCAAGTTCAAATCCTTTTTCGTTCACAATATCTTTTATAAAAGTTGCTATTTCAATTTCGGTTTTACCCGGCTTAATAAATTTTGAAACGCTTTCGAAAATTTTAAGTGTTTCTTCTGCGGCTTCCCGCATTATCAATATTTCTGCGGGTGATTTTCTTCCTCTCAGCGCAGAAACTATTTCTTCAGAGCTTATAAGCCTTCCTTCAAACCCGCTTCCTTTCAGATGTTCTTTTAGAATAAGATACATTCCGTGTGTAAGCCCGTCTGCAAGATTAGAATTGACAGAATAATTAATTGCAATATTCGCCGGCTTTTTATCTGCCAGGTAGTTAAGAAGAGGTCCCCGGATAGATTTTAAATACCCGATTTTTTTATCATACAATCCCAGCCTCTCTACATTTTCAATTTCCATTTCACCAACGATCGCTGTTTTTTCGCCGTCTTTATTTATTATAAATGCTGATTGCCAGGTTGCATTCATTCCAACCACAAGGTCTATGCTTGGGTCTTTTATAACAGAACTTTCTCTGACGAAAGTCATCCACATATCAATGTTTTTTTCATTAAGAATTTCAACCGCCTGATTCAGTTTTTCTTTCATTATTTGGAGAGACATCATTTACCTCTTTTTCATTGGAATTACTGTTTGAAATCTATTGAATAGCTAAAAAAGATTCTAATTATTTAAATGCATTTGTTAATGTGTTATTTAAGAATGGCGGTTTACTTCCCCGGTTGATCAAATAAAAATCATTCAACTCTTCTGAATCCATTTAAGCCAGGTAAGATGATTGCTGTTTAACATTTATTTCCAGCCAGTGGGTTTATGCGTTTTGTGATTTGGTTATCAGGAATTACCGGAAACCGCTCTATATCAGCCGATTATTGCGGCTTTTTACTATTTAAAGACGTAAGTTTGAATAAGAAAAAATTGTTTTTGTCTGCACTATGTTATTAAAAATAATACTCAACAGTGCGGATACAAAAAGAATGGAGAAGAGTACGAATTCCGTAACAGAAAAAATCTTTTCTGCCGGAGAAGCAAATAAAAAATCGGTAAGGGGAAAAATAAATTTGAAATTACTTTGTGTTTGCAAGGTTCATTAAGCCTGATGTTAATATTACTGCGCCTTCAAACAGGTATTTCGGCAAAAACGTTTTGCAATGCAAAATAAAAATTTTTGTTTTACCCTGCCTTGACAGTAACAAAAAATATCAAGTAATGAAATCCCTTTTATTAAGGGAAAAAATAAAAACTTAATCCAACGAGGTCATTTATGTCCGAATATATCAATAATCTGTTAGCAAAAGTAAAACAGCAAAACCAGAGTGAACCGGAATTTCACCAGGCGGTTCAGGAGGTTGTCGAGTCTCTTGAAATAGTTCTTGAGCGGCACCCGGAATACAAATCAGCAAAAATACTTGAAAGAATGGTAGAGCCTGAACGTGTTATTCTGTTCCGCGTACCATGGATGGATGATCAGGGAGAAGTGCATGTAAATCGCGGTTTCAGAATTGAGATGAACAGCGCTATTGGACCATACAAAGGCGGATTGCGATTCCACCCTTCCGTTAATCTCGGAATTCTAAAATTCCTTGCATTCGAACAGGTGTTTAAAAACAGTTTAACAACTTTACCAATGGGCGGAGGCAAGGGCGGCTCCGATTTCGATCCGAAAGGTAAAAGCGATAACGAAGTAATGAGGTTCTGCCAGAGTTTTATGACAGAATTGTTCAGACATATCGGTCCCGATACAGATGTTCCTGCGGGAGATATCGGCGTTGGCGCCCGCGAAATTGGTTTTATGTTTGGTCAGTATAAAAGATTGAGAAATGAATTCACCGGCGTACTTACCGGCAAAGGATTGAATTGGGGCGGATCGCTGATCCGACCGGAAGCCACCGGCTTTGGCGCTGTTTACTTTGCACAGGAAATGCTTAAAACCAAGGGCCATGAAGTCGAAGGCAAATTGTTCGCTGTTTCCGGCTTTGGCAACGTTGCATGGGGCGCCGTGCAAAAGATAAACCAGCTCGGTGGAAAAGTCGTAACTCTTTCAGGTCCGGATGGATTTATTTACGACCCCGATGGTGTTAAAGGCGAAAAGGTTGATTATATGCTTCAACTAAGAGCCAGCGCTAATGACAGAGTTAAGGATTATGCCGATACTTTTGGCGTTGAATTCTTCCCCGGTAAAAGACCCTGGGGTGTTAAAGTACATGTTGCTATGCCTTGCGCTACTCAAAATGAAATTTATGAAGAGGATGCAAAGGAACTTATCAAAAATGGCTGCATCTGTGTAAGTGAAGGGGCTAACATGCCTACAACC
Source organism: Ignavibacteria bacterium (assembly GCA_037447335.1). Classification (GTDB taxonomy): domain Bacteria; phylum Bacteroidota; class Ignavibacteria; order Ignavibacteriales; family Ignavibacteriaceae; genus JBBIGV01. The sequence goes on along the minus strand of JBBIGV010000008.1, from coordinate 384 downwards.
ATTGAGGCAACAAAGCTTCTTATTCAGGCAGGCGTGTTGTTTGCACCCGGAAAAGCAGCTAATGCCGGCGGCGTTGCAACATCAGGTCTCGAGATGTCACAGAACAGTATGCGTCTCCCATGGTCAGCAGAAGAAGTTGATAAGCGTTTACATGAAATTATGATCAGAATTCATGAAACCTGTTTAACCACCGCTGAACGTTTCGGTATGCCCGGGAATTATGTTGCGGGCGCTAACATTGCAGGCTTCCTTAAAGTTGCCGATGCAATGCTCGATCAGGGATTAGTATAATATCCTAACGGAATCTTCTTTCAGCCGGGTTAACAGCCCGGCTTTTTTATTTAAGTATGGGATAAATCCAAACAGATCCTGATGTAAGTAAAA
>JBBIGV010000007.1:0-78233 GCA_037447335.1 Ignavibacteria bacterium | reverse complement strand
ATAATTACTCAGAATATAGATTTGGTTAAACCGCTTGGCTCAGTTACTTCAGGCGTAAGATATATAAGCTTTATGATGTACATCCCTACCGCTAAAGCCGGTTATTTTAATCTGTTGGCTGGCTTCACTCCCAACCCTTTTGCATGGGGTATGGAAGTATATTTTAATGTTGGAGGTACTGGTATAGTAAATGCCAATGGCATACAAGGTGTGGCTAGTTTCAATTATGCATATAATACCTGGCAAATGGTTGAAGCAATGGTTAATCTGAGTACTAACCAGTTACAATTAAGAATAAATGGCAATTTGATCGGAACGTGGGTATGGACAGCCGGCGCATCAGGCACAGTTCCTTTAAGATTGGATGCAGTGGATTTCTTTGGCGCCTCTGCTAATGACGAAATGTATTTTGATGATTTCTGGTTTGCCGAATTTCCACTACCGGTAGAATTAACCTCATTTACGGCATCTGTAAATCCAACCGGACACGTTGTTTTAAACTGGTCAACGGCATTAGAAATTAATAACCGTCTGTTTGAAATTGAGAGAAAATCAGCAGAAGGAGAATTCACTACAATTGGTTATGTTGAAGGCGCCGGTACAACAACAGAAGAGCAAAATTACGTTTACATTGATAAAACTGTTCAATCAGGAATTTACAGCTATCGTTTGAAACAATTTGATTTCGACGGCAGATATGAGTATAGCGATGTAATTGAGGTTGAGGTATTAGGTCCTCTTACTTTTGCTCTGCATCAAAACTATCCTAATCCTTTCAACCCGTCGACTACCATTAAGTATAATATTCCTGAAGCTGGAAATATTACTTTAGCGGTCTATAACCTGCTTGGAGAAGAAATTCGATTGATTGAATCAGGATACAAGGAAGCAGGATTTTATGAGGCTACATTTAATGCCGAAACTCTTCCCAGCGGTACTTATATATACAAACTTCAGAATAATGAAAGAGTCCAGGCAAAGAAAATGATTCTCATGAAGTAATACAGATTGTCTTATTTTATTAATAAAAAGAGCCGCATCCGGCGGCTCTTTTTTAACCTAACTACTCAGACCCTTCAGGGCTGTTATCAAAATGTAAAATAATCCAAAACCAATCACACCGAACAGAACAGGTATCAATACATTATCGGTTATTACTCTTGGCAGAAATTCTGTTTCTTCTGCTATGAGATTAGCATCTTTCTGTTTAAACCATTTCATATCCACATCTCCTTGTTTTATTTTAGCTTAGCAACCCAACGTTAGTGCCAGTAAAAAAAGTGAGAATTTTTGCGAATTTGAAGAATTTCAAAGGTATTTCGTGTTTTATATTAATACAATTAACCTGAAATAAGAAAAGATTCTAATCGTTAGTTCACTGAAAGTGTTCTGGGTAGGATATAATGCTGGCAGAACAGAGGCTTTAAAACACAAAATCCACTTTGAAGTGGATTTGTTTGAGCGGGAAACGGGACTCGAACCCGCGACATCAACCTTGGCAAGGTTGCGCTCTACCAACTGAGCTATTCCCGCATTACTTTATATTATAACTCCCAAAATTCGATGCGAAATATAATAGCTCATCTTTTATTCTGCAAACGAAAAGAAAAGGAGTGAAATACCAATTTTAAAATTTCAAATAACAAAATTTGGCTGTTAGCTATTGAAACCCCCTATTAAAAATCTTACATAATCATCAGTTTTAAGTAAGATTATATTTTTACTAAATTGACCTATAAAATCATTCAATTTAATGTAAAATGGAATACTTAATCAGTGCGCTATTGGGTTATCTTTTCGGATCAATTCCATCAGCTTTTATCGTTATGAAAAGAGCAAAAGGAGTTGATATTACTTCTACAGGATCCGGAAACGTCGGAGCAATGAACACTTATGAGGTTTCAGGTTCAAAACTAATAGGTTTCATCGTTTTTCTGATGGATGCTGCAAAAGGAATTATTCCTGTACTCATCACCATGCATTTTTTTGAATTGACTATTTATCCTGCACTCGCTTTGTTGTTTGCTGTATTCGGACATTGTTTTTCAGTCTGGCTTAAGTTCAGAGGCGGGCGCGGGCTTGCAACCGCCGCCGGCGGGTCTTTTATTATTGCACCGTATATTTTTGTGGTGTGGGCTGTTTTATGGGTAATAATTTATTTCATGAAGAAGGATATTCTTTTAGCTAATATTTCATCAACCATTTTAACAATACTGGCAATACTTACTGGTTCATCCGTTGCCGTAAAGTATTCGTCATTTAAACAGGAAGAGACAGAATTGTTTTTACTTTTTGCGGTTTCTGTTCTTCTGATAATCTTTATTAAACATATGAGTCCGTTAAGAGAATTAATTGAATCAAAGACTAAAATGAAAACAGGTAAAGAAAATGATAACGATTAAGAAAACACATCTTATAGTATTTCTGATAATGTTTGTTCTGATTTCAACCGGTGTATTCCTGCTTTACAACAACAGCAGTGGAACAATCCCCTTCATTGAATCCGGAGAGAACGATCGTTTGATGACATCACAACAAATGCTTGCTAATCTGAATAATAATATAGATAACAGCAGGCGCAACATAATTACAGAAACCGTTAAAAGTGTAAGCCCTGCAGTTGTTGGAATTAATGTGATTGAAATACGCCAGTTCCGCGATCCATTTAGTTCATTCTTTGATGACCCTTTCTTCAGACAGTTTTTCGGGAACAGGGGAAACTACAACCGGCGTGTTAAAGGACTGGGCTCAGGCTTTATAATTTCTCCTGATGGTTACATAATTACCAATGACCATGTTGCCGGTAACGCAACAGAAATTACTGTTACAATGACTAACGGCAAGCACTATGAAGCAAAAATAATCGGCAATGATCCGTCATCAGACATTTGCTTACTTAAGATTGATGAAAAGAATCTTCCGTATGTTAGGCTTGGTGATTCTGAAGATATTATTATCGGTGAATGGGTGATCGCGCTCGGAAATCCGTTTGGTTTGTTTGATATAAATGATCAACCAACCGTTACCGTTGGTGTTGTAAGCGCTACAGGCATGAACCTTGAACCGATAAATAACAGGTACTATCTGAATATGATCCAGACTGATGCAGCAATAAACGGTGGTAACAGCGGCGGTCCGCTTGTGAATAGTTTGGGCGAAGTAGTAGGTATGAATACACTTATTTTTACAGCGGGCGGAGTTCAGGGAAACATCGGACTGGGTTTTGCAATTCCCATCAACAAAGTAAAAAATATTGTAACTGAGTTGAAGGAAAAAGGAAAAATTGACAGAGATTTTGATATTGGTTTGAGGATTCAGGCGCTTGATGAGGGCATTGCACGTTATTATGATCTCAAAACAACCCGTGGAGTTATTGTAACAAGCGTAATACCCGGTACCCCGGCTGATAAAGCAGGTATAAAGGTCGGCGATATTATTCTTCAGGTTGAAAATTTTAAAATAATAAATGATCAGGTTTTGATTGGTGTATTTCAGGAATTCCGAACCGGTCAAACAATTACTTTACAGCTTTTACGTGACGAGCAAACCATCACGCGAAGAATGACGCTGGAGAAACGAAAATGATCGAACGCTACACTCTCCCAGAAATGGGGAAAATCTGGCAGGATCAATTTAAGTTCAATACGTGGCTTCAGATTGAAATCCTTGCCTGTGAAGCAAGAGCAGAAATGGGTGAGATTCCGAAATCACATGTCGAAGCTATAAAAAAGAAAGCAAGGTTTGATGTTAAACGGATTCTCGAAATAGAAGAAACAACAAAGCACGATGTTATTGCTTTTCTTACTAATGTGGCTGAATATGTCGGACCGGAAGCCAGGCACATTCATTACGGAATGACCTCATCCGATATACTCGATACAACTCTTTCTGTCCAGATGAAAGCTGCCGGTGAACTTCTGCTTAAAAGACTTTTCGATTTAAAGAATGCATTAAAAGAAAAAGCAATCGAACATAAACATACTGTCTGTGTCGGCAGGTCTCACGGCATTCATGCCGAACCTACTACAATGGGGTTAAAATTTGCTCTTTGGTTCGAAGAGATTAAACGAAACATATCACGACTGCAAAATGCAATTGAAACAATAAGCGTCGGACAAATTTCCGGTGCGGTCGGAACGTTTGAACATCTTTCACCGCAAGTGGAAGAATACGTCTGTAAAAAAATGAGATTGAAACCAGCTCCTGTTTCAACACAAATAATTCAAAGAGACAGGCATGCAGAGTTTATGTCAACTTTAGCTGTTATAGCCGCTGCACTCGAAAAAATTTCTGTTGAAATCAGACATCTTCAGAGAACAGAAGTACTCGAAGCAGAAGAGTATTTCGCTAAAGGACAAAAAGGTTCATCGGCTATGCCGCATAAACGCAATCCGATTGTTAGTGAAAGAATTTCGGGGCTGGCAAGAGTTCTCCGTGCGAATGCAATTGCTGCAATTGAAAATGTAGCATTGTGGCATGAGCGTGATATTTCACACTCTTCAGTTGAACGTATAATTATTCCTGATTCATGCATCGCCCTTGATTATATGCTCGATCTTGCTGTTAAGCTTATTAAAAATCTTATTATTTATCCGGAAAACATGACAAAGAATCTTAATCTTACACGCGGACTTGTATTCTCTCAAGCAGTTTTGCTTAAGCTGGTAAACAAGGGTATTTCAAGAGAAGATGCATACAAGATCGTTCAATCATGCGCAATGGATGTTTGGGCTGATAATTCTAAAAACCTGAAAGATGAATTGTTGAATTCTTCAGAAGTCAAAAAGTATCTGACAGAGGAGGAGTTAAATGAAATTTTCAATTATGAAAAGATGCTCAAAAATACGGATCATATTTTTTCAAGAACAATTGATAAAGATTAGAGGAGAAAGTGATGTTTAGAATATTCACGTTCGTGTTTTGTTTTTTATTGACCGGTTTAGTCTTATCACAATCAAACGAAGAATTGAATGAGGGAATGTCCGCCCCCGACTTTGAACTATCTGACCAGCATGGTGATATTTACCGCTTATCAGATTACGAAAACCGAAACCCTGTGGTAATATTTTTCTACCCCAAAGCCGGCACTTCGGGCTGCACAAAACAAGCCTGCGGTATGAGAGACGAAATCTCAAAGTTCAAAGAAAAAAATATTAAAGTTTTCGGTATAAGCACCGATCCGGTTGAAGACATTCAAAAATTTGTTGAGGATCATAACCTTAATTTTTCTTTGCTGTCCGACGATAGCAAACGGGTTACGCCCCGGTACGGAGTTTTACGCGATAATGGCATGGCAAAAAGGGTTACGTTCATCGTAAACAACAAAGGGATAATCCACAAAATAATACCGGTAACAGATATTGATTCACATGCTGCAGAGGTTTATTCAATTGCCAGCCAGCTTGTTGATTGAGCATCAGGATAAAATACCGCCGGGAATGCCATTCATCAAAAAATTATTGGATGCTTTCCGGTTTGAGTCAATATTTACACATCAAAAAATAAAAGAGGAGGAGTTCTGTGTACAAAATATTTCCAATAATAATTTTATGTTGTTTCTTAACCGCAGAAATGAATTTCGGAACCGGAATGGGCAGCGATAACATCCTTCCCTATCCGTTTTATCAGAAGAAACTTTCCAACGGACTGAATGTGGTTTCTGTGCCGTTTGACAGCCCCGGACTTGTTGCATTTTACATGGTTGTCCGGGTTGGCTCGAGAGATGAAATTGAAAAAGGCGTAACCGGTTTTGCACATTTCTTTGAACATATGATGTTCAGAGGCACTGAAAAATATCCCCGCGAAGAATATAACCGCGTACTGCAATTAACCGGCGCGGGCGCTAATGCAAATACTTCACTCGACAGAACTATATATCATATGACAGGCAATGCCGACTACCTTGAAACAATGTTTGATCTCGAATCAGACAGATTCAAATATCTCAAATATTCCGAACACGATTTCAAAATAGAAGCAGGCGCTGTTAAAGGCGAGTACACAAAAAATTATGCAAGCCCCTATCTGCAATTATATGAAGCGCTAATTAACACTGCATTTGATGTTCATACTTACAAGCACACAACAATGGGATTCTTTGAAGATATTGTTGATATGCCTAATCAATATGATTACTCACTCGAATTCTTTGACAGATATTACAGACCTGAATACACAACCATTGTTGTTGTTGGCGATGTTCAACCCGAAAAAGTGAATACACTCGCTGAAAAATATTTCGGGGATTGGCAGCCCGGCAATTATGTGCCTGAAATTCCTGTTGAGCCTGTCCAGACAGAAAAACGATTTGTGCACCTTCAGGATGGAAGCATTCCGCCTTACATCAGTCTTAACTATAAAGGCCCGGCTTTCAGCGTAGCAGAAATCGATATGCCCGCGATAGATGTTCTCTCCACAATTCTTTTTTCACCAAATTCAGAACTGTACAAGAAGCTGGTTGTTGAGGAAAGAAAAGCAAGATCATTAAGCGGCGGTGCCTTTAATACCCGCGATCCGTATCTGATCAGCATTCAGGCTTCTTTAATAAATAAAGAAGATTTTCAGTATATAAAAGATGAAATAGTAAAAGCTATAGAAAATGTTAAGAAGAACGGAACAGATGAAAAAATTTTAGCTGAAACCAAATCTCATCTTAAATACCGTTTTGCAATGAGCATTGATAACCCTGATGCAATTGCAAACGCCCTCTGCCATATGATCTCACTTACCGGTGAACCTGAAACTTTAAACAAACTTTACCGGCTTTACGAGCAGGTTACAGAAGAAGATATTGTTGCAGTTGCTAACAAATATTTTAAAGATACCGGTTTAACAATTGCCACAATTTCTGCTGATGAGAAAGGAGGAGTTGAATAATGAAAACTTTATTAATCAGTTTATTATTATGCGGAGTAATTATGGCTCAGGACATTGTTGAACTTCAGCTTCCGAATTCGAATAAGGTTGTTATAAGACTGATGTTCAAAAACGGTTCCATCTCCGATCCGGCTGGTAAAGAAGGACTGACATTCACTACAGCAACCTTAATTACGCAGGGCGGCACCCGCGAACTTTCTTTCAGTGATATTCAAAACAGGATTTACCCGATGGCTGCTTCTTATTCTTCTTCGGTAGATAAAGAAGTTTCTGTCTTCTCATTTCAGATTCATACTGACTGGCTTGATGAATTTTATCCGATCTTAACAGGACTGATATTAAATCCTTCGTTTAACGAATCGGATTTTGAAAGAGTAAAAGTAAACCAGCAGGCTTATGTTGACCAGGTAATACGCGCTTCTTCAGATGAAGAGTACAGCAAAAAAGCGCTTGAAGATTTTCTGTTCAGAGGAACTAATTACCAGCATATGATTCAGGGTAAGTCCGAATCGGTTAAAACAATCACTCTTGATGACGTAAAGAGTCATTATAAGAATTTCTTTACTAAAAATAATCTGATGATCGGTATTGCCGGAAATTACAGTACAGATTTCTTATCGAAATTAAAGAATGAGCTTGCAAAACTTCCGGATTCAACACCACAAATTCCGGCGCCGCCGGCAATAGAAATGCCTGATGGAATTCACGTGGAAATAATTGCAAAAGACCATGCATTCGGTTCAGCAATTTACACAGGTTATCCTCTCCGTATAACCCGTTCTGATAATGAATTTGCCGCATTGATGGTTGCAAATTCTTATCTCGGTGAACACAGAAAATCCTACGGCAGGCTTTATCAGATGATACGCGAACAGCGTTCAATGAATTACGGTAATTATTCCTATATCGAATGGTACGCAAGCGGTGGAAGTTTTATGCTGCCTCCTGCCGGAGTACCGCGGCAGTCAAATTACTTTTCTGTTTGGATCAGACCCGTTCAAATTGCAAAACAATTACGAATGCAATATGATGAACTTGGCAATCTGAAAATCGGTCATGCACACTTTGCTCTCCGAATGGCTTTGAGAGAAATTGACAAGATGATAAAAAACGGTATTCCAAAGGAAGATTTTGAAACAACAAGAGCGTTCCTGAAAAGTTATATTAAGCTGTACATAAAATCTCCCGCTGCTCAGCTTGGTTACTTGATGGATTCAAGAATGTACGGACGGCAGGACTATATAAGTGAACTTGGTGAATTGCTCGACAAGCTTACGCCCGAAGATGTCAATAATGCAATCCGAAAATATATGCAGATTGATAATATGAAGATCACAATTATTACAGATAAAAGTGAAGCAGAAGAGCTTGCAAAAAGTCTTCAGCAAAATCTGCCTTCTCCTATGAGTTATTCAGATTTTGTAAGGGAAGGGCTGCCCGATGAATTACTGCAGGAAGATGACGAAGCCGCAGTATTCCCGTTGAATGTAAAATCTGTAAAGATTGTTGATTCGAACGATACATTTAAATAGCATTTTTACTTACTGATTTTGTGCTGAGGCTTGCGGGTAAATTGAACAGCTCAGCGCTTATTGAACAGCTCAGCGCTTATTGAACAGCTCAGCGCTTACTGATGTTCTCAGTGTCTTGGTGGTGAATGTTGCTCTTCCTAACTACTGAGACACTAAGTTTCACTAAGATTTTCTATCATTCTTTGAGTTAATTATCGAACATAATTATTGATGAGAGAGAATTTTCAAACCGGCTGAGGAACAAATCACCTCTGCAATCTGTTACATTTGTGTATTTTTAAATCAGTTTCATCAAATTGCTCTTCTTACTAAGTTAAAAACCGATGAAAATAAACTTAAAACCTGAGACAGGAAAACTAATGAAAAGACTATTTGTATTAATAATACTTCTGGCTGCTGCTAATTACTTCATTGCAAAAACAATTGATTTTGTTTCCGGCAGTTCACCTGATACCGACAGCGTGTTTGTACTTCAACCTGAACAGCATCACGCAATGGAAAGCCAATTAATTAATACCATTATTAACAGGTATCACTATAACCGCATACAGTATAATGATAGTCTTTCCTCTGCTGTATATGACCGCTATCTTAAAACACTTGACAACGGGAAATTATATTTCCTCGCTGATGATATTGAAGAATTCGAAAGTGAAAGGTTTGCGTTTCTGGATTACATCCGCAAAGGTGATCTGAGCGTGCCCTTCAACATATTTAATCGCCTTATAACAAGGGTTGATGAACGGCACTCTGATATTAAGAGAATCCTCGAAAATGAATTTGACTATACTATCGATGAAGAGTATGAATACAAAAGAGAAGATGCACTCTGGGCAGAGAATAAGGAAGAGCTTTTTGAGCTCTGGAGAAAACGAATTAAGAATGATGCTCTTAATCTCAGACTTGCAGATAAGGAGTGGGATTCGATCCATGAAACGTTAACTAAACGATATTCAAATTACAGAAAAGCATTACGCCAGTATAAAAGTGAAGATGTGTTCCAGCTTGTTATGAATGCGTTTACTCAAACACTTGATCCGCATTCGAATTATCTGTCTCCTATTACATCTGAAAACTTTAAGATCAATATGAGCCTTTCACTCGAAGGGATCGGAGCGCAGCTTCAAACTGAAGATGATTATACAAAAGTTGCAGAAATAATTCCCGGTGGGCCTGCTCACAAAAGCGGATTGTTAAAACGCGATGACAGAATAATTGCTGTTGCTCAGGATGATGATGGCGATATGGTAGATGTTATAGGCTGGAGAATTACAGATGTAGTCCAATTAATAAGAGGTCCGAAAGAATCTGTTGTTCGCCTGATGATTCTGCCGGCAAAAGATGGGGTTAATGCGGTTCCAACTGAAATCAGAATTGTCAGAGATAAAGTAATTCTTGAAGAACAATCAGCAAAAAAATCACTGATCGAAGTTGAAAATGATGGTAAACAGAAAAAGATTGGTGTTATTTCCATTCCAACCTTCTATACAAACCTTGGCGGCAGTGAAGGTGAATTTAAAAGCACAACGGTTGACGTTAAAAAACTGCTTGAAGAACTTAAATCCGAAAAAGTTGACGGAGTAATTATTGACTTAAGAAATGACGGCGGCGGTTCTTTAACTGAAGCTATTGAGTTAACAGGTCTTTTTATTAATGGTGGTCCGGTTGTTCAGGTAAGACATTCAGACGGCAAAGTAGATATTGGTGAATACCCTGAACCACGTATTACTTATGATGGTCCCCTGGCTGTACTAGTGAACCGTTACAGCGCTTCTGCATCTGAAATTTTTGCCGGTGCAATTCAGGATTATGGGCGAGGAATTGTTATCGGAGAAAGAACTTTCGGCAAAGGCACCGTGCAGAATTTAATTGATCTGAACCGGCTGCTGCCTTCAGCAAAAAATTCATACGGGCAGGTGAAACTGACTGTTGCCAAGTATTATCGCATTAATGGCGGAAGCACACAAAATAAAGGCGTTGAGCCGGATATAAAATTTCCTTCATTTGCAGATGCAAAAGAACATAGTGAAGGTTCTGAATCAAGTGCATTGCCCTGGGATCAGATAGAGCCGACTGCTTATACCACTTTCTCCGATTTAAGCAAAGTTATCCCAAAACTTATCGCAAAACACGAAGCCAGAATAAAAGATAATTTTGAGTTCGATTATCTGCTTGAAGATATTGAAGAGTATAAGATTACGCGTAACAGAACTTCTGTTTCACTAAATGAATCTGTGCGCAAACAAGAAAAAGAAGAACGCGAAGAAAGAAGATTTCAGCGCGAAAATGAAAGACGAAAACTTAAGGGTCTGCAATTGATTGATAAGAGTGAACTTCCGGAAGAATCCGAAGAAGAAGAGGACGAAGAGCAGAATGACCCGCTTCTGAATGAAAGTTCTAATATTCTTGCCGATTATATTGCGATAAAAGCCGGCTGATTTGTAATGCTAATTTATTATCGGAAAAGTAAGCGTATTTCTATCAACTGATTGCTTCTTTTTTATTGTTAATATATTTAAACACTTCCATAACAAGTATCATCGGAACTGCTAAAACTAAAATCTGAATCCATTCATCAAAAGTTACCGGTTCTAATCTTAGTATATTCTGCATAAAAGGAATCTGCATACTGAGTATATGAATCCCCTGTGCTGCAATTACTCCGAATACAAGAATTATATTTCGTTTTAACGGTACTTTGAATGCTGAAACCCTTTCGGAGCGGCAGTTGAATGCGTGAAAGTTCTGCATGAATACCATCAGAAGCAAAATAACATTTCTTGCATGGAATTCACTCATATTTGTATAGTTGTTAAGCCAGAACCACATTCCAAAAACTATACTTCCCATAGTCAATCCCGATACAACTGTCTGCTTAATCATTAAAGAATCAAAGATACTCTCACTGGTTTTCCTTGGCTTTCTTTTCATCGCATCTGGTTCACCGCCTTCAAGAGCAAGAGCAACATCCTGAATACCGTTAGTTACGAGATTTAGCCATAACAATTGAACAGCGCGCAATGGAAGCGGTAATCCTGCAAAGATAGCTGCAATAAACAGAAACACTTCGGCAGCACCCGTGGATATAAGAAGGTAAATTACTTTTCTTACATTATTATAAGCGAATCTTCCTTCCTCAACTCCTGCAACGATGGAAGAAAAATTATCATCCACAACTATCATTGAACCGACTTCTTTTGCCACATCAGTTCCGGAACCCATTGCAACACCAATGTTTGCTCGTTTAAGTGCTGGCGCATCGTTTACTCCGTCGCCTGTGACCGCAACAAATTCACCATCACGTATTAACACATCAACAATTTCAAGCTTTTGAGTTGGTGAAACTCTTGCAAAAACAGAAGTTGAAGAAACTAATTTTTCGTAAGCCGGTCTATCCGCCGGACCTGCTTCGGAAAGCATTTCTCCTGTTACAACCTTTTCGTTTTCATCTGCTATTCCAAGTTCCTCTGAGATATTCTGTGCAGTAGCCGGATGGTCGCCTGTTATCATAATAACCTTAATGCCTGCATCTTTACATTGCTTTACTGAATCTTTTGCTTCAGCTCTTAATGATCAATAAAACAAATTAATCCGTAAAAAGTTAATTCGGGCAACTGATCGTTTTCATATTCACCTTGCTTTTGAAAGTCCGGATGTTCACCGCCGGCAAAAGCCATATTGGTTCTTTCACTTACACCAGTATTCGGTTTTAAGATTCCGACAGACTTTTTAGCAGCTATTGATTCTCCGGTTAAAAAGCTTTCGTCAGTGGTAAGATTTGATGCTTCGAGCAATCTGAGATCTGCCGGAACTTTTATTCCGGATTCCAGCAAAACAATATCGCCGGGCACCAGAATTTCTGAATCAACTTCTTCTTCTTTCTTATTTCGCTTAACTCTAGCTTTTATTTTTAGAACACACTGTAAACTTGCTGCACTTTTTTCTGCATTATATTCCTGATATGCGCCAAGTCCGCTATTAATAACAATCACTAGCAGAATGAATATTGCATCTTTAGCTTCACCAATTGCAATTGAAGCAACGGCAGCGGCAATCAATATGAAAATTAATGGATTAAGAACTTGATGAAGAATAATTTGCCAGATAGTAGTTGCTTTCAGTGCGGGCAGTGTATTTTCACCGTAGAATTTTAATCTTTTTTCTGCTTCTTCGATGGTAAGACCGTCCTTTGATGAATCCAATTCCCTGAATATTTCGGATTCTTCAAATAAGTGTCAGTCTTCTTTTGCTATGCTTGATTTGTGTTCTGATGATTTCATACTTTTTTAATATAGTTAATTTCATAAAAAATCAAAAAAGTTGATGGAAAGCATCCAATAACATTCCTTAATAAAAGTAAAAACTGAATTAAATCAATTCGATAAAATATCTGTGGATAATTTTTCTGGAATATATCATTTGATTTGGGAACAACGAAAAAGGCTGCCTTAACAGACAGCCTTTAACTTCTCTTAACACTATTAAACAATTAAAGATTCTTTAACTCATTGGTTAAACGTGTCATTGCTTCTTTGGCATCACCGAAATACATTAGTGCATTCGGATAGAAGAACAACTCGTTATCAATTCCTGCGTAACCAACATTAAGCGAACGCTTGTTAATGACTACAGTTTTTGCGTAGTCGGAATTTAGTATTGGCATACCAAAAATCGGGCTTGATGTATCGTGCCGTGCTGCAGGGTTAACAACGTCATTAGCTCCGATAATTATAGCAACATCAGTATTCGGGAAGTCATCATTAATATCTTCCATTGCATAGAGTTTATCATAAGTAATCTGAGCCTCTGCAAGCAGAACATTCATATGCCCGGGCATTCTTCCGGCTACAGGATGAATTGCGAATCGAACCTTAACGCCTTTTTTCTCAAGGGCATTTGCGAGGTCTCTTACTGCATGCTGGGCTTGTGCAACAGCCATTCCATAACCCGGAATAAATATTACGCTGCTAACCGAATCCAGAAGCATAGCAAGCTCTTCAGCATCAACGGATTTGACCTGTCCTTTTGGTGAAGCTCCGACCGCCGGCCCGGTACTTCCGGCACTTGCCCACCCACCTAACACAACATTCATCAGCGAGCGGTTCATACCTCTGCACATAATCATAGTAAGAATAAATCCTGAAGCACCAACCAATGCACCAGCAATAATGAGCATATTATTTGCAAGTACGAATCCTGTTGATGCAGCAGCAATACCCGAATATGAGTTGAGTAATGAAATAGCGACGGGCATATCAGCGCCGCCGATAGGCAGTACAAGCAGCACACCTAAAACCAGTGAAACTGCCAGCACAATCAGCAGCAGGTTTTCCATTGTAGGATCAATCACAATAATTATCCCAGCAACGATCACTCCCAGCAAGAGCAATGCGTTAAGAGGATGCTGCAGCGGATACTTTACAACTTTTCCTGTAACAATCTCTTGTAACTTTCCAAATGCAATTAGTGAACCTGTAAAAGTAATCGCACCTATGAGTATACTCAGCACTATTGTAACTGTAGTTGACTCGTAAAAAGCAATCTCCGGATCGTTAAGCTTGTTGTAATATTCGGAAAGAGCAACCAGCGCAGATGCACCGCCGCCGAATCCATTAAGCAAGCCAACCATCTGCGGCATTCCTGTCATAGGCACTTTTAATGCCATTACGGCACCAATTAAACCGCCAACAATCAATCCGATGATCAGAAGTTCCCAGTTTATAAGTCTGGTAAGAACCAACGTAATTAAGATGGCAAGAAACATTCCGAGCGAAGCCAGAAAATTTCCCTGCCTTGCAGTTTTAGGTGAACTTAGTTTCTTTATTCCGAATATAAAAAGTACGGAAGATATAAGATAAATGATGTATGATATAACAGTAACGATATCTGTTGAATGTAAAGTTGTTTCTTCCATTTTTCACTCATTTCTTTTTAAACATTTTCAGCATTCGGTCGGTAACTAAAAACCCGCCGACAACATTTATTGTAGCAAACACGATTGCGGTAAAACCAAGCCACGTGCTTACCGTGTACATATCCATTGAAGCGCTTATTAAAGCTCCCACTATGGTTATGCCCGATATTGCATTTGAACCGGACATCAGCGGTGTATGCAAAGTGGGCGGCACTTTGGTTATTAACTCGAACCCGACAAATACCGCGAGCACGAAAACGTAAATATGCATTAAAAGGTCTAAGCCTTCCATTTAATATTCCTTTCTATTTGATCAACTCTTTTACTCTTTGATTTATTACTTCCTTATTGAAAGCAATCAATGAACCTTTAACAATTTCATCTTCAAGCTTCAATTCGATTTTTCCTTCTTTACCAATATGCTGAATTAAAGCAAGAATATTCTTTGAGTACATTTCACTTGAATGGGTAGCTACCAGGCTTGGCAGATTTGGTTCACCGATTATTATCACTCCATATTTTTTGACTGTTTTTCCGTTTTCACTTACTTCACAGTTACCGCCGAACTCAACAGCCATATCGAGCACAACGCTGCCGGGGCGCATATTCTTAACCATTTCTTCAGTAACAAGAACCGGCGCTTTTTTACCCGGAACAAGTGCAGTAGTTATAACTATATCCGCTTCGGTAATATGCTTGAATATTAATTCCTTTTGCTTTTTAAGAAATTCTTCCGAAGCCTCTTTTGCGTAACCACCTTCATCCTGCATTGATTCATCAGTTTCTACCTCGATAAATCTGCCGCCAAGGCTTTCAACTTCTTCTTTTACGGCAGGACGGATATCAGATACTTCAACAACAGCGCCTAAACGTTTTGCTGTTCCGAGAGCCTGCAAACCCGCAACCCCTGCGCCCATTATTACTACCTTTGCAGGCGAAATTGTACCGGCAGCGGTCATCATCAACGGGAAAATTTTGCCGAGTTCGTTGGCTGCCATAATAACACTCTTATAACCTGCAATGTTTGCCTGTGAACTTAGTGCATCCATTTTCTGAGCTAACGTTGTTCGGGGAATCATATCCATCGAAATAACATTTATACCTTTTTCAGCGCACTTTTTTGCGAGATCAAAATGATGAAGCGGATACAAGAATGTTATAAGCAAAGTACCTTCCTTCATAAGATCAAGCTCATGTTTTCCTTCTGAAGGATGCTGAAGTGGACGTTGAACTTTTAATACCACATCTGCGTTTGAATAAAGTTCAGAAACTTTTTCAATTACTTTTACGCCAGCTTGGATATATTTTTCGTTCTTGAACCCGGCATTCAGTCCTGCATCATTTTCAATCTGAACCTGGAAGCCCGCTTTTATCAGCTTTGATGCAACATCAGGAACAACGGCTACTCTGTTTTCACCGGGTAAGATTTCTTTAGGGACGGCTATTATCACAAATTTTTCTCCTCTGTTAAATTAAGAAGGAATTTTTACCCTGAAAACTTACTTCGTTTCATTACTAAAAAGCAATCGAAACAATCTTGATATTTTAATCAAGTATCTTTTTCTTTCTGATATTTTTTTCATACTGATCGGGAATCTTTTCTAACGGGATGACTTTAACATTAAACCATTGTTCCTGCCAGCGGGTCAAATGAATTGTTGTTCTTTTATTTGTCACTCATATGGGTGCTCTGAAGTATAATCACTTAAGAACAGCATGGGCAAGATCAAACTGAGTCCCTTCTGATTATTGATACTTCAGGGGAAGCATAAACTTTGAGGGTGCTATTTATCAAAACAAATCAACAATAAAAATTGTTTGTTAACGGAGAATTAAAATGAGAAGAAGAACCGGAAATAAAGATGAAGCCATTCTGCAAGCTGCTGTTAAAGTTTTTGCCGAAAATGGCTATCATAAAGCAAAAATAGTGACCATCGCTGAAGCAGCCGGCGTTGCCGCAGGCAGTATATATCTTTATTACAAAAACAAGCAGGACCTTTTGATAAAAATTTTTGATGAACTCTGGATAAATCTTACAGCAGAAGCTTCGAAGATAACAACAATTGAAAATCTGAATGCGATAGAAAAAATTGAACGTCTAATAGACCTGTTTTTTGATACCTTTGACAACAAGCCAGAACTTGCCCTTGTTTTTATAAATGAAAAACAACAGCTCCATAAAACCAATGGCAATTCTATTCCGAATTATGATGCTCTTTTTAACAATGGTGAAATGTTAATGATCAGGGGAATTAAAGATGAATTAATCAGTCCGGAAATTGACATAAAAACACTTCGTAATTTTTTGCTTGGCGGCCTAAATTATCTGCTTGAACTTTGGGCCAGAAACCCGGAGGAGTATCCCCTGCCATCATTAAAAATGAATGTAAACCATCTCATCAAAAAGGGAATAATGAAATAAACGGAATCGTCGGAACTATTTCTTATTCATCTAAGCAAAATTATTTGCACAGCGGCTGTTCTTTTGTAAGACAATGAAGCGTGCCTAATCCCCACAAAAGGTCAACCGCATGGATTCCGATAACTTCCCTGTCAGTAATCAGCTCAGATAAAATACCGAGAGCTATTCTGTCATTCGGATCATTAAATGTGGGAACCAGTACTGCATAATTAGTAATATAAAAGTTAGCATAACTTGCAGGCAGTCTCTGTCCTTTAAAAATCTGTGGTGAAGGCATAGGGAGAAGAACAACATTCATCTTAGAACCATAAGACAAACAAATATTTTGCAGCCGTTCTTTGTTTTCATTTAAGAGGTGATAATTCGCGTCCGATGATTTTTTTTCTGAAACCAATACAACAGTATCTTTATTAACAAACCGGCAGATATCATCAACGTGCCCATGGGTATCATCTCCAACAATTCCTTTATTCAGCCAGATGATTTCTGAAATTCCTAAATAATTTTTAAAAACTTCAAAGTATTCCGATTTAGTGAATCCGGGATTACGCGTCTGAATCTTTTCATCGAGCAAACACTCTTCTGTGGTGATTAATGTTCCTCTGCCGTTTGCATCAATGCTTCCCCCTTCAAGCACGACATGTCTGCCGTTGTATTCAGCAATAATTTTTTTAATACCCAGCTTATCAGAAATGAATCGGGGAATTTTATCATCAAGCTTATAATCATTATACTTTGCCCATGCATTAAACTTAAAATCAACAGCAATAACTTCTTTACTGTCTTTAACAAACATTGGTCCTGAATCCCGAAGCCAGTTTCTGTCATTTTTCTTAATGAAGAATTCGATGTTATTAAAATTAACATCAACAGTTTTTAGAACTTTTTCAGCTTTAATTTTTTCTTCTTTCGAATGGATAAAAATTCTAACAATCTCGCCGCGGGAAATATATTTCACCATCTCAGCGTAAACCCATGGTATCGGGGTAAACTTCCCGGGCCAATCACTTTTGTTGAAGGGCCAGCCAATCCATGTAGCTTCGTGTTTTTCCCATTCGGCGGGAAGCCGGAGTGATGACAGATTGGAACTGATCATGGATCAATGTACCTTTTCATTATCCCATCATATGTTTCAATTCTTCTATCGCGAAGGAAGGGCCAGTTGCGGCGGATGTATTCTATTCTGTTTAAATCAACTTCGCCAAGAATTATTTCTTCTTTATCGTGAGATGCCTGTGTTAATATAATCCCTTGCGGATCGGCAATGAAAGACGCACCCCAAAATTCAATTCCGTCGGATTCCGGATTTTCCTTCTCTAACCCTACGCGGTTCACAGCAGCAACATAAACTCCGTTTGCAATTGCATGCCCGCGCTGAATGGTTTGCCATGATTCAAACTGTGCT
The DNA here is from genome assembly GCA_037447335.1 of Ignavibacteria bacterium. GTDB lineage: Bacteria > Bacteroidota > Ignavibacteria > Ignavibacteriales > Ignavibacteriaceae > JBBIGV01. The sequence goes on along the minus strand of JBBIGV010000007.1, from coordinate 60,084 downwards.
TTACCATGTTGCTGTTTTTCGGAGGGATGCCAACCTATTGCGGACGGATAAAAAATAACGCTTGAACCTTTAAGGGTTGTAAGCCTTGCACCTTCAGGATACCATTGGTCCCAGCAAATCAGTGTTCCGATATTTCCATATTCGGTTTGAATGTTTTGATAACCAAGATCACCCGGTGTAAAGTAAAACTTTTCATAGTAAGATGGATCTTCCGGTATATGCATTTTTCTGTAATGCCCGACTATTTTACCATCAGTATTAATTACAACCGCACTGTTGTGATAAACTCCCTGAGCTCTCTTTTCAAACAACGGAACAATTACAGCAGCTTTATTCTTCACTGCTGCTTTACTGATCGCTTTGGTTGAAGTACCGGGAATAGTTTCAGCCAGATCAAACAGCTCAATATCTTCCTTCTGACAAAAATATTGTGACCTGAAAAGTTCAGGTAAACAGATTACCTGTGCCCCCTGTTTTGATGCTTTATCAATCCAGTCAACCGCTTTTTTAAGATTGTCATCAGTATTTTTTGATAAGGACATCTGAAGAAGTCCAACAGTGAATTTATCCGGTAGATTTTTTGAAGTTATCATTGCATTGCAGAATTTTTATGATTTAATTGGAAAGAAATTTAGACCATTGCCGTTTTAATATCAAGAATTATGATGAACAGAACTTACTCACGGAATGATCTGACAGAAATAACTTTGCCATCAGAAGAAATTCTTCACTGGATATTAATTCACCGTTCTCGTAAAGTTCGACATACCATAAAGAGCCATCTCTGCGAAATATTTTTGTTTCCCCGTTAAGCAGGTTTTTATCATATTTCTGCTTGGTCCAAAGGCTGCCGTTATCATAATATGATCTGGTAATACCGGCTCTGAAGCCCTGATCAAAATAACTTTCGGTTTTTAGATTACCATTTTCAAAATATTCTTTTATCTCTCCGTGAAGTTTACCGCCGATATAATTTTTTTCTGATTTAATAGTACCATCCTGATAATATTCGGCAGAAGGACCATTCAAATCACCAAACTCGTAATTGAAGAGGGCTTTTAAAGAGCCATCCTCATAGTACATTTTCAATTCTCCGGTCTGCACATCATTTTGGAAATATGCTTCGGCAGAAAGTGCGCCGCTTTCGTAATACTCATTGCCGGCACCTTCTCTTAAACCATTACTGTAAGTATAAAAAGATTTCAATTGTCCTGATTCATAATAGGCTTTGAAGTCGCCATCCGGCACGCCATTGGAGTAACTTCCCTGCTCTTTCAAAATTCCTGATGGATAGAATGAACTGAACTTGCCGTCAATTTTGTTGCTTGCATAATTTAGTGACTCCTTGAGGACACCCGTTTCATAATAGCTTTGGTTTAGTCCATGCTTTTGACCATCATTATAGGTTATGGATTCCTTCAATACCCCGGACGGATAATAATAGTAAGAAGTGCCGTCAAGTTTATTATTCTTAAATGATTCACTCTTCTTCAATACGCCATCAGCGTAATGTTCGGTTACAGTTTCAACTTGTGAAAATAAATTCAGATTAAAGGAAATGAAGATCAGCGGTAAATATTTCAGTAACGGATTCATTTTAATTATAGCCTGTAGTTGAAATCAGCAAACCATTTTCATCATATTCTTTACTACGCTGTAAAACCCCTTTGCTGAAAAATTCTTCTTTTTTAAGCTGACGATTTTGATGGTAGGAACGCCGCCAACCTTCCAGTTCGCCATTCCAATAATTCTCTTCCTGTTTAACGGAACCGTTTTTAAAATAAAATGTTTTTTTGCCTGCTGGCTTTCCATCTTCCATTAGTCCTGAAGACTCCAGCAATCCGTTTTCATAATAAGTCCGTACTTCACCGTTGAGCTGATCATCTTTATAATATACCGAATACTTAATAACGCCTGAAGGATAGTAGCGGAGAGATATGCCGTTCTTCATATTATTGGTATAATTCACTTCTGATTCGAGTGCGCCATTTTCATAGTAATGTTTTGTATATCCCCTTCTCTCGCCGTTAAGATAATCAATTGAAGTTTTTAAGATACCATTCTCGTAAAAAACAAATGATCTTCCCTGGAGAACACCGCTTACATAGTTCAATTCTTCTTTAAGAAAACCGCTGTCATAATAAGTGCGTGCGGCATTCTCGCGAACGTTATCAATCAAAAAAATTTCTTCATTCATAACGCCATTGTCGTAGTAAGTTCTATCTGTTCTCTCAAGCGCTTCAACCCTGCCCGTATAGTCATAACGTACTCTGTTCTTTAATTCACCGTTCACATAATCGTCACGTACGCGCAGGGTTCCCCCCGAATCATAAATAAGCACTTCACCTTCGAGCTTGTCATTAACAAAGCGGGCATCAAGTGCAACGGTATTTAATACACCATCGTGATAAACTTTTGTTGAACCATGCAGCACACCATCAACAAATGTTCTGTCAACTTCAGGATTACCTGACTTATAATAAGTTCTGGATACACCCTGTAGAGAGCCGTTTACGTATCTCCATTCACCCTGAAGCTCACCTGATTTGTAGTAAGTATAAGTAGTTCCATCGAGCACGTTGTTAACATAGTTTTGTTCAGCCCACAATTCACCGGTTTCATAGTACCATCGTGATAGACCTTCTCTATTACCGCGGCGATAATTCCATTCGATGCTGACAAGACCATCTTCGAAATACCATGTTGACAGCCCTTCTTCAAATCCGTACTCGAAGTACCATTCTTTCCATACGCGTCCGTTGGGATAGTACTCGAGGTATTTTCCATGCAGCCTTCCGTTAACGTATTGTCCTTCTGTTTTTACCCTGCCATTAGGGAAGTAAGTTTTTTTTGTTTCCGTTTCACCCGTTGTCTGTGAGTATACTGTCGGTAAGACAAACAGGCTAAGTAAAATAAATTTTAATAAAAGTACTTTCATCATTTACTGGTATAGATATTATTGATATTCATAGGTCAAGTTATTACTAATTGCAGTTCTGATAAACGCAATAAAAAATCAATTAAATTTCAAATGGAGGCAGTTAAAAAAATACCTTATAAACCGGATGTAATTTCTGCTTAATAGGTAAATATCTCACTCTGCCCTCAATGAGAAAACTATCTCATTTTGAACCAAAGTTTATTAAAACAACCTTCCATTTCATCTTTTTTGTTGAAAATTAAAATATTTTACTTGGCATGTTAGTTGCGAGGTCAAAGGTAAAATTATTTAACATTCAAACGAATAAAGAAAATTCTAATTCCGAAAAAACTCCGGAGAAAAATAATTGAAACCGTACACATATCAAAAGAAAGTTATGAATGACAAAGTGTTAATAATAGATGACTCGCCTTCAATCAGAAATTCATTAAAAGACTATCTGAGTGATCTGAAGTTGAAAATTCTCAGTGCATCTGAGGGCGAAGAAGGATTGAAGGTTATGAAGAGAGAACCTGTTGATCTTGTTGTAACCGATCTTCGTATGCCGGGCATCGATGGTATAAAAGTACTCAGACGCGTAAAAGAGCTTGACCGGAATCTTCCCGTAATAGTTATGACAACTTTAGATGATGTTGAATCTACAATTGAAGCAATGCAAGCCGGCGCTTATGATTGTATAGAAAAACCAGTTGACCCGCAAAAATTAATCACTGCTGTAAGAAGAGCAATAAAAAGTAAAAAGCTCGGCGAGCAGTTCACTATTAATCTTCCTGAAGGAGAGTTTAATCCTCAGACTGATATTAAGCTGATCGGGAAAACTCCTCAGATGAAAGATATCTTTAAGAAGACTGGTCAGATTTCATCCAGCAAAGTTACAGTGCTGCTTCAGGGTGAAAGCGGTACAGGCAAAGAGTTGATCGCACGAATGATTCATTATTCCGGCATTACTAAAAATCATCCTTTTGTTGCTGTTAATTGTACGGCTGTTACCGAGTCGTTACTCGAAAGCGAATTCTTCGGACACATCAAAGGATCTTTCACAGGAGCGACCCGTGATAAAAAAGGAAAGTTTGAACTTGCCGGCGAAGGAACAATTTTACTTGATGAAATTTCCGAGATCACTCCTGATCTGCAGGTAAAACTTCTGCGTGTTATACAGGAAAAAGAATTTGAACGTGTTGGAGGTGAATTCCCGATTCCAATGAAAGCAAGAATAATTGCTGCGACCAACCGCGATCTTCAAAAACTTGTGGCTGAAGGAAAATTCAGAGAAGACCTTTACTACAGGCTGAATGTTTTTTCAATTAATATTCCCCCCCTTAGAGAAAGACGTGAGGATATACCGGATCTTGTGGTTCACTTCTTAAGAAAAATAAACCAGGAACTGCATAAGAGCGTTACAAAAATTCCATACGACGTAATGGAGAACCTTCAGAATTACAACTGGATTGGAAACGTAAGAGAGCTGGAGAATACTCTGATGCAGGCTGTTGTATTATCTAACGGAGATGTGCTTGAAATGGAGAACATACTTTTAAGACATAAAGAAAGCGAAATGAATCCAATTGTTGACAGGACATCACTAAGCCTTGCTGATGTTGAGAAAGAACAAATTCAGCTCGTGCTTAATCATCTTAACTGGGACAAAAGAAAAGCTTGCCAGGTGCTTGGTATTTCGAAACCGACACTTTATAGTAAAATAGCTACTTACGATCTGGTACCGCCCAAAAAAGACTGATTGTTAAACAAAGTGTTGAAAAATACGTTCAGAGGTTAAACTATCTTTATCAAATTGTTAAGATATTTTACCTGATTGAAGGTTTTGCATACTTCCCTCCTTTTAAATCCGCATTATTTAATGAATTGCGAATGGTACATATGTTGTTTACAGAGTAATTCGTAATTGAATTATTTTTATTGATTAAATGAAAAAAATCCCCCATACACTTGATACATTATCCGGATTGATGATTTTTCAGATATCTGGCATAGAGTTTTGTGCCGATCTAAAGGAGGTGTTGACAGTTCTAAAACCGGTTGATGTGGATTTAACACCGGAAGAACTTTTATCTTCAAAAAAGAAAATAAGATACAGAAACTTTTTAATCCCGGTAATCCCGATACACAAGCTGCTTAAACTTAACCGAAAAGTTCCGGGATCGGATTCACGTATAATCGTGATAGAAATTTCTGAAAAATTAATTGCTTTTCTTAGTGACAAAATAATTGAGATTCTAACAATCGATCCATCGGTTATTAATAACATAAAAATAACTGAAGAGACTACCGATGAAATGATAAGAGCGCATCTTGAGTTTGAGGACAGAGAAGTTCTCTTACCGGATTACAGGAAAATTTATTCTAGTACGTTCATGCAGGTATAAGTAAGAGCAGAAAAAACGCCCCGCAGGCTATTGAAAATCAGGCGCTGCATTGCTAAAAATTTCCTGTTAAAATTTATTGACAAATAAACAAACTTTTTAATATCGGGGTTAAAATTTTTTACTTAAAACTTATTATATTTTTGTTGTTTCTGTTATATATTGCACAATGTATAGGTGGCATATATTTTGTCAAACTAAAAAGCTGACAATTATTTTTGTTCTTTTAATCTTGAACTGATTTGAGTTAACGCGTTAGTTTTTAAATATTTAAAAACGGACAAAACTATTGACTTAACTTAAGATTTTATCGAACTTACAGTTGTGAAAATTCGTGATGATATAATCGCAATAAACGACTTAATTTTTACAATCATTTCTCATTTGGTACTGAGTGTTGGGCAAGTTGATTTTAAACTTAAATTACAGAGATGAGATGCTAAACTTGAGAGTTTTAATATTATGTTTTTTATTAGTCAGCATCGGTGTTGCTAACTATGGTCAGACAACGGATTCATTAAGAATATTGCTGGAAGAATATCAGAAACTGTTGGAATCTGAGGAAACAGAAGTTCTTTCTTTAAGAGACCCCGACCTCGAATTAACAGGCTTTATTGTTGATGAAACCCAAACAAAAATGGGTAAAGATTTTTTTGACATCTTTTATAATAACTGGGAAGCGCCGGTTGAAATCCAGGATTACTCAATAGTTATTTCTGAAAGACCGCTGCCCAGATTAGGAACGCAAATTACTATTACTGTTAATGACTATGATATATTTCAGCAATTCCTTCAACCTAAATACGATGCGATAGAAGAAATGGCTGAATACGGTCTCCAGGCTGCTGGATCTTTTCTTGCTAACTTCGAAGAGGTACAAAAAGAATTGCAGGGAGACGATTTAAAAGGAACTGGTATCTATTAATTATTTTCGGAAGGATGTACTCTTGAAACAATTTGCTGTTTTCTGTTTTTTACTTGTAGGTTCTGTTTTAATGTTTAATTCTAATGTACAAGCCCAGGACCTTGTCTACTCGCCCATCAATCCATCTTTTATTGGTGGAAATCCTTTTAATGCTTCGTGGTTGTTAAGCCAGGCGCAAGCGCAAGATAAATTTGGCGATGCAAGCGATGCGGCCAGACTTACAAGAGACCCCCTTGCTGAATTTAAAGATAATCTTAGCAGGCAATTGTTAAACCAATTGTCCAGGCAACTGGTTGGTTCTACCTTCGGCACCGACGGTTTGGAGGAAGGACGTTACGACCTGGGTGATTTTTCGATAGAGATTTTTCCCGGACCCGATGGTTTAACTATCATTATTTTCGATAACCTGACGGGCGCTGAAACAACTATAATTGTACCTTATATTTAAACATCATTGGATTGGAATGAATATTACATTAAACAGAGTTATAAAATTATTTTTAGTTTTGCCGTTTGTTTACCTGCTTAGCGGCTGCGCTAATTACCTTGAGCCGTTCAAAACATCCCCGGCAACTTTAGGTACACCAACGGCTACAAACAAAGAACTTAAATCTTTACCTTTACCGCAGGAAAAAATTGTGGCTGCCGTTTATAAATTCAGAGATCAGACCGGGCAATACAAACAGAGTGCAACGGGTACAACTTTTTCTACTGCCGTTACTCAGGGAGCTACATCAATATTATTAAGAGCTTTGGAAGAATCCGGATGGTTCATAGCAATTGAAAGAGAAGGGCTGTCTAATCTGTTAAATGAAAGAAAAATAATTCGGTCAAGCCGTTCAACTTTCGGAACCGGTGAAGAAGATAACACATTACTGCCCCCGCTTCTGTTTGCCGGAATTATTCTTGAAGGCGGTATCATTTCTTATGATACAAACGTTTTAACAGGCGGCGCCGGTATCAGATATTTTGGCGCCGGTGCATCGGGGCAGTACCGACAAGACCGGGTTACTATTTATTTAAGAGCAATTTCAACCCAGAGCGGAAGAATTCTGAAAACTGTTTACACAAGCAAAACAGTGCTTTCTCAAATGGTTGATGTTGGTCTGTTCAGATTTGTAAAATTCAAAAGGCTGCTCGAAGCCGAAACCGGCTTTAGCTATAATGAACCGCCTGAAATTTGCGTTACTGAGGCTATTGAAAAAGCAGTCCACAGCTTAATTGTTGAAGGTGTTTTGGAAGGACTGTGGGAATTGAAGTATCCCGAAGAACTCAAATCGCCCGCAATACTTGGTTATGTTAAAGAAAAAGAATTGATTCAGGAAACCGATTATTTCGGAAATATTCTTATACCTTCCCGAGACCTGGGAATCGGAGTTGCTTTTAATACGCAGATGTATTCGGGTGATTATTCCGAATCAGTAGTAAAGCCGGCAGGATCGCTTTCTTTTAAATATGCGATCTCGAATCAATTAGCAGCAGGCTTAACATTATCAAGCGGTCAGTTGAGTGATGGAAAGTTCTTTACAACCAACCTTAACTCTGCCGAGCTAACAGGTACGTATCACTTGTTACCGCAGTATTATTTTACTCCGTATCTCACAATGGGAGTAGGTGTTTCAAATTTAGTTGTTAAAGACCGTTATGGCAATCAATTACAGTTAAAAAGTGAATGGGCGCCTTCTTTTTCCAGTGGCATAGGCTTTGAGTATTTGGTGTATGATCTCATCGGGCTTAACCTTGGATTTAGTTATACCTATTATTTCAATGATGAAATTGACGGACTTTCCCGCGGTAATTTTAATGATTATATGTGGGCTGGTAAAGTCGGGTTAACTTTTTATCCGGGCAGATGAGACTAATGTTTAATTTATTTAATTCAATAATGCATTTAAAATAAAATTAAGTAAAGAAAGGAGGTAAGGAAAAGAGTTCACAGAAAATTGATGAATGAACGTTTTTTCATCAGCAATAAAAATACTGGCGGACGGTGTAATAACCGGAAAGGTGTCTTAAGAAGGTTTTCGCTTCGAAAGCCGAGGGCAAAAATTCTTAAGATTTCCTGATACCTGATGAAAAAAACCTTTAGTTTTCTGAGATTACATAAGTACCTTAATTCCGCCATTGTAACGTATAGGGTTACAATTAACTATTTTCTATTAACTAAATGGAGACTCAAAAATGAAAAATCTTTTTGCATTAGTTTTTGGTGTACTGCTGTGCGCTGGCCTAGCTTTTGGTCAGAGCAACACTGCTACCCAGAACCAGTCAGGCTGGGCAAACAGTGCAAATGCTGAACAGTCTGGTACACTTAATACCGCTGCCCAGACTCAAACCGGCAATTTTCACATTGCCAATGTTGAGCAATCGAACAGTAGTAATACTGCAACCCAAACCCAAAGTGGTTTAGCCCAGGATGCCTGGATACTTCAATCAGGCTGGGGCAACACCGCTACACAAACGCAGTCAGGTTCTTCTAATGAAGCTGACATTATCCAAAGTGGTAATTCTAACTCCGCTACTCAGATCCAGGAAACCTACGGCAACTATGCTAACAGCAACCAGAGTGGCGACGACAATATTTCCTTACAGCGGCAGATCAACGGTGCATTTAATAATAATGCATACGTTGAACAGAGCGGTGATGAAAATGATGCCGAGCAGCTTCAGGAAAATGGTTCCTACAGTAACGTTGCCTGGGTAGAGCAGGACGGCTATGGTAATACATCCTTCCAATGGCAGGACGTTCAGAACAACAGCAATGCTGACATTGTTCAATCCGGCGACGATAATTATGCTTACCAGGATCAATGGACTGGTAACAACAATTATATGAACATCAACCAGGGCGGTGATGATAACGAAGCTTATCAATATCAGTGGTATGGCAGCTATAACGAAGCCCGTGCTAACCAGAGTGGTGATGACAACTACTCCAGACAACACCAAACAGGTGTTGATCACATCGCTTATGTTGATCAGAGCGGTGATGAAAACTTTGCTGTACAGACTCAGTCTGGAACTGAAAACAAAGCAGACGCTTTCCAGTCAGGCGATGATAACGAAAGTGAACAAACTCAGATTGGTTACCTTAGCTACGCTTACGTTAACCAGGGCGGCAATGGTAATGATGCTGAACAATCACAAACCGGTGATGAACATAATGCTTACATTAACCAGGGCGGTAACAACAACGAAGGTACCCAGACCCAGACCGGTTACAAACAGGATGCTGACTTAAACCAGAGCGGCAACGGAAATACTTCCGACCAGACTCAGGCAGGGTCCTTAAACTGGGCAGGCGTGGATCAATCTGGCAACAATAACGATGCTATTCAGGATCAGGATGGATACCTGAATTCTGCCAATATAAATCAGGGTGGTAATGATAACTTAGCAGAGCAGTATCAATCTGATGACGAACATGCTGCTTACGTTAACCAATCAGGTGATTTGAACTGGACAATTCAAACTCAATCAGATTATAAGAACCTTGCTAATTCTGACCAGAGCGGTTTCTGGAACCGGGCTTTCCAGACCCAAACCGGTAACGAAAATCACGCTGATGTAGATCAGTCTGGTGACGATAACGATGCATATCAGACCCAGTCAGGTTATCAGAACTATGCTAATATTGATCAGTCGGGTGATTTTAATCATGCAGTTCAGCTTCAGTCACTTAACAATAATGACGCCCATATAAATCAGAGCGGTAACGACAATGATGCTTTCCAAACACAGGCTGGTTACGGTGAAGATGCATGGATACTCCAGACCGGTGACGACAATGATGCTTCACAAACGCAGCTTGGTCAGGAAAATGAAGCTGACATTATCCAGAACGGTGACAATAACGAAGCTGTTCAATCCCAGAATGGTCAGTATGGTTATGTTGAATCACAGCAAACCGGTGACGATAACTATTCTAGCCAATTACAGGGCGGCTTAAACAATATCGGTCAGGTTGACCAGTCCGGTGATGAGAACTCAGCTTACCAGATACAGGCTGGCAGCTTTAATAATGCCTGGGTTACCCAAAGTGGTGATGATAACTTATCTGAACAGTCGCAGTCTGGTTCAAACAACGAGGGCGACATTATCCAGTCCGGTGATGGTAACTGGACATTGCAACTGCAAACTAATACCTATAACTTTGCTAATTCCTTCCAGAGCGGCGACAGAAACTTCTCCGAACAGGAACAGGGTGGTAACAACAACAATGCATGGGTAACGCAGGTTGGTGATGATGACGAAGCTCTGCAGTTTCAGTATGGCAACTACGGCTCAGCTAACATTTACCAGGAAGGTAACTCATTTAACGTTGCTACTCAGGTTCAGTATGGTAACAACAACGAAGCTGATGCCTGGCAGAGTGGTTCTTACAACGGATCAGAACAGTATCAAGATGGTAATTACAACTACGCTGAGGTTATTCAGTCAGGCAGCGGCAATGACGCTTTCCAATCTCAGCTTGGAAACAACAACATCGCACAGGTAACATCAAGCGGTAACGACAATGAATCTGACCAGTTACAGGTTGGAAATTGGCATAACGCTTATGCAGAGCAGAATGGCGATGATAACGTTGTTTCCCAGATTCAAAGCGGTTTCCATCAGAAAGCTGACGCTTCCCAGAACGGCGACGAAAATGAAGCTTACCAGTCCCAGACCGGCAGAGACCATTATGCTTTATCATTCCAGAGCGGCGATGAAAACGTTTCTAACCAGTTACAGTCTGGCGGCGTTGCGATTTTCGGCGGTCATGAAGCCAGAGTACAGCAGAATGGCAACGAGAACGTTGCTTTGCAGCAACAGTCAGGTACGAGAGATCATCTCGCATACATTCAGCAGATTGGTAATGATAACGAGGGCGCACAGCAGCAGCTCGGCAGATCAAATACTGCTGATATTTTCCAGAATGGTAACGGCAACCTTGCTTTCCAATACCAAAATAAAGTTCCTGTCGTATTAGGAAATGGTAACTATGCGCTTGTTGACCAGAGTGGTTCTTACAACTTTGCTGAACAGACTCAGATCGGCTTAATCAATGAAGCAAGGATTGAACAGTTTGGTCAGGGCAACTGGGCAGAGCAGGAGCAGTACGGTAGGGATAATGAAGCTTTTGCTTCTCAGCAGGGCTTTGACAACTATTCTTATCAGTGGCAGAGCAGCCTTGTAATTGGCAGCCTTGCTAATGTATTCCAGGATGGCAGCGATAACTCTGCAGAACAGTATCAACATAATGGAACAAACTACGCTGAAGCTAACCAGGATGGTTTTCTTAACGAATCTGAACAGCATCAGTGGGGCTTGTTCAACCAGGCAAGAGTTCAGCAGTTCGGTACCGGACACGATGCATTCCAGAGCCAGGATGGAATATCTAATCTCGGTTTCATCCAGCAGACCGGAAGCTTGCACACTGCAAGCCAGACCCAGGCTGGTTTTGGCAATACTGCTAACATCTTCCAGAGCAACTAATACTTGCTTTTCTTTCACGGGAATGGGAAACCATTCCCGTGAATTTTGTTATTGTGTCATTTTACATAATTGCTGAGAAAAATACGAAAGGTATTTAAATGAATATTTTGCTGAGACTAATCGTTTTTGTTTTATTGTTTACGGCTGCAACAGTAGCTCAAAGCAGCTTTCATAACGAAGCTTATCTTGAACAGTTAGGTGATTTTAATTTCGGACAGATTGAGCAGGTTAGCTTTGATAGAACAAATCAGGCAATTTTACTTCAGGAAGGAACAAATAACTCTACTATAATAAACCAATACCATGCAGGATTCGGGTGGAATGCCAACTATGCAGCCATTATACAGAGTGGTAATTATAATTCAATTTTACTTGAACAACTTGGAGCCGGAAATTTTAATAATATCAATCAGTTAGGTGATCACAACTCTGTTGACTTTAAGATACGCGGTTTTAACAACTATATAGCCATTTCGCAGACGGGTAATCATAATTCAGTTTTACAGGAGCTTACCGGATTTAATATGAATCTTATAATTAACCAGATTGGCAATGGTAACAGCTTTACACAAATTGAAAATAATTCCCTTTCATCAAGACAGATCCAGGTGACACAGCAGGGCGAAGGTGCAAGGGTTATTCTGGTAAATGGTTCTTTATACAGATAAAAAATACGACTAAAAATACCCGCCCGGCAGCTTTTTATTATTCTCAATTTATAATTAAATTGAGCATCAAATGTTTATCCTCTATTATATTATCCTTATGGTTTGTTTCTTCTGTTCGGAAGAAATTCTCCCGAAGGATACTTTAAATACCGGCAGCAAACAGTTGAATTCAACCGAAATCATTACGCATCTTGATGGAAATAATCTTAATATAAAGGGTTCTTTCCATAACGATGCCGATGCTGTAAAAGTTATCGGTTATAAACTAACGGTAAGTAAAACAGGTATAAGCGGAACCTCAAGAACCTCTCAAAGCGGAGAGCATACCGTAGAAAGCGGCGGTACAATAGTTGTGTCCGAAACAACTGTTTCGATAAACCCTGAGGATGAAATAGAGATAAAACTTACTATTACGGATAAAGGCGAGATTATTACTGAAAAGAAAATTACCTGTAAAGGTAAAGATTTTAACCAGAATTAAAGTGTAATTTGATTAAGGAGAATTATTAAATGACAAAAAATTCGTTCCACATTATTGGACTTTTGTTTTTATTAACAACCTCGTTCCTGCTGATATCATGCCAGGAAGACGGCATATCGCCGGATCTGTTCGGTTCTATAAGCGGAACTGTATTAGATGGGCAAACCAATGCTCCTATAGGCAGTGCAAACGTAACAACAAGCCCTCCAACCAGTTCTATAGTTACAGATGCTGATGGAAAATTCAGGATGACAGATGTACCGATAGGAAATTATTCAATAGTAGTTCAAAAGTCAGGTTTTGCGAAAAACACAGTAACTATTGCAGTAAAGGAAGATCAAACCACAAATGCAATTGTATTTCTGGAAAGGACATCTGTTGTGAATAATCCTCCAACAGTACCGGAGAAACCCTCCCCTGCTGATCAGGCTGCAAATCAATTAACGACACTTACACTTCGCTGGTTTTCAACCGATCCTGATTCTATTGACGAACTTACTTTTGATATTTATTTATACGAGTCCAGTTCGCCGGTAAGCCATCTGCTCGCGAAGGATCATCCGGATACTTCAATTGAAGTTTCTAATCTGAAATTCAACACGGCTTATTTCTGGCAGGTTGTTGCAATAGATACAAACGGTGCAGTGGTTAATGGTCCTGTTTGGAGTTTTCAGACACGACCCTTCCCTAACAATCCTATTGTGATTACATCAAACCGGGATGGCAACTATGAGATATATTCTTCAGATATAGATGGAAATGTTATCCGCCTTACTTATAACCAGGTACGGGATTGGAACCCGAGGTTAAACCCTGCAAAAACAAGAATTGCTTATACATCTGAAAACTCGGCAGGCCCTCAGATTTACACAATGAACCGCGATGGTTCAGGACAGACGCGGGTTACAAGCCTGTCCGTTACAGGTTTTCATAATTACGGTATCGGATTCAGTTGGTCTCCTGACGGCGGTTCATTAATTTATGCCCATTATGAAAAACTATATCGCATAGACGCTAACGGTGCCAACCTGACCCTCATAGCCACCGCACCCGCGGGGCGACAATTCCGCGAGGTTGAATGGTCTCCAGCCGGAAACAAACTTGCTGTAGTTACAATCGGGTCAGATATTTACAGCAGCGAAATTTATCTGATGAACCCGGAGGGCAGTAATATGTCTTTACTTGTTCCGGATTTACCCGGTGTAATCGCAAGCCCTTCGTTTTCACTTGACGGTACAAGATTATTATATACCAGAGATATATCAGGCTATAATGACCCAACTGGTGTACAGCTTAACTCCCGGATTTTTATGATTAACATTGATGGCACAGGACTGATTGATCTGTCTGAAGAAAAACTGGCAGGAACAAATGATCTTACTCCAAGGTTTTCTCCAACAGGCGCTCAGATTATATTTGCTAATCAACCAAATGATATGTCAAAACCGACAGATATTTATGTGATGGATCTGGATGGTAAAAAAAGAACCCTTATAATTACGAACGGAGATATGCCGGATTGGCGTTGATTCACTGATTTAGCAGAAGTTAAACACAAATTAAAAGCCTTACAGCTTTTGCTGTAAGGCTTTTTTTATACTCTCCTGCTCGCACAAAAATCTTTAAGAATTATTTTAATGAATCATTCCCGGCAAAACATTAATTTGCAGATGCAATCTTTTTCGGAGATTAAAATGCAAACCGATGATGACCTGACATGGACCTGCCAATACTGCGGCGTTCAGAATGTTGTTTGGGTTGATTTTACAATTGAAGGTAAACAGGATTTTATTGAAGACTGCCGGATCTGCTGCAGACCAAACAGGATTATTGTGACAATTGACTATGATCAGAACGTGATGATTGAGGCAAGGCTGATTGACGAATAACCCGTGCAGCCCTCAGAAAAGGAGGGGTAAACTGAAGGCTGACGGGTTAGCGAACTATTATAAGTATAGGGTTTGCGCTTAGTCCATTATCATTCGCAGGAATGATGAACTCTCATCATCATCTTTATTTTGCTCCTGCTCTTCTTCCTTCTTCATGGCTTTGTCTTTTGCCCAGCCATATCTTGATGAATTAACATCAAATCCGCTTCTGGGTGTTTCCTGTTCGTCTTCTTCTTCTTTTTCAAGCAGTGATGATTTTGGTCCTTTGATCCTGATTATGGTAGGGATTTCAAGGTCTTCTTTATTTATTTCATCATCTTCAAGGAAGTTAAATCCACTGCGGAATGCATCTTCTTTTCTCTTCGGGACAGCAGCTTGTGTGCTTTTTGCTGTTTTTTGTGTTTGTGTGGTTTCGAAACCAGTTGCAATTACAGTGTAAGAAACATAATCATTCATTTCTTCTTTTCTCACACATCCGAAGATCACGTTTGCCTCTTCACCGGCAGCTTCAAAAATAACATTATTACCCTCATCAATCTCTTTCATAGTAAGGTTATTTGAGCCGGTAACATTAACAAGTACGCTCTTAGCGCCTTTGATGTTTACACCTTCGAGCAGCGGACTGGAAATCGCTTTCTGTGCAGCTTCAATTGCGCGGTTTTCGCCGCTTGCAATACCACAGCCCATTAAAGCATCACCACTCTGGCTCATGACAGAACGGACATCGGCAAAGTCAACATTTATCAATCCCTCAATTGTAATGATATCTGCTATGCCTCGTGTTGCTTCATAAAGCACTTCATTGGGTTTATCAAATGCAGTAAAAGCATTAGTATTTTTATCCAGGATGCTTAACAATCTTTCATTAGGAATAACGATAAGACTGTCAACATGCTGCTTCAGGTCCTGAATGCCCTGTTCAGCATTTATCATTCGTCTTTTACCCTCCCATCTGAAAGGTTTTGTAACGATACCAACCACGAGCGCCCCGATGCTTTTTGCAATTGATGCAATGATAGGCGCGCCGCCGGTTCCTGTCCCGCCGCCCATACCAGCGGTAACAAAAACCATATCGCTGCTAGAAAGAACCTCAGCAATTCGTTCACGGTCTTCTTCAATAGACTTCCTGCCTACATTCGGGTCGGCGCCGGCTCCAAGCCCGCGGGTAATGCTTGTTCCAACCTGAATTTTGTGATTGGCATTGCTGCTGTTAAGAACTTGTGCGTCGGTATTGATGGCTACGTATTCAACGCCTACAAGTCCTCTTTTGATCATGCTTTCGATAGCATTACAACCGCCGCCGCCGATACCAACAACTTTCAGGATTGCCGACATGGCTTTCTCCCTATCTATGGTTGCGAACCGGGTCATATGTCCTCCTTTTTTCTATGATTTATAGTTCATCAAAAAATTGTGCTATTCTTTTATAAACGTCTTTAAATACATTTTTACTTTTCACTCTTTTAGGTTTAATAAGAATCTGAAGCTCACTGGACTTACCACCGGGAATACCCCGAATTAAACCTGAAACTGTTGCAAACTCAGGGCTTTCAATTTCATTTGATAAGCCTGAACCCAGTTCAAGCGGAACACCGATGCGGGCAGGTAAACCAAAAACTTCTTCGGCAAGTTCGGTGCATCCTTTTAACAAGGAACCACCGCCGGTGAGAACAATACCGGCTTTAATTTTATTCTTATACCCGGCTGTGCGTATTTCATTATCTATTAAAGAAAATAATTCGCGCATCCGGTAACTGATTATCTGTGTTAAAAGACTAATTGGGATTTTGGCATTGCCGCGCGCACCCACACCGCGTATTAAAATATCTTCATCTTTTATTATAGCGCTTTCTATGGCGTAGCCGTAATCCCGTTTAAGCTTTTCGGCTTCCTCAGTTACAACACCAAGTGATTCCCTGATGTCGTTTGTAACCTGGTTGCCTGCAATCCCGATAACCCTGGTATGCTTAATTGCTTTTTTGTGATACACTGCCAGGTCGCTTGTGCCGCCGCCAATATCTATAAGAAGAACTCCAAGGTCTTTTTCGCTTTCTTCAAGAACGGAAGTACTTGATGCAATCGGCTGCAAAACATAATCCTGCACTTGCAGACCTGCTCTCTCAACAGCTTTCTTTATATTCTGAATAGCCGGGATAGAAGCTAGTACAATATGGTTGGTAGCCTCGAGCCTTGAACCGGACATACCAATCGGGCTTTCAATCCCGCCCTGATGATCTACCGAAAATTCTTCAGGTATGATGTGCAGGATTTGTCTGTCGGATGGAATTCTGATTGTTCTAACATCAGCTTCGAGGCGTTCGAGGTCGCTTTTCGTAATCTCCTTTTCATCATTGCTGATAGTAACATAATTTCGGTGCCTCATACTGGTTATATGTTCACCGGCAACACCCACGTTAATAACGCTGATTTCAAAACCGGCACGATTGGAAGCAACCGATACGGCAGCTTTAATAGCTTCAGCGGTTTTGCCAATATTAGCAACAAGCCCTTTGTGCAGCCCTTCGGATGGTGCAACACCAAAACCTAAAATATCTATGCGGTCTTCATCCGGGATTCTTTCCGCTATTACAGCACAAACCTTTGTTGTTCCTAAATCCAATCCGGCAATTATATCTTTTTTCATATTAATAAACCTGTTTGTCAATTCTTCCTGAATATATTTCGTTTGAGTACCTGAGATCAAGATAATCATCCCCGCCAATCTGCAGCTTACCTTCTCTTATCTCTTTCCATAACTGATCGAAATAAACCATTTTTTTTGCTTCATCATCTCTTCCAAATATTATTATCGGTTTTAAGCCGGAAAATGTGAGAATGATATCATCTTCATTGCGAAATTTTACTGATGAATTAAAGTTGATCTCCGACAAATTCTGCCACATGTATTCATCGGTAAGCCTTGCAGCATCAATTATTCTGAATGCAGCGGTAATTTCGGGGTTTTTAACTTCTCCGTTTATTTCCGGGTTCTGCAAGCTTTTAATGTTGCTTATTATCGGAAGCGCCGGCAGGTCTGTGCCCTTTGTTATTCTTAAAAGTTCGCGCTCTTCAGTAATAAAGAGAATATCACGATCGGTCATCAGCAAAGCTTTTACATTTTTTTCAGTTATTTCTACCTCAACTGTAGTTTCATCTGCAAACATAACATCTGCTTTAGCAATGTAAGGATGCTTTTCTATTTTAGTTTTAATCATTGCAAGCGTAAGAGTGTCAGTATCAGGCAGTTCGGGTATACCGGCAAAATCAAGATAGCTCTTGGCTGAAAGAAGCTGACTTCCTGTCAGTTCAATACTTTCGATACGTTCGGATTTTTTTTCAACAGAAACCCGAATGAGCAGATATACTATTCCTGTCATCATAACAATAAAAATGAAGAAGCCAAGTATTTTACTTTTTCTATCCTGCATCACTTTGTTTGATTTAATTTTTCAACAAATTTTTCGCCGTACTTCCAAATATCACCGGCGCCCATCGTAACGATAATGTCGCCGTCTTTTTTAATTTGCATAAGAGTGTCGGGAATAGAATTTTTATCCGGCACGTAAAGAACATTCTTATGACCGAACTTTTTCGTTGTATCGGCAATTAACTCACCCGTGACTCCAACGATGGGTTCTTCACGCGCCGGGTAAACATCTGTACAAATAAACACATCTGAATTAAGAAAGGACCTGCCGAATTCCTGGTAAAAGTCCCGTGTTCTTGAATAAAGGTGCGGCTGAAAAACTGCCACAAGCCTTCTGTCCCAACCGGCTCTTATTCCGGCAAGACTGGCGCTCGTTTCTGTCGGATGATGCGCATAATCATCAACAACCAGGATTTCCTTATTGTATTTAACTTCAAATCTCCTGTAAACACCGGTAAAAGATTCAAGCGCCTTTTTTATTACTTTGAAATCTACACCAAGCTCTGCTGCAATTGTAACTGCAACAAGTGAGTTTTTAACGTTATGAATACCGGGTATCTTAAGCTCAATTTCTCCTAATGTTTCGCCTTTGTATTTAACCGTGAAGCGGCTTGTAAATTCTTTATGACTAATATCAACAGCCCTTATATCAGCCTGGGTGGTAAGTCCGTAAGTAAAAATCTTTTTATTGATATGCGGTATGATATCCTGTAATGCCGGCTCATCGAGGCAAAGCACAACAAAGCCATAGAAAGGAACTTTATTAGCAAACTCAATAAACGCCAGCTTTATGTCATCGAGGTCTTTGTAAGTATCCAGATGTTCACTCTCCAGTGTTGTTAGTGCAGCAATAACCGGAGTAAGTTTCAGGAAAGTTCTGTCGAACTCGTCAGCTTCAACAACAATAAAATCGCCGTAACCAAGCCTTGCATTGGTGCCGCCAAGGCTGCTTAGTTTACCACCAACAATTATAGTGGGATCAATTCCACCCTCGGTAAGCGTTAACCCAACCATAGAAGTGGTAGTGGTTTTACCATGGGTTCCTGCAATACCGATTCCGTATTTCATGCGCATAGTTTCGGCAAGCATTTCCGATCGCTTAATTACAGGAATCTTCTTTTCGAATGCAGCTTTAAGTTCAGGGTTATCGAGCGTAACTGCAGATGAATAAACAAGTACATCTGCACTTTTCAGGTTCTCTGGATAATGCCCTTCAAAAACTTTAATGCCAAGTTGTTGAAGCCGAGCGGTAATTTCGGAAAGTGATTTATCCGAACCGGTAACCTCAAATCCCTGGCTCAGCAGTATTTCTGCAATGCCGCTCATTCCTATGCCACCAATACCGACGAAGTGAACTTTTTTAATATTCTTGAACATTATTTTTTTGCTGCTCTTTCCTTTAATTCAAGAAGTTTTTTAACAAGTTGATCATGATTTTCGTAATCGTACGGTCTTATGATCAAAGGGCGCCGCCTGTTTATTATTTTGATGCGAACAAACTTCAGCGCGCCTTTGCCAAAACGTTTATTCCTGCTTATGCGAATGTATTCAATCTTTTCAAGAGCAAATTTCTTCTGCCGGAATCTGTTAACAAACCCGATCCCTTCATCGGATAATTCAAGATGACGATTCTTATAAAGATTAAATAACAAAGCCAGCAGCGTGAACCCGACTATAATTGCAAAGAAATAAATAATCGGATCTTTGGTTATTAACGTGAAAGAGTGTTCAACAAATTCTCCACGGATAACAACGTAAAGTATAAACACGATAAAATATATTATCGTTGATTGGTAGTAAAACGACATATTATACTTAAATACCGATTTGTTGTTTATAGTATTCATATATGTTCAGCCAGTTTAATTGCCTGCCCTGCGATAATGAACAGTGCATCCGGTTTAGACAGAGATTGTGCATTTTTACGGAGCCGGTTCAATCTTTCATCATCTTTTAAGATGGCTTCCACGTTATCAAATAGTGTATTTAGCAAATGCTTGTCTTCAATCAGAATCGCCGCCTCTTTTTCAGCCAGTGATTTTGCATTGTAAAACTGATGGTTCGCTGCAACATTAGGAGAAGGAATCAACACAGATGCAATTCCTAAAGTTGTTATTTCAGCAATTGTTGTTGCGCCGGCCCTTGCAATTAAAAGATCACAGGCAGAGTAGGCTGCATTCATATTATCAATAAATGCATTTACCTTTACGGCAGAAGAATTGTAAGCTGAATATTCATGATAATAATACTTACCTGTCTGCCATATTATCTGGAATCCTTCGGCTTCGAATCTGTTGACTGATGCTGCAACAGATTCGTTTATTGATCTGGCACCGAGGCTTCCGCCAATTACCAGCAAAGTTTTTTTCGATATATCGAGATTAAATTTTTGCAATGCTTCAGCTTTATCAATTGTGCCAAGATCACTTCTTACTGGATTGCCGGTTACAAATATTCTGTCCTGTCTTCTTAAATATTTTTTCGAATCTTCAAAACTTATATGAACCTGATCTGCAAATCTTTCCAGCAGTCTGGTTGTTAAACCGGGATAGCTGTTCTGCTCGAGCAGAATAATTTTTGCACCCATAATTGAGGCGCTGAAAATTGCAGGAGCGGAGACGTACCCGCCGGTTCCAATTGCCACCACCGGTTTGAAATTAATGTTTATTAATAGTGATTGTATAAATGATACAATAAGCTTCAACGGAAAAAGAATGTTTTCGGGTTTGAAAGAGCGTGTAAGTCCTTTAATCCATATATGCCTGAAAGTAAAACCGAGTTTTGGCACAACAGTTCCTTCAATCTTTGATTTATTTCCGATGAACAATATTTCTGATTCCGGTTTCATTTGTTTTATTTTTTGTGCAACCGCAACAGCCGGGAATAAATGACCTCCTGTTCCACCTCCTGCAAACAGAAATCTGTATCTGCCGGCGCCGGAGTCCAATCCCGGATGTTTATTTGCGATATTCATTTTCACCTGTTACAACATATTTTGGCGTTAAGTTTTGTTGATCCTTTTTAGCGTTTGTTAATGCAACGTTTATTATCATACCGATAGAAATTCCATGAAATAAAACTGATGTTCCGCCATAGCTGATAAATGGCAGCGGCAGACCAGTGATGGGGATTAATCCTGTTGCAACTGAAATATTTATAAAGGCATATATTATAATTGAAAAAGTTATTCCAAAAGCAAGTAATTGTCCGAATCTGTCTTTAGCTTTTTTTGCAACCAGAATACCGGCGATAAAGAGAATGAGGTAGCTTAAAAGCACAGCTAATGCACCGGCTAGTCCCAACTCTTCACCGAGAACGGCAAAGATAAAATCGCCGTAAGCTTCGGGCAGAAATAAGTTGCTTTGCTTACTGTTACCGAGTCCTATGCCCCAAATTCCGCCGCTTCCGAGCCCGAATAATGCCTGCTTGATCTGAAGGTGCAATTCCCCGCCAAAAAAATATCCTTCAATATAAGATAAGATACGCGTGCGGGCGTGGGAGAAAAATATCATTACTGATCCTAAAGCCATTGCAGCAAGCAAACTTCCGGAGAGTAGTATGTGTTTTATCCGTGCACCGCCAATCAATAAAATTGTTAATGACAAAACTAATATCAAAGCCGCATTGCTGAAATTTGGCTGAATAAGAATCAGAACTGCGATTAGCAGCGTCCATCCAAGAGCAACCATGATCCCTTCTTTAAAATCTTTAAGCTGTTCGCCTCTATCCTCGATGAATGCTGCCAGGTAGATTATCAAGGCTAACTTAGCAGCATCAGCCGGCTGAAATGATATAAAACCAAGATTTAACCAACGCGCAGCTCCTTTATAAGATGGCGCCACAATTAAAGTAATAACGAGAACTATAGCCGTTAAGATTATTATAGGTTTGGCGAATTCTTTATAATATTCGTAAGGTATTGCAGAGAAAATTACCATACACAAAAAGCCCAGTCCAACTTTTCCAAGATGTGAGTTGAACAGATAAAACACGCTTTCGAATTTAAATACGCTGTAAGTAGTACTGGCGCTCATTACAAGCACCAATCCTAATAGCATTAAAATCAAAGCATCAAAAAATATTGTGGCTGCGAGCTTTTTCAATTATAACCTGTTAACTGATTCTTTAAATACCTGCCCTCTGTGCTCAAAATTTTCAAACATATCGAAGCTGGCGCAGGCAGGCGAAAGAAGAACTACATCACCGCTGCGCGCTTCTTTGCTTGCTGAAATGATTGCTGCTTCCAGTCCGGATGCAATCTCAACTTTAACATCTTTATGGAAGAAATTGAAAATTTTCTCCGCTGAAGCTCCGATAGCATATATTTTTTTAACTTTTTCAATTACAAGATCTTTTATTTTGAAGTAGTCATTCCCTTTATCCTGTCCGCCAAGAATAAGAAAAAGCGGAACATCAAAACTTCTGAGAGCATACCACACCGAATCAACATTAGTAGCTTTCGAATCATTTATGTAAGTTACTCCGCCAAGCTCTCGTACAAACTCCAGCCTGTGTTCCACACCTTTAAAAGTTGATAAACCGTTCCGTATAGAATCATTATCAAAATGAAATATTTTAGAAGCAGTAATAACAGCCATTGCATTTGCTATATTATGTTCGCCCCGGATGCTAAGGTCTTCAACATCGCAGGAAAAAGTAAGCGAGGCATTTTCATTATAAATTATCTTATTGCCGCTCAGGTAGCACCCGGTTATCTGCGGTTCAGACAATGAGAAATAACATGTCCTGCTTTGCGCTTGCGGCATATATTCAAGAATCAAAGCGCTGTCTTTATTAATAATAAGCGAATCACTCTCTTCCTGGTTCATGAATATCCGCATTTTAGAAGCTGCGTAGTTTTCAATTTTATTCTGATACCTGTTAAGATGATCAGGTGTAATGTTAAGAATCATTGCAATGTCTGGTTTGAACTTATCAATCATATCCAATTGAAAACTGGAAACCTCAAGCGAAACAATTTCATTGTCTTTTACATCTGCAGCGATTTCAGAAAACGCCAACCCTATATTACCGGCGGCGTAAGTTTTTGTACCACATGCATTAAACACGTGAGCACATAAAGCGGTGGTGGTGGTTTTACCGTTTGTACCGGTAATAGCAACCACTTTTCCTTTGCAGAAATTCCAGGCTAATTCAATTTCGCTGATAACTTTTATTCCTTTCGATAATGCCCGTTTAATAACTTCAGAATCTGAAGGGACGCCCGGGCTTACAACCATTAAATCACAATCATAAACTTTTTCAGAGTGTTGACCTTTTTCAAAACTGATATTTACTTTTGATAAAATTTCAGCATACACATTAATCTGATTACTTTCAGCAGCATCACTAACGAAAGGAATGCCGCCGTATTTTTTAATCAGTTTGGCAGCGCCGGTGCCCGACCTGACCATTCCGATAACCGATATTTTCTTTCCCTTTAGTTCCATTACCTTACCTTGAAAGAAGTTAAACTTATAATTGCAAGAATTATTGCTAAGATGTAAAATCGCATCACTATTTTGGGTTCGGGCCAGCCAAGCATTTCAAAGTGATGATGAATTGGCGCCATCTTAAAAATTCTTCTGCCCTCACCATATTTTTTCTTTGTGTATTTGAAGTATAAACGCTGGATTATAACCGACAGCGTTTCCATAAAAAATATTCCGCCAAGAATCGGAATAAGTAATTCTTTTTTTACCAGTACACACATAATTCCAAAAGCGCCGCCGATAGCAAGCGAGCCTGTATCACCCATAAAAATTTGCGCCGGGTAAGAATTGAACCATAAAAATCCCAGCGAAGCGCCGACTAAAGCAGCAATAAACACCGTCAACTCACCCGAACCGGGAAGGTGAATTATATTGAGATAGTTAGAGTAAATTGCATTACCGCTTACATAGCTTATAATTGCCAATGCAAGCATAACTATTGTTGTTACACCAATTGCCAAACCATCCAGTCCATCGGTAAGGTTAACTGCATTTGATGTTGCTGTTACGATAAAAACCACTGAGGGTATATATAAGTATGAAAGATCAAGGTTTACATTTTTCAGAAATGGTACGGTAGTTAACGTGCTGATCCCTTCGAACTGTGGTGAAAAGTAAATGACGCCGCCTACTAATAATCCTAATGTTACCTGACCAAGCAGCTTGTACCTGGCAATTAGTCCGTTTGGAAATTTTTTAATTACTTTCAGATAATCATCAAGAAAACCGACAGCGCTTAACCATACTGTTCCGGAAAGAATAAGGATTATATAAATACTTTTGATATCGCCCCAAAGTAACACGGGGATCACGACAGAAAAAATTACTATCAGCCCGCCCATCGTTGGCGTACCGGCTTTAGACCAATGAGATTTGGGTCCGTCAATTTTTTTTTCTTCGCCAATCTGTTTCCTTTGAAGAATTTTAATCACCTTTGGTCCCAAATAAAAAGAGAGAAATAATGCTGTAATGGCAGCAATTGCGGACCGGAATGTGAGGAAGCGGAAGATATCAAATCCCGGCGGATTAAACACTCTGTTTATGTAATCGAAAAAGTAGTATAACATTAAACTTCCTTTTGATTAGCTTCAACTTTTTGTTTTACAACATTTAAAAATTCTTCCATCTTCATTCCGCGTGAACCCTTAAACAGTATCACTTTACCAGCCGGATCAAACTGTTGAAGAAAGACACTTAATTTTTCCCTGGAGGCAAAATGTTTTACAGCTATGTTTTTATTCTTAAGTTCTTTGGCAAGGTGCAGCATATATTCGCCGATCAGGTATACTTCGTCAATCTTATTTTTAATTAAGGGGGCTGAAAGTTTCTTATGAAGCCGAATTGTTTTTTCACCCAATTCAAACATATCACCAAGAACAACAGTTTTAATTTTATGCTTTTTAATTTTGTTCAAAAGATCAAATGCAGCAATCATCGAATCAGGGTTTGCATTATATGTATCATCAATTATGATCGAGGTCTTGTATTCAATAACGGACAATCTGTTCGCTGGTGTTTGAAGTTTGGCAGTGCCTGCTAATAATTCTTTCTTATTCACTCCGACCTTTAAAGCAACTGAAACAGCCGCAAGGTAGCTTAAAGCGCTTTGCCTGCCCGGTACAGGTAATATTGTTCTGATCTTTTTGTTTTTGAACCGTATTTCAATTTCAGGTCTTCCCAGTAAATCATATTTTTTGATTTTTCCGTTAATATCGGATGGTTTATCAAATCCGAAAGTTATTCTTCGTTTGTAATTCAACTCATAATTACGGAGAAGCGGATCATCATTATTAATAATTAAAGTTCCTTTATTTTTTATAGCATATTTGAATATTGCTGATTCTTCTTTCAAAACGCCTTTTTTATTTTTAAGAAATTCAAGATGTGAACTGCCAATGTTTGTTATAAGAGCATAATCAGGATTAATTATTCTGGCGGTATAGGGAATTTCTCCGAAGTGATTGGTACCTAATTCTGCAACAAGCATTTGATTACTGGCTTCAGTTGATAGTATAGTTAACGGTACGCCAATGTGATTGTTATTATTTGAAATAGTTTTATTCACAAGAAATTTTTCATTTAATAATGTTGCCAGAATTTCCTTTGTTGTTGTTTTACCTGCACTTCCAGTTATCGCTATAATTGATGCCTTTAGTTTGCTTCTCCACACAGACGCAATGTGTCCAAGCGCTAAGGTGGTATCCGGCACTGTTATAATTACACAATTCAGATTGTCAAAATTTTTAAGTTTTGTTTGATGTATCACCACAGCACGCGCTCCTTTAGCTGCGGCTTCATTTACAAAATTGTGACCATCAAACCTGTTTCCTTTTATCGCAATAAATAAAGAACCTTTTGTTACTAATCGTGAATCAATAAAAACTTTGCTTATCGGTTGAAAATCATCCGGGTTATATATAACGGCATCCGGAAGATTAAAAATATCGGCAAGTGTAAGAACGATTTTTTTCATGAGTTCAGGTTCCTTTCTGCAACCTCTTTATCGGAGAAATGATACTTTACACTTTTTATTTCCTGGTAATTTTCGTGACCTTTACCTGCAATTAAGATAACTGCATCCAGCGGAGAGTTTTTAATTGCGTATGTAATTGCTTCTTCTCTGTTCTCAATCACTTTAAAATTGGTTTTTGAAATACCGTTCTGAATTTCTTTTATTATATCAAACGGATCTTCGTCGCGTGGATTATCGGATGTTATTATTGCCAAAGAACTATATTCCGAAGCTATTCTTCCCATCAGGGGGCGCTTTGACCTGTCGCGGTTGCCGCCGCATCCGAATACAGTTATAACCCGGCGATCATCCTTAACAATTTGTAAAATTGCCTGTAAAGTTTTCTCAAGTCCGTCTGCAGTATGAGAGTAATCAACAATAACTTTTTTCTGTCCTTTACCTAAAATCTCAAACCTGCCGGGAACCTGTTTCGCTTCCGCAATACCTTTAATTGCTATTGACGGACTGATACCGAATAAAACAGATGTGCAAAACGCTGCCGAAGCATTGTATGCGTTAAAGCCTCCCACAAGTGAAGTCTGCAGCGAATACAGCTCTCCATCGTGGTGAACATCGAATCTCGTTCCGTTCAAATCAAACTGTATATTCGATATACGGAAATCTGAAATATCAGTTGTTCCGAATGAACATTTCTTAGCCTGAGTGTCCTTAATAAGATAGGCAGCGTTCGTGTCATCTGAGTTACTAATGCAAAAAGATCCCCTGCTTAAAGAATCGAATAGAATTTTCTTCGCATCGCGATAGTTTTCAAAGGTTTGATGAAAATCAAGGTGGTCGGGAGTCAGATTGGTAAAGATTCCTGCACTAAAGTTCAGTTTATATACTCTGTCTAATACAAGCGAGTGTGAAGAAACTTCCATTACGGCGTATGAACATCCCTGTGTATGCATGTCGAGTAATAATGCATTAAGGTCATTTGATTCCGGTGTTGTAAGCAATGACTTCAGCTCTGTGTCTCCAATGAAATTAGCAATTGTGCCGATTAAACCGACCATCTCTCCGGCAGTTTCAAAAATTGATTTAAGTAAATAAGTTGTTGTTGTCTTTCCGTTAGTTCCTGTTATTCCTATCAGTTTAATTTTTTTTGACGGCTCTTTATAAAATGCATTTGATAACTCTGCTAATGCTATTCTGCTGTTTTTAACCAGGATTTTTGCAGTAACACGGTGAATGAAAACCTCATCCGGTACTGCAGAATTATCTTCGACTACAACAGCAATTGCTCCTTTATTTATTGCTTCAAGAATATATTTGTGACCGTCGGTATTTAATCCTTTTATTGCAACAAAAACCGAATTTTTAATTACCTTTCTTGAATCATAAACAATTGCGGCAACATCCTTTCGCTGAACCTCGCCTATAACCTGCACAACATTAACACTGTTTAGCAAAGATGTTAATTCCATCAGTATACTGCCGCCTCAGTTACAACTAATTCTTTACATTCTAACTTACAAACCATTCCCGGTTTTATCTTTGACCCGGGAGGAATGCTTTGACTGAAAACTTTTCCCGAACCTGTTACACTGTATTTGATACCGAGCCTTGTAAGTAAAACAATCGCATCTCTCAATGAATGATTTTTCAAATCGGGCATTTTATTGGTTGTAAAACTATCGTGTTTGACTGCCTGTTTTATGTTTCCCTGTACATTTGCTTCATCATCTTTGGAAAAAACAAGGTTAACATCTTTACTATAAATACCTTGTTCAATTTCAGGATCGTGTCTGAAGTATCCCGGGTTTGTATTTACTATTCTCTCTGTGATCTTCCTGAATATCGGTGCGGCTACAAGGCTGCCATACCTGCCAATAGTTGGTGAATTCACTAACACAAAACACAATACGCGCGGTTTATCAGCTGGGAAATATCCAATGAATGAAGAGTTATATTCAGCTTTAGAATAATTACCGCCAATTAATTTTTGTGAAGTGCCGGTTTTACCTCCGACCGTAACTATACCCGTGGCTGCATTTTTACCGGTACCGTTTTCAACAACTCCCGAGAGCAGCTTTTGCATTCTTTCTGAAGTTGTTGTTGAAATTACCCTTCTGATTTCCTTTGGTTCAAAAGTGATTTCATCGCTTCCGTTTTTACGGCTTAATCTTTTTACGATTTGCGGTTTATAAAGAATACCGCCATTTATAATAGCGCTGTAAGCAAGCGCCATTTGCAAAGGTGTAACAGAAATTTCATAGCCGAATGAAAGAAAAGCCTTTGTAATACCCGACCACTCGTTCGGTTTCTTCAAATAGCCTTTGGCTTCACCCGGCAGCCCGTAAGATGTGTAATTGCCAAATCCGAATGCCCGTAAATATTTATAAAAAATATCATTACTTATTTTCTGTGCGAGCTTTGACATTCCGATATTACTTGATTGCTCGAACACAGTTTTTAAAGTTAACCATTGATGCTGTTTTGTATCGGATATGAATACGTTTTTGAATTTATATTTGCCGTTCTCGGCAAATACCAGATCATCTTCTTCACCAAGTTTCTGATCAAGCAAAGCGGCAAGCGTAATTCCTTTGAATGTTGAACCGGGTTCATAGGTATCAGTAATTGATTTATCCCGTCTTATAAAATCTGAACATTCCCAAAACCGGTTCGGATCAAATTCTCCAGAATTAGCAATCGCAAGAATTTCGCCTGTATTCGGGTCCAATACAATTCCGATTGCTGATGTACCGCCATAAACTGCCAGGCCATTATTCAGTTCTTCTTCAAGGATAGTCTGGTATGTTTTATTTATGGTCAGATGAACATTAAAACCTGGAACTGCCTGCCGTGTTTCCTGTTCGGCAATTGTTATCATATCACCAACGGCATTTCTTTGAACAAGTCTTACGCCTTCTTCACCTCTGAGGTACTGATCAAAAGATCTCTCAATACCGGCAACACCTGAATATTCCGAATTGAGATAACCGAGGAGGTGACCGGCGAGGTGTTCATACTGATAAAGACGGGTTGGATCATCTGTTGAGAATAAACCGTTAGCTTTGAAGCCGGCTAACTCAAAAGCTTTATTAGCAGGTGCTTTACGTTCAATACAGATCGTTTTACCGGTATCATTCATTAATTTAAAATAATGCTCTTTACTTTTGCCGAAGACTTCTGAAAATTTTTCGGCAATCTTTTCTTTATCAGCTTTGGTTGCCATACGAAGATCAAGAAAAAAAGAAACATCGTTCCTGTTATATACCAGCAAAGTATTATCACGATCATAGATCAGTCCTCTTTCAGGGCTTATCTTTTCAAGCCTGGTTTGCTGTTTTTGTGCAAAGTATTTGTATTCTTCACTTTTAACAACCTGAATATCTATAAGCCGTGCGATCAGCAAAAGGAATACGATAAAAATTGTAACGATAAGAAATAAAGTTCTGTTAATTACCATAGGTATCACTCAGCTTTTTGTTTATTGCGTTGATCCTGTTTTTTTCAACAATAATAGTATATATGCTGCCAGGGTTCTTTATCATTCCAAGCTCTGATTCAGCGATGGATACAATTCTTTCTTCTGCTGTTAATAATTGAAACTGTGCTTTAAGAGACACGCTCCTGTTTTTTTGAAGATCAAGTTTTTTAGATGCCTCGAATTTTGCTTTTACCAGCCAATCGCACTCGCGTTTTAAAGCGACATAAACAAGTGCAAGTCCAACCAATGAGATAATGATGAAAATTGCAATTACTAAATATGGTTTTGAACCTTTTTTCATAGTCGCTCTGCAGCTCTAAGTTTTGCGCTCCGTGCTCTTTTATTTAATTTAATTTCACTGGCAGAAGGCGTGACCGGCTTTCTGGTCAAAATTTTCAGACGCTTCTGCTTTTCGCAATTACAATCGGGTAAATCTTTCGGACAAATGCACGAAATATTTTCATACTTAAAGAACTCTTTAACTATCCTGTCTTCAAGAGAGTGATAAGTGAGAATTACAATTCTTCCACCTGTTTTGAGAAGTTCAACACTCTTTGAAAGGAATAATTTAAGTGTACCGAGTTCATCATTTACATAAATTCTGAGAGCCTGAAAAACTCTGGATAATGTCTTATTCAAATATCTGGGTGAAGTAATATCTTCGATTATTCTACCCAGGTCAATGGTGGATTCAATTCTTTTAGAGGCTCTGCGCTCAACAATTTTTTTTGCAATCCGCCTGGAATTTTTTTCTTCACCATACTGAAAAATCAAATCAGCAAGATCATCAGCCGAAAAAGAATTGATAACATCAGCGGCATTGATTGTTTTTGACTTATCCAATCTCAAATCCAGTATAGAATCCGATCTGAAGGTAAATCCTGCAGCAGGGTTATCTAGTTGAAAAGAGGAAACACCCAGATCGGCAAACACTCCTGTAAAGAACGGGATCGATTCAATCTTGGCAATTATATCGATCTGAGAAAAATTAAAGTTGTATGGTTTAACTCTCTTATCAGAAGAGAATTTTTTTTTTGAATGATCGAAGGCATTCACATCAACATCAGTTCCTATTAAAACAGCGCTGTCATTGAGCAATTTTAGTATTCCTTCCGCATGTCCGCCAAAACCAATCGTGCCGTCGAAGTATACGCCTGATTTGTCTGTAATCAGATAACTAATGCTCTCCTCATACAGTACCGGCGTATGATGTTCATTCATCGTGTAACCATTACTTTAGCAGCCACTTCGCTGTAAGTCTCGCGGGACTGCTTAAGGTAATCATTGAAAATTCCTGGATTCCAAAGTTCGATTTTTTCCATCGCACCAAGAATCAAAATCTCCTTTTCGATCCGGGCGTGTTCTAACAATAGCTGGGGTATCAGTATCCTCGCCTGCGAGTCAAGTTTGTCATCAGTTGCATGTTGTGAAATCATTCTGATGAATTTCATTTCATCGGGGTCAAACGGATTAAGCTTACGCATGTTTTCTTCAAACTTCTGCCAATGATCATGCGGGTAGACATCAATACAGGTTTCTGTGCCTTGAGTCATAACCACAGTATCGTTGGCAGCATCAGAAAAATGCTTCCTCAGTTTTGCCGGGATGCTAAGCCTGCCTTTTGAATCTAAAGTATGTATGAACTGACCTCTGAACAACCGAAACCTTCCTTTTTCTAGTTTTATTTCACCATAATTCCCCACTTCACCCCAAAATTACGGTAATTTGATGTCGAAAGTCAAGAAGAATCTTTTACTTTAATTCAGTTTTTTTTTGTGAAATCCCGGAGATAAAGGAATAGAGTATTTAGGGGTTAATTTTGAAAGTCTCTGAATGAAATTCCCAATTTGAAGTGTTGTTAATAAAGGAAGGAAAGTATTAGATCTGAAAGCGATAAAAAAAGAGATCTCTTTGAAACTATATTTAACGGGAAAAATTAAATTTCATTTTACGGAATCATTACTGTTCAGTTACCAAAATGAATCCCGATCCAGAATGGATGTTTCTTATTTTATATAAACAAGCTTTTTCGAATCTGTAAATTCACCTGCCTGCATTACCAGATAATATAATCCTGAAGCTAAATTCTGAAATGATATTTCAATGGAATGATACCCTGCATCAAAAAAATCATTCAGCAGATGCATGATTTCCCTGCCAACGCTGTCAAATAATTTCATATTAACTTTTTCACCCGACGAGAGCTCAAATTTTATTCTGGTAACAGGATTAAATGGATTTGGATAATTGTTGTAGAGTTTTGCAGAAGAAGGTGATTTTATAAAAATATAAATTGTTTTCGAGTAGTCAAAGTTACCGTCAAAGTCATTCTGCCTGAGCCGGTACTCATATCTTCCAGGTACTGTGATTAAATTATCTTCAAACCAATAACTTTTCGGAGAACTGGAGTTACCGGCGCCGGACACAAATCCTATCTTTTCAAAACTGCCTTCCGGGTTTTTTCGTTCAACATCAAAACCAAAATTATTGAGTTCTGTAGCGGTACGCCAGTTCAATTTAATTATGTTACCTTCAGCAAACCCGGTAAAAGAAACAAGTTCTACCGGAAATGGCGGATCAATGTATTTAATGGTAACCAACATTGCGGTTAAACTTAAATTAGTAACAGTATAGCTGCCGGCACCGGATATATTATCAATATCATAAAAAACTCCTCCAAAATTATCACGAAGTCTGAGCTGGGTACCTGTGGGCATATTGTAATTGATCGTGAACCCTGTTGAACCGGAATTAAGCTGATAATTTACTACATGTTCTTTTTCGCCAATAGATGCAATGGTATTATCTCCCTGACGATAATCAGCGTGAGATCCAATGGTTGAAGATGGCAGGATAAACCGGGCTTCAAATACTCCAAGCGGAGGGAATGGCGGGAGTTCTGCCTCGCCGAGATGTGTATCGAGTCCATCGGTTGCAGTTGGGTCTAATCCTGCTTTCAATAATTGACTGCCAACCACACCATCACTTGCGGTAAACTGAATTTCAACCAAAGCTGTTTGTGCCCGTGTATTGAACCAGGTTATTATTGTAAGTAAAATTAGTAAAAGTTTAAAGTGTTTTTGATGAATCATACGAATCAATAAATATTATTTTAAAATAATCATTTTCCTTATTGAAGAATGTTTGTCTGCCTGCAATCTGTAGAAATAAACACCTGAAGCAAGCTGACGGGCATTAAACATAACCTCATGGAAACCCGCATCGGTTTTGCCATTAAGAATTTCAGCTACTTTTTCGCCAAGAATATTATAAACGGACAAATTAACCTTGGATGCCTCAGGTAATCCGAACCTGATTGTCGTCTCGGGATTGAAGGGATTAGGATAATTCTGATATAATATGAACTCTTCAGGTATGTTTATTATCTGAACGGATAAACTTATTATTTTGCTATCGTTTATAATAAGCTGAGAGCCTTTCTTCAGGAGAATATTGATAAATTCTCCATTAAAACTGTCTTTAATTTTGAGAGTAACTCCTTCAGCTTTTATGGTAACGGGATAATCAGCCGAGTTAAGAAATAGTTTTAATTCATCACTTGTAATTACCTCAGCAAACCTGTTTGAGGCAAACCTTACATCAAATATTCCAAAGGGCGGAGATGGAGGTAATTCATAAAGACTAAAATTGTCAGGAGTCGAATTCAGAAATTCTAGTGTTCGCTGACTACCGCTTGCATCTGTAAACTTAAGGCTGCCTTCTGAACTGCTGCTTAACAGATGAGAAGAATATTTAACCGGATTTTGATTTGCTTCTGACACAAACAACCTTCCCGCATCCGATGCTTTAACCCAATAGCCTTTTCCAATGTGTAAAGTTGTATCTGAAGTATACCCGTGACTAAATCCGAAAAACCGAGATGAAATTATACCCGGTGGTGAAGTTTCGATCGAACTGATGTTTATAAGATAATGGAACGGACCAATCATATTCCAGCCTTCATTCACAAAAATAGTGTCGTTTGAAACACGTGCTCCATTTATTTCTATGCTTCCGGCCGAGTTAAATTTAAGCCAGTATCCTATTCCATTATACAATGAATCTTTGGCAACATAGCCATTATTAAAAGTGAAGGCATTGGAAGTTGCTGAAGGGAAAAGCGATGAAACAGAATGATCGCTTGGTGTTACAGGAATAGAGATGATATTCCATCCTTCATTCACATTTACTACCGAAGCTGTGTAGGCATGAATTAATTTGTCTCTATAAGAAATATCATATAAATAACCATCTGACACTTTCAGCTTAACCGAATAAATACCTTCAGTTTCGTAAACATAAGAGTGCGGACCGGGATCAGCAGCATCAATAATACCATCATCATTAAAATCCCATTCCCAGCTTATAATCGGATGCGATCCATAGATTGACTCATCGGCAAATTTAACCGATAGTGGTATCTCACCTGAATTAATATCAATATCGAATGCTGCTGATGGAGCATATTCAGGATTAATAATTATATGTATGCCGGCTCTTTTAAAGGATTGGATATCATCATTTAACAAAACAACCGAAGTTACAGGTGCATAGAGTAAGAACGTTCCCCTAAAACTGCCCGATATATAACACGTATCCTGAGAAAAGATAACTTCAATCGGAGAGAACGGATCAATAACATTTATTAGTTCAATTCCAGCTTGCAGATCTGCCAAATAAGTTCCTTCGAACAAGGATAATTTCAGAGGGTAGCCTGATATACTTTTTGAGTAATATGCTATTGAACCATCAAATGCAAAGTTATCGCTTAGCCTCGAAGGCTCTGATGAATCATATTGTGCTATAATAAAATCTTCCCTTTCGAATTGTTCGGAAAGGTCTACTTTAACAATCGCAGTATAACCATCATCACTGATTATTTCTGCTGCAGGCTTATGATTCCATAGAGTTTCATCGGTCGGGAACAAAAGATTAATAAATCTCATCTCAGAAACATTAGAGGAATTACTTACATGAACAAAAGGAAGCCCGTCATTACCGATAGTAAAAGTATTTTGCACAGGAGAAAGAACATTAACACCAAGAACCTGATTATTAGTCCCGGCGCCTTTAACCCAATTTCCTTCAATGGAAACGTTTTGAGCAAAATGACAGATCCATGTGTATTTACGCGGAGTAATTGATTTTAGGTTATCAATCATCAGAAAGTAATCAGGTTTGGCAAAGAATACTGCTCTTGAAACTTTATTCACATCATTAAGATCTGAATGTTTCGAATAACTATTTGTTGCATCAACATTAAGAAAATTAAAGATTTCGGTATGTAATGAATACAACGGGGCAGGATCTGTATCAAGAAATGCCGTCTGGCTAAACGAAAGTGAATCCGGAACTCTGTACTGCCCGATATCATCTATTAATATAGAATTATGATATGCCGTAGATTTATTCCTGCTGACAACTTCATCAGCGAGCCAGGCCCCTTTGTTAAAAATATAAAAAGTCAGCGCATCATCATGCGAATGACTAAAGTTTAATTCATTACCACCTTCTTCCCAGGGATAAATTCTTGGAGAAGCCGTAAATGTATCGAAAACAAACCTTCCTCCGTATGGAGATGCATGCAGGGCAAATTTTAAAGCCTGGTTATTCCAACCTGTTTTCCAAACAATGCCGTTCATATCTGGAAATGATGCCTCTGATTTAAGCCCATCCGGATTTTGTGCAATCAAAGTAGTATCATAATAAAAACATTCGAGCACAGAGTAAGGAGCTGACCAAATAGTTGGTCGTCGGGGCCCGTATAATACCGTTCTGTCTGCCATCCATTGTGCATAAGAATTCTGATTTGAAGAAGCAATAAACCGAAAGATATTTAAACTCCAGTTGTCACCCCAGGATTTTTCATAATCACCGTAAGATATGAACCATTCCTTTGTGCCCGGCAAAATATTGAACAGCCTCCATTTAATAAAATTATCGAAATAATTTTTAGGAATCAGATCCTGATTTTGAATAATTTTGAGATTATAAAGAACTGGAATAGTTAGTGAAAATAAATACAATTGATAATTATGCCCTTCGTGCCATGAGCCATCGTCAATCCCATCTAATAAAAACTTAAGCCTGCTTAGTCTGTCAACAACCAGGTTTAACCAGGTTGAAGTATTAGAATTATGGGAGCTAAGCGCCAGTGCGGCAATACCAAGGGCGCTGTAGTTTATCCCGATATGATTTTGCACATAAGACTTTCTCCACCAATTGTTCCAAAACGGATTGTATGTTGAAACAGCGGCATTATAGAGCCTTACTGCATGATATGAGAGAGAATTAATAATTGAATCTTTTTCCGACTGACTCAAATAATTATACAACCAGTCAAAACTTATTGCATTCATCATAACCATGTGTGCTGTAGCAAGATCAACAATTGATGAGTCGGGGTTTGAAGAATTATTGATGAGGTCCCATCGTTCCCACCCTGCAAAAATCATCAGATGTTCCCTGGCTCTGTTTATATACAGCGTATCGCCTGTAATGTGAGAAGTAAAAGCAAGGGGTAAAAGAGCATTGGCTGAATTCCTGAAGTAGTCCAGATCAGCATCAGATGGGAGCGGTACAGGAGGGAGAGGTTCTGCTACAATTGTATCAGCATAATTTTTAACGGTTATCCAGATCGGATGTAATGGTGAATTCGGGTTACTAACCGTACCGAGGTTATAATCCGAAATATTAAACAGAAAAGGGTGGGTTTGCCCACGTAATTCTGATAACTGAAATATTATAAGAGAAAAAAACAATCCCAGAATAAACTGCATATAATAGTATTCTCCGACAGGAAAAATATTTGAAAATTGACGACAATTTGTAGACCAGATGAACCAGCGCCCTCTGGCTCAACCGGGAACTAACTAATAATCAATTTAGAAGAATAAACAATCTGAAAAAATTAAAAGTTTATTACTATCAATAAATTTTTTTAACCGAGAGCCATCTGCCGGGATCGAACCGGCGACCTGCTCATTACGAATGAGCCGCTCTGCCAGCTGAGCTAAGATGGCATAAAAAGGTAATCCGGATAGCAGATGGCAGGTTTATTTCCCATCTGCAATCACATAACTTCTATCTTAGTTTCTTTTTATGCCTGTTCTTTCTAAGTCTTTTTTTCCGTTTATGGGTTGCCATTTTATGACGTTTACGTTTTCTACCGCAGGGCATTTAGTTCTCCTTTTTTAATTGATTGTATTAATGTGAATGTAATAAATCTGCTGCTTTTCGTCCAATATCAGAATTTGGATTAATGTCAATTGCTTTTTGAAACCATTTTTTTGATTCTTCAATATTTCCTATACGAAGGTTTACGATCCCTATATTCAAATGACCAATTTGATGATCAGGCTTATACTCCAGTGCTTTCAACATTTCTTTTTGTGCTGTTTCATAATCTGTAAGATTAAAATAACAAACACCCATATCTATACGTGCATCAGCATCATCGGGGTGTCTTTCAAGATACAATTTATAAGCCTGAATTGACTCTTCGTACATGCTGTTATCCTTTTTCAGGTGCGCAAGATGAAGCAGCGTTTCCATATCATCAGGATTTGCTCTAACTTTTTCTTCAAGTTCTCTTATGTGCTGTAAAGCCTGGAGGTTCACTCCTGAACTTTCTTGCATAACAGGAACAGACTCAGGAGTTTTTGAAGAAAATACTCCACTTGCTGCCAATAAGACTACCGACAGAATAATAATTGAAATCAAGACTATTAATACTTTTGAGGTATCCAATTTCTTTTCGCGGCTTCCGGACGTGTCTTTAAGTGGTAAATCAGATTTTTTTTTCTTCAAAACCTTCTTTACCGTTGAGCCTGCATCTGAATCAGATTTGATTTTCCGAATTGATGAACTTACAGACTTATCAATTACTGCTTTTATACCTGAAAGCCGAGCGCCGCAGCCTGAACAGATTTTGTTTAATACACTATTTTCTTCGCCGCACAGATCGCATTCTATTAAATCATGCTGTGTTTCTGTATTACTATCAGAAATGTAATTATTATCTGATTCAAGAGGAGCTTCCTCAACTGGTTTTTTAGGAATTTCGGTACCACAATCAGGACAAAATTGAAATTCAAGTTGCAGTTGATATCCACAATTTTTACAAAACTTATTCATCTAAACCACTTACTCCCGTTGCTTCATACCTTGATCAACTAAATCCTTAAAGTCCTTTGAAAATTTGAATGTCGGAACGTAGTGTTCAGGAACGTACACCTGTTCACCAGTTTTAGGATTACGGGCATACCTGGCATTTTTCTTCTTCACCTTATAACTACCAAATCCTCTGATTTCAATACCTTTACCCTCTTTTAAAGCTTCTATAACTGTTTTAAAAAAACCTTCAATAATTGCCTCAGTTTCGAGTTTGGTAAGACCAGTGCCGCTTGCAACTTTATCAACAATATCAGCCTTTGTCATTATTTTACCCTTCTATACTCTTACTCAAAATGTTTATAACTCATTGTATTTTAATTACTTAAATTATCAAAGATTTATGCTAAAATCAAACGACTTTGCTCTATGGAAGTTAATCACAGCCTTCCCGATACCTCCAGGTTAGATATTTTAGCAATTTTTCTCATTTTGATAAAAAATCTCGGATTCATTTGGTTATCTTCCATTAAAATAGTCACTTAAGGCATTAGAACACATTGGTACGCTTCTTGGAATTTCTTGCATAAAAAAACCGAAAGAATTATGGAACTAATTGAAATAATAAAACTCACTCTTGTATTAGTCAGTCTATTTTCCCTATCATATCTTCTTATCTCGTATATAATCTTCAGAATAAAAGACAGATTCAGAATTAAACCATATATGCAGCTTGCAGCAGAAGGGATGAATTTCAATTTAGGAGGAAATGAGCGCGGGAAACTCTTCGGAACTCCGTTAATGCAATCCAAAAAGAATAACCGTTTCAAAGTTCTTAATGAAAATATTATCCCCGCTGAAATAAGGTCAGGTTCTTTCGGAAATAAAAATTTCAACTCTCAAATTCTACAGCACTATTCAAGCTCGCAAAAGGTACCAATGTACAAACTGCGGCTTGTTGATCCTCGTTTATAAATTTATTCTCTAAAGATCAGATTCTTCACCATTTTTTTTGAGTCATAGGGTGCCGGCTCTCCGCCAAGATATTTATGAAACCACTCCAGATGTGCATTATAATAAAGCGGCATTGATCTTACATGATTTGGCCAGTGTCCGTCATTCCTGAACAGTATCAACCTGCTGTCAATTCCCAGTGTTTTTAATGTTGTGAAATATTGCACTGCCTGAAGATAAGGTACGCGGAAATCTTTTTTACCATGTATGATAAGTGTTGGGGTAGAAAAGTTTTCAACAAAATTTGAAGGTGACCATTTAATATAATCTTCAGAATTCCATGGCTGCCCTCTTAGATCCCAGTTCACAAACCAAAGTTCTTCTGTTCCTCCCCACATTGATTCGAGGTCATAAATGCCCATCATACTGACAAGGCATTTAAAGCGCTTAGTTTGTACCTGAAACCAATTCATCATATACCCGCCATAAGACCATCCCATAGCGCCAATTCTGTCTTTATCAACATAAGGCAGCTTTTCAAGTTCATCTGTTATGTGCATAAGGTCTTCAAATACTTTACCGCCCCAATCGCCCGATATAGCTTCTGTAAATTTTGAACCATAGCCGGTTGAACCATGAGGGTTTGGAAATGCTACAATATATCCCGAGCCCGGATAAACCTGCCAATCACCTCTGAATGAATCCATCCACTGGCTTTGAGGTCCACCATGAACATTAAGAATAAGAGGATATTTTTTATCAGGATCAAAATTGTGTGGTTTAACCAAAAAGACATGCACTTTCTTTCCATCAGCGCCTGTAATCCATAACTGTTCTGCAGGGCGTACGTCAACCCTGCTCAAAAATTCCTCATTAAAATTTGTAAGCTGTGTTGAACCCCCATTTTGAAATTTATATACTTCTCCGGGCTTGTGAACCCATCTTGCCATATAATAGATACCATCTTTAGAATCAGCGAAGTCAAAACCGAAAACAGATTCTTTTTCGGATACCTGTTCTAACTTACGGGAAGGGATATTTACATTAAATATTGGTGAATATCCTTCATAATCTGCATTGAAATAAATTGATTTAGAATCATCACTCCATTTTATATCATTAACAGTATAATCAAAGTTTTCTGTAATATTCTCAATTGTGCCGGTTTCACGGTTGTAAAGTGCAATTCTGTAACGATCAGCTTCGTAGTCAGGTATAAGTTGTTTTTTATATGCGATATATTTTCCATCAGGCGAGTAAACCGGGTAACCATCCCAGGCTAAATTTTCTTTTGTGATATTTATTGCATCGCTTCCGTCAACCTTAACAATCCACATATCTGAATTGATGGATGCGGCAAGATTTTTTTCCTCATTTTTAATAAATGCAATTTCTTTACTATCAGGCGAAAATGAATATTTAACGCTCCCGCCAAGCATAAAGGTATACCTCAACCATTCTGAGTGGGCTATTTCTTTAAATGATTTCTTGTTCAGGTCGTAAACTATCAGCGCAGGTATTTTATCATCAACATATGTATTCCAGTGACGAAAGAGCAGATCGTCGGCAAGATATGCCTGTAGAGGACCTGACTCAGCAGCTTCTGAATTGTTTTTATTACACGC
The DNA here is from genome assembly GCA_037447335.1 of Ignavibacteria bacterium. GTDB lineage: Bacteria > Bacteroidota > Ignavibacteria > Ignavibacteriales > Ignavibacteriaceae > JBBIGV01. Next base: position 19,763 of record JBBIGV010000007.1, on the reverse strand, counting down.
TTCATCAATTCCGCATTCCGGATAAATCTCAGAGTGAAAAGCAATCAGGTTTCCATCGGGAGATATGATGGGGTCTGAAATTCCCGGATAAAAGCCAAAAATCTCCTCTGTATTTCCATACTTAATATTGTATGAAAACAGTTTGCCTTCTCTCTGAAAATATAAGGATTGGTTGTCCGGCGCCCAAAAAGGATTATAATCATTAATTTCTTTTTCCGAAATTGTTTTTAAATCTGTTCCGTCAGTATTCATAAAATAAATAAAAGTATAAGACTTGCTTTTTTCTAATTCATAATCAGTAACGGTAAAAGCGATTTTATCCCCGTTTGGTGAAACAACCGGCGAACCAACCATCTTAACCTCATACAGGTCTTGAATTGTAAATGGTTTTTTCTGCGCAATGGCAACACACGATAAGATCAGGAAAAGTATAACAATTTTTTGCAAAGCTGGTTTCATCATATTACTCACTATTATTGATATTCTTTCCAGGAAAGATAACGAATCAAGTTAATACTTAAAATTTTTTTGGTTCAGATTGGAATAGCATTAATACCTGTTAGGAGAGAAAAACAAATTAAAGTTATGATTGGAAATGAATAATCAGCTTAAATTCCGAGTAAAGTTTCAACCTCATCTAATAGTTCACTCATTTTGCGGGTGGTTGCAATAACCGGCTGGGGTGAATTCATATCTACACCGGCTTTCTTAAGAATATTAATAGAATAATCTGAATTACCTGCTTTAAGAAAATCCAGGTATGCATCAACAACCGGTTTACCGTCATCCTTTACTTTGCGTGACAAAACTTCAGAAGCGGCAAATCCTGTTGCATATTGAAATACATAAAAATTATAATAGAAATGCGGAACTCTTGCCCAGGTAAACTCCTCTTCTTTGTCTATTACCATATCGGCACCCCAGTACTTCTGATACAAGCCTCTGTAAAGATCACAAAGCATGTCCGAAGTTAGCGCTTCTCCTCCCTCGGTTTTCTCATATACAATTTTTTCAAACTCTGCAAACATTACCTGCCGGTAAAAAGTGGCAGTTATGTTATTCAGGTATTTCTCCAGAAGAAAAAGTTTTTCGTTTTTATTTTCCGCTTTATCAATCAGATAATCGAGAAGAAGAGATTCATTAAAAGTGGATGCAACCTCTGCAAGAAATATCGAATAATTAGCATACGGATACGGCTGAGTTTTACCCGTATAATAAGAATGCATATTATGACCCATCTCGTGAGCTAATGTAAAAACATCATTAAGCAGGTAAGTCCAGTTCAGAAGAACATACGGATGAACACCAAAAGTAGTACCTGAAGAATATGCGCCGCTTCTCTTAGACCTTGTTTCATAAACATCTATCCACCGGTATTCAAATGCAGTTTGCAGAGAAGCCAGATAATCATCTCCGAGTGGTTTTAACGCTTCAATAAGTAATTGTTTGCTCTCTTCAAATGAATATTTTTTTTCATCTCCAAAGGGAAAGATACTTACATATACATCGTAGGGATGGAGCTCATCCAAACCGAGAGTTTTCTTTTTTAGTTTAGCCCAGCGGTGGAGCGGCTCAAGATTTTCGTTTGCTGTATTGATAAGATTACTATAAACTGAAACCGGGATGTTATTCCTGTCGAGTGATGCCTCCAGAGCTGATGTATATTTTCTTGCCTTCGCATTAAAGATATTTGTTTTAAGATTACCATTAAACAAAGAAGCTAACGTATTTACATAATCAAGATATGGTTTAAGATATGATCCGAAAGCCTCTTTCCGGTACTGCCTGTCGGGCGAATGCATAGCAGCATAAAAGCGTGCATGCGAAATTTCTATTTCGTTTCCGGTGCCGTCTTTTATAACGGGAAATTTCATATCAGCATTAGTGAATAACGAATATGTATTATAAGGGGTTTGTGTTATCTCGCCTGCCAATGCAAGAATTTCCTCCTGCTCTTTTGCAAGCGTATGGGACTTGGTTCTTAACAAATCGCTTACAGCGTGTTCATAGATACGTAAATCATTGTTAGCGTGTATAGCTTTAAGAAGCTCCTCTTCAGGAAAAGAAAGAATTTCCGGGCGAAGGAATGAACTTGCAGTCGTTACCCGGGAGTATAACGATCGAACGCGGTCTTCCATTGCATGATATTTTGAGACTGACATATCAGTGTCTTTGGACAGCATCGCATAAAGATGCAGCCTCTCAAGTTTGATATTCATTTCATCATCAAACTTCAGGCATTTCAAAAGTATTTCAGAGCCGGAAGCAAGTTTTCCTTCAAATTTTTCGTATTCAGCAATATGTGATTCAACCCAGCGAAAATCAGCCTCCCACATATCATCATTTGCATAAATGTGAGTAAGGTCCCATTTATCTTTTTCATTTATTTGTTCTCTGGTTTGAAGCTCTGAAGGGATTTCTGCCCCGGCGAAGAACAATCGTTCAAAGAATTTCATACAGAATAAATTAAATTAATTTTGAATTTCACATATTCACTTGAAAAAATTAATCAACCGCCTTGAATTTGTATATAGTTACTATTCATCATTTTTCGGACGACTGTTATTTTACCAAAAGCATTTTTCTTACCAGCACATTATTATTGTGCTCTAACCTGTAAAAATATGTCCCGCTTGCCAGTCCGCCTCCGGCGGATGCGGCATCAAACACAACATTGAATGATCCTGTATCAAAATACCTGCTCTCAATTTCTGCAACCTGCTGACCTAAAATATCCGTAACAATAAGGCGTACAAACCCCGGGGACGGAACGGTAAACTCAATAGTTGTTGACGGGTTAAATGGATTCGGATAATTTTGTGAAAGCCGGTAATCTTTCAGTATTGGTTGTTGTAATTCTGTATTAGAAGTCGGAGACATCATTATTTCTGTTTTTAATCCGGGAAATGTAAAAGATTCAAACCCAAAAAGAGAAAGATCCAAAGTGGATGTGGGGATAACATCTCTAACGATCCATAAATCCTGTGCAATCCATACTGTATCCGGAATCTCAATCAATGTTATTGGAATTGGCGGTATGGGTGGAGGCGGCAGAATCAAATAACTTATCCTGTTGGAGAGCAGAAATTTTTTGCAATTCAGTACGCCGAATTCTGTAATAATACTTTCGTCGTTCAATCTTCTGCCCCTGTATTCGAACCTGAGCGGTAAAGTTAAAGTATCTATGATGATAGTAGTATCCTTTGAAAACAACGTGTAATTCGTGTTTACCGTGCTTGCAAACCTGAATGTTGAGTACCAATCTTTTAGTGAAATAAAAAATTGAAGCAAGCTGTCCCCTCCTCCGATTCCTATCGAATCAAGCAGTCTGGCAATTTCGTCAATACCACGTAATCTGAAGTATTCGAATCCATTAGAGCCTTCAAAACTGTAGAAGAGCGTATCAGTATAAGGAAGTAAAGGAAGTATTGCTTCAGCACCTTGCTTAGTCAGTACGAAATTTGCTGATTTGCCCTGGTAGTTTGCTGCCGTCGCAAAAGAATCTGCCCTGAAAAACGCAAGTGAATCAATCGGATTATTTGATGAATCGAGAGGCACAACCCTGAACATCCATGTATAACCGGTCGATTCTGGGAAATAATCTGACGCCTGCTGTGAGTAATTAACGGTAATTATTAATAAGCTAATAATAACGGTATGTATAAAACTTTTCATGTTATCCCTTTCAACTTACCATCTAATATACATCTGTTGTAATTCATAGTAAAAGAAAAAAAACTTACTAATTCCACTGAAATTTAATCGGGAAATCCTCTTGCGTAAAGTTCTCAACCTTAAATGTTTCTTTGTTTATTTTAACAAAAAATTTCAATGGTTAACATTTGCTTACTTGCAAAACGAATTCAATAAGGAAATTAAAACAGAGAGGAAGAATGCTGTGCCACATTATAAAGTTTGTGGAGGCAGCATCTAAAACACCCTGTTCAGTTCTATCTTTAATACACCTGTAAAATTATTAAATTTAATGCTTATTGCTGCAGGACGAAAACCATCAATGAGCGCCGAGTTTAATGAATTCTCTGAGAGATTCTGATAGAAAACATTTTGAAAGTCCTGTGTGTATAGCCTGATCTCCACATAGCCTGAGGCATAATCAGTAAGTGAATAAAAAATTCTCGATTTTGTAAGCTCTATGTCAAATTCATTTAAAACTGATTGTGTAACATTTTCAGCATTAATTAGAAATGAATAAGAGTTATATGATCTGAACTCAACAGGTTCATTTTTGTTGGGCAGCAGTACATCCGGCTGAATAATATCTTCCCTGCACGAAGAAATACTTACCGCTAATAATAGAAAAAACAGATAATCAATATATTTCATCTGATATTAATTTATAATTTTGAAAACGCACTATTCAGAACTTATTGTTAATCACTTTTACTGCAAGTGGTGGAAATCCGATGATAATATTACAAATCTGAAGAACAATTTCAACTGCATTTTTCGAACTTCTTTTTATACCAAAGGTGAGTTCAGACGGCTGTCAGACAGCAATTTCTGATACTTGCGATCAACTTTAATGTAAGCTCTATTTAACCTGCAGAACAGCCCGTGCTGCTGTAAACTTACCTGGAAATTTTGACTGATGCTCACCCTGCAGCCTGGCAGACTCTTTCTCAATATACTGATGATATTGTTCCAGCTCATCACATTCATACTGAATTATATAAGTCGATTCGTCTGCAATTCCTGAAGGAATAATTATCTTAAAAGTTTTATATGCTTTGAAATATCCCGTCGCAATTACATCAGGCAGGTGTTTTTCCTTCATCCAGTTGAACCATTCCTGTTCAACATCTTTTTTTATATTTATAGTTACGTTATAGATATACATAATCGTATTGCAAAAAAATTAAGTTAAAAGTGGAATTAAATAACAGATGTTAATTCTGCCGTGATGCAAAGTTAAAATTTTTTTTGATTATTTACCTGCCCAATCAGGAAAAATATTAAGATCGAAGACAAATGATCCGATCAGATAGACCATTACTGCTACAAGAATTACCCCGGCAATATTCAATGCAAACCCTGCTTTTACCATTTGTGGAATTTTCAGTCTTTCACTGGCAAAAACAACTGTGTTTGGTGGTGTTGCGGCAGGCAGCATAAAGCCCATCGAGGCGGAGAGTGTTGCAGTAATCATTAATAACAAAGGATTCATCCCTATTGCAACAGCAACCGACGCCATAATCGGTAAAATCATCTCGGCAGTTGCTGTGTTCGATGTAAGCTCAGTAAGAAAATTTACAACTAATGCAACTGATATAATTAATATTATTGGCGCAATGGTCGCCATACCGCTAAACTTGTAACCAATAAATTCAGAAAGTCCTGTAACTGTAAATCCTTTTGCCAGTGCAAAGCCGCCGCCAAATAATAAAATAATACCCCATGGAACCTTGCTGAACGCTGTTACATCAAGTATTGCGTTGGAAGTTCCGGTTTTAGCTTTTGCCGGTATGAAAAATAACAGCAGCGCCATGCCTATCCCTACCATACCATCATTAAAAAAGTGCGGGTTGGAGAATATTGACGACCATCCGGGTATGTATAAAAATCCCAGATTAAAATCTGCGCGAAATATCCAAAGCAATGCAGTTACAGAAAATACAACACCTATAAACTTTTCTTCAAAACTTATCCGTCCAAGTTTTTTGTACTCATCAATAATAAAACTCTTCTCAATATGAAGCTCATTATCAAACCGGTAAAAAACTTTGATAAGCAAAAATGCGGCGAATATCAGCATCACGATCGAAATGGGAACGCTTACCAGCATCCATTGCCCGAAGCCAATCTCAGGTGCGTCAGGAAATATTATTTTCAATATCCGAACAAATGATAAATTAGGCGGCGTCCCGATTATAGTGGCAATCCCGCCTATGGTTGCTGAATATGCAATACTAAGCATTAACGTAATGCTGAAATTTTGAGTACGGTCTTTTCCAAACTCATCCTCAAGTTTATGTACAATAGCCAGACCTATCGGCAGCATCATAACGGCTGTTGCCGTGTTGGAAATCCACATCGAAAGGAATGCTGTTGCAGTCATAAAACCCAAAACAATTGAGGTGGGGCTGCCGCCAAACGAGGTAATTACTTTCAAAGCTATCCGTTTGTGCAATCCCCATCGCTCCATTGCGATAGCCAGTAAGAATCCTCCAAGGAAAAGAAATATAGTAGAATTACTGTAAGCCTGCGCAATATCCTCTCCGCTTACAAGATTCAAAACCGGAAACGCAATTATTGGAATGAGTGAAGTTGCGGCAAGTGGTACTGCTTCAGTTATCCATAAGAAAGCCATTAAGGAAGCAATTGCAGCCATTCGTGATATCTGCGGATTGTCAGGATCAAGCTCAATAAAAAAAATAAAGAGTATTGCCGCAGCTACTCCGCCGAAAATCCCGACTTTTTGAGAAGTGGTCATTTCTTCTTTTTATACCGGGTTGAATAAATAATGTGCATAACCTTGATGATGAAATTATAGGATTTTGGTGTAAAAATCTAATTATATACAATACTTTTATCCAACATTTGAATGTGTTATTATTTAATTAAAATCGAATTTTGAATGCCGGTGGTTGGGTTGATAAGCAAGTAAAATAATTCGAAATGAACACTTGATATATAAATAGCTGGAATCGCAGATTTTATATTCAATAAATTACCGAATAGGGTTATAATAATTCTGTGATTACCAATCAAACCTTTTCCATATTCATCGGGTCTGAACTTTGTTTTGCAGGATAAATTTGCCTGCTAACTTATATTAATTTAACTTTGCAACGTATTTTTCTTAATGTTGAACTTGAATGAATGGCTGGTTCCCGTAAAATTAACATAGTTTTAGTAATCTTTTATGCGTTAACAATTGTCCTGTTCGCGTATGCCTTCTTAAAAAATGAGCCGGATTCTGAACAACAAGCAGTTACCGAACTTCTCCCTGAACCTCTAATTGATGAATTCGGAATAGACCTTGACCGGTTTGAAAAATCAACTCTTACAATAAAACCCAATGAAACTCTTTCATCAATTCTGCTGAACAGCGGCATACCAGGTAATTTTCTGAATGACCTGATATCACTTGCATCTGAAGTATTCGACACAAGGCGAATACGCGCAGGAAATGATTATCATATTCTCACCGATATACAGGACCCGTCTTCAGTTTGTTATTTTATTTACGAACCGGACCCTGTTAATTACATCGTTTTTGATCTGAACGATAGTTTACAAGTATATTCCGCCAAAAGAGAAGTTACTACAATTGAAAAAACAATTTCCGGGGTTATAAATAATACTTTGTATCATTCTCTGCTTGATAATGATGCTGAAATTGATCTGGCAATAAGGCTTTCAAATGTTTTTGCATGGCAAATTGATTTTTATCGCATTCAGAGAGGAGACAAATACAAGGTAATTTATGAGGAAGATTTTGTGGGCGGAAAATCAGTTGGGATCAAACGAATAATTGGTGCATACTTCAGTCACTATGGTGAAGATTATTTTGCTATCAGGTTTGATGAAGAAGCGCCGAATGCCTTTTTTGATCTTGAAGGAAAAAGCCTTCGAAAGGCTTTTCTGAAAGCGCCGCTTGAATTTACAAGAATAAGCAGCAGGTATTCAAAACGGAGGCTGCACCCGGTTCAAAAAGTATATAAACCACATTTAGGTACCGACTATGCCGCCCCAACCGGAACTCCGATCAGAACTGTTGGTGATGGGGTTGTAACAGAAGCCGGTTATTCAGGGGGAAACGGAAATTATGTTAAAATCAGACACAACGAAACCTACACAACTCAATATTTACACATGTCGAGGTTTGCTAAGGGTATAAGGCGCGGTACAAAAGTAAATCAGGGTGATGTAATCGGATATGTAGGCAGTACAGGGCTGGCAACCGGACCACATCTTTGTTTCAGATTCTGGAAGAATGGTGTTCAGGTAGATCACCTGCGTGAAAAAATGCCTCCATCAGAACCCGTAAGTGAAAAAAACTTTCAGGCATTTATTAAAGTGCGTGACGAAATTGCAGAAAGATTGAATCAAATCCCCTTCCCGACTGAAATAGCTGCTGAAACAGAAAGTGTAGAAAATCTTTAAACTGTTAATCATCATCCTTTTTATAATTGCTTTGAATCTATTTATATTTGACCAATCAAATTCAACCATAAGTAATGACAGATAAGTACGAAGCAGTAATCGGGTTAGAAGTCCACGCACAATTGTTAACTGAATCCAAAGCATTTTGCGGCTGTTCAACTAAATTCGGGAATGAGCCCAATACAAATGTATGCCCGGTTTGTTTAGGTCATCCCGGCGTTCTTCCCGTATTGAACAAAAAGGTTGTTGAATACACCGTTTTAATGGGTCTTGCAACTAAGTGCGGCATTAACGGGAGGTCTATATTTGCACGCAAAAACTATTTCTACCCTGACCTTCCAAAAGGTTATCAGATATCGCAGTATGAAAAACCAATTTGTGAACAAGGCTATATTCCAATAACGTTACCGGATGGCAGTAACTATAAAATCGGGTTAACAAGAATTCACATGGAAGAAGATGCCGGTAAATTAATTCATGAACAAGGCTATTACACCCTGGTTGATGTTAACCGCTGCGGAGTTCCGCTAATTGAAATTGTGAGTGAACCAGATATCAGAACCGCCGAACAGGCTTATCAGTATCTTACCAGCATCAGGCAGATTGTCCAATACCTCGGTATATGCGACGGCAATATGGAAGAGGGCTCACTAAGATGCGATGCTAATATTTCTGTTCGTTTAACAGGTGAATCTAAATTCGGAACAAAAACAGAAATTAAAAATATGAACTCCTTCCGAAATGTTGAACGAGCAATAAATTATGAAATTCAGAGACAGATAGATATACTTGAAGAAGGAGGAACTATAGTTCAGCAGACTCTTTTATGGGATGCAGATAAAAACATGGCATTTCCTATGAGAAGTAAAGAAGAAGCTCACGACTACCGCTATTTCCCTGATCCGGACCTGGTTCCTGTTGTAGTAAACTCCGAATGGAAGGCCGAAATAGCTGCTAAAATGCCCGAACTTCCTGCCGCGCGAAAAGAAAGATTTGTAACTCAATATAATCTGCCTTCGTACGATGCATCAATTCTTACACAGGAAAAAGCATTGGCTGATTATTATGAAAAGGTTGTAACGATAACTGATGACTTTAAATCCGCTTCAAACTGGGTAATGGTTGATGTTCTGAAAGTGATCAATGAACAGAAAATTAATGTTAACAATTTCACTGTGTCACCTGAAAACCTTGGGCGATTGATCAATCTTATTAAAGAAGGCACAATAAGCGGCAAAATCGCTAAAGAGGTTTTCCCCATCATGATACAAGAAAACATATCACCTGATAAAATAATTAAAGACAAAAACCTGGTTCAGATTTCTGATACATCCGAGATTGAAAAGATTGTGAGAGATATTCTAGATAAAAATGTTGACCAGGTCAGACAATACTTAGAAGGCAGTGAAAAAGTGTTTGGCTTTTTTGTCGGACAGGTGATGCGCGAAACCAAAGGTAAAGCAAATCCCAAAGTTGTTAATGAAATCTTACGTAAACAGCTTGATTCGGGAAAATAAAAATTTTTATGAATAAATTGTGAAGAGGAGAATTACTTTGTCATTCAAATCAGGATTAAAAAGATTTTTTGGTATCAGGTCGAAGGAAGAAAAAGAAAGACCACGAACTCCAAAAGAAAAAGTAAAAGATTTTTTTGAGCAACTGCTCTTCGCGGCAATTGCTGCCTTCATCATTATCACCTTCATAATACAAAACACAAGAATCCCAACCGGTTCAATGGAGGATACCATACTTGTTGGGGATTTTGTGCTTGTTAATAAGTTTATATACGGTTCTTCATCGCCAAAGTATATTCCATTTACAGAAATTGAACTGCCTTACTTCACGCTGCCGGCATTTAAAGAGCCGAAACGCGGTGATATTGTTGTGTTTGAATATCCGGGCGATCGTGACCAGTTGGTTCCGAACGAACTCGGCGTTAACTACGTGAAACGATGTATCGGGATACCCGGCGATACGGTTGAGATAAGAGACAATGTCGCATTTGTTAACGGTAAAGAAGCATGGATACCCCCGTTCATTAAGTATCTCAATCCATATCCCAAACCAAAAGGAATGGGAGAGCCAAGAATTTTTCCGAAAGGAATGCCATGGAATGAAGATAATTATGGTCCGCTTGTTATTCCTAAAAAAGGACTCACTATTCCGCTTACAATTGAAAATGTTGAACAATGGAGAACTGCAATTGACCGCGAACACGAAAAACGCGTTGTGAATATTAAAGATGGCGTGGTAACAATTGATGGCGTTCCGGTTCGCTCTTATACATTCAAAAAAGATTATTACTTTATGATGGGTGATAACAGGGACGATAGCCTTGACAGCCGTTTTTGGGGGCTGGTACCCCGTGACCTTGTGGTAGGTGAAGCATTTATAACTTTATTTTCCTGGGATCGTGAAATCCCATTTTCACAAATTTTCAAATTACTCGGATCAATCAGGCTGGACAGAGTATTAAAACTGCTTAACTGATTCTTTAATAATTGATCCGATTGCAATCAGAGTTCAGAAACCGCACGGGATGGATAAATAAATTTATAACCGATCTTTCTTAGTTTGATCATATCGTCTCGTAAATCCATGAACTCTGAAGCATTAATAAAAAGTAATTTTGTCATTCCATCACCGGTATTTATAACTGACTTCCTAAAATGATTCATTCCATCCTCGCCTTGTTCTGCACTTGCTTCTTCAATACTGTTTTTGTTGATCAGCTTAATATTATTTTTTTCAAACTCGCCTTTTGCAAGCTGAAAAGCTGCTGAGTTAAAAAACTTTGAGTTGTCATCAACTATAAAAAAAACCGCATCCGAAAATGAACCGATAATTGATCTTATTGAACTTTTTAATCTGTTAGTTGAGTATCCGGGGCTAAGCTTATACTCAAGATCTCTCGTATCGTCACCAATCAGAAGAATATATTCTTTCCTGAAATTTTGTAAACGTCTTTTATATTCAACTGTATTTTTGGATGGAATTAATACAACCGCAAATGATTCCGGAAGGGCAAGGATGAGAGAATCATTCTTACCAAGGTCTTCAATATCATAGAGAACCAATCCTATGTTGCTTGCTTTGCGCCTGATCTGATCTTTATAATTAAACTCGGCATGAATTTTTGTCTCACCTCCGGAAAGAATTTTTAAAGATGATCTCCCACCGGCATATAGTTCTTCTGAAAGAATATCTACATTGTATCCCCTGAATTTTATAAAGATTTCATTCAGGATTACCGGTATCGGGAGGTCTTTAGGAACGTCAACTTTATAAGCCGGGTAATTTTCTGCTGCCTGCTTGCCGCGCCGTGTTATGGGAGAAATCCAATCATCCTGCATGCCAACATCCTGTAATGCCAGGAAGAAGAAACTTTCTAAATCCTCATCAGATAATCTTACTGCTATTTTCTTTTCACGGGGATCAAGCAAAGAAGGAAGCGTCAAATCCACTGCAAGAAGAAAAACTGCAATCAGGAAGAAAATAAGTGCAGTTAAACCTTTATTAAAATTAAACTTCGTCATTATTTATTTTTAAATGACGGTTTTCTTTTTTCCAGGAAGGCGGAAGTTCCTTCTTTAAAATCTTCCGTACCGCAGCAGATGGCAAATAAGCTTGCCTCATAATTCTGACCTTCTCTGGAAGAAACCTCATCAACAATATTTATTGCTTTGATTGCAAGCCTTACAGCATGCTGACCTTTTGAAACAATTTTCGCTGCCATTTCAAGAGCCTTTTGCATTAGTTCAGTTTGTGGAAAGACGTGATTAACAAGTCCCATCCTGAACGCCTCATCAGCATCAACCATATCGCCGGTAAGAATCATTTCCATTGCTCTCCCGGAGTTTATCAGCCGTGCAAGTCTTTGCGTTCCACCATATCCCGGAATAATACCAAGATTTACCTCCGGTTGTCCAAACCTCGCATTCTCCGATGCAATTCTTATGTGACAAGCTAATGCGAGCTCGCAGCCGCCGCCCAAAGCGAATCCATTAACAGCAGCTATAACAGGCTTATGAGAGTTTTCAATTGTGTTAAAAACATCCTGTCCGGTTTCGGCAAAATACTTTGCAGCTATCATATCAAGCTTATTCAGCTCCGATATATCTGCACCGGCAACAAAAGCCTTTTCGCCTGCACCTGTAAGGATAATTACATAAACATTGTCATCTTTATTTAGTTCTGTAAATACTGATTTCAATTCGCTCATTGTTAATGCATTAAGTGCATTAAGCTTATCGGGACGATTAATCGTAACGATAGCAATGTTATTATTTATTTCGAGCTTAATGTTTTGGAATTCCATAACACTCCTTTAAAAACTAATGAATAGTGGAAGTCTTACTTTTAAATCTACAGATATAAATTGATTCGATTGAAAATAGTTATAATTGGCAGCGATCTCCATTAAGAACATTGAGAACCCACCGCCGACACTGAACCCGAACTTTGAACTATCTTCTGTAAAGTTGCTCCTGCCGCTGCCTGGTTTAAATTCGTGAAGTTTCTGATAGTAGGTATATGCAGCAGATAATTCGACCATCGGGATAAGCAATACTATATTTTGCAGTATTGGCGAAAAATAATGCCTGACTCCGAAATGAACAGGAAGAATATTGGTTGAAAAATTACTGTAATCGGTTGCCTGGTAAAAACTTCGTGAACCGGGATAAGTTTCAAACCCTACTTTCGTAAAAACAAAAAAAGGCAGCACATCGGTATCGGTATATGAGAACTCTACATTCAAACCATATCCTAAATCAGTTGAGTTTGAAAAGCTGCTTAAAGGCAGTCGCGGACCAACACCGAATGCAATAAAAAATCCCTGTGCCTTGTCTGATGGCAATGGTTCTGCATTTGATATAAATGAAAATATTAACAGAAATGATAAAATATGCTTCGTCATTACAGTTTTTTTTGTGTTGCACCAAATTACAAAAATTATTTACCTGCCGAAAGGTTATTACTTCTTTTGAAAAGATGATCAATTAAAATTATGGTAGTGATAAATGTAAGCATATTGATCGCGAATGTGTACTCAGTTAAAAAACCTCTAACTATAATAAATCCTTCCCAATTTTCATACTGAGAAGCAAATAAGATATTGATAAGAAGTTTTGAATTACTTCCGAATATTAAAAGATTTAGCCACAGGAATGTAAATCCGGTTATACAAAACCAATAAATGTTTCTAATTCTGGTAAATAAAAGAGAGAATACTGCAGCAGCAAGAATAAAATCAGCCAATTGAATAAAATTATATTTTTTCTCAGGCAGAGGAATGAATTCATATAAAAATAATAAGATGAGAACTATAAAGATTTTTGTGAATCCATATCCATGATTTTGACTTACCCAATGTAAAAAAAGATAAAACATAATTAGCTGCGGTACGTTCCACAGCAGATAAACCGGAAAATCTATTATTGAGGACAGTCCGAATTCGTAAAAATATTCGGGATCGCCCGAATCTATTTTACCGAATAAAAATGACACGCCTACCACGACTGCAAGTGGAATGCAGATAAGCAGAATAATGCTCCAGGCGCTTTTACTTTCGTACTCAACGAAAATATTTTTTAGAAATCCGGATTTAATATAACCAGCAATGAATATGAATGGAAGCAGCGATGAGAAATGAAAACGAAAACCGATTATTATTATATAAGTATCAAGTTCGAAATATCTTAAAAGATAACCGGCAGTATTTACAAACAGGAAGATTAAAACAACCGTAATCGCTTTCTTTTTCAATTTATTTCTTGAATGAGTGCATGGATAAAATCATTTTCGATTACTTAGAACATAACAATTTTAATAAATCATATAATATCCCTAATCAAATAATATTTTACGCTGGTAAGATACTTGCATAAAAGTATTAATTCTAGATTGCAAATGATCTGTCAGCTTTCTGCTATCTGCGGGAAATTGCCCCGCTGAAAATTTCCCGCAATGCAGTTCTATACACAGATAAAACCGGAAAAATCAATGAACCAAAGTGACAAAGCTTTTACTCATCTTCCATCAAATTAATTTTATATTGTGTTCCTATTCCATGTTCGTAAACCATTCTGCCGCCATGGTCTCCGGTTTCATAAACAAAATATGCCCCAACAACAGCGAGCACCACAAAAATATATCTGAAATAGCCGGTAAATTTTTTCTTAAGAACAAAGGCAGTTCTAAGAACAAGGATCGCTGTGAAGTACCATAACGTTATATTCGCATACGTTTCGTGGGCTTCCATAAGCTGCCCTGCTTCCTTGTTCCAGTATTCGAACGCGAGTTCAGCCTGCTTACCTGTAAGCACTGCTGCAACAGCTCCTATTACACCCAGAAACAGAAGCAGGTGAGCAGCTTTTGAAAAAAAATCTTTATTAAAAACTGTCCCGATTATTTCTAACAACATATAAAGCAGCAGGAATGAGATCGGAAAGTGAATTACTCTCGGGTGAAACTCAGCTAAGAATTCCATAATAACTCCTTTTAATGGTTAATCGAAATACTACACAAATACTTTAGTAACTGTAAATGTATCAGCGGGGCCAAGTCTTTCAACCACAAAGTACAGAACCTCCGTTAACATTAAGCACCTCGCCTGTAATGTGCCGTGCCAGGTCGGCAGCAAGAAATAATATCGGGGCTGCAATATCCTGCGGTTCAGCAATTCTGTGAAGCGGAATTGATTTTCTAACGTCTTCAAGAAAAGCAGGTTCTGATAAAACGTCATTAGTCATATCGGTAAGAACCCATCCGGGTGCAACACAATTTACATTTATGTTATGATTGCCAAGTTCTGCTGCGAGGGATTTCGTGAATGAAATTATTGCACCTTTAGATGATGCATAGTGTGAATATCCTGCTTCACCTCTCTGCCCTGCCGTTGAACTGACATTTACTACTTTGCCATAATTATTTTTTTTCATTTCGGGCACAACATATTTCGTAAACAAAAAAGTGCTGTTAAGATTTATTTTGATCGTCTCATCCCAGTCAGCTAATTTCATCTCATCAACAGTACCGGGCTTCCATATACCCGCGTTGTTTACAAGGATGTGGATGCTGCCAAAATCTTTGACAACTTTTGCAGCACAATTTCTAATTTCAATTTCACTGCTGATATCTGTTTTATATGCTTTAACAGATTGCGAATCAAGTTCATTAACAAGAATATCCGCAGATTTTTTGCTGTTAAAAAAAGTGAATGCAGCCGATGCACCTGCCTCTGCAAAAAGTCTTACACAAGCGGCGCCAATTCCTCTTGAACCGCCGGTTATCAGAACAATTTTATCTGAAAGATCAATGTTCATTTCATTAATAATTTACTTTATACAAAAACAATCCCTGAGCGGGAACAGCCTCGCCGGCGTCTTCTCTGTTTCTTGCTTCAATAATTTTCCTGATGAATGAGGTATCCGAATTATTAGTCATTGCGCGAAGTAAGGTGCCGGTAATGGTTCTTACCATTCCATGCAAAAACCTGTCTGCTTCAATCCTTAAAATTACCATTGTGCCTGCTGCTCTCCACTTTAAATCATAAACAGAACAAATCTTATTTTCGGTTTCAGTATTCTTACGGGAGAAGGATGTAAAATCTTTTTTCCCGATTATTTCTTTACCATACTCATTCAATACACTGCAATCAATATGCCCGTGATAATGATACGCATATCTTTTGTAAAAAGGAGATTTTGTCTTTGTAATGAGATATAAATAGACTCTGCTTCTTGCATCAAATCGGGAATGAAAACTTTCATGAACTTCCGATATATCGCTAACAGATATATCATCGGGAAGAATCGCATTAAGCGAATGTTTAAACTTATACAAATCCAATTGGTTCTCTGTTCTGAAATTAGCAGCCTGTCCGAGAGCATGAACCCCCGCATCCGTTCTGCCTGAACCGATCAGGTTAACTTCTTCTTTAAGAATTACTTTTATAGAATCAATAATTGTTTGTTGAACGGTTTTTTCGTTTGCCTGTATTTGCCAGCCTTTATACAGGCTTCCGTCGTACTGTATTGTTAGTTTATAGTTGAACAAGTGTAATTCCCGGCATAAAAATTCACAGTGCAAAAATTAAAAGACAAGCAAGTGTTGCTATGGTCAGAAATCCAAAACCGGCGAGTGTAAACCGTCGTAATTCTTTAGCACCTGCAAAAATTGTAATGAATGCTTTAACTATTGTATTGGATATTAGTGCAATCAGCATTGCAGCGGCAGCCACTTCCGTTTTATTATATCTATAGACAGTTGTGAGAGTGATAATACGATTGCATCAACACTTGTTATACCTGCAATACCGCTTGCAATATAAATTCCCGCATCTCCGATGTATACCTGTGCCGCTTTAGCTGTAAAAATAACCGCACCGAATAATAAACCGAATACAATGCCTGACTTCAATTCGAATGGATTTTTTATTTCAATATCCTCTCCCGAAGAAGCAGCCAACTTTTTTGCAGTAACCCGGCTGACAGCAAAACCACTTACAGTTAATATCAATAAAGGGATCCAGATTTCCGATATCAAAGAGCTGTTAATTACAAGTGTAATGAAGAATACTCTCGGGTACATTACCATGCAGGCTAATATTATTCCAACTGCGGCATTACCGGAAAGCGCAGGATTGTTCTTACTTTTTCGTGATAGCGCATAAGTAACGGCTGTACTTGAAACCAGACCGCCCATCAATCCTGTTAATGGGATACCTTTATTCTTTCCGTAGAGTTTGACGAGGATGTATCCTACAAAGCTTATCCCGCTGATAAAGATTACCATATACCAGATAAGTCGTGGATTAAGTACGTTGAGCGGGTCAAATGTTTTATCCGGTAACAGAGGTAATATTATTACTGTAATAATAGCAAGCTTCAAAGTAGCATAGAGGTCTTCTGCACTTATACTTCCAACAAAAGAATGAAGCTGTAGTTTTAATGAAAGCAGCAGGGTAATTATCACTGCAATGATTGCAGCAAGAATAATCAGATTCCAGAATACGAGCGCTCCTATAAAAAAGGAGATCAATGCCGATACTTCCGAAGTTCCTCCAAGCCTTCCAGTTTTAGCAGAAATTGTATACGAGGTGATCAGTAATCCTGCAAATCCTAAAAAAGCCGCCAGAAATATCCAGACAGAAGTTATTGTGCTCACTAAACCGGAGAGAAAACCAAACACGCTGATCAATGGAAAGGTTCTGATACCGGCAAAAATTTTTTCATCACGTGGTCTGGCATGTTCCCTTTCAAGCCCGATCAATGCACCAAGTAATAACGCAATCCCGAGCTTCTGAACAAGAACAAAAAGTTCATCAGGCGCACCGAGTAAATCTTCTGTGATCAGAAAATCAGGCAGCAGCTTTAATGTATCCTGCATATTTATTTATCTCTCAAATAAAGTGTACTGATAAAAATCTTATTACAATAATAATAAAATTATTTAATCATGTTAACAGAATAAACAGAAAGATGTAAAAACCACTAATTTTTTCAATAAAATTAAGCAAGTTTCATCTTATATTTGCGGTGGAGGTATTGATGATCAACATCGTGTACTAAACAAGAGTAATTTTTGATATTAGATTGCTCCGGTTTATAAATTATAAATTATCAATTAAAGATTATTCTAGAGCGGTTTATCCTTCATAATTTAATTTGCGAGGCTGGTGTTGAAAATTATTAGTCCGTTCAGGTCTGCATTAACAATAGCACTCATTTATCTTTTGATAGGTGGATTGTGGATTATTTTCTCCGATCGCGTTTTATACACTTTTTTGGAAGACCCTCAAAAGATCACAGAATACCAGACATACAAAGGCTGGTTTTTTGTATTTGTAACCTCCGTGCTGTTATTTTTTGTAATTAAAACTCATTTGAACAGAACTACATCTGCACAGCAAAATCTCTTAATTAGCGAAGAACGATTTAGAAAAGTTTTCACAGAATCACCATTGCCGATTATGATCCACGCTGAAGATGGCGAGGTTATTCAGATAAACCCTGCATGGCTTAATGACTCAGGTTACTCAACAGAAGAAATCAAAACAATAGATGAATGGACCGAAAAAGCTTACGGCAGCAGAAAAGAAGAATTTCGGAAGCTTATAAAAAGCCTGTTTCAATATGACAGAACATACGAGGGTGAATCTGTTATTAAAACTAAAAACGGTGAAGAAAGACTCTGGGATTTTCACTCGGCATCTTTAGGTCAAATGCCTGATGGACGCAGGATTGTGATCTCTATGGCGAGTGATGTAACCAACCGGATTCAAAGACAAAAAGAGCTGAATAATTCGAAGGAACAAATCAGAGCCCTGGTAAAGCACCTTGAGTTCATCAAAGAAGAAGAGAGAATAGCTATTGCTAGAGAAATACACGATGAATTCGGACAGGCTTTAACGGGAATTAAAATGGACCTCTCCTGGATACAAAACAGGCTGCCGGATGATCAACAAAATATTTCCGATAAAATAAATTCGACTTTCAAATTGATTGACGAAACTATCGCTAAGATCAGAAAAGTTTCTGCTGATTTGAGACCGCCTGAACTTGATGACCTCGGACTTGTTCCGGCTATTGCATCCGAATTAAAAAAATTTGAAGAACGCAGTGAGATCAAATGTGACTTCAAGTATAATACTGAAGACGTTTTACCTGGTAAACAAATTTCCCACGTAATTTTTCGTATCCTGCAGGAAGCTCTTACAAACGTTGGCAGGCATTCAAATGCTACGAAAGTTTTCGTTAAACTTCTGTCAAAAAGTGACTGTATAGAATTGAATATTACTGATAATGGCAAAGGAATTACCACAGGGGATATAAGTAAAAATCTCTCGTTTGGGATTCTTGGGATGCGTGAAAGAGCCTATTCGGTTGGAGGAACAGTTGATGTACAAGCAGCTTTTGGAAGCGGCACAGTAGTTTCAGTTATGATTCCGTTGGATAAAAAATAATGTGTCCTGACAATTATTTAGTTTGCTAAATTTACACATTTTTATTTAATTGCTGCCTGAAAGGTATTTAGACCGCTCAGAATTAGGAATAATCAATGATTTCTATAGTTATTGCAGATGACCATTTTGTCGTTCGCGAGGGTTTAAAGCAGATTATTTCTGATCGGCATAATATGCAAGTCAGAGGTGAAGCAAAAAACGGTCAGGAATTACTTGACCTGATGAACAAAGAAAAGTTTGATGTTGTAATTATGGATTTATCTATGCCGGGAAAAAGCGGGCTTGAACTCATCAAAGAACTTAAATCTATCAACCCAAAAACTCCTGTGCTTGTTTTGAGTATGCATCCGGAAGAAAAATATGGAGTTCGGGTACTCAGAGCCGGAGCTTCAGGATATATGACTAAAGAAAGCGCACCCGCCGAACTGATCAAAGCAATAGATAAAATTTATCATGGGGGTAAGTTCATTAGCGAGTTATTGGCTGAAGAAATTCTTTCGCAGTTTAATGATATGACCGAACAACCACATAAGCTGCTAACCGACAGAGAGTATGAAGTAATGCTGCTGCTTGCTAAAGGCATACCGGTAAAAGATATCGCTGAAAAACTTTTGATCACCTGACTTCCGCACTTTTTTCAAGATTAATTAAAATGTTTAGAAATTATTCT
>JBBIGV010000006.1:0-80965 GCA_037447335.1 Ignavibacteria bacterium | reverse complement strand
GGACAATCTGATGATTTAATTTGTGGAGAAGTTGAATCAGTGTCAGGCGTAATGCCCCCTAATATAGAAAGTTTTTTAGGAGTTACGGGCATACCTGTCGGCGGTAGAGAAATCACAAATCAAGGAATACTCCGTGTTCTTGTAATATTTGTCAGGTTTCCAAATGATCAAATAAATACTGCAACATGGCCCAATTATGAAGTATTACCTTCCTGGGCAGCAAATATAGTTGATGCTCAAGTCCCGTTTAATAACATTTACACGTCTGGAAATATAAGTAACTTTATGGATAGGGCATCTGGTGGTGACGGTCAGGGTAATCTTGGCATACTTAAGCTGATTGGTGATGTTTATTATGTTACAACTGATGAGGATTCAAGCTTTTATAATAATAATTATATATTAATCAATAGTCATGTGTTAACAAAATTAAAAAATCAACAGCAGGTTGATTATAGAAATTACGACAACTGGAGATTTATGAAGAACGGACAATATTATAGTCATGAATATCTTCCAGGTGTTGGAGATGGAAATATTGATTTTGTTATGTTCTTTTATAGGAATGAACGCGGAAGATGGTCAGGGAGTAAGACATACGAGATACCTTCAAACTTCCTATTAGATGGTAAACGCTTTAATGGGTATGGTTCACAACAGTACGGTTACAGAAAAGTTGGTGATAAACCATCCACAATTACAGTCCCTGTTCATGAATTTACACATTATTTATTTAGTGGAGGTAGAGTTACTGGTCATCTCGATGGCAGAGAAGTGTATGGAAATCAAATTAATATCGGCAACGTATCTTTCTTCGCGCTTATGCTAAGTAATGCCAGTGAAAATTCTTTCTATTCAGCTTATGAGAGATATAGAGCAGGGTGGTTAAACCCAACGGTACTTAATACATCGCAAAGCAGCGTCTTTCTTCAGGATACTCATAAAAAACATAAAGCATTTATTATACCTGTAAGGCAGGATGCGAATAATCCCTCAATAACTGCTGAATAATATATCATTGAAAATTTTCAAAATACAAACTCGTATGCAGGCGCAAATCCATTTCTTACAAAGTATGTCTTTAATCATACATTTGATCACGGATTATTAGTATTTCACATAGAGCAAGAAGATTATAATATACCAACAAATTCAAATCTGGATATCGAATGCGCTGATGGGCTATGGAATTTTCATTTATCAAAAGGGGCAAATACACCACAAAATAGAACGGATGATGTTCTGGCAAAGTTTTCTACATCCAGGATACATGGATTTGATGAGAGGGATAGAATTGTTTTAACAGTAGGACCAGTTACTTATAATGACTACTATTGTTTAACACCTGCAAGTTGTGGTGCATATTGTCCCCCGAATCATGGAAGAAGATATCATAAAGACTCGCGTCTGGGTGATAGAGATGATTTCTTCAGATTCGATGGAACAAGAGTGTTTTCTTCCTGGAGTAACCCTCAACTTTGTTTAGCATCAGGTACAACCGTTTATAAGGGTATTGAGATAAAAAATTATTACCCAAATATAAGAGAATATGAACTTTCTTATCAATCTGGTTACAATGATGTGTTATCTTTATCTCCGTCAAAGCCCCAAAATGTAAAGATAGTAGCAACCCAGGATTTACATCCAAAAATTATTTGGGAAAGCAATCTTGAACCAGATATTTATCAGTACAGAGTTTTACGTTCCCCTTTTCCGCATGATAATTACAGTCAAATTGCTATTGTAAATCACAATCCTTTTATTAGTCATCAGAACTATATTGACTATTCTGTTACACTGCCGCCGCCTGGTGGTGTGCCTGGTGCAGTGTATTACTATAAGATAGTCGCAAGGGACAATTCGCTGCTAGAGTCAGTACCATCAGATTATGCATCAGTTACAAGTAGTCATTATTGGTGGGAAAAGATGAGCCCTGGGGAAGATAACCAATCAAAGATAGTTGAATACAGCTTGAATGATAACTTTCCAAATCCCTTTAACCCGGCTGCTAACATAAGTTATAGTGTAAAACAGGATGCATTCGTTACACTAAAAGTGTATGATATACTTGGCAGTGAGGTAGCTTCACTGGTAAGTGAAATGCAAACACCCGGTCATTATTCGATAAACTTCAATGCTTCATCCGTCTCAGGTGGATTAAGCAGCGGAGTTTCCATTTACAGATTAACTGCTGCAAACAATGACAGAATTCTTTTTACGGATACCAAGCGAATGCTGTTAATGAAGTAATGACAGAACTTCGGGGGCGCTGGTTAATAAACCGGCGCCTTGTAAAACTCTTCCCGCCGCTAATCCGCCAATATTTATAAAAAAATCATTCGCGCATTCGCGGCAGAACTATCTTTGCGCAGGGTTTTCTTTTAACATTAAAAACATCACATCAGAGTTCAATATCAAAATTTCCTGCCCTTTTCCCATCCCTTTAATGATAAATAATAGTTATTTTTGCACAAGTAATTAAAAGGGGAGGATTGGATTTTCCATCCTCAGAAATTATTATAGTATATTAAAAAGGTCATCATATGAAAGACACTCCAATCAATTACGAAGTAGTATCCCGCAAGATATCTGAAAGTAATCTCAGCAGTATAAGCAAGGCATCCATCCGCGAAATAAAAAAGCTGATTGACGGAATAGAAAAAGAAACCGGACAGAAATTCATCAGGATGGAAATGGGAATTCCCGGTTTGCCGCCTTCTCAAATCGGTGTGGAAGCAGAAATTGAAGCGTTGCGCAGCGGTATCCCGGCTATTTATCCCGACATTCAGGGCATACCATCTTTAAAAACTGAGGCTGCTCGTTTTATAAAATTATTTGTTGATATTGATGCTGAACCGGACTACTGCATTCCAACTGTCGGTTCAATGCAAAGCTGCTTTGCTTCGCTGCTTACTGTGAACAGGATGAAAGCTGGAAAGGAAAAAACTTTATTTATTGATCCGGGTTTCCCCGTAAACAAACAACAGCTTCGGGTTATGGGACTTCAATGGGAAACTTTCGATGTTTATAATTACCGCGGCGAAAGGCTGAGGGAGAAACTTGAGTCATATTTAAGCAAGGGAGATATCTCATCAATCATCTATTCAAATCCTAATAATCCGTCATGGATTTGTTTTACCGACACAGAACTTAAAATAATTGGTGAGCTGGCTGATAAATATGATGTGATCGTTATTGAAGACCTCGCATACTTTGCAATGGATGTTCGTAAAGATCTTTCACAACCGGGCAAGCCTCCTTTTCAGCCGACGGTTGCGAGATATACTCATAATTATATTCTGCTTATCTCTGCATCAAAAACTTTTAGCTATGCCGGGCAAAGAATTGCATTTATGTATATCTCAAAAGAACTTTATCATAATAAATATCCCGATCTCAAAAGATATTTTGCAACCGATTCTTTCGGGCATTCAATGGTATTCGGAACTCTTTATGCATTAAGTGCAGGAACATGTCACTCCGCACAGTATGCATTTGCTGCAATGCTGAAAGCAGTTAATGACGGCACATTTAACTTTATCGAATCTTTGAAAGAGTATTCGGAAAAAGCAAAAATCATGAAAAAAATGTTTACAGAGAACGGTTTTAAGATCGTCTATGATATGGATGAAAACGAACCGATAGCAGACGGTTTTTATTTTACGGTTTCTTACCCGGGTATGACAGCGGAAAACCTCCTTCACGATTTACTCTATTACGGCGTTAGTGCAATATCGCTCGTAATAACCGGAAGTGAAAGAGAAGAGGGAATAAGAGCATGCGTTTCACTCATTCAGCGCAGTCAATTCCCTGACCTTGAGTTAAGGTTAAAGAAATTTTATGAACATCATCCCGTCGGCTCTCAGGTTAAAGTGTAAGTTAAAAAAAGGTGTTCATACGGCAGCTTATTGAAATTGCTTAACAAAAGTGGTCATGTTAAATTGTGCGCTGAATTTTATGGATTTTAATTATGTACTTATTTTGGTGTTTTAAATGAAGATTTCAGACATCCTTGATGAAAAATTTATTATAGAAGATTTAAAAGGCTCTTCGAAAGAAGAAGTGATAAATGAAGTTGTGAATCTTTTCGAACACGATGGCAGAGTGCAGGATATTGATAAAGTCAGAGAAGCTGTTATTGAAAGAGAGAAGATAATGTCAACCGGCGTAGGAAAAGGTTTTGCAATTCCGCACGGCAAGACAAATTCAGTTACGGAGATATTAGCTGCATTCGGAAAAACACGGCGCCCGATTGATTATCAGTCGCTCGATAACCAGCCGGTGCATCTGGTTTTTCTTCTCGTTGGTAAAGATAATCTTGTAGGAACTCATATTAAGCTGTTAAGCAGAATTTCAAGAATGATGAATAAAGATGAATTCAGGCAAAGATTGATCGATGCTGATACAAAAACGGAAATACTTGCAATATTCAGGCAGGAAGAAGAGAATTACTATGAAGTATAGTTCTAATACAACAGTTGCCCTGAAGTAAAATGTTGCTTGAATGTGCTTTATATCTTCTAATTCAGTAAACCCTCAAATAAATTCATGATAAAAGCGGTAACCGGCACAAAAGATATTCTTCCCGATGAGATAAACGGATGGTATTATCTTGAAAATCTGATAAGGCAAATTTTTTCATCCTTCAACTATAAAGAAATAAGAACACCTGTATTTGAAGAAACCATTTTATTTGCACGCGGCATTGGCGAGGAAACCGATATTGTTGGTAAAGAAATGTATTCTTTTACCGATCGGGGCGGGGAAAGTCTTACTCTTAAACCGGAAATGACTGCACCGGTTGTACGTTCTTATATCGAACATTCACTTGGCAGTAAACAACAATTGAATAAGCTGTTTTACATTTCCCCGATGTTCAGACAGGAACGACCGCAGGCAGGAAGGTTCCGGCAGTTTCATCAGTTTGGCGCTGAAGCAATCGGAAGCAGCTCACCGATTCTCGATGTTGAAATGATTCAGATGGCTTATCAGATTCTCAAATCTCTGGGATTGAAAGACCTTTCTGTAAAAATAAATTCGCTCGGAATTCCCGAAGCAAGAGATAATTATAAAAGTGAATTGAAAAAATTTCTTGCTGATAAAAAGGACAAACTCTCTGAAGACAGCCGTAAGAGGTTCGATAAAAATATTTTACGAATTTTTGACAGCAAGATGGAATCGGATCAGGAACTGCTTGCCGATGCACCGCACCTTCTCGACTACCTTGATGCTGAAAGTAAAAATGATTTTGAACAGGTTCAGGCTCTGCTGAAAATTTTAGACATACCATTTGATGTTGATGCAAAATTAGTTCGCGGGTTAGACTATTACACAAAAACCACCTTCGAGATAATCAGCAGTAAAGTAGGTTCACAAAGCGCGCTTTGCGGAGGCGGTAGATATGATATGCTGATTGAACAGCTCGGCGGAAAGGCGACTCCCGCTGTTGGTTTTGCTGCCGGTATGGAAAGAATTCTTTTGGCTTGTGAAAATGAAAATTCATTTACTCTGCCCGATGATAAAATTGATCTTTATATCATACGACTTGAAAAAGATTTATTGCACAATGTCTTCAAGCTTGCCTCAGATCTGAGAGATCAAAACTTTGTTATTGATTTCGATTATTCCGACCGAAGCGTTAAAGCGCAAATGAGAGAAGCAAATAAATTGAATGCACGCTTTGTGCTTTTTGTCGGAGGTGATGAATATAAAGACGGATTGCTGAATCTTAAGTATATGGATTCGGGTCAGCAGCAGCTAATTGCCCTGAATGATATTGAAGCTCTTATTAAAATTATGAGTAAATAAATGGCATTACGCAAACCGAAATCAGTACCGAAAATTCAAAAGGTAAGGAATAAGTCAATTGATAAAGTTCTTGAATCAACTCCGATGATAAAAGAATCGGAGATTGAATTTAATTGCAGGATATTCTTCAACTACAATAAGAAATTCAGAAAACAGGAGTATGTGATTGAGCTTAACACTGTAAAAGAGTTCTCTTCACTGAATTACTCCCTTACTATTGGTATGCGGAAAGTAAGCAGCAATATTGATATAAGTATTCTTGGATTAAAAGCCGATGCTGCCTATTCATCAAAGCCGGGTCCTGCATCAAAGAAAATTATTTTTGAAGAACTTTACGGCGAGCACACAATAAATATAATCAAACAGGATGGCAGCATTAACAGTGCAGTGTTGAACTTCAACGTATTTAAAAAAGAACTTAAGCTGCTTAACGAATTCTTACCCGAAAAAAAGAATAATAGAAAAATTCTGTACTTTTGAAATTGCAGATGACTTGTTCACATTCCATGAGAAAGGACTTATTTAATGTATCCCGAACTTTTTAAGATAGGACCTTTTACTGTTTACAGCTACGGACTAATGCTCGGCATTGCTTTTATTGTAGCGAGTTATATTCTTGCCAAAGAAGTTGAACGAAAGCGTCTTAATCCGGAATTCGCAGCCGAAATTACCTTATTGGCAATAATCTTCGGTATAATAGGAAGCAAGTTGTTTCATTTATTCGAAAACTGGAGCGATTTCCTTAATGACCCGATCGGAATGGCTTTTTCACCGGGAGGGTTAACTTTTTACGGCGGACTAATACTTGCAACTCTCACTATCTATATTTATGCCCGCAGAAAGAAAGTTCCTTTTCCAGTAATTGCAGATGCGGCTTCACCATCTCTGGCTATTGCTTATGGTATAGGGCGGATCGGATGTCATCTTGCCGGCGATGGTGATTACGGCATTCCAACCAATCTTCCATGGGGAACAAATTATGAAAACGGAACAGTGCCGCCATCTGCTATGTTCAGAGGAAGCGATATTGCTCAGAATTATCCCGGCGGTATTGTGCCCGATAATACTCCGCTTCATCCCACTCCTATTTATGAATTTCTCGGCGCGCTATTAATCTTCTGGATTTTGTGGAAGTTCAGAAAAAAGGAATGGGCAGACGGCAGATTGTTCATGTTCTACCTGATTTTTTCAGGCGCTGCAAGGTTACTTGTTGAGTTTATTCGGTTGAATCCAAGAATTTTATTCGGTTTATCCGAAGCGCAATTAATTTCTATCGGATTAATGATTATCGGCACAATAGGGTTAATCTATTTTGCCAGGAATAAAGAATTGAAAAAATATGTGCCTCCTCCTGTGAAATCTGAAAAGAAGAAATCTTCTGAAAAACGGTAAATGGTTGTACAGTTAAATTGTTCTATTGCTGAATTGTTTAATTACTGATTTTTATTTTCCGCCGGATTAAACCCAATTTGGTTTTTAAACAATATTACAATCATTACCTGTCGGAAACAAAAAACAAATTAAAATGCAGTTAATAATCGGTCGCAAACCCGTACTCGAAGCATTAAACTCTGATGCGAAATTAGATCACGTTTATATTCTTTATGGTCAAAGGGGTGGAATAATTGATGCAATCATTGTTGCAGCAAAAAAGAGGGGAGTTAAATGTTCTCAGGTAACAGCAGAAAAATTCAAACACATCACAAAAAATCCGAATGCACAGGGAGTGGCTGCTTCGCGTCCGGCAATTCATTTTTATACTTTAGAAGAAATCCTTAAAGAAGCAAAGCAGCAAACTTATCCTTTAATTGTAATACTCGATTCAATCCAGGATACGCACAATGTCGGTGCAATATTAAGAACCGCCGAATGCAGCGGCGCGTCGGGAGTAATCATTACTAAACATAACAGCGCGCCAATAAACGAAACGGTAATTAAAACATCGGCGGGCGCTGCGAGTCAAATCAAAATTTGTCAGGCAAATAATCTGTCACACACGATCAAACATTTAAAAGAAGAAGGCTTCTGGATTATCGGCGCTTCGTTAACCAATTCAAAACTTTATACAGAAGTTGATTACAATATTCCGATTGCTGTTATCCTCGGTAATGAAGAAAAGGGAATAAGAAAATTAACTGCTGATTTGTGTGACCATCTGATAAAAATACCAATGGCAGGAAAAATTCAATCGTTAAATGTTTCTGTTGCCGCAGGTATAATTCTGTTCGAAATTCAAAAGCAGCGGGGTTTTGCATTTTAAGGGGCGATTTTCTTTTTTCCGCTTGATTTAATACAAATAAAGATTTAGGTTTAGCTTCAAATAACATAGAACCCATTAAGAAAGAGGTGTCTGATGAGGACCTTAAATGTTATTATATGGTTGTTTTTATTTACGACGGTAAATTCACAAACATTCCATTCTTTGAATGGAATTGAATCTTCACAATCGGAAACGATTCTTCTCTATCGCTTAGGCGAAGCATACCTTCCGTTTAATCCCGTTTACAAATTCAATACTGAAAGCAGCACCGAAGAGTTAATAATGGATGCCTATTACTCAAATTTTCCGGGCGGCGAAATGGCAAAATCGGTTCTGGATTTCGAATTCTTTCCCGGTGATGATACTAATTTTATGAATGTCGGGTTAACAATCTATCCCGATCATCATTACTACATCGCACGGAATGATACAACAGTATTAAGCGATTTTCCGGCTGAGAGAGTTGATATTTCAAAACAGGACCCGCTGAAAGTTTTCGTGTTTGGCGGTCATTTGTTAAGAAGCTGGGACGGCGGTTATACTTTTCCGATTGATTCCATTCCACCGGTAACTAACTTATTCCCCATCTCTTTAGCCGGTTTTGATGACAATGTCTTATTCGAAATTAATGAACTTAATCAGCTTGCTAAAAATGGCAGCGTGGTTGATACATCAACAGTTTATATTGATTTTCACACTCAGTTCTTCTATGATGTTAATCAGTTTCATGTTTATCGCATAAACAAAACCATTGGCGGATACGCTTACTATGTTTCTAACAACAAGGGTGAAGCCTACACATGGACTAAAACTTATCAGAGCGAAAATCCATTATATATTTCAATTGATCCTTCAGTGACAGGTCTGGTTTATCTTGCTGACGGCAGAAAGATATACAAATCCGGGAATAACGGATATACATTTTCGTTGTATAGAAATTTGCCGGGTACAATACAGGGTATTTATAAAAAACCGGGAGCTGAAAAACTGTATGCCGCAACAAAAACCGTAATTTATGAAATTACACCCGATTCAGTTAAAGTGATTAAAACTCTGCCGCTTGCACCGGATATAAGAGAATGGTTTCCGCTTGCCATTGGCAACCGATGGGTTTTTGACAGCTTCATTATAGAAGACAATCAGGGTTTTCCGCCGTTTTATCATTTTGTCGGTACAAGATATATGGATGTTGTTAAAGATACTTTAATAAACAATGAATCCTGGTTTGTTGTTGAGTTGAACATTCTCAATCAGCTTGTTTATAACTCCAGGATGTTTTTAAGAATAGATACAACAACCGGACAGATAATCAGATATTGGGAAGAATTTAACAACGAATACCCGTTCTATAATCTTGCTGCCGAAGTTGGTGATACGATTTACTATCCGCCCGACTTAACGCAGCCCTATTACATTCTTGCCGATGAATCAGAAGTGCCATTCTGGGATACCCTTAAAGTTACCCGTTCTTATATAGAAGAATTCCCCTGCTCCTGCGGACACTTGCTTGTGAAAGGAATCGGATTAGGGCATTTAAATTTCTGGGAATTCGGTGGCGCTGAAGATAGGTTGAAAGGCGCTGTAATAGATGGGGTTGTTTACGGCGATACAACTTTTGTTGTGAACATAGATGATCAGCGGGTTTCTTTGCCAACGGAATTCAAGCTATTTCAAAACTACCCTAATCCATTCAACCCAAGCACTGTAATCAGTTGGCAGTCACCAGTCCAAAGTCATCAAACTCTTAAAGTTTATGATATGCTTGGAAAGGAAGTTGCTACTCTTGTTGATGAAGAACGACCGGCAGGAAAATATGAGGTTACGTTTGATGCAAGCGGGTTAGCGAGCGGGGTGTATGTTTATGAACTAAGAGCTGGTGATTTTATACGAAGAAATAAGATGATGTACTTAAAGTAAACAGATATTATTTGATTTGTTAATAAATGAATTTAATCAAGATAAATTCAAAACCCGTTTATTTATAAAATATCCTCGTGGTTTTATTGATGTATAGGTTTAATCTTGATAGATTAATGTTGAATTTATTAAAAACTTTGTGGAGAGAGGTCTGTAATGAAAAATCTTAAACTTTCAGTTTTAGCAATGTTAATTTTTTCAAGCGCTGTGTTCGCACAATAGCAGCCTGAAAAACCCATAATAATCAGAGGAGATGAAACTGTTAAAAGTACTGTTCATTCAACTATTGATCCGCACAACATTGTTTTTGAGAGCCGTGTTGTTCACGGTTCCCTGTTCAACTTTACAGTAAATAATATGACTGATTTAACAACCGGTTATGATATGCAGTCAAATGCTTCGACACAACAGCTTTGGTACGATTTCTCAAGTGCATCGCTGAATGCTGTTTTCATGACTTCGCAGGAAGCGAGCGGATTTTCTGACAGAACAAGCACATATCTGTTCAGTGATGACGAAGGCTCAACATGGACTAATGTCGGAAATGTACCCCCGCCTCCCGGCGCTGGCGGTGTTCGTTCAGGATTCCCGGCTATACACGGTATGTCATTTGGTTCAGTTGTGATTGCCAATCACACTACTTTGGGCAGCACTGATCTCCGTGCTCAATTGTTCATTAACAGTCAGTCCGGAGCTAATGATTTCGTTAATTTCGATCCGGGAACATGGA
Organism: Ignavibacteria bacterium; assembly: GCA_037447335.1. Lineage (GTDB taxonomy): Bacteria > Bacteroidota > Ignavibacteria > Ignavibacteriales > Ignavibacteriaceae > JBBIGV01. Next base: position 70,250 of record JBBIGV010000006.1, on the reverse strand, counting down.
CAGAAGAGATTGTTTGGCCACGCCTCGGTATATCGAACAATGATATTGTTGTATTTGCTGTCTCAGATATCGGAGCATTTACAAATACTTTTGATCTGAACACCGGTATTTTCTCAGGATATGTTGAGTATCCGGGTGATGCAGCTAAGAGTTATTCTCTTTCAACATCTGTAAGCGGTAAGATTGGGCATGCATACCTGAGTCCTGATGGTAAAGCATGGTTCAGAGAATCAGATGATGAAGGCTTAACCTGGGGTGCTCCAATTGAGATTTTTACTCCTATTGTTGAGGACACAACTGCATTAGCAGGTATGAGGGGTATAAATGTTACATATATCGGTGACGTTCCGAAGGTTGTATTTGAAATTTATCGTTTTACTTTGGATCTGTCCGGTTATTACCCTGGTCTGCCTTCGAAAATATTTTTCTGGAGTCCGGATTTAAACGGAGGAGTTTCATTCCCAATAGCAGATGATGCTAATGTGCCGTTTTATCCGAATCAGGGTGTTACACAAGTTTTCGGACCCATAGCTCGACCTGTTATCGGTAAAGCGCAAGATGACAGAGCATTATTTGTAACGTTTTATGCTGCTTCGGAAGATGTTGCAACAACAGCAGATTCAACCAGATTTTACGTTGGATATTTTATGATGTCTGAAGATGGCGGTGAAACATGGTCAGCACCCGAAAAATTTACTCCTGTAACAAATCCACCGCTTGATTGGCGCTGGGTTAGCTTTGCGCCAGTAAATCCTGTTAATGGTGATGACTGTACGGTTCATTTAGTAATGGTTGGTGATCCAACTGCCGGCAGCCAGATAAACGGAGCTCCTGCGGGAGTTACAGCAAAGTTTTATCACTTCTCTGCAGAAATTCCTTTAATCTCGAGTGTTGAAGATGGGTTGAATCTTACTACTTTTCAGTTAAATCAGAACTATCCGAATCCATTTAATCCGTCTGCTAAGATTAGCTGCTCAGTTGCAGAGAGAACTAACGTTATACTTAGAGTGTTCGATGTTCTCGGAAGAGAAGTTGCTGAACTTGTTAATACAGAGCATCAGGCAGGAACTTACAATGTTACCTTTGATGCTTCAAAACTCTCAAGTGGAATTTACTTCTATAAATTAACTGCTGGTAATTTTTCTGAAACAAAGAAAATGGTTCTTATGAGATAAGTTCTGTTTGAGTAGTTCAAGTAAAATTCATATAAGTTTTTGATGGGGAAACTGCGGTTTCCCCATTCTTATTAATTTAATAAAACGCCCGAGGTTTATTATGCACGCCAAATACTCTCCATCCAAATACTTATATCTAAAATATGTATGCCTGATAATGTTTATGTTACTTAGTGTCTCCGGTACATCATACTCACAGACTACAATCCCTCCCGGAGATGTAAGCGGCTTATGGGATATAACCGGTTCACCATATAGTATTACAGGTGATATTACTGTACCTAATGCTCAAACACTTACAATTGAACCAGGTGTTGTTGTGAATTTCCAGGGATATTATACTCTCGCTGTTCAAGGCAGATTACTTGCAGAGGGTACAGAAAACGATACAATATTTTTTACAGCAGAAAACACGACTGAAGGATGGAGGGGGATCAGGTTCGTAAATACGCAATCCTCGAATGATACATCAAAATTTTATTATTGTTATATTCGATATGGAACGAACATGTCCGGCACCGGAGATAATGCACTTGGCGGCGGAATGTTTATACGTAATTTTGCTAAGGTTCACGTTTCTCATTCATATTTTTCTGATAATCGTGCAAGATGGGGAGGCGGAATTCAGTGCCGTGAAAATGCACATATAATAATTGAGCATTCAACTTTCACGAATAACTATGCTGAATTCAGCGGTGCAGCTATACGTGCGATTGATTTCTCCGATCCGGTTATAAGATTTAACAGAATACATCATAATAATTCCGGCGGCGGCGGTGCTGCAATTTACTTTTATCGTTCTGATGCGGTAGTATTGAGCAATCTTATTTATAATAATACAGCTACAAGTTCAGGGGGCGCTGTATCAATGGATAATTCAAGACCATCCTTTATAAATAATCTTTTTATCAATAACACTGCAACCAACGGCGGTGCAATGCACTTTACAACTCTTTCGCATGCTAAAGTTATCAACAATACATTTTCCGGCAACTCAGCGACAAACGGTGGTGCATTATATTTCTCACTTTCTTCCAATCCGGATTTTTATAACAGTATTTTCTGGGGAAACACTTCACCATTCGGTTCGCAAGTTTACATACACAATGATAATTCCGATCCGAATTTCTACCATTGTATCATGCAGTTTGGTATTATCGGTTTTGTCGGACCGGGCGCTGCCGGAAATTATACCGGAACGTATGTGAATAATATTGAAAGCAACCCGCTTTTTGATGGAACAGGTGAACATCCATTTTCGCTTCTGAGTAATTCACCGGCAATTGATGCCGGAGCTCCGGACACAACAGGATTTAATCTGCCCATATATGACCTTGCTGGGAATCCCCGCATATCTAATAGCATAGTTGACATCGGTGCGTATGAATTTCCACACCTTACAAATATAAATGAGAGCGCACTTCCGGAAATATTTGTGCTTGAGCAAAACTTCCCCAACCCGTTCAATCCGAGCACTGTGATAAGTTGGCAGTCACCAATTCAAAGCCATCAAACTCTTAAGGTGTATGATATGCTTGGGAGGGAAGTTGTTACATTGGTTAATGAGGTATTGCCTGAAGGAAGGCATGAGGTGGTTTTTGATGCATCCGGATTGGCAAGCGGCATTTATTTTTATTGCCTGGAAGCCAAGTCAAAAGTTTCTGATAAGCATTTTACTAAGGTTGGTAAGATGGTGCTTTTAAAGTGATCAGAAATTCTCACCTGAAAAACTTAAAATATTTGAAGACTTCAAATCACTTGTAAAACGGCAGAAGTTACCTATCGATGAGTAATTTTTTCTGAATTCTGGTCCCGGCATCATTATATCAGCAAACCGGACAAAATTTGTAAATGCATGATTTTTGTGTACAGAATTCTGACCTATTACTGATTTTATATCTGACTAATTTTGCTTTGTGAATAATTAAAATGAATGAAAGGAGGTCTGCTTTCTTAACAAAAACTCTTCTTTCCCTTTAAATAATTTCAGTATATAATAAACGGGGAAACAGCCTATGCGAAACAATGAGGGCAACGATATATAAAACTTAGTCATATAAATTTGGAAGGCACGGATATGAACAATACTTTAAGTAATCATAATGCTTTTTACGGGGGCAAGGTTTCATCACTTAAACCAAATAAATCTTTCCTGCAAATTTTATTTATGTTTCATTTAGTGTTCATTTTCAGCACACTAAATCTGGCTGCCGCAACCTATTATGTATCGCCAGCAGGAAGCGATTCAAACCCGGGGAATCAGAGTGCGCCATGGAGAACAATACAGAAAGCTGCTAATACTTTAATTGCGGGTGACATGGTTTATATCATGGCCGGAACTTATAACGAAAGAGTAACTCCGCAGAATTCGGGAAATGCAAACAACTGGATAACCTATGCTGCTTACCCAGGCGACCTTGTTGTTATTGATGGGACAGGTTTAAGTTCAGGATGGAACGGTGTGTTCAAGATATTTAATAAAGGTTACATCAAGGTAACCGGTCTTAAAATTCAGAAATCTCCGGGCAACGGATTTCTTATTGAAAATTCGAACTATATAATTTTAGAAAACAATCACACTTTTGATACATACAACTCAGGTATCGGAGTTTGGAATTGCACTAATGTAATAATTGACGGGAACAATGTTGAACGTGCTTGTAACGGAGGGTCGCAGGAGTGTATAACCATTGCAAAAACAGACGGATTTGAGGTGAGAAATAATGAAGTACACAGCACTTTAACAGGTGCAAACGGCGGCGAAGGTATTGATGCAAAAGATGGTTCACGCAATGGGAAGATTTATAATAATTACGTTCATAATCTTAAAAGAATAGGAATTTACGTTGATGCATGGAACAAGCATACCTATAATATTCAAGTATACAACAATATAGTTCATGATTGTGATGATGGTTTTGCAGTTGCATCTGAAGAAGGAGGACTGCTTGAAAATGTAAGTTTCTTCAATAACGTTGCCTATCATAATGAATGGAGGGGAATAATTATATCTGGTTGCTGCGGCACTCATGTTTCTCATCCGCTAAAAAATGTTTTAGTTATCAACAATACTTTTTATAATAATGGATGGACTAATTGGGGCGGAGGTATCCACATTGAAAATCACCACATCGAAAATTTGATTGTAAGAAATAATATTGTTAGTCAGAATAAATCATTTCAAATTGCGCTCGAAGGTCCAATACCCCTTAATCAGTTAACTGTTGAATATAATCTGATCCATGGTTTTAAGAATTATCCGGGTGAGATACGAGGCACAAATTACATCGAATCTAATCCCTTATTTGTAAATCCTTCAACCTATGACTTACGGTTGCAAAGCGGATCTCCTGCTGTTGATGCAGGCACACCTTTGTTAGCTCCTTTATTCGATATTTTAGGTAATATACGTCCGATTGGTGCAGGCTTCGATATTGGTGCGTATGAATATGGTTCCTTAACAAATACTAATGAAAATTTTTCTTCGTTTGATTATGTATTATATCAAAACTATCCAAATCCGTTTAATCCAAGAACTGAAATTAAATTTTCAGTTTCACAAAAAGACTTTGTAACAATAAAAGTATATGATATTCTAGGTAATGAAGTCTCGACATTATTAGCCGAAGAAATTGAAGCTGGAAAACACTCGGTAAATTTTTATGCTAATTCACTTTCGAGTGGCGTTTATTTTTACAGGATGAGCACTCAAAACTTTTCCGAAACAAAACGAATGCTGCTGCTCAAATAATCTGAAAAATTAGCAATACTGATTTTGAATTATCGGCTTAGCGGGAACATGATACGTTGAGATATCTGATGATACTAAGTTATTATCCGTTAAGTCGGTAATTAACGATTTACATTAATCCGATTCCTTGCAAACAGATACCCTATTCTCTATATTTATCCCCAGATTTTTATGAAAATTAATACACAATCCGCTGTATCCGGACAGTATAAAAAAACAATCCTGCCGAACGGAATTAAGATATTATCCGAGAACATTCCCTATGTAAAATCATTTTCATTGGGCTTTTGGTTTAATGTAGGTTCGCGGGACGAAAATTTTAACAACAACGGAATTACTCACTTTATTGAGCATATGCTCTTTAAAGGCACCAGGAAAAGATCCGCCAAAAGAATTGCTACAGAAATTGAATCACTCGGCGGTTACCTTAACGCATTTACTTCAAAGGAGCAGACCTGTTATTACGGCAGAGGGCTTGCAGTAAATTTCAAAAAAACATTTGAAGTATTAGCCGATATGATACAGAACCCCGCCTTAAAACCCTCTGAAATTAAAAAAGAAGCATCAGTTGTTATTGATGAGTTGAACGATATCCAGGATAACCCGGAAGAGCTCATCTTTGATAAATTCGAGGAGATCTTGTTTGCCGGTAATAGTCTTTCTCTTCCTATAATCGGATCAGCAAAGAATATTGCAAATTTTTCTCAATCCGACCTTCTTTCATTTCTCAATAGTAAATACAGTTCTAACAGACTAATTATCACTGCTTCCGGTGCGATTGAACATGACCGGATTGCGGAGCTTGCCGGGAAATTAATTACAAAAGATTTAGGATCATCTCCAGTTAGGCGAAAACAATATACTACCATATCATCTCCTTCGCCGGTGGAATTTATAAATAAGGAAATTCAGCAAGTACACGCAATACTTGGCAGACAAGCCGGCGGATTCAAAGATCAAAGAAGGGCTGCAGTTGCTGTTCTTGCACAGGTGCTCGGCGAAGGCAGCAGCTCCAGATTATTCCAGGCTGTCAGAGAGCGAAACGGAATTGCATACCAGATAAATTCTTTTTTGAATTCATTTTCTGATGTTTCGGCTTTTGGCGTTTATCTTTCCACTAATGATAAAATGATTGATAAAGCGCTTTCGATAATTTCAAAAGAATTTGAAAAAATACGCACAAAAAAAATTGCAAAAACTGAACTCAGGAAAGCCAAAGCTGCAATTAAAGGTAACCTGATACTAAGTCTTGAGAATACTACTAACAGGATGATAAGAATTGCCCAGAATGAACTTTACTTTAACCGTATAAAAACAATAGACGAAGTTATAAAGGAGATTGATTCAGTAAACCGGGAAGAAATTCTTGATCTTTGCAACGATTTGCTGGATGAAAAAAAACTGGTGAAGGTTATAATAAAATCCAGGAACGGCGATGTGAAATTTGCTGCTTAGAATTTCTAAACTTAATTACACTGTTCGATCTAATTTGATAAACTATCCGAAAAGGTTTATTTTTTGAGTGCTCTTTATGATAAATAGGATTCGGAGTAGAAAATGAGATCTCAAAAAATAGTACCGGCAGTCAGGACAAAAGATATTACCTATGCAGTACGCGATATTGTAGTGCTTGCAAATGAAGTTGCAAAGACCGGAAAAGAAATGTTATATCTGAATATAGGAGACCCAAACCTGTTCGACTTTGCACCGCCGAAACATATGATTGATGCAACGTATCAGGCAATGCTTAAAAATCTTAATGGATATGCCCCCTCATCCGGTATAAAAAGTGCAATTCAATCAATAGAAAAAGAAGCAGAGCGTAAAGGAATAAAAAACATTCAGGATATATTTATCGCCACCGGTGCTAGTGAAGCAATTGATGTATGCCTTACCGCACTGGTAAATGAAGGTGAAAACGTATTAACACCCACTCCGGGTTATCCGCTTTATACTGCTATTGCAAGCAAGCTTCAAAACATTGAGAATCCTTATTATCTTGATGAATCCAATGGCTGGCAGCCTGAAATAGAGGATATAAAATCGAAAGTAAATGAAAAGACCCGTGGTATCATTCTCATAAATCCGAATAATCCAACAGGTTCAAATTGTACTAAAGAAACTTTAAAGCAAATAGTTGGTCTTGCATTAGAGCACAACCTTGTAATCTTTGCTGATGAGATATATGACAAACTTTTATTTGATGGGGAAGTTCATACTTCCATCGCTGCATTAAATAGCGAGGTACCTGTAATAACCTTCGGCGGGCTGTCAAAAAATTATATGGTACCGGGTTTTCGGATCGGTTGGGGAATTGTTAGCGGCGATAAAAACAGACTTAGTGAATATATTGAAGCGATAAACAAATTGCTGAGGGCTAGACTATCTGCAAACCACCCCGAACAATATGCAATACCGCCTGCGCTTGAGGGTGATCAATCACATTTAAGCATTGCATCCGAAAAACTTACACGCAGACGGGATATGACAATGGATATGCTTAATTCAACCCCGGGTATTTCCTGCATTAAACCGGAAGGTGCATTTTATGCTTTTCCAAGGCTGCACATAAATCAGCCCGATAGCCACTACGTTGCCGAACTTATAAGAGCAACCGGTGTAGTAGTTGTACCGGGAAGCGGATTCGGACAAAAACCTGATACCCAACACTTCAGAGTTGTATTTCTTCCGCAGGAAGAAATACTGGAGAAAGCTTATAAAAATATTGCACGGTTCACTGAAGAATATCTTCAAAAATATAATGCTCTTATTGAAGCTGATTAGTACTTATGCGATTGAGATTTTTTTTTTGATTTATTAAAAGTTATAAAAATAAGAATCAGTAGAGAATTTAAATCATAAAGGATTGTTAATGCCCAAATTCTTATTAGACGAAAAAGAAATTGAGTTTAAACCTGGTCAAACAATAATTGAAGCTGCCGCCGATCACGGTATAATAATCCCTCACTTTTGCTGGCACCCGGAACTCTCCGTTTCAGGTAACTGCCGTGTCTGCCTGGTCGAAGTTGAAAAAATGCCTAAACTGGTAATTGCTTGTGCTACTTTTGCAGCAGAAGGCATGGTAGTGCACACAGAATCCAGGAATGCACTTGCTGCCAGGAATGCGGTTATGGAATTCCTTCTCATCAATCACCCTCTCGACTGCCCGATTTGTGATGAAGCCGGTGAATGCAAACTTCAGGATTATGCTTATGAACATTCTGTTGGTGAAAGCAGATTTGTTGAAGAGAAAGTTCATAAGGATAAAAGAGTACCACTTGGTCCTAACATAATGTTTGACGCTGAGCGCTGTATATCCTGCTCAAGGTGTATCCGTTTTTGTGACGAAATTGCAAAGGATCCTGAATTAACTTTTATTAAGCGAGGCGATCGCGTAACGATTGTTACTTATCCCGGTGAAGAAATGGATAATCCCTATGCACTCAATACTGTTGACATTTGTCCGGTTGGCGCTTTAACCAGTCGGGATTTCAGATTTAAAGCAAGAGTGTGGGAAATGTCTGCAACCAAATCTGTTTGTATCGGATGTTCACGCGGCTGCAATACAGAAATCTGGGTAAGGAATAATGAAGTCTTACGTTTAACACCACGATTTAATAATAATGTAAACAGTTACTGGATGTGCGATCATGGCAGACTTAACACATTTAATTTTATTAATTCCAAAGACAGAGTAGATGGCGCCCACATAAGGCGAGAAGGCGTGCTGATTGAAGTTGGCTGGGATGAGGCATTCGCATTGGCAGTTTCAAATATCAAAGCATATAATAAAGATGAAATTGCCTTTATCGGCTCGCCTTTTGCAACCTGTGAAGATAATTATCTGCTTGTCAAAATTGCCAGGTCTATAGTTGGTTCACGGCATATTGATTTTTTGCGAAGAAACGATCCGGATTTTGCTGATGATATACTGCGCAAAAGTGATATAACACCAAACTCACTTGGCGCTGAGCTTATAGGTGTTCGACCGGCACAGGGAGGGTTTGATCTGCCAGGCATTAAGCAAGCTATTAAAGAAAATCGAATCCGTGCTTTATATGTTTTAGAAGATGATCTTATCAGTAACGACGCAGAATGGGAATCGCTTCTTTCCAGGCTCGATCTGCTTATTGTTCATTCATCTAACTTTACGCCAACAGCAATGCTTGCGGATATCGTCTTCCCTGCGGCAACTTATGCTGAGAAGAACGGAACATTCGTTAATTTTCAAGGTAGAGTTCAGCGCATAAGACCGGCTTTAACTTCTCTTGAAACAGACCGTGCCCTCGAAGGCATGGCTATGAGCAGATTGGATAAATTTGGAACGGAATATGACCGCTGGGCAAAAGGTAACCGGCGTGATGCCAGGGCAAGCTGGAAAATACTTGCTGCACTTGCAACCAGTCTCGGGCATAAAATAAAATTCAATATGTCTGAAGAGGTTTTTAACGAGATTGCAAAAAATATTAAAGAATTCTCCGGGCTCAATTACGATGTAATTGGTGAGTCTGGTGCGATGTTAAAAACAGTAATTACGGAAAAAGTTTAACCGGATTTTAAAATCATATGACAATGCTTGAAATAATCATAATGACTCTGATAAAGATATTTATAATATTAAATATCATGCTGATCACTGTATCTTATCTGGTGTATTTTGAGCGAAGGATTAGCGCATGGGTGCAAAACAGATTAGGACCCAACAGAGTTGGTTGGGAAGGAATTCTTCAGCCCTTTGCCGATGTATTCAAATTATTACTGAAAGAAGACATAGTACCTGTTAATGCGAACAAAACAATTCATGCAATTGCACCTGCACTAGCACTTTTCGTTGCCTTTACGGCTTATGCAGTAATCCCCATCGGACCCGAAGTTGAAATTTTTGGATATCAGGTTTCACTTGTAGTTGCAGATGTAAATATGGGAGTTTTATATATTCTTGCACTTACCTCTGTAGGTGTTTATTCACTTACATTGGCAGGATGGTCATCCGGCAGTAAATACTCTTTGCTGGGCGGGATTCGTTCCTCCGCACAGATGATCTCTTATGAAGTATCTATGGGCTTTTCGATTGCCGGCGTGCTGATCTTTGCTGAATCATTGAGACCCTACGATATAATTGAAAGTCAGGGCGCTTTTTTGTGGAATGCATGGATACAACCAATAGGATTTTTAACCTTTCTCGTTTCTGCTTTTGCCGAAACAAACCGGCTGCCTTTCGATTTGCCCGAAGCCGAGCCAGAGCTTGTTGGTGGATTTCATACAGAATACAGCAGCATGAAATTTGCCGGATTTTTTCTTGCTGAGTATGCAATGATGATTATATCAAGCGCACTGATAACTTTAATGTATCTTGGCGGATATAATATCCCATTTATTGAGTTGAGTTCAATAGGTATTGAAGGGACACTCGCGGTCATTCTCCAGGTTTTGAGTTTTATGGTCAAGATCGGTTTGCTGTTATTCTTCTTCATCTGGGTAAGATGGAGCATACCGCGTTACAGATATGATCAATTAATGGATCTTGGCTGGAAGGTTATTTTTCCGTTATCATTAATAAATCTTGTTTGGGTTGCGGCTTTGGTAATGATATTTTAAGCGCTAACCGGAAGAGAACGCTAAATACACGGCTCATCCTATTGTACTTTTTGAATTATGAAAAACTAATTGAGTAGATTTATATGGCTGTTAAAAAGAGAGAAAAAGATCTAACTTTTCTGGAGAAAATATATATACCCGAAATTATTAAAGGGCTTTCGCTTACACTCAGAACAATGTTTAAGCCAAAGTTTACTTTTGAATACCCTGAAGAGAAATTCATCCCTCCATCTTCATACAGAGGACGTCCGGTTTTGGTTGAAGAAGAAAATGGTGTTGAGCGCTGCGTTGCATGTGGCTTATGCTCAAGGGTATGCCCGGCGCTTGCTATTGAAGTACAGGCAGCAGAAACAGAATTGGAAAAGGAGAGATATCCCGAGAGATTTGAAATCAATATGCTCCGATGCATTTTTTGTGGCTTCTGTGAAGATGTTTGCCCCGAAGAAGCTATTGTTATGAGCAAAGATTATGAATTAGCATTTACTAACCGGGAAGACGCTATCTATGGGAAAGACAAGCTTTTAACCCCGGTCAGCCAATTGCAGGATAGAATTGACTTTTTACGCAAGTATAAATAAATGTTGACCTAGTCGTTTTAAGTTCCTATTTTCAAAACCCTATGGTTTCCGGTTATTTAAAAATATTGTTATTTGGCGTGTTTGCTGCTTTTTGCTGGGATAATACCCTGGCAGAGAACATCAAAGTTTTTTCACCGCGATTTATACCGGTTAACTCATCTTTCGATATTTCGATAATAGCTTCCAATCGATTTCCTGAAGCAGATAATCTGGAATTCTACCTGATACTTGATGAGAGGGTGGCTTTAAATAAAATTGAGTTACGTACAATTGATATTTCATTGAAATTGCCGGTGACTCAAACCTACCTGAAAGGTGAATTACAACAGGCGTACAAAACTCTAATTGACTTTAGGGATTCAACAATAAAAATTGGTGACTTTTTTCAGTTGATGTTAAATCTAAAAGTTGAAAATTCGTTACAAAGTAATTTGAAATTTTTAGGAGTGTTTAAAAAAGGTAATAAAGTTCTCGGATACCTGAAGTCCAGAGAAAATCAGGATCCGCTAAATAATTTTATCGATGTGAATCTGAATTTTTACCGTCCTCAAAGAAATGCCGGAAGAGCATTGCTCCTGAATAATAATAGCATTTTAGAGTTGAATCTGACGGCGGATAATGTAAATCAATTGCTTACCGAATTCTGGTTTAGAGGGGGTTTGAATAACTCTGTTCTGAAAATAATAAATAAAAAAACCGGCGAAGCAGATTTTGATATTAATATTAACCGTTATCAGATGATTTCCGTCACTCCAAAAAACGGGACGCAGTCATTTATCCAGCCATGGTTTATTAGCAGAAAAGCCTGGTATCATATTTCAATTCTATTTTCATTTACAGATAACGCAGCATATTTTTATTGTAACGGAAATCTGATTTCTCGTAACGACCTTGTAAATATTTTATCAGCCAGTGATCTGCTGTTCAGATTTCAGGCTGAAGAGACTGATAACCCGATACATTTAGATCAACTGAGAATTATCGAGTTTAATAATTCGATTGATGTTTCTTTCAGAAACAGAAATCATAAATATTTTATTAGCGATAGTTCGAGAGTACTTGCACAATATAATTTTGATAATAACAATGTCCCGCGGTCAGTGCCGGGGATCGTTGAAATTCAGGCTCTTAATACACAATTGAATAAATCTGATGCTCCTATATTTGCACGCGCACCTGATTTAAACGTTACAGTTTTGAGTAATTCTTATGAATTAACCTGGAGCGGGGGAGATTATCGTCAAACCGAATCATATGTGCTGGAAAAATCGATTCAAAATGCGGATTACATCCCGGTATTTACAGTATTGGCCGATAACACATACGAAAAAACTTATGCATTCATTGATGCTAAAGAACATGATTCCGATATTGTGCATTATCGTGTAAAGCAGATTCATACGGATGGGTCTTTTATTTATTCAGCACAGGTTAAAATCGGGCAGGGTGAAACATCTCCATTCGTATTGGAACAAAACTATCCGAATCCGTTCAATCCGCTTACCAGTATCATAATTGAATTATTGGAAGATTCAGAAATAGATGTTTTAATATATAATCTTGAAGGCAGAGAAATTATCCGTCTTCATTCAGGATTTTTATCGAAGGGAATTCATAAATTCTCTTTTGACGGAACCGAACTGCCTTCAGGGGTTTACCTGTATAAAGTATCTACACCTACTTACAGCCAGATTAAAAAGATGGTGTTGTCAAAGTAAGTTATACGTGTCGTTTTCTTTAGAACAAGAGTATTTTAAATTCAGCTCCCCATCATAGTAATTTTCCCGAGGAAATATGCTGTCAAAAATTTTGTCAAGTGCTACATATGGTATTGATGCTTACATAGTTGAAGTGGAAACGAACGTTGAAAAACAAACTCCCTCATTTATTATTGTTGGTCTTCCTGATAATGCAGTTAAGGAAAGTAAAGAGAGGGTTATTGCTGCTATAAAGAACATTGGTATAGAATTTCCGCTAAGAAAAATAACTATTAACCTTGCACCGGCAGATATCAAAAAAGAGGGGAGTTCGTTTGATCTCCCTATTGCTGTTGGAATTCTTGCGGCAACAGAGAAAGTAGAACAAAACCTTCTCGAAGATAGTATCTTTCTTGGTGAACTTGCTTTGGATGGAAAGTTAAGACCTGTAAAGGGTGCACTGCCAATTTCTGTTGAAGCAAAAAAGAAAGCGATAAAAAGGATAATTTTACCTTCCGAATCCGCACAAGAAGCGGCAATAGTGGAAGGCATAGATGTTTATGGATTTGAAAATCTTTCTGAAGTTATTCAATTTCTAAACGGAGAAACAGAAGCCGGGAAAGTTCAAAGTGAACTATCTTCAATATTCAGCAAAATAAACCAATATCATCTCGATTTTTCGGATGTTAAAGGTCAGGAAAATGTAAAGAGAGCTCTGGAGGTGGCTGCTGCCGGTGCACATAATATTATAATGATTGGGCCGCCGGGATCCGGGAAAACAATGCTTGCTAAAAGAATTCCTTCAATACTGCCGCCAATGGCCTTTGAAGAAGCGCTTGAGACTACAAAAATTCATTCTGTTGCAGGCATATTACCAAGAGACATTCCGCTCGTAACCGAACGCCCTTTCAGAAATCCGCATCACACAGTGTCTGATGCAGCACTTATCGGAGGTGGTTCTTTTCCTCGACCGGGCGAAGTTTCATACGCTCATTATGGTGTTTTGTTTTTAGACGAGCTGCCTGAATTCAAAAAAAATGTATTGGAGGTATTAAGACAGCCTTTGGAAGATAACAGAATAACAGTAAGCCGTTCTAAATTATCATTAGAATTTCCTGCAAACTTTATGCTTGCTGCCGCAATGAATCCGTGTCCCTGCGGCTATTTTACCGATCCGAATAAAGATTGCACATGTGCACAACCGCAAATACAGCGATATATGGCAAAGATTTCCGGCCCACTGCTTGACAGAATTGATATCCATATTGAAGTTCCCGCAGTTAAGTATAAAGAATTGTCTTCTGATGTAAAAGGAGAAGGGTCTGCCCAAATTCGTATGAGAGTGATAAAAGCCAGAGAAATTCAATTAGCAAGGTTTTCCGATTTAAAGAATATCTATACAAACGGCGATATGGGGTCAAGGGAAGTACGTCGCTATTGTACTCTTGATTCTGCAGGTACTGAGCTGCTAAAAATGGCAATGACGAAACTCGGACTTTCTGCAAGAGCCTATGACCGTATCTTAAAAGTAAGCAGAACTATTGCTGATTTGGAAGCCTGCGAACATATTCTCGCCCAACACATAAGCGAAGCTATTCAGTATCGAAGTTTGGACAGAGAATTATGGAGTCATTAAAATCTCATAAAATTTTATAATGAATATTCAGGTTTGAGCGTTTTTATTTCCTAACATATCCGTCACAGTGTGTCTGTTTGCTGACACAAGCACACGTCAAGTTTTTATTTGCATTTTTACTGAAATCCAAATATATTTGATGCTCGTTTATAAAACTGGGCGGACGCCGGAGTTGGAGAGCCGGGGCGGACTGTAAATCCGTTGGCGCAAGCCTTTGGGGGTTCGAATCCCTCGCCGCCCACAGTTTTATGCGTTTGCGACTATTTGTATTGAAATTTTTAGGGAATTCTTGGTTTATTTAAGACAGATTCCCTTCTTTTTTGCTCTTCTGTTGTTGATTGTCATTTGTGAAATATTTAGTTAAGAATAACCCAACAAAGGAAAAGCACTTAAAGAAATTATTATAAAAATAAATAAAAACCCAAAAGTTCTAAAAAATGTTGTTCGGAAATTCATATCAGCTTTGATGCGGGAGTAACTCAGTTGGCTAGAGTCACAGCCTTCCAAGCTGTTGGTCGCGGGTTCGAGTCCCGTCTCCCGCTCAACCCGGAACCTGCTGACGTAGCTCAGTTGGTAGAGCACATCCTTGGTAAGGATGAGGTCACCGGTTCAATCCCGGTCGTCAGCTCAACATAAACATAATTATCAGCTATGAGAGAAATAATAACTTTAGAATGCACAGAGTGTAAAAGAAGAAATTACACTACCACAAAAAACAAACGACTTCATCCCGGAAGAGTCGAGTATAAAAAATACTGCCGATGGGATAGAAAGCATACAATTCATAAGGAAACAAAATAATATTGATACGTCAGTAGCTCAATTGGTAGAGCAGCGGTCTCCAAAACCGCAGGTTGGGGGTTCGAGTCCCTCCTGACGTGCAAGTATTTTTTATTGGTGAAATCTGACTATGAAAGAAAAAATTGTAGGTTTTTTTCAGGATGTTGTAAAGGAGATGAAAAAAGTCACCTGGCCAACAAAAGAAGAATTGAAGGAATCAACTACTATAGTTATTGTAGTGTGTCTTATTCTTGCAGCCTTTACGTACGTAATCGACATGCTCATTACAGAAGTTTTTAAAGGTATCTTTTAGGTGAATCTGGCATATGGAATATAAATGGTATGTTGTAAGAACGTTTTCCGGTCACGAAAACAAAGTGAAAACGCTTCTTGAGAACGAGATGAAAGACAACGAATCCTTACGTGCAAAAATAACGGATATTCTCGTTCCCACCGAAAAAGTGTTTGAAGTTAAAGACGGCAAGAAAAGAAGTAAAACAAAAAATTTTTTCCCCGGATACATTCTTGTTCAGGCAATCCTCGATAATCAGGTGAAAGAATTCATCCTGAGAACACAATCAGTTATGGGATTTCTGGGAACGGGCAATAATCCAAATCCTCTTCAACCTGAAGAAGTAAAAAGAATTGTCGGGCGTATTACTCAGGATGAAGACGGTGAAAGAATGGAAACCATCTTTCGTACCGGGGACCTTGTGAAAATTATTGATGGTCCTTTCAATAATTTTAATGGCACCGTTCAGGAAGTGAATGAAGAAAAAATGAAAATTAAAGTGATGGTTTCGATCTTTGGCAGAAAAACTCCTGTCGAGATTGATTTCGTCCAGGCTGAATTAGAAAAATAAATAGTTTTATACAGGATTAATTATGGCTAAAAAAATAACAGGTTACATAAAGCTTCAAATCCCTGCCGGTAAGGCAAATCCTTCGCCACCGGTCGGACCTGCGTTAGGTCAAAAAGGGGTTAACATTATGGAGTTCTGCAAGCAATTTAATGCCAGAACCAACGATAAAGACGGACTGATAATCCCCGTAGTAATCACGGTTTATTCGGATAAATCATTCACCTTCATCACAAAAACTCCTCCCGCAGCAGTACTGTTAAAAAGAGCTGCTAAAGTTGAGAAGGGATCGCCCGAATCTAACCGGAACAAAGTTGCAAAAGTTACAAAGGCACAAGTAAAAGAAATTGCCGAAATAAAAATGCCCGATCTTAATGCATACGACATTGAACATGCAATGAGCATGGTTGCAGGAACAGCAAGAAGTATGGGCATCACAGTCGAAAATTAAATTGAAATTATTAATTACTTATTTGGTGTATAAATGCAGAAAACAAAACGAAATAAAGAAATCGTAAATTCTATTGATACTTCCAAAGACTATTCATTAGCCGATGCAATAAATACTCTGAAGGAAGCTTCAAAGGTAAAGTTTGTTGAGTCGCTTGACTGCGCTATGCGCCTTGGTGTTGATCCAAGACACGCTGATCAGATGGTCAGAGGAACTGTGAGTCTGCCGCACGGAACTGGTAAGCAGGTTAAAGTTTTGGTCATTGCCAAAGGAGCCAAAGCAACAGAAGCACTCGATGCTGGCGCTGATTTCGCCGGTTTTGAAGAATACCTCGAAAAAATTAAAGAAGGATGGGCTGATGTTGATGTGGTTATTGCAACCCCGGACATTATGGGCGAACTTGGCAAACTTGGTAAAATTCTCGGTCCAAAAGGTTTAATGCCTAATCCAAAAAGTGGAACTGTTACAATGGATGTGGCAAAAGCTGTAGCTGAAGTCAAAGCCGGAAAGATTGAATTCCGTGTTGATAAGACCGGAATAGTTCATTCCTCAATCGGAAAATTAAATTTTGAAACAGAAAAATTGGTTGATAATGTAAAAGCATTTATAAGCACTATCATTAAACTTAAACCGGCATCTGCGAAGGGACAGTATGTAAAAAGTTTATACCTGTCAAGCACTATGGGTCCGGGCTTAAGAATTAATAAAGATGAGGTAGCTGCTTAAATCATCAAAAAGTTTACGCACTCAAAAAAAATGCTTCTAATCTTGCCCTTTAGAAAAAAGGGCATACTCGATTAACTTTTTACCAGTAATGGGAGAAAAATGAATAAGAAAGAAAAAGCTGAAATGGTATCTGAAGTGAAGGACCTGGTTCAGAACGCTTCGGCGGTTTATCTCACGGATTATCACGGAATAAATGTTTCTGATATTGATAAGATCAGAAATGAATTCCGAAAGGAAGGCGTAAAATACCGTGTTATTAAAAATACGTTATTTAAGCGTGCAATTGACGATCTGGGAAAATACGATAAATTTGCCGGACACCTTGAAGGAATGACAGGATTCGCTTTTGCTTCAGACAACCCGGTAATCCCGGCAAAGATAATCAAAAAGTACTTTGATGAGACTCAAAAGCTTGTATTAAAAGCTTGCTATGTTGAACAACAGTACTTCGATGGAACAAAATTGAACGAACTTGCTAATCTTCCTTCAAAAGCTGAAATTGTTGCGGGAATTCTGGGTTCAATCAATGCCCCTGTTTCCGGAATTGTAGGAGCAATAAATGCTGTGATGAGAGATCTAGTAAGCGTTATTGACGAGATTTCAAAAAAGAAGGCAGCGTAAAAGAAATTTTTATTAAGAAATCAATTAGGAGAAAAAAATGTCAGAGAAAGTAGCCGAAATAGTTGAAAAGATAAAAGGCTTGTCATTAATTGAAGCATCAGAACTAAAGAAAGCATTAGAAGATGAATTCGGTGTAACCGCTGCTGCACCTATGGTAATTGCTGGCGGTGCTATGCCTGCTGCTGGCGGTGCTGCACCTGTTGAAGAACAAACCGAGTTCAACGTTACGCTTGTTTCTGCAGGCGAAAAGAAAATTAATGTGATTAAAGTTGTAAGAGCTCATACCGGTTTAGGTCTGAAGGAAGCTAAAGACCTTGTTGATTCTGCACCAAAAGTAGTTAAAGAAGCCGTTTCTAAAGAAGAAGCTGAAAAACTCAAAAAAGAGTTTGAAGAAGCAGGTGCTGCAGTAGAAGTTAAATAATATTTTTTGATTAAATCAAAACCGAATTCGAACATTTCTGAAGTGATAAGATGGTAATTACCAACTTATCACTTTTCTCATGTTAGGATGGTTGTTTTAGTAAGTGACTATAAGAAATGAATTTGAATAATAACTGGAGGCTAAATTGAATAACAAGAGACTTTCCTTCGGCGAAATCCAGTCTGTAATTGGTATTCCTGATTTGCTCAGTATTCAAACTGAATCATTTGAGGATTTCGTACAGAAAAATGTATTACCTTCAAAGCGCGAACAGAAAGGACTTCAGGCTGTTTTCCATGCAAACTTTCCGATTTTTGATAATAAAGAGAATTACAGGCTTGATTTTATCGAGTACTATATTGAAAGACCACGCTACTCGGTATATGAATGCCTTGAACGCGGCTTAACATTTTCCGCTCCGTTAAAAGCTAAACTAAGGCTTTCAACAAAAGATAGTGACACCCAGGAGTTTGTGAACACCGTTGAGCAGGAAGTCTATTTAGGTAACCTTCCGTTCATGACAGAGAAGGGTACATTTATAATTAATGGTGCCGAGAGAGTTGTTGTATCACAACTTCATCGTTCGCCGGGAGTTGCTTTCTCGCAGACCATCCATCCTAACGGAACCCCTATCTATGCTGCGCGAATAATCCCGCTAAGAGGTTCCTGGGTTGAGTTTGCAACAGATATCAACTATATCCTTTATGTATATATTGATAGAAGAAAGAAATTTCCAGCCACAACACTTTTGCGTGCGCTCGGATTTACTTCAGATGAGGAAATTCTGAAATTATTTGATTTGGTTGAGGAAGTTTCAGTACGTAAAGTAAAAATTGCTGAATACATTGGTAGAACTATTGCAAGTGATGTTTTTGATTTGTCTACAGGAGAAATTTTCCTTACCAAAGACAGTATCCTTTCAGAAGAAGATATTGAACGCCTTAACGATGCAGAGGTTGAAGTTCTGAAATTCCTTACAAAAGAAACTTCGCCCGAACAGGACCTTATAGTAAATACGTTAAGAAAAGATACCGCTCATACCAAAGAAGAAGCATTATTTGCTATCTACCGTCAATTAAGGTCTGGTGAAGCACCTGATGTTGAAACCGCTTCATCTCTTATTGATAAGCTTTTCTTTAATGATAAGAGATACGATTTAGGTGATGTGGGCAGGCACAGAATGAACGATAAACTGAAGCTCAGCATACCTGAAACAACCACAGTCCTTACGATTGAGGATATAATTGAAATAATCAAATATATGATCAAACTTAAGGCTGGTAATGAAAGCGTTGATGACATCGATCATTTGGGAAATAGAAGAATAAGAACTGTGGGAGAACAGCTTAGCCAGCAGTTTAATGTTGGAATGGCGCGTATGGCCAGAACCATTAAAGAGCGTATGAACATGCGCGATAGTGAAAATTTCACACCGCAGGATCTGGTTAATGCAAGAACTATTAGCGCCGTAATAAGTGCATTCTTTGGGACAAACCAATTATCCCAGTTTATGGATCAAACAAACCCCTTAGCGGAAATGACTCATAAAAGAAGAATGTCGGCTTTAGGACCCGGTGGCTTAACCCGAGAACGTGCCGGTTTTGAAGTTCGTGACGTTCATTATACTCATTATGGAAGATTATGTCCAATTGAAACTCCTGAAGGTCCAAACATAGGGTTGATTTCTTCCCTGACTATCTATGCAAGGGTTAATCGCTATGGATTTCTTGAAACCCCTTACAGAATCGTATCAAAAGGAAAAGTTACTGATGAGGTACATTACCTTACAGCCGAACAGGAAGATCACTTCGTTATTGCACAGGCTAATGCACCCTTAAATGAGCAATCCAGATTTGTTAAAGAGAGAGTTAAATCCAGACTTAAAGGTGAATTCCCGATAGTAACACCAGAGCAGGTTGAATATATGGATGTTGCTCCGGCTCAGATTGTTAGCGCCGCAGCAGCCCTGATACCATTCCTGGAACATGATGACGCTAACAGAGCATTAATGGGTTCTAACATGCAAAGGCAGGCAGTGCCTTTAATGCGCCCCGAAGCTCCGATTGTAGGCACCGGTATGGAAGAGCGTGTTGCACGGGATTCAAGAGCTATGCTGGCTGCTGAAGACAATGGGGTTGTTGAATATGTTGATGCAGATAAAATTATAGTTAAATATGATATCAACCCTAACAGCGTTGAAGCATTAACAAGTTTTAATGACATCAGGAGAACAACTTACTGGCTTACCAAATTTAACGGAACGAACCAGGAAACCTGTGTTAATCAGAAGCCAATTGTGAACGTTGGCGACCGTGTGGCTAAAGGAGATGTGTTGGCTGATGGAGCTTCAACAGACAAAGGCGAACTTGCTCTTGGCAGAAATGTGCTTGTCGCATTTATGCCATGGCGTGGCTACAATTTTGAAGATGCAATTATTCTTAGTGAAAGACTTGTTTCTGATGATACTTACACTTCAATTCATATTGAAGAGTTTGAGCTTCAGGTAAGAGAAACAAAACGCGGTGAAGAGGAACTAACACGCGAAATTCCCAACGTTAGTGAAGAAGCTGTAAAAAACCTTGATGAATACGGCATTGTGCGTGAAGGTGCCGAAGTTAAGGAAGGTGACATCCTTATCGGCAAAATTACTCCTAAGGGTGAAACTGATCCAACGCCTGAAGAAAAACTGCTCCGTGCAATTTTCGGGGATAAAGCCGGTGATGTGAAAGATGCTTCACTGAAAGCACCTCCCGGATTAAGAGGAACGGTTATCAAAACCCGCCTGTTCAGTCGGAAAAAAAGAGATAACGAAGCAAAGAAACTTGAGAAAAAACAGCTTGATGCACTCGAGGTTGAACATAAAAACAATCTTGCAGCTCACTATGAAAAGCTGGTTACAAAACTAACCAGGCTGACTGTTGGAATGACGACCACAGGAATCCGGGATCTTGATGGAAGTGTAGTTATCAGAAGTGGTACAACTATTAAAGATACTACATTTGAATCACTCGAAGATGTTACAAAGCTCGATTATACATTAGATTGGTTCGAGCAGAAAAAAACTAATAACCATGTAGCTACATTATTCAGAAATTACTTTGATCTTCTATCAGATCATGAAGAAGATTATAAAAGAGAAAAGATAAAAATTGCCAGCGGTGATGAACTGCCGCCGGGTATAGTGCAGCTTGCAAAAGTGTATGTCGCCAAAAAAAGAAAAGTCGCTGTTGGCGATAAGATGGCAGGCAGACACGGTAATAAGGGCGTTGTTGCTAAGATTGTTCCGATTGAAGACATGCCATATTTACCCGATGGAACACCGGTGGACATTATTTTGAATCCGCTTGGAGTACCCTCCCGTATGAACCTCGGACAGTTATATGAAACTGCACTTGGTTGGGTAGGTAAAAAACTCGGTGTTCGATTCGCTACACCAATATTTGACGGCGCTGATGTTGAAGATGTTGACGAGTACCTTGAGAAAGCGGCTCTCGATAGAGGCAGTAAAACAGACCTTATAGATGGCAGATCAGGTGAAAAATTCCACCAGAAGGTTACCTGCGGCTACATCTATATGCTTAAACTAAGCCACCTTGTTGATGATAAGATTCATGCAAGGTCCATCGGCCCATACTCGTTAATTACACAACAACCTTTAGGTGGAAAAGCTCAGTTCGGTGGTCAGAGATTTGGTGAGATGGAAGTGTGGGCGCTTGAAGGATATGGCGCTTCTCACGTTCTTCAGGAAATTCTTACCGTTAAAAGCGATGACGTTGCCGGCAGAGCAAAAGCTTATGAAGCAATTGTTAAAGGTGAAAACTTACAGGAACCAAATGTTCCTGAATCGTTCAATGTGTTGATAAAAGAACTCCAGGGGCTTGGCCTGGATATCAAGATCAACTAATTAACGATAAATTATTTTTTTCACTTAGAAATAGGAGATCAATAAAATGCCTTACAGAGTTCAGGAAAATGCAATGCGTGATATTCACAGCATTACTATTAGTTTAGCAAGCCCCGATGAAATATTGGAAAGATCTTATGGTGAAATTACAAAACCGGAAACCATCAACTACAGATCTTTCAGACCGGAAAAGGACGGCTTGTTCTGCGAAAAGATTTTTGGTCCTACAAGGGACTGGGAATGTTATTGCGGTAAATATAAAAGAATAAGATATAAAGGTATCATCTGCGACAGATGCGGTGTTGAGGTTACACAGAAAAGTGTTCGCCGTGAAAGAATGGGACACATCGGACTTGCAGTGCCCGTAGTTCATATCTGGTTTTTCAGGGCACAGCCATCAAAGATTGGTAATATAATCGGGCTTAGTCTGAAAGAACTTGAAAAGGTTATTTATTATGAATCATATATTGTAATAAATTCTGGTCCGACAGGTTTAAGCAAAAAAGACCTTATTTCTGAAGATCAGTACTTCGAAGTCCTTAATTCATTACCAGCAGGCAATGAAAAACTTGAAGATGAAGACCCGAAAAAATTTGTTGCAAAAATAGGCGGCGAAGCCGTAAAAGAAATTCTTAAAAAGACTAATGTTGAAGAACTTTCAAAAGAACTGAGAGATCAGCTTGCAATCGAAACATCACAACAGAAAAAACAAGATCTGCTTAAAAGACTTCGTGTAATTGAAGCATTTAAAGAATTCGAAAATAAAGTTCCAAACAGACCCGAATGGATGGTTCTTAATTACATTCCTGTTATTCCTCCTGAATTGCGTCCGCTTGTTCCGCTGGAAGGTGGAAGATTTGCAACCAGCGACTTGAATGATCTTTACAGAAGAGTAATTATCAGGAATAACAGATTAAAAAGACTAATTGATATTAAAGCTCCTGAAGTAATTCTTCGGAATGAAAAAAGAATGCTCCAGGAATCTGTTGATGCTCTATTCGATAATTCAAGAAGAGGCAGCGCCGTTAGAAGCGACAACAACAGACCATTGAAATCTCTCAGCGATATGCTTAAAGGTAAGCAGGGAAGATTTCGCCAGAATCTGTTAGGTAAGCGAGTTGATTATTCCGGTCGTTCAGTTATCGTAGTCGGTCCGGAACTGAAACTCCATCAGTGCGGATTGCCGAAAGACATGGCGGTTGAATTGTTCAAACCATTCATAATCAGAAAATTAATTGAAAGAGGTCACAACAAAACCGTAAAAAGTGCAAGAAAAGTTGTTGATAGAAAAGACCCGATCATTTGGGAAATTCTTGAAAGAATAATTGATGGTCATCCGGTGCTGCTTAATCGTGCGCCTACTCTGCACAGACTTGGCATACAGGCATTTCAGCCCGTACTAATAGATGGGAAAGCTATTCAGCTTCATCCGATGGTTTGTACAGCATTCAACGCGGATTTTGACGGTGATCAGATGGCAGTTCACGTACCACTCTCGCACGAAGCACAGCTTGAAGCATCGCTTCTTATGTTGAGCAGCCATAACATACTTTCACCTCAGAACGGAAGTCCTATTGTTGTACCTACACAAGATATCGTTCTCGGTTGTTACTACCTGACCAAACTGAAAGATGGTGACAGAGGTGAGGGAATTATATTCAGTTCACCCGAAGAAGCGATAATAGCTTATGACGGAAAAGTTGTTGGCTTGCACGCTCGTATTAAGGTAAGAATCAATGGCGAAGTAATCGAAACAACTACCGGAAGGATAATCTTTAACAAGATTGTACCGGATGAGATGGGATTTTTTAATCAGTTACTTATAAAGAAAACTTTTGGCGGCTTTATTGGTCAGATGTTTATGAAACTTGGCAATAAAGTAACTGCAAAGTTTCTTGATGATCTTAAAGACCTTGGATTCAGATATGCAACCGCCGGAGGTTTATCAGTAAGCTATGCTGATATGATAATTCCCGATGAAAAAGCTTCATTGATAGATAAAGCAAATAAAAAAGTAGAAACTATTCTGAATGAACATGAGCAGGGTGTTATTACTGACGCCGAGCGATATAACAAAATTATTGACGTCTGGACGCACACTACCAATGACGTTGCACGTGCGCTTATGGAAAAATTAAGAGTGCATCTTGGTGGATTCAATTCATTACATATGATGGTTGACTCCGGTGCCCGAGGTTCTCAGGAGCAGGTTCGTCAGTTAGCAGGTATGCGCGGTCTTATGATGAAACCTCAAAAAACATTATCAGGTCAGGCTGGTGAAATTATTGAGAACCCGATTATAGCTAACTTCAAAGAAGGATTGTCAGTTCTTGAGTACTTCATCTCAACACACGGTGCGAGAAAAGGCCTTGCAGATACAGCTTTAAAAACTGCTGATGCCGGTTATCTTACAAGAAGATTGGTTGATGTGGCCCAGGATGTAATAATCAGTGAAATAGATTGCGGGACAATCCTCGGTATAGAAATTACTGCGCTTAAAGATATCGAGCAGGAAAGAGAACCACTGGCTGAAAGAATAACAGGACGTGTTGCTCAGGAAGATGTTTATGATCCCAGAACAGAAGAACTGATTATAGAGGCTGGTGAAATTATAACTGAACCAATAGCGGAACGAATTGAAGATTCCAATATCGATTCTGTGTACATTCGTACCGTACTTACTTGTGAATCAAAACGTGGTGTTTGCGCTAAATGTTATGGTAGAAACCTTACCACCGGAAAGCTTGTTGAAGTTGGCGAAGCAGTTGGGATAATTGCTGCACAGTCTATTGGTGAACCAGGCACACAGCTTACGCTTCGTACATTTCACCTTGGTGGTACTTCATCAAGAATTGCGAGTCAGTCTCAGGTTGAATCCAATGTCGATGGTACAGTTCGTTACGAAAAAATATCATTCGTTGAAAAATCTGACTATCTCGGTACAGTAAAAGTAGTTACAGGAAGAAGAGGTGCAATTGGAATATATGATGAGAATAACAGACAAATCAAAAAGTATGATGTTCCTTACGGTGCTGAATTGGTGGTAAATGATGGTCAACCGGTGATGAAGCGCGCACCGCTCTATAACCACGATCCTTATAACTCAGTTATACTTTCCGATATTGCGGGAAGAGTACTATTTTCTGATTTGATAGACGGTGTTACTTTGCAGCAAGTAACTGATGAACAAACCGGCCACGTTCAGAAAGTTGTTATTGATTCAAAAGATAAAAATTTAACACCAAGTATTCTGGTTGAATCCACTGATGGTGAGAAAAAATCTTTTAACCTTCCTACCCGTTCATATCTGTCTGTGGAAGAAGGAGAAAACATCTCAGCAGGAACAATTCTGGCAAAGATATCCAAACAGACCTCAAAGACACGGGATATCACCGGTGGATTACCTCGCGTTACGGAATTGTTTGAAGCCAGAAGCCCTCAGGATCCGGCTGTTGTTAGTGAAATTGAAGGTATTGTGAAATTTGGTGTGAAGAAAAAAGGCTCAAGAGAAATAATAGTTACTGCACCTGACGGTTCCGATGAGAAAAAATATACTGTACCATTAGGAAAGCACACTCTTGTTCAGGATCTTGATGAAATACCTGCTGGTGAAAAAATAACTGATGGACTTATAAATCCTCATGATATTTTGAAAATCAAAGGTACAAGTGCTGTTCAGGAATATCTTGTTAATGAAATTCAGGATGTTTATCGCTTACAAGGTGTAAAAATAAATGATAAACACATTGAGGTTATTGTGAGGCAGATGCTTCAAAAAGTGAAAATTGTATCTCCAGGTGATACTAAATTCCTTGAAGAGGATATTGTTGATAGGAATGAATTCATAGAAGAAAACAACAAAATAACTTCCATGATCTATCTTGAGGATAAGGGAGATTCTCGTTACAAGGAAGGTCAATTGGTTTCTAAGAGTAAATACAGAGAAATAAATTCTGACCTCAAGAAAAAAAGTAAAAAAGCTATGGTAGGAAGAGAGGCAGAACCTGCAACTTTCGAGCATATTCTCCTCGGTATTACTCAGGCGGCTCTTTCAACTGAAAGCTTTATCTCTGCAGCTTCTTTCCAGGAAACGACAAAAGTGCTTGCAAATGCAGCAACTGAAGCTAAAGCGGACTATCTGCTTGGCTTAAAGGAAAATGTTGTTATGGGGCATTTAATCCCCGCAGGTACCGGATTGAAAAAATATCGGAGTATTATCCTGAAAGCAGAGGAACCCATTTCTGAGGTACAAACCGAGGAAGTTGAGGCGAATTGATATTTCAACGGAAACCGGTTCGTGATATGAGCCGATTCCACATCTATAGTAGTGTTAATTTATTTACACTGTTTCTTGACAAGATTTAATACTTCAGCTATATTGGAAATCTAAATTTTTTTAAGAAATTAAAGTTCTAGGAGATTTTTGTGCCCACTATAAATCAGTTAGTAAGAAAAGGACGCGTACTTATTGAAACTAAGAAAAAAGCGCCCGCACTTGATGCATGCCCGCAAAAACGAGGCGTTTGCACAAGGGTATATACCACTACACCTAAAAAACCAAACTCTGCCCTGAGAAAGGTTGCAAGAGTAAGGCTTACTAACGGAATTGAAGTGACTGCTTATATCCCGGGTGAGGGGCACAATTTACAGGAACACTCAATAGTATTAATTAGAGGCGGCAGGGTTAAAGACCTGCCGGGCGTTCGCTATCACATTATCAGAGGTACTCTTGATACAAGTGGTGTTGAAGATAGGAAAAAGGGACGCTCTAAATACGGTGCTAAAAAACCCAAAGCAAAATAATATATGAGAAAGAAACGAGCAGAAAAACGATTTGTTAAACCTGATCCGAAATTTCAGGATGTGATGGTAGCAAAATTTATCAATTCGATCATGTATGATGGAAAGAAATCAAAGGCACGATATGTGGTGTACAAAGCGTTCGATTTGATTGAGGAGAAAACAAAAAAAACCGGTCTGGAAATTTTCAAAAAGGCTCTCTCAAATGTTCAACCGGTAATTGAGGTTAGAAGCAGAAGAGTTGGCGGTGCAACTTACCAGGTCCCAACAGAAGTACGACCTGAAAGAAGAATTGCACTCGCAATGCGATGGATAAAGAATTACTCCAGAGCTAGAAGCGAAAAGTCTATGTCCGCAAAACTTGCTAACGAGTTAATTGCTGCTTCAAATAATGAAGGTTCAGCTGTTAAAAAGAAAGAAGATACTCATAAAATGGCAGAAGCTAATAAAGCATTTGCTCACTTTAAATGGTAAATAAACTGGAATAAAACTAAACAGAATGTCTTCGAAGATTAAAATAGAAAAGGTTAGAAACATCGGCATAATGGCACACATTGATGCCGGAAAGACTACGACAACAGAGCGTATTCTTTATTACACCGGTAAACTTCACCGGCTTGGTGAAGTACACGATGGTGCCGCTACTATGGACTGGATGGAGCAAGAGAAAGAACGAGGCATTACCATAACGAGTGCTGCAACCACTTGCTATTGGAAAGATCATCAGATAAATATTATTGATACACCGGGCCACGTTGATTTTACTGTTGAGGTTGAAAGATCATTAAGGATACTTGATGGTGCTATTGCGCTGTTCTGTGCAGTTGGTGGAGTTGAACCACAATCTGAAACAGTTTGGCGCCAGGCAGATAAGTATAATGTTCCAAGGATTGCTTTTATTAATAAGATGGACAGAACAGGTGCTGATTTCTACAATGCTGTTTCAATGATTCGTGAAAGATTGGGCGCCAATTCTATACCGATCAATTTGCCTATTGGCGAAGGTGATATGTTCGCTGGTGTTATCGACCTTATCAACTTTAAAGCCAGGATGTATCATGAAGAAACCCTCGGCGCAACGTTTGATGAAATTGATATTCCTAATGATCTTCTTGAAATAGCGAATAAGTACAGAACAGAAATGCTTGAAGCTGTATCGGATATAGATGATACGCTTCTGGAAAATTATCTTGAAGGGAAAGAAATAACTTCCACAGAAATTCTCAGAGTTCTAAGGCAAGCAACAATACAGCTTAAAATTATTCCTGTTCTTTGTGGTTCAGCTTTTAAAAATAAAGGTATACAAAGATTGTTAGACTGTGTGATTGATTTTCTTCCATCACCGGTTGAATCTAAAGAAGTTGAGGCGCACCACATCGGAATTAACGATGTTGTTAAAAGAAGAATTGATGAAAAAGAGAAATTCACTGCGCTTGCTTTCAAAATTATGAATGATCCATACGTTGGAAAATTAACTTTCTTCAGAGTTTATGCAGGTACACTGAATGCCGGGTCTTATATCTTTAATTCTGTAAGTGGAAAGAAAGAAAGAATTAGCCGCCTGCTTCAAATGCATGCAAATCACCGGGAAGAAATCACAGAAGTTAAAGCCGGTGATATTGCTGCTGCAGTCGGACTTAAATACACACGAACTGGTGATACACTCTGCTCAGAGGTTGATCCAGTTGTACTCGAGAAAATTGTGTTCCCTGAGCCTGTTATACAAATTGCTATTGAGCCTAAAACCAAAGCTGATCAGGATAAATTATCCGAATCATTGTCTAAATTAGCTGATGAAGACCCAACTTTTCGGATTAAGGTGGATGATGAAACAGGTCAAACTTTGATCAGTGGTATGGGTGAACTTCACCTTGAAATACTTGTGGACAGAATGAAAAGAGAGTTTAAAGTAGAAGCAAATATTGGTAAACCACAAGTCGCATACAGAGAAACTATTACTAAACAGGTTACAGTTGAAGGAAAATTCGTTAAACAATCAGGTGGTCGTGGTAAATATGGACACATCTGGATCGAATTAGCACCAAATGAACCGGGAAAGGGCTTTGAATTTACTAATGCGATTATTGGCGGCGTAGTACCTAAAGAGTATATCCCTGCTGTTTCAGCAGGTATTCAGGAAGCAATGCGGAACGGTGTGATAGCAGGTTTCCCTGTTGTGGATATTAAAGCAAAACTTTTTGACGGTTCATATCACGATGTTGATTCTGACGAACTATCATTCAAAGTTGCAGGGTCAATTGCTTTCAAAGAAGGTGCAAAGAAAGCTAAGCCGATACTTCTTGAACCAATAATGGATGTGGAAGTAGTTACACCTGAAGAATATCTTGGTGATGTAATGGGCGATCTGAACTCGCGAAGAGGAAAGATTGAAGGATTTTCAGCCCGTAAAGATGCACAGGTGATAAAAGCAGTTGTCCCGCTTTCGGAAATGTTTGGTTATGCAACTATACTTAGATCAATGACACAGGGTCGCGCCATCTATACAATGCAGTTTGCTTATTACAGCGAAGTTCCGAAAAGCATTGCGGAAGAGATTTCAGAAAAATCACTCGGTAAAAAATCAGTAGCATAATTAATTGAAGAATTTTTTAAATAAAGAATGAACAAACATAAAAGGAGAATCAGATGGCAAAAGAAAAATTTGATAGGAGTAAACCTCACGTTAACGTAGGTACAATCGGTCACGTAGATCATGGAAAAACTACATTAACCGCTGCCATCACAATGGCTCTCGCTAAGAAGGGCTTATCCGAAATCAGAACTTTCGATAGTATCGATAATGCACCTGAAGAGAGAGAAAGAGGTATTACTATTGCTACAGCTCACGTTGAGTACGCAACTGAAAACAGACATTATGCTCACGTTGATTGCCCCGGCCACGCGGATTACGTTAAGAACATGATCACGGGTGCTGCACAGATGGACGGTGCAATTCTCGTGGTTGCTGCAACAGATGGTCCTATGCCTCAAACCAGAGAGCATATTCTCTTAGCCCGTCAGGTTGGTGTACCGAGAATTGTAGTGTTCCTGAATAAAGTAGATATGGTTGATGACCCGGAACTGATTGAATTAGTTGAAGTTGAGCTTAGAGATCTTCTTAATTCTTATGAATTCCCGGGCGATGAAATCCCCATTGTTAAAGGTTCTGCTTTACATGCTCTCGAAGCGGCTACTAATAATGCTCCTATTGATGACCCAAGATACAATTGTATTTGGGAACTCATGGATGCAGTTGATACTTATGTGCCGATTCCTGCAAGAGAAACCGATAAACCATTCCTTATGCCTGTAGAGGATGTTTTTTCAATTACAGGTCGTGGTACAGTTGCTACAGGAAGGGTTGAACGTGGACAAATTAAAATTCAGGAAGAAGTTGAACTCATCGGACTTGGCATGCACAAGAAGACCGTTGTTACCGGTGTTGAAATGTTCAGAAAAGAACTTGATTCAGCTATTGCCGGTGACAATGCCGGTATACTTCTCAGAGGTGTTGATAAAAAAGAAATTGAGCGTGGAATGGTTCTGGCTAAACCCGGATCAATTACGCCTCATAGGAAATTTGAAGGAGAAGTTTATATTCTTTCAAAAGCAGAAGGCGGGCGCCATACACCGTTCTTCTCCGGTTACAGACCGCAGTTCTACTTCAGAACTACCGATGTTACCGGTGTTGCTACGCTTCCTGAAGGAACCGAGATGGTTATGCCCGGTGACAACGTTAAGCTCAGCGTTGATCTGATCGGAGAAATTGCAATGGAAGAAGGTCTTCGTTTTGCTATCCGTGAAGGCGGCAGGACGGTTGGCGCAGGTGTAATAACCAAAATTATTGAATAAAGATAGTTTTATGCTTCGGAAAGGGAGTTGCGCTCCCTTTTCGCATATTTTATAAATTAAGGAGTATCATAAGTGCCCGGTCAAAAAATAAGAATTAAGTTGAAATCTTACGATCATATTTTGATTGATAAATCAACTGAAAAAATAATTAAAACTGTTAGAAGCACCGGTGCTGTTGTTTCAGGACCAATCCCGCTTCCGACCAAGAGAACTGTTTATACAGTTTTAAGATCACCACACGTGGATAAAAAATCCCGCGAGCAGTTTGAAACCAGAGCACATAAACGAATTATCGATATTCACAATTCGAACAATAAGACTGTCGACTCGCTGAGTAAATTAGATATTCCGGCAGGTGTTGATATCGAAATAAAACTTTAATATGGAGATGCAAGTGGAAGTGTCAGGTATAATCGGTAAGAAACTCGGAATGACGAGCATCTTTGATAATAATGGTGAAATTGTTCCCGTTACCGTAATTCAGGCTGGTCCTTGCAAAATTGTTTCTATCAGAACGAGAGAAAAAGATGGATATAATGCACTGCAGCTTGGCTTCGGAACAAAGAAGGAAAAAAATATACGTAAACCAGTGCTGGGCCAGTTCAGGAAAAAAGAGATCGAGCCTTCAGCAATACTAAAAGAGATTAGATTTAATTCTGTTAATGATTTTAAAGTTGGTGATGAAATTAAAATTGATCTCTTTAAAGAAGGCGAAAAGGTCAAAGTCAGAGGCAGAAGCATTGGCAAAGGATTCCAGGGTGTTATGAAACGCCATGGATTTGGCGGTGTTGGTGGAACTACTCACGGTCAAAGCGATAGGCTGCGTGCACCCGGTTCTATTGGTGCCAGTTCTTACCCTTCGAGAGTATTTAAAGGACAAAGAATGGCTGGTAGACTGGGTTTTGAAAATGTTACTGTTTCAGGTCTGAAAGTTATCAAAATTATTCCTGATCAGAATCTGATTCTTATTAAGGGAGCAGTGCCTGGTAAGGTTAATTCAATATTAGAACTGTTAAAGAATTAAGCTGGTAATAAAAATGACGTTAGATGTTTTAAAAATAGATGGTTCAAAGTCAGGTGAAAAAATAGAACTTGCCGAAAGCATTTTCTGGATTGAACCAAATGATCATGCGATTTACCTGGCGGTAAAAGCTTTTCTGGCTAATCAGCGCCAGGGAACGCACAAAGCAAAGGAACGTTCCGAAGTAAGAGGCGGCGGTAAAAAACCCTGGCGGCAGAAGGGAAGAGGTGGTGCTCGTGCAGGCACTACCCGTTCACCTCTTTGGGTTGGCGGAGGAACAATTTTCGGTCCCCGTCCCCGAAACTACAGACAGGATTTGCCCCTTAAAGTTAAACGCCTGGCAAGAAAGTCAGCCTTTAGCTATAAGGTTAAAGATGAACAGTTGATAATTGTTGAAGACTTTAACTTTGATCAACCTAAAACGAAAGATTTTGTTAAGATACTCGATTCGCTTAAAGTTTCAGGTAAAAAAGTGTTGATGCTGACTAACGGTTTACAGTCCGCTGTTTATAAATCCGGCAGAAACCTGCCGAAGGTAAAAGTAATAGAAGCTGCAAAAGCATCAACCTATGACATACTTAATAACCAGGTGCTTATCCTGCAAAAGAGTACAGTTGATGTTCTAACAAATACATTCGGGAAGAATTAAAGGTGTATTGAATAATGCATAATATTTTAATAAAACCGCTCATAACTGAAAAGATGACTAACCTTGGCGCCGAAAAAGGCAAGTATGGTTTTTTGGTTCATCCGAAAGCAAATAAAATTGAAATTGCACGCGCAATAGAAAAGAGATTTGATGTAAATGTTGTTTCTGTCCGGACGATTAATCATCATGGTAAAACCAAAACCCAGTTTAGAAGAAGCGGCAGGTTTGTAGGTAAAACAGCAAGGTTTAAAAAAGCAATCATTACTTTAAAAAAAGATCAGACGATCGAATTATTTGAGCAAGTATAAGTTTTGTAGACTGGAATCATAAATGGCTATCATAAAATTAAAACCGGTTACTCCCGGAACAAGATTCAGGTCAAATTCTTCATTTGAAGAGATTACCAGATCTAAGCCGGAAAAATCATTAACCAGGAGTCTCAAAAAATCCGGTGGTAGAAATAACCTTGGACGTTTGACTGCCAAACACATTGGCGGAGGTCATAAGAGGCGTTACCGGATCATCGACTTCAAAAGAAACAAATTTGGCATACCGGCTAAAGTTTTTTCTATTGAATACGATCCGAACAGAACATGCCGTATCGCATTGCTTCACTATGTTGATGGAGAAAAAAGATATATTCTTGCTCCTGACGGCCTTAAAGTTGGTGATACAGTAACTTCCGGATCGGGCAGTGAAATTAACATTGGAAACGCAATGCCGCTTAAAGACTTACCGCTTGGAAGTTTCATTCATAATGTTGAAATGAAACCGGGCAAAGGTGGTCAGATTGGTAGAAGCGCAGGTGCTGCAATCCAATTAATGGCTAAAGAATGCAATACGGCTCAGCTTAAACTTCCATCTGGCGAAATCAGACTGGTTAGAATTGATTGCATGGCTACTTATGGTGTTGTTGGTAATGCTGAACAGGAAAATATAAGTCTTGGTAAAGCCGGTAGAAACAGATGGAAAGGAAGAAGACCTCACGTCAGAGGTGTAGCTATGAATCCTGTAGACCACCCAATGGGAGGCGGCGAAGGAAAGACCTCCGGCGGCGGTCATCCGGTTTCACCATGGGGTCAAAAAGCAAAAGGTTTGAAAACAAGAAAGCGCAAAAAAGAATCAAACAAACAGATTATTAAGCGAAGAAAATAGTAGAGAATAATTATGCCAAGATCAGTTAAAAAAGGTCCGTTTGTAGACCACAACTTACACGAAAAAATTGCCAAGCTTAACGAAGCTAACCAGAAGAAGATTATTAAAACGTGGTCACGTTCTTCAATGATATTACCGGAATTTGTCGGGCACACAATCGCCGTTCATAACGGAAATAAGATGATACCGGTTTATATCACAGAGAATATGGTTGGGCATAAATTAGGTGAATTTGCCCCCACCCGTATATTCCGCGGGCATCCGGGCACTAAAGCTGAAAAAGCTGCTAAAGGTAAATAATCGGCGAAAGGTATATTTGAATATGGAAGCTACAGCAATTAACAGATATATTAACTCTTCACCAAGAAAAATGAGATTGGTTATTGATCTTATTCGTGGTTTATCAGTTGATAAAGCACTCGAGACTTTACACTTTTCTAAAAAAAGTGCTTCAAAGGATGCTGAAAAAACTTTAAGGTCGGCTGTATCAAATCTTCTGAATCAGGATGATGCCACAAGGTTAGAACCGAGCGATCTAATCGTTTCAGAAGTGTTTGTTAATCAGGGACCAACAATTAAAAGAATTTCACCCGCTCCAATGGGTCGTGCTTACAGGATCAGAAAAAGATCCTGTCATTTAACTATTGTCGTAACTAAAAAGGATTAATCTTAGGAGATTTTTTTGGGACAGAAAACACATCCGATAGGCTTGAGAGTTGGAATTATAAGAGGCTGGGATTCTAACTGGTACGAAAATAAAAGTTATTCACAGAAGCTTAAAGAGGACGACAAGCTTAGAAATTATGTTCGTAACAGGCTAAAGAAAGCTGGTATTTCCAGAATTATTATTGACCGTACATCAAAGAATATTATACTTACAATACATACATCAAGACCAGGCGTGGTTATTGGTAAAAGTGGTAAAGAAATTTCACAGTTAGAAGAAGAATTAAGACAAATTTGCGATAAAGATGTTAAGGTTCAGATTACAGAAATTAAAAGACCCGAGCTTGATGCATACCTGGTAGCTGAAAATATTGCTAACCAGTTAGCAGGCAGAGTTTCATTCAGAAGAGCAATGAAAATGGCGATCACTGCCTCTATGAGAATGGGTGCAGACGGAATCAGAATAATGTGTTCAGGCAGATTAGGCGGCGCTGAAATGGCTAGAACAGAACAATATAAAGAAGGCAAGATTCCTCTGCATACATTGCGTTCAGATATTGACTATGCACTTGGACGCGCAGAAACTATTTATGGCTCCATTGGAATAAAAGTTTGGATTTGCCGTGGAGAAATTTTAGGAAAAAGAGTTACTGAATAATTCACCGGAGTTTGTTTTATGTTAATGCCCAAAAGAGTTAAGTTCAGAAAAGCACAGCGCGGAAGGATGACCGGTAAAGCATACCGTGGCAGTTCTGTTGCTTTTGGAGATTTCGGATTGAAAGCTATGGAACCTGCTTGGATTACCAGCCGGCAAATTGAAGCTTGCCGTGTTGCGCTTTCACGTAAAATGAAAAGAGATGGTAAAGTCTGGATTCGAATCTTCCCTGATAAACCGGTTTCTAAAAAACCTCTTGAAACACGAATGGGTAAAGGAAAAGGCGCCCCTGAATTTTGGGTAGCTGTTGTTAAACCTGGCAGGATTATGTTTGAAGTCTCCGGTGTTTCCAGAGAAATTGCTTCGGAAGCTTTGAAACTTTGTTCTTACAAACTTCCGATTAAAACTAAAGTTGTTAGCAGACCAGATTACGAATAACATCAAGGTGCTATTTATGAAAATTTATGAAATAAGAGAAATGAATTCTGTTGAACTTGAAAAACGAATTGCTGAAGAACAGAAGAATTTAGTTGATTTGCAGTTTGCTCATCAGTTGAAGCAGCTTACAAACACAGCAAAGCTGAGAACATTAAGAAGAGATATCGCAAAGATGAATACCGTTCTTGAAGAACGTAAAAGAGAAGCTGCAAAAGAAAATTCAGAAGGAGTTAAATCTTGATAATGGAAACCAGAGGCTTACGAAAAACCAGGATAGGCGTTGTAGTCAGCAATAAGATGGACAAATCTATTACAGTTGCTATAGAGCGAAGAATACCTCATCCCATCTACAAGAAATACTTCAAAAAAACAAAAAAGCTGATGGCGCACGATGAAAATAATCAGTGCGGTATTGGTGATAAAGTAAAGATAATGGAAACCCGCCCCCTGAGCGCCAGAAAAAGATGGCGTTTGGTTGAAATAGTAGAAAAAGCCAAGTAAGGAGAAAGCTGGAAATGGTTCAGGAAGAAACAAATTTAGTTGTTGCAGATAATTCGGGTGCAAAGAAAATTCGCTGCATCCGTGTGCTTGGTGGCAGTGGTCGCAGATATGCCAGCCTGGGAGACCTTATTGTTGTTTCTGTGAAGGCTGCCGTTCCCAATGGAACTGTAAAAAAGGGTGAGGTTTCAAGAGCAGTTATTGTCCGGACAAAAAAAGAAGTTAAAAGAAAAGATGGTTCGTACATCAGGTTCGATGAGAATGCCGCAGTGCTTATTAATAATCAGAATGAACCCAGAGGTACACGTATTTTCGGCCCGGTTGCAAGAGAATTGAGAGAAAAACAATTCATGAAAATTGTTTCACTAGCGCCAGAAGTTTTATAAGATTGCAGGTTAACAATGAAAATTCGAAAAAATGACAATGTAATGGTAATAGCCGGTAACGATGCCGGTAAAACCGGTAAGGTACTTAAAGTATTTCCTAAGGACTCAAGAATAATTATTGAAGGTATAAACATCAGAAAAAGGCATACAAAGCCAACACAGCGAAATCCAAAAGGTGGTATTGTTGAAAAAGAAATGCCTATTCAGGTTTCCAACGTGATGCTGATTGATCCCAAAACCGGTGAAACTACCAGACTTGGTGCAAGAATCATCCTTGATGAAAAAACAGGGAAAAAGATACGTGCACGTGTTAGCAAAGCTACCGGTGAAATGGTTTAATATTCGAAATAATCTTACTAAGGTTTTAATTAAAAATGGCAGATAAAAAAACAAAAAGAGAAAACGCAGAGAAGAAAGCTAAATCTCCGAAGCAGGAAGCGAAGACCTCCGAACGCCAGATGAAGGATATCAGGGTCCAGGCTCGTCTTGCTAATAACTATAAGAATCAAATCGTTCCTTCACTGATGAAAAAGTTTGGATATAAAAGTGTGATGCAGGTACCTAAACTTCACAAAATAGTAGTTAATATGGGTGTTGGCGATGCAGTTGCGGATTCTAAAGTGTTAGAAGAAGCCGTAAGAGACCTCGAGGCAATCACCGGACAGAAACCGAGCATCAGAAAAGCAAAAAAAGCTATATCTAACTTCAAGCTGAGAGAAGGAATGAATATTGGAGCGATGGTTACACTTCGTAAAGAAAGAATGTATGAGTTTCTTGACAGGCTGGTAAATATAGCGCTGCCTCGTGTAAGAGATTTCAGAGGTCTGTCAGACAAATCGTTCGATGGACGTGGAAATTATTCTATCGGTGTAAAAGAACAGATAATTTTCCCGGAAATAAATGTTGATAAAGTTACAAAAGTGCTTGGAATGGATATTACTTTCGTAACTACCGCCAATACAGACAACGAAGCCTATGAACTTCTTCAGTCCTTTGGTGTGCCGTTCAGAAAAAAAGAAATTAAAACAGTGTAATTCAGGAGAACCGATGGCAAGAACATGCTTATTTGCAAGAGAAGCTAAAAAGAAAAAACTGGTTGAGAACTACAAGAAGCTAAGAACCGAATTGAAGGAAAAGGGTGACTTTGAAGCTCTTCAAAAACTTCCGAAAAATTCTTCACCTGTCAGGTTGAAGAATCGCTGTATGTTTACAGGTAGAGCAAGGGGTTACTACCGCAAATTCGGTGTGTCAAGATTAGTATTCAGGGAAATGGCGCTTAGAGGTGAAATCCCCGGCGTAAAAAAGTCAAGTTGGTAAAAGGAGATTGTAAATGCCCGTAACGGACCCTATATCAGATTTTTTAACTCGTATCAGAAATGCAGCTAAAGCCAAAAAGGTTAGAGTAGAAATACCTTCTTCAAAAATAAAAGTTGGTTTGGCTGACATAATGAAGAAATATAATTTTATAGACGACTATACTGTAATTGAAGACCATAAGCAGAATATGCTCAGGCTTTACTTAAAATATGTTAATGGTGATTCTGCCATCAGCGGGTTGAAAAGAATCAGCACACCCGGTTTGCGTGTTTACAAAAAGTCTGATGAACTCCCGAGGGTTTATAATGGACTTGGTATAGCGGTTATATCTACACCCAAGGGATTGCTTACCGACAATGAAGCCAGGAAGGTTTCTTTAGGCGGCGAAGTTATCTGTTATATTTGGTAATTCATCTATGGAGATTTGAAAGTGTCAAGAATTGGTAAAAAACCCATTAGTGTTCCGAAAGGCGTAACTATAAATCTTACCGGAACTGAGTTTAAAGTTAAGGGTCCTAAGGGCGAGCTGCATCATAGTATCCATCCGAATATTACGGTTGCTTTAAGTGGCGAAGAATTGGTTGTTACAAGACCGGATGATAAAAAAGAAAACAAAGCGCTTCACGGTTTAACCCGTGCATTACTTCAAAATCTTATAACAGGTGTTACAGAAGAATATCAGAAAACTCTGGATATAGTTGGTGTTGGTTACAAAGCTGAAATGAAAGGTAAAAATCTTTTAATTTATATTGGTTACTCACATCCGATCTATTTTATGCCGCCGGATGGAATTACTGTACAAACGCCAACACCTGCACAGATTATAGTTTCAGGTATTGATAAGCAATTAGTCGGAATGGTTGCCTCTAAGATAAGATCGTTCAGAAAACCTGAACCATACAAAGGCAAAGGAATTAAATATTCTGATGAAATTATTCAAAGGAAAGCAGGCAAAACTGCCAGTAAATAATTTTTAGCGGAGAGCAGAAGAAATGATAAAGAAGAATAATAATTTAAGATTACGTTCAAAGATCAGCATAAGAAAAAAGATTTCTGGTACTGCCGAGAAACCCAGGCTGACAGTTTACCGCAGTCTTAATAATATTTATGCTCAGATTATTGATGATACAGCAGGCAAAACACTTGCTGCTGCTTCCTCGCATTCTCAAGAGCTTACTGAAGAAATAAAAAGTGCTAAAGGCAAAGTTTCAAAATCTAAATTAGTTGGAAACCTTCTGGCAAAAAAAGCACTTGAAAAAAATATATCCATTGTGGTTTTCGATCGTAACGGATACCGCTACCACGGCAGAATACAGGCCCTTGCAGATGGAGCCCGCGAAGGAGGATTAAAATTTTGAGAACGCACAAACCCGAATTTTGCCGGGTCGTCTAATGGTAGGACAGCGGCCTTTGGAGCCGTATGTAGAGGTTCGAATCCTCTCCCGGCAACAATTAATTAGTGCCGGATTTAATATAATTATGATTTTAAGAACCAGTTAGTTTTGGAGATCAAATTGAAAGCTATTAAGTCAAACGAGACTGAAGGACTTAGAGAAAAAGTAGTTCACATCAACCGGGTAGCTAAAGTTGTTAAAGGCGGTCGCCGGTTCAGCTTTAATGCTATTGTTGTTGTTGGTAACGGCAATGGTGTGGTCGGTGTCGGACTCGGTAAAGCTAATGAAGTTACCGATGCAATCTCTAAAGGAATAGATGACGCAAAGAAAAGCCTTGTAAAAGTTCCGGTTATTAAAGGAACAGTCGCTCATGAAATTATTGGTAAGTACGGAGCAGGAAGAGTTTTATTGAAACCGGCTTCA
This sequence comes from Ignavibacteria bacterium, assembly GCA_037447335.1. Lineage (GTDB taxonomy): Bacteria > Bacteroidota > Ignavibacteria > Ignavibacteriales > Ignavibacteriaceae > JBBIGV01. Next base: position 30,798 of record JBBIGV010000006.1, on the reverse strand, counting down.
CCCGGTACCGGCTTAATTGCCGGCGGCGGTGTTCGTGCAGTTCTTGAAGCAGCAGGTGTGCAGGATGTTTTGACCAAGTCATTAGGTTCAAGCAATCCGCACAATCAGGTTAAAGCAACTCTTAGCGCTCTCATAAATCAGATTGATGCACGAAAGATGGCAAAGAAAAGAAAATTGACATTAACTGAATTATTCAGCTCTTGATTGAGGATGAAATGGGAAAAATTAAAATTACACAGATAAGAAGTATTATTGACAGACCTAAAGATCAGAAAAGAACTATCGAAGCCCTCGGGCTCGGTAGACCTAACTGGGAAAGGATCCATAACGATTCCCCTCAGATAAGAGGAATGATAAATAAAGTAAGTCACTTAGTTAAAGTAGAAGAAGTTAAATAGCAGGTTTTTAAAATGGATAGATTAAGTAATCTTAAATATGCTGCAGGTTCAAGAAATAATCGTAAAAGAGTTGGACGCGGTGAAGGCTCCGGACACGGAGGCACTTCAACAAGAGGAATGAACGGACAGTTATCCCGCTCAGGAGCAAAAGCTAAAAGGGGTTTTGAAGGCGGTCAGATGCCGCTTCAGCGAAGAGTTCCGAAGTTTGGATTCACGAATATTTTTAAGAATGAATTTCAGTTGGTGAATCTGGATTCGATTCAGAAACTTGTTGATTCAAAAAAGATCACCCATATAGTTATTACAGCAGAAGTTCTTAAAGCAGCCGGATTAATTTCAAGCACCAAAAAAGCCGTTAAGATACTTGGTAACGGCGAGTTTAAAGCAAAGCTGCAGCTTGAAGTGAATGCCTTCAGCAATTCGGCTAAAGAAAAAATTGAAGCTGCCGGCGGATCAATTAAAAAGATTTAATGCGGATATAAATGGCAAAACTTACAGAAACATTCAGAAATATTTTTAAAATACACGAGTTAAGGCAAAGGATAATTTACACTTTGTCTTTGCTTGTTATTGTACGTATTGGTTCACACCTTACATTGCCGGGTGTCGATGCAGTACTTCTCTCAGAGAGTATGAAAAACCAAACGACTGATAATCTTTTTGGATTATATGACCTCTTCGTCGGCGGTGCATTTTCAAACGCTGCAATATTTGCTCTTGGTATAATGCCTTACATCTCTGCATCCATTATAATCCAGTTGATGGGTGCGGTCGTTCCTTATTTCCAGAAACTCCAGCAGGAAGGTGAAGAAGGCAGAAAGAAAATTACCCAACTTACACGTTATGGAACCGTGCTGATCTCAATGATGCAGGCCTGGGGTGTTACCATCAGGCTCCTGAACATAAATGTACAGGGTATTCCAATTGTTCCTGAGGCGGTACAAGGTTTTGCATGGACTTTAAGCACTGTAATAATTCTGACTTCAGGCACAATTTTCATGATGTGGATGGGCGAACAGATTACAGATAAAGGAATCGGTAACGGTATTTCTCTGATAATCTTTATTGGAATCATAGCAGTATTCCCGTTTGCTATACTCGATGAGTATGCACTTATCAGCGCCGGCTCAAGGAGCCTTATTATCGAGTTGGTGATTGTTGCTTTCATGGTCTTAATTATTTCAGGCGTAGTGCTTGTTACACAAGGAACAAGGCGAATACCTGTTCAATATGCTAAAAGAGTTGTAGGTAGAAAAGTTTACGGAGGAGTTACACAGTATATTCCTATGAGAGTTAACACTGCCGGAGTTATGCCAATCATCTTTGCACAGGCGATTATGTTTATTCCTAATACGGTATTATCATTCTTCCCGGATAATGAATTTCTGCAGAGTCTCTCAAGTTATTTCATATATACATCACCGGTGTACTCAACTATTTATGCGTTGATGATTATCTTCTTTACATATTTCTATACGGCTATAGCATTTAACCCGAAGGATGTTGCCGATAATATGAAAAAGCAGGGAGGTTTTATACCTGGAATCAGACCCGGGAAGCAAACATCAGAGTTTATTGATAACATCCTGACAAAGATTACACTTCCGGGTTCATTTTTCCTTGCAATTGTTGCTATACTTCCGGCATTCGTCTCAGCGTGGGGAGTATCAGGAAGGTTTGCACAATTCTTCGGAGGTACAAGTTTATTGATTATGGTAGGCGTTTCATTAGATACATTACAACAGATTGAATCGCACTTACTAATGCGGCATTATGACGGATTTATGAAATCGGGTAAGATTAAGGGAAGAAGATTCTGATTTAGAAGTGATTTATATTAAAACCAAAAAGGAAATTGATTTTATAAGTGAGAGTTGCAGAATAGTTGCCGAAACTCTCCAACTGCTCAGAAGCAGAATAGCTCCGGGCGTAACAACGCTCGAACTTGACAGACTTGCTGAAGATTACATATTAAGTAACGGAGCCCAACCAGCATTTAAAGGATATTCTTTGGGTTCCTCACTAAGTTTTCCGGGTGCAATTTGTGCATCTATTGATGAAGTTGTTGTTCACGGAATTCCGGGAAACAGAGTTCTTAAAGAAGGTGAAATTATTGCCGTTGATGTTGGCGTTTATAAAAACGGTTACTTTGGTGATGCTGCCATTTCAGTTGCAGTAGGAAACATCTCAACTGAAAAACAGAAATTGATGGAAGTAACCGAAAAAGCTTTGTACATTGGCATTGGGCAGGCTCAGGTTGGAAATCGTGTGCATGATATTTCTGCCTCGATTCAATATTATGTTGAATCAAATGGCTTCTCAGTAGTAAGAGAGTTGTGCGGACATGGCGTAGGGAAACACCTGCACGAATATCCTTCTGTTCCTAATTTTGGTAAAAAAGGAACAGGAACGAAATTGAAAAAAGGAATGACTTTGGCAATTGAACCTATGGTTAATATGGGTAAATACGAAGTAAAAACTGCAAAGGATGGATGGACAGTTATAACAGCCGATGGTTTGCCATCGGCGCATTTTGAACATACAATATTAATCCAGAACGGTAAACCGGAAATTTTAACGGTGTGCTGATGGCAAAACAGGGTCCAATAAAAGTTGATGGCGTAGTTACGGAAACTTTACCCAATGCCCATTTTAAAGTTAAGCTTGATAACGGGCATGAAATATTAGCGCACATTTCAGGCAAAATGAGAATGCATTTTATTAAGATACTCGTAGGTGATAAAGTTTCGGTTGAACTTTCTCCTTACGATCTTACTAAAGGCAGAATTACCTATAGGTATAAATAGCGGAGAATGTAATGAAAGTAAGAGCTTCTGTTAAGAAAATTTGCGATAACTGCAAAGTAATAAAACGAAAAGGTGTTGTAAGAGTTATCTGTAAAAACAAGAAACATAAACAACGTCAAGGTTAATAATTTTTAAGGAGAAAAATATTGGCTCGTATAGCTGGTGTAGATTTACCCAAAAATAAAAAGGTGCTTTACGGTCTTCAGTACATTTATGGAATCGGACATCACTTATCATCCAGGATTCTTGCTGAAGCCGGAATAGACCCGAATAAAAAAGCAAATGATCTTAATGAAGAAGAAGTTGCACAGATACGATCAGTAATTACTGCCGACATTAAAGTCGAAGGTGCACTTCGTTCGGAAGTTCAGCAAAACATAAAAAGATTAATGGATATTGGCTGCTACCGCGGCATACGGCATAGAAAAGGTTTACCGGTGAGAGGACAAAGAACCAAAACCAATTCCCGTACCCGTAAAGGCAAAAGAAGAACAGTAGCCGGTAAGAAAAAAGCACCATCTAAGAAATAATGATATATAATTCGGAGGTTATGACTCTTGGCTAAAGGCGTAAAGAAAACAAAGAAAAAAACTCATGTTGATATAAATGGTGTTGCTCACATCAAAGCAACTTTTAACAACGTGATTGTAACTATAACCGATATTTACGGAAACACAATATCGTGGTCGTCGGCTGGTAAAAATGGCTTTAAAGGTTCAAGGAAAAACACACCATTTGCTTCACAGGTATCTGCTGAAAGCGCTGCAAAAGAAGCTTACGATCTTGGCTTGCGTAAAGTTGAAGTTTATGTTAAAGGACCAGGTTCAGGCAGGGAAGCTGCTATAAGGGCATTACATACGGCTGGTCTGGAAATTACTTCAATCAGAGACGTAACACCGATTCCACATAACGGCTGCAGACCACCAAAGAAAAGAAGAGTTTAATTTTATCCCGGAGAGTGACTAAAAATGGCAAGATACACCGATTCTGTTTGTAAATTGTGCAGAAGAGAAAAACAAAAGCTTTTTCTAAAAGGACAAAAATGTTTTACCGAAAAATGTCCTATTGAAACAAGAAATTATCCGCCAGGCGAGCATGGTCTTTCAAGAAGAAGCAAAATATCCGAGTACGGAGTACAGCTTCGTGAAAAGCAAAAAATTAAAAGAATGTATGGTTTACTGGAAACACAATTCAGGAATTACTTTGATAAGGCAATAAAGCATAAAGGCAGAACCGGTGAAAACCTGATCAAACTCCTTGAAAGCAGGCTTGATAATGTGGTTTACAGAATTGGGTTTGCCTCCTCCAGAAAACTGGGAAGACAATTGATAAGGCATGGGCATATACTTGTGAACGACAGAAAAGTTGACATACCATCGTACATACTTTCCCCCGGTGATGTTATTCGCATCAATGAAAAAAGTAAAAAGATGGATGCTATTCATAACGCACTTAAGAGAGTAAAGGATTCAACCTATTCCTGGTTGTCGATAGATAAAGCATCGCTCTCAGGCACATTTATTCAGGTTCCTGAGCGCGCCGATGTTCCTCTAAATGCCAACGAACAGCTTGTTGTTGAGCTTTATTCCAAGTAATAAAAAATTTTTTTTGAGAAATATCTTAAAGGAAAACATATGAGCGTATCATTTATTAAGATGCCGGAAAATGTTGTACTGGACGAAGCAAATTATTCAAACACATTCGGTCGGTTTTCTTTACAACCGCTCGAAAGAGGTTATGGCGTAACACTCGGAAATTCTTTGAGAAGAGTTCTGCTCTCCTCTTTACCGGGTGCTGCGATTGTTTCGGTTAAGTTCGGTGGTGTCCTCCACGAATTTACAACAATTGAAGGCATTGTTGAAGACGTTTCGGAAATCATTCTTAACCTCAAACAGGTAAGAATGAAGCTGCTTTCGAAAAAACCGAATAAGATAGACATTTCATTATCCGGTGAAGGTGAGTTTACTGCAGCCGATATTCAGAAGGCGAGTAATGAGGTAGAAATTCTTAATCCTGATCTCCACATCGCTACGTTGAATAAAAATTCAAAGCTGGGTCTTGAGATTAGAGTTGGTAAAGGAGTTGGTTATGTACCAGCAGTTGAAAATATTGCTCCTGACCAAACTATCGGTGTAATACCTATTGATTCTATTTTTACACCAATAGTAAATGTTAAGTATGATGTCGAGAATGTGAGGATCGGAGATAAGAACGACTATGAAAAATTGACTTTCGATATTACAACCGATGGTTCTATCACACCCGATGATGCCATAACTCAGGCTGCGAAAATTTTAAGAGATCATATTCAACTATTCATTAATTTTGATATTGAGCAGGAAGAAGAGCAAGCTGTTAGCCAAAAGGACAGCGAATTTGAGCGAATAAAGAAAATATTAACAACAAGTGTTGATGATCTTGAGCTTAGTGTAAGGTCTCACAATTGTTTGAAAGCTGCCAATATTAAAATGCTTGCCGATCTTGTACGAAGGGATGAAGTTGAAATGCTGAAATTCAGAAACTTCGGAAGAAAGTCACTTGCCGAGCTTATGGAAATTGTTGAAGGATTTGGCCTTGAATTCGGTATGGATGTTGAAAAATATCTTAAAGAAGAAACTGAAACAAACTAAAATACCCGAAGGTTTTACAAATGAGACATAAAGTTAAAGGCAGAAAGTTAAACCGAACAGCAAGTCATCGTCTTGCACTAATGCGTTCGCTATCTACTTCTTTGTTCAAGTATAAGCGAATAAAGACCACCCTTGCAAAAGCTAAAGAAGCCAGAGGTTTTGTAGAAGACCTTATTACAAAAGCCCGGAGGGGCGACCTTCACTCAATGAGGCTTGTTATGGCTGAAATTCACGATAAGGCGGTCGTTAAAGAATTATTTTCCGAGATTGTTCCTAAAATTGGAGATAGACCCGGTGGATACACAAGGGTTGTAAAACTTGGCAACAGAAAAGGTGATGCAGCAGAACTGGCAATTCTTGAATTGGTTGACTATAACGATGTTGCTAACAAGAAAGCAGAAGAGCAGAAGGAAAAGAGGGAAGAAAGAAAAGCTCAGAAGGAAGAAGAAAAAACCAAAGCTGCTGAAGCTCCGCCGGCATTAGAAGAAATCCCGGTTAAAAAATAATTCCCGATCAAATTAATTTTAAGAGTAACTGGTAAGACGGTTACTCTTTTTTTTATATGTTTAAAACCCAGACATTCATTTCCTCAGTTTATAAATTGAATCAGCTACCGCGGAATCGCTTGCCTGAAGTAATTCTTTGCGGCAGATCAAACGTAGGAAAATCATCACTGATCAATTCTCTCTTTAACAGAAAGAACCTCGCCAAAATAAGCTCAACGCCGGGTAAGACCAGATCAATAAATTATTATTCAGTGGATGATAAATTCTATTTGGTTGATTTGCCCGGATATGGTTATGCTAAAACCGGTAAATCTGAACGCCTGCGCTGGGCGAAGCTTATTGGAGAATTCATTGAAAAGTCAGACCATGTAAACCTTGCTTTTCATATTATTGACAGCAGACACAAACCTTCCGACCTCGACATAAAACTCAATACCTTGCTCAATGCTAATGAAATACCTTACCTGATCATTTTAAGTAAAGCCGATAAACTTACACAAGCAGAGTTTAAATCAGCTAAAGAACGTGTTGTTCAGGTTTTTCCCGAAATAAACCCACAGGAAAATATCCAGTTTTATTCTACTGTTAAGAAAAAAGGCAGAAAAGAGATTTTGAGGATACTCTTCGAAAATTTTGGCTGACAGCATCGTTTTTATTGTATTTATTGATAATATTCTCAAGTAAAACTATATTTCGTTTCATTTATAACATAAAAAAGACTACTACTCTCAAATGGACCGCCGTCAAAGAAAACGACTACTGATTTATCTTGTAATACCATTATTGGCAGTGGTTCTGTTCATTACTGACGATCTTATCATTCGGATCATAACAATCTCACTCCTGCTTATTTATGTTGCGTTTATAATCTTCCTGCGTGATTCAATCCGGTTCGATAATCGTTATGAAATAAGCACTAATGAAACTGATGAAGACTACAGCAGTGAACAACCAGAAGCATTCGATGATTCATTCGAAATAATATCGCCAAATAAAACTCCGGAAGTTATCACTGCTGCAGAATATAAGCCCGAATACCGCTCTGCAAAGGTTACACTAAAGCCACCGGATCTAAAAGAGAAGTTTGAAGAAATTACCAATGAAACTGTCCCGTCAGAGATGGGGCAGAATGGTCAATTTACTTTTGTGCTTGAGAAGATGCTGACTGTTATTAAAGAAGCTTATGGCGCTCACACTGCAATTTTTTTCTGGTATAATAAAAAGAAGGAAAAGCTGACCATTGAAAAGTATGTTTCGAACACCACTGAAGTAGCCAAAAGAAAATTTGATATTGAAGATGATATTCTCTCACACATTGTTCAGAAAGGTGAACCGGAACTCCTAAGTGATATTTCTCCTGCCGCAGAAGCTGATGTGATAAGATATTATTCTGTGCAGCAGGGAATCAGAAGTTTTGTTGGAGTACCCCTATTCTATGATAAACAATTGATTGCTGTTATAGCTCTTGATTCAAAAGCGGGCGATGCATTCGGAATGGAAACCATATATGCATTAGGCACATTCGTTCGGGTAATCACTATGATAATTGCAATCTTTGAAGAAAAACATAGTGATTCACTTTCTAATCAAAGATTGAAGGGATTGCTGAGCCTCATTACTCCGGAAAGCAGATTCGAAAGTGAAGAAGAGATAATTTCCAATGTAAGTGAGTCCGTTCAGCATTTGATAAACTGGGATGCCTTTGCTTTTATCTATTACGAACCGCTTGACCAGAAGTTCAAAACAATTAAAGTTATAAATAATACATCTTTGAAATACGTGGGTGAAAATCTTGAGATTGATCTCAGCGGAACTCTTGTTGGAAAAAGTGTTCTAACAGGTATTCCCGTTAAAATTGATGATACCTCAGCTTCAGACTATAAACGATATTATAAAAATGAAGATGTTTCTTTTGAAGGTTCATTTTTGTCCATCCCGATAATTTATGATAAACAGAATTACGGTGTCCTCTGTTTTGAAAGCCTTAGAAAAAATGCTTTTACAAATCAGGATGTGCAATTCCTGAAAAACGCAGCGAGCAGTTTTGCTTTTATTGTTTATTCTTATTCAACTCAAAAGTTATTAAAGAGTCTTATTGCAGTAGATGTTGAAACACGTGCACTGAATAGTGAATCTTTCCGGGAACGACTTCAGTCTGACCTGATAAAAGCCGAGTATCTTAAAGTTCAAGGCGCTTTTGCAATAATCAGAATAGATGATTTCCTTGAACAGGAGTCTCTCTTCGACGGAAATCCGCTGCCTAAAGTTCTTTCTGCCGTAGCTTCAACTATTCGTACAGAAATGACCCCGTTGAGTATTTTCGGCAGGCTTGGTGAAAAGGTCTTCGGAATATATTTTTTCAATTCACCTGCTAAAGATATATTTCTCTGGGCAGAAAAACTGAGGATAAAAATTGCCAGAAGTCCGATTGCAGTTGTATCAAAGCAGACTACTTATACGGTTTCAATCGGAGTTGCATCCGCTACAGGTAAAACGAATGTGGATGAAGTGATCTATAATGCAGATCTTGCACTTCAGAAGGCACTTGAGCGAGGCGGAAATGCCGTTCGCAGTATTAACTGATCAGATTTTCTCAAATAAGCTCTAAATTGAATAATTTCTTTATCATAGTACTTGATGGTGTGGGGATAGGTGAATTACCCGATGCACACTTTTACAATGATACAGGAAGTAATACTCTGGTTAATCTTGCTGATGCAGTTGGGGGTCTTGATGTACCAAATCTGAAGAAATTAGGGTTGGGTAATATTACCGAAATTAAAGGAGTACAAGCTATAAAAAATCCCCTTGCTTCATTCGGCAAAATGAAAGAAATATCTAAAGGTAAAGACTCAACCTCAGGACATTGGGAACTTGGCGGGCTTTTTATTGATTTTGATTTTTCATACTTCCCGAATGGATTTAGCAAAGAGATTATTAAAAAGTTTTGTGATCTTACAGGCTGTAAAGGAGTATTAGGTAATCTTCCTGCATCCGGAACAGAAATAATTAAACAGTTAGGTGATGAACATATCAAAACTGGTTACCCCATTGTCTATACTTCAGCCGATTCTGTTTTTCAGATAGCTGCGCATGAAGAGATAATTCCGCTAAATAAGCTTTATGAAATTTGCAGAATTACAAGGGAACAAGTTTTAGTCGCACCGCTGATTGTGGGTCGTGTTATTGCTCGTCCGTTCATCGGATCAAAGAATAATTATGTGCGAACAGCAAACCGCAAAGATTTTTCGCTTGATCCCCCTGCTGAAACAATACTGGATGTGCTCAAAAAAAACGGTATTACCACAGTAGCAATAGGTAAAGTTAACGATCTGTTTAATTTCAGAGGGATATCAGTTTCAGAACCAACAAAATCCAATTCGGATGGATGTAACAAACTGCTTAACTATGCGTCAAAAGCCGGGAACAGTTTTATTTTTGCAAATCTGGTTGATTTTGATGTGAACTACGGACACAGGAATGAACCTTTTGGATTTGCACAAGAGCTAAGAAATTTTGATGAATTTCTTCCTGAGTTTATTGAATGTTTAAGTGATTCAGATGCACTTATTATCACTGCCGATCATGGTAATGACCCGACTACGCCAAGCACGGATCATAGCCGTGAGTATGTGCCTCTTTTATTCTATCAGAAAAATAAGCCGGGAAGAAATTTGGGTGTAAGAGAAACATTTTCAGATTCAGCTAAAACTGCGGCTGATTTTTTTTCAATCAAAAACAATCTCAATGGTGAAAGTTTTTTGTGAATCAAAATTCCTTAAAAATATCAGAGATGATCGATACTGCTGATAAAGTTGAGTTGATTAAGAAGATTTGTTCATTGCAAAGATTACCAGAGAAAGTTGTGATAAAGTTCCTGGAAGCTAAGGGAGCACTCAAAACGCTCCAAAAAAAATCTTTTAATACGGCAGAAAATGAATAAAGAAATTCATTACCTGGTTGAGACGGATATCCTTGCAGAACATCTTACTCATCAGGATTTTCAAACTCTTAGCTGGCTTGAACAGCTTATGACACGTGGTTTGTGTTTTACAACCGTAATTAATGCATCGGAGTTGTTTTGTCAGGCTGAGAATAATAGAGAAGATGAAATAATAAAAGACATGCTTAGCGCACTTAAAGTTCTAGGGATACATTCAAGGTACAGTTTATCTATCCCGAAATACAGAGACAAATTTAAAAATGTAAGAGATGCAATGCTCTCGGTTATTGCATCATTAAATAAGCTGACAATTGTAAGTTTAAATCCACTGAAGTATATTAACGCAGGATTATCGGCAGTTCATCCACAAGAAACCGGAGGCTGATTTGTTTTTAGGAAGAGTGATCGGAACAGTTTGGTCAACAAAAAAAGATGAAAATCTTGTCGGGGCAAAATTTCTCATCGTTCGGCAGCTTGAAATAGACCTTACAGAAAAAAACAATTTTGTTGTGGCAGTTGATAGTGTAGGCGCTGGCGAGGGTGAGGTTGTGCTTGTTGCCACAGGAAGCTCTGCAAGGCAAACAAATTTTACCAAAAATAAGCCTGTTGACGCAGTTATTATGGCAATTGTTGATAAACTGGACATTTCATCAATTAAAGCTAAAATCGAAGAGTTTAACCGTTCATAATTTTTATCTTTCTTTTCAAGATCAGGATAATTATTTTTGCAACCTTGAAAAGTCGGTAAATCATTTATTTATAATGATTTAGAACTCTCTCCAGAAAGGAGATAATTTTGTTTCTCGGAAAAGTGATCGGGAACGTTTGGGCTACAAAAAAGTATGAAAGCCTGCTCGGCTTTAAGCTGATGTTTGTTCAGCCGTTCAATTCCGAGTTCAGAGAAAATGGCGAACCACTTATTGCGGTTGATACCGTTGGTGCCGGACCGGGTGAAATTATTTTTTATATAACTGCATCTGAAGCAGTAATACCTCTGCCGGTTGATATGGCGCCTGTTGATGCATCAATAGTTGGGATCGTTGATTCTATTTCTACCAATTACTAACAAAAGCGAGGTAAGTTAGTGAGAATAACCAAGCAATACACAAATCGTGAGAGTCAATCTCTCGATAAATATTTGCAGGAAATTGGCAAAGTTGACCTGCTTACTCCTGATCAGGAAATTGAATTAGCTATCAGGATTAAAAAAGGTGAACAGGCAGCTTTGGAAATGTTAACAAAAGCAAACCTTAGGTTTGTTGTTAGTGTTGCTAAGCAGTACCAGAACCAGGGGCTGTCTTTAGGCGATCTGATTAACGAGGGTAACTTAGGTCTTATAAAAGCAGCAAAAAGATTTGATGAAACCAGAGGTTTCAAATTTATATCTTATGCTGTTTGGTGGATCAGACAGTCCATTCTTCAGGCTCTTGCTGAACAGTCAAGAATTGTAAGGCTTCCGCTTAACCGCGTTGGTGCACTAAATAAAATCGGGAAAGCCTACAGCAACCTCGAGCAAGAGTTTGAAAGAGAGCCAAGTGCAACAGAGCTTGCCCAGGAACTTGATATGGATGTGAGTGAAGTTGCAGATACACTAAAAATTTCCGGACGTCATGTTTCTATGGATGCTCCGTTTGCTCAGGGTGAAGATAACAGGCTTCTCGATGTACTGCAAAATGATCAACAGCCTACACCGGATCAAACACTGATGACTGAATCCCTCAAAACGGAAATTGAGAGGGCGCTCTCAACATTAACTGAAAGAGAAGCTGAAGTGATCAAGCTTTACTTCGGCTTAAATAAAGAGCATTCTTTAACCCTCGAGGAAATAGGTGAGAGATTCAATCTTACCAGGGAAAGAGTAAGGCAGATTAAGGAAAAAGCTATTCGGAGACTAAGACATGCTTCAAGGAGTAAGAACCTCAGAACATACTTAGGATAATAATGAAGCCAGTAAGGTTTTTATATCTGCTCGTTTTTGTGGTAGCCGGGATGATTATCCATCCCGGTTGCTCTCCCACTTCTTCTACCGTCCGTTATAAATCAGAATCTGAAGAAAAAATAGAAAAGGGTAGTGTTGTAAAGTTCACCTCCGAAGATTCTTTGCTGAGTGAGCATTCTACTTCTGACAACACATATGAATACGATGATGAAGTTTATGATGAAGAGGAGCTTGCTGAAATTCCTGATGATGAAGTGTCAATTGACATAAGTGAAATACTAAAAAAATACAGCCATAATAAGAATGGTGCGGTTCTCGATTCCGACCACACAAATGCAAGAGAAAAAGTTCTGATGGAGATAATCAGATATCTTAATACTCCCTATAAGTATGGTGGAAATTCCAAATCCGGAATTGATTGCTCTGCATTTACGCAAACTGTATATATGAATACATTATCGCTTCCGCTTTTAAGATCAGCACGCGAACAATTTACACAAGGACTTGAAATAAGCAGCCGTCATAATCTTGAATTTGGCGACCTGGTTTTTTTCAATACACGAAGACGTGTTCGCCCTGGTCACGTTGGCATTTATATCGGTGATAATCTGTTTGCACATGCAAGCACAAAGCATGGAGTAATTATCTCATCACTTGATCACCAGTACTATTCAAAGAGGTATATGGGTGCACGAAGACTTGACCTGGCTGATATTTTTTAGCCGGTTTCCTCCCCGCCAACCATTTTTCAATTCCAATTCAGTGTACATCAGGATTTTCTTCATTAAACTTTATAACTTTACTTTATGCATTAAAGAAGGTTGATTGTGATTTGAAAAAATTCAAACTAAAAAATATTGATTGCTCAAATTGTGCCGCTGATATTGAAAAATCTTTAACTTCAATAAAAGGGGTTAATTATGCCTCAATTAATATCAACTCATCAACCCTTGTAACTGACTTACACGACCTGAACAGGCTCAGGCAGGAAATTCAGAAAATTTATCCGGATGCACAAGTCGAAGAATTCTCAAATGCAATTGATAAGAATGATTCATTCAGATCGTTTTATCGAAGTGAAATTATCAGAATTGCAATCGGCATTCCGCTCTTTGCAGCGGGGATAATACTACAGAATTTTACAGAAACAGATTTTTCGGTCATTTACTTTATATTGATGGCTGCCTACCTTATAAGCGGATGGAATGTTCTTAAAAAAGCTATCAATAATATCATAAGGGGAAAAGTTTTTGACGAAAATTTCTTGATGAGCATTGCCACACTGGGAGCTATTGCGATTGGTGAACTTACAGAAGCAGTGGCTGTTATGATTTTCTATAATATCGGTGAGTTTTTTCAAAACCTTGCCTTGCATCGCTCAAGGAGTTCAATTAAATCTTTGCTTGCCGTAAGACCTGATAACGCTTTTTTACTTGTTGGAAATGAGATAAAAAATATTAAACCGGAGCAGATAAAAATTGGTGATATTCTTATTGTAAAGCCCGGTGAAAAAATTCCAATAGATGGGATTGTTATTGAAGGATATTCGTTCATAGACTCATATCCTTTAACGGGGGAATCAGTTCCTGTCGAAGTAACAATAGATGATAAGGTGCTTGCAGGTACAATTAATAATTCAGGTTTAATAAAGATAAAAGCATCGAAAACTTTTGAGGAATCTTCAATTGCCAAAATAATGGAGTTGGTTGAGAATGCTCAAATAAAAAAAGCAAAGACAGAGAAATTCATAACTACATTCGCCCGTTATTACACACCGCCGGTTGTTTTTGGTGCATTAGCTTTAGCTATTGTCCCGCCATTATTATTTACAGGTCAGACTTTTGATGACTGGATATACAGAGCTTTGGTTATTCTAGTAATTTCCTGCCCTTGTGCACTGGTTATCAGCATCCCATTAGGTTACTTTGGAGGAATAGGTGGTGCTTCCAAAAGAGGAATACTCGTTAAAGGCTCTAACTTTCTTGATGCGTTAACTGAAGTCAGTACTGTTGTTTTTGACAAGACCGGCACTCTAACCAAGGGAGTTTTTAAAGTAACAGAGATTGTTCAAAAAAACGGATTTGAGAAGGAAGAAGTTTTAAAATACGCAGCAATTGCCGAGTTCCACTCAAATCATCCGATCGCAAAATCTATTCTTGATGCTGCAGGAAAAGTTAATATCAGCTCAAGTGTAACCTCAATTCGGGAAATTCGCGGCGAAGGAGTGATTGCTGAGTTCGACAACAAGCTGATTATTGCTGGCAATGACAGGATTCTCCACAGAGCCAATATTGAGCATAATGTCTGTAACACATACGGGACTACTGTTCATGTTGCAGTTGATTACAAATATGCCGGATACATAATTATTTCAGATGAGGTGAAAGACGATGCCGAAATTTCTCTTAGTGAGCTAAAAAAATCCGGTTTGAAAAATATTATTATGTTGACTGGCGACTGCGCCTCAGTCGCCAAATTTGTATCGGAAAAGTTGAACATAGATCAGTACTATCCAGAACTTCTGCCTGAAGATAAAGTTGCAGTTCTTGAAAAGCTGAGAGATAAACTGCCTATTAAAGAGAAGATTTGTTTTATTGGTGATGGAATAAATGACGCACCGGTGCTTGCAAGGGCTGATGTCGGAATAGCAATGGGTGCGCTTGGTTCTGATGCTGCCGTTGAAACTGCTGATATTGTAATAATGTCTGATGATCTGAGGAAAGTAAATACTTCAATTCAAATTGCAAAAAAAACCAGGAAAATCCTCTGGCAAAATATATCTTTTGCCCTTGGAGTGAAATTTATTTTTATACTGATGGGTGGAATTGGCTTAGCCTCGATGTGGGAAGCGGTGTTTGCTGATATGGGCGTTGCATTACTTGCTATTCTCAATGCAACACGTATACTTCGTTAAATAAAAAAAGGCTGATATTGAGCTAAAATAATTTCGAGCCACTCTCAGCCTTTATACAAATTAAGTCCGGATCAACTGCAGCCTGTAGTTGAACCGCAGCTTAAACATTTCAGGCATGTTCCGTTACGAACCATCATTACACTCTGGCATTCCGGGCAGATGTCGCCGGTAAACCCTTTTTCCATAGCATCCTTCAATCTAGCATTCATACTAGTTTTCGGGTCGGAATGGGTTTGTTTGCTTTGAGTTCCCGGGATCTTGTTATTAAAACTAGCAGCTTTTTCTTTATCTAATTCGAAGATTCGTTCGCTTACAATTTCTTCGCTTTCATAATCAGGTTCAATTTTTCTTACTATACTGTGCGAGGCTTTTGACCGTATTTCTGTCGGATCAACGTGTGCAAGATCAGTTCTGCCAAGGTATGTTACTGCAAGTTCTCTGAAGATATAATCAATTACAGAAGTTGACATTTTGATCTTTTCGTTTCCGGTTACAATTCCGCTCGGATCGAAACGAGTAAAAACAAAAGCATCAATAAATTCTTCAAGCGGAACACCGTGCTGTAAACCAAGTGAGATGGAAATCGCAAAGCAATTCAGTAAACTTCTGAATGATGCTCCTTCGCGATGCATGTCTATAAAAATTTCACCTAATTGTCCGTTTTCATATTCACCGGTTCTTATATAAACAGACTGACCATTGATTTTTGCTTTCTGTGTGTAACCCGTTCTTCTGTCTGGTAGTCTTCTTCTTTTTGCAATATACCTGTGAATAATTTTTTCGGCTACTTTTACGATGTCATTTTGCTCCTTATCTTCAATTATAGCTTCAATTTCTTCTTCACTCATTGAAGTCAGTGGTTGAGAAAGTTTAGAGCCATCTCTGTAAAGTGCATTTGCTTTCAGCCCGAGCTTCCAGGACTGCATGTAAGCATCCTTAACATCATCAACTGTTGCCTGGTTTGGTAAGTTGATGGTTTTTGAAATTGCGCCGGATATAAACGGCTGAGCAGCAGCCATCATCTTTATATGTGCTATTGCTCTTATAAATCTTGTACCCTTTCTGCCGCATTTATTTGCACAATCAAATACAGGATAGTGCTCATGCTTAAGGAACGGAGCGCCTTCAATAGTCATGGTACCGCATACGTAATCATTAGCGGTTGCAATTTCCTGTTTCGAAAATCCTATTGCAGAAAGAAAATTGAAATCCATAGATTCCAGATCAGAAGGTTCAATTCCAAATTTATCGAGCACCTCAGCTGGAACAGTAGATGATTTGAATGCTAAACTAAGGTCAACCAAAGATGGTAATTCCTGTTCAATTTTCTTTAGGCTTTCATCTGTAAATCCCTTTGCTTTAAGAGATTCGATATTAATATAAGGGCAGCCATTCAGAGTTGCAGACCCTTTTGCATATTTAACAATCTCATTTATCTGATCTTTATTATAACCCAATCTCTCTAATGCCGGGGGAATTGACTGATTAATTATTTTAAAATAACCTCCTCCAGCCAGTTTCTTCAATTTTACCAGTGAATAATCGGGTTCGACTCCTGTAGTATCACAATCCATTACAAGCCCGATTGTTCCTGTTGGAGCGATTACAGTAACCTGTGCATTTCTGTAACCGAATTTTGTTCCCATCTCAAGAGCTTTATCGGCATCTTCACGAGCTGCCCGCAATAAATCAGACGGACAGTGTTTAGGGTCAATACCTACAGGATAAATTGTTAGCCCTTCATATTCTTCTTTAGGAACGTTATAAGCGGCACGTCTATGATTACGGATAACACGTAACATATTTTCTTTATTGATTTCATACTTAGAAAACGTTCCTAACTGTTGTGCCATCTCAGCAGAAGTTGCATATGCTGTCATATGCATTATACAAGTAAGCGCACCGCAAATGGCAAATGCTTCGCTGCTGTCATAAGGAATTCCCTGAAGCATAAGAAGCGAGCCAAGACTTGCATAACCTAAACCAAGAGTTCTGTAATCATAACTTAATTGTGCAATTTCCTTACTCGGGAATTGAGCCATTAACACGCTTATTTCTAAAACTATTGTCCACAGCCTGGTTGCGTGTCTGTATGCCTCAATATTGAAAGTTTGATCTTTCAAATTATAAAATTTGGCAAGGTTCATAGAAGCGAGATTGCATGCGGTATCATCCAGGAACATGTATTCGCTGCATGGATTCGATGCTTTGATTTCGCCTTCAGCAGGTGAGGTATGCCATTCATTTATATTCGAATGAAATTGAATTCCGGGATCTGCACATGACCATGCAGAGTATGCAATCTGATCCCATAATTCTCTTGCCTTTAATTTACGTGAAGGTTTTGGCGCCCTTCCTTCCTTCAAGGCTTTTTTCTTCTCAACTCGCCAGTAAAGATTCCAATCCCCATCATGAAGAACAGCGTTCATAAAATCATTAGTAACTCTCACTGAGTTATTTGAATTTTGACCTGATACGGTTGCATATGAATCGGAATTCCAGTCAGTGCTGTACACAGGAAATTCAATTGACCTGAAACCAAGCTTAGCCAAATGGATTACTCTTTCAATATAATTGTTTGGTATCTGAGCCTTACGGGCTTCAATAACAGCCTGCTTAAGTTTCTTATTAAAATTTTTATTGAATCTGTCATTTTCCGGATGTTCAGCATAGCAGGCTTGCATAATATTGTTTAAATGAAAATTACAAAGCCTGGACCCTGCGACTAATGCGGCTACTTTTTGTTCTTCAACAACTTTCCAGTTAATAAATTCTTCTATATCCGGATGGTCAAGATCAAGGGTTACCATTTTTGCAGCGCGTCGGGTTGTACCACCGGATTTAATAGCCCCGGCAGAACGATCCCCGATTTTGAGGAATGACATTAAACCGGAAGACTTTCCTCCACCACTCAAAGATTCATCAGCGCCGCGAATGTCTGAAAAGTTTGATCCGGTTCCTGAACCATATTTAAAAAGTCTTGCCTCACGGACCCATAGGTCCATTATTCCACCCTCATTAACCAGGTCATCTTTTACAGATTGAATAAAGCAAGCATGCGGCTGGGGATGCGTATATGCATCAGAAGAGCTCGTAAGCTCCCCGGTTTTATGGTCTACATAATAATGACCCTGTGAAGGACCTGTAATACCGTAAGCCCAGTTTAATCCGGTATTGAACCATTGCGGACTGTTGGGTGCAGCCATTTGATTTGCGAGCATGTAAACCATCTCATCGTAAAAAGCTCTGGTATCTTCTTCAGTGTCAAAGTAATTACCCTGCCAGCCCCAGTAAGTCCAGCAGCCAGCTAATCTGTGAAAGACCTGCCGGGCATCTGTTTCTGACGAATATCTTTCCTTCTCCGGCAGTTGTTCTAATTTTTCTGTATCGGCTTTTGAGGGCTGCAGCCATGCGGGAAAGTTTTTCTCTTTTACTTTCTTTAATAATTTCGGGACCCCGGCTTTTCTGAAATACTTCTGTGCTATAATATCTGTTGCTACCTGTGACCAGTGCACCGGCACACTAACATCCTCCATCTTGAATACAGTCGTACCATCAAGGTTTTTTATTTCTGAAGTTCTTTTAGTAAACTGTACTGAAGACAGAGGATCTTTGCCTGCTTGGGTAAAAAATCTTTTTATATGCATTAATAGTGACTCCCTCGACTAAGTTAATATTAATAATTAATTAGATGATATATATTTTTTAAGATTAAACTTTGAACATTCAGGTTGGGGTTAAAAATTATTCTCATTAGACACGTATCAGATTAAATTTATTTCCGTGATTCAATTACAAACTATAAAAAAAAGAGATAAAAAGAAATAGAACTTTAAGCAGAGCAAAAGAAGAAATTTATCAGCAGCAAAAAGTGGTCGAAAATTTGTGATAATTCATGACAAAACCAAATGAATTCGATTCGCTGATAAAAATTATTTTTTTTGATCCATTAAAAAATATTTTTTGATTGTCAATAGCTGAACCAAATTAATTTTATTTTTGTTTTGAATGATTTTGATTATTTGATAAAAATCACCCGGTTCTGCACATAAAAAATTTATTTTGAATTTAGGAAATATCAATTAATATTAATCGGTAATTAACCGATATTAATGTAATTAATTAAGTAGTTGAAAGAAATATTTTGAACGCAGAAAAAATTATTGAAATAAAAAATCTCTCCAAACAATTTAAAGAAGTTCGTGCTGTCAGCAACCTGGACATTAATGTTCATCGAGGTGATGTTTTTGGTTTTCTGGGTCCTAACGGTGCCGGTAAAAGTACAACAATCAGAATGTTGTTGTCGCTTATTTCACCTACCGGAGGTAATATAAAAATTTTTGGTTTGCCCCTGGAAAATTACCGTATAAGTATATTAAAAAAAGTTGGGGCAATTGTAGAAAAACCTGACTTTTATGATTACATGTCCGCTTATAAAAACCTTGAATTGCTGGGCAGACTGAACAGTACAGATATATCAAAAAACCAGATCATGAGTATGCTTGAACTGGTCGGTTTGGAGAAAAGATACAACAGCAAAGTAAAAACATTTTCGCACGGAATGAAACAACGCCTCGGCATTGCACAGGCGCTGCTTCATGATCCTGAACTTATTATTCTTGATGAACCCACTACCGGTCTCGATCCGCAGGGAATGAAAGAAATCAGGGAACTGATTATTCATCTGAGCAGAGACAGAAAGAAAACCCTGTTTTTGTCTTCACATATCCTTCACGAGGTAGAGTTGGTAGCCAACAGGATGGTGATAATAAATAAAGGGTCTACTGTTGTAGAAGGTTATGTAGATGAATTGTTGAACAGTGGTAATCTGAAAGTAACTTTGATCTCAGAAGACCCGGATTTCGCTTTAAGTATAATCAGAAATTCTCAATGGGGTTCCAAACTTGATTCAACTGCCGGTAACAAGTTTATCTTCACGCTGCTGCCGGAGGAACCAACCGCATTAAATAAATATCTTGTTGATAACGGTGTAATGGTAAGCGCTTTAATTCCTATGAGGTCGCTTGAAGAATATTTTCTTAACATTACTGAAAAGGCTGAATGATGCTTACACTGATAAATATTGAAATGTTTAAAATATTCAGGAAGTGGCGCACATACATTGGCTTTTTGGTGATCACTGTACTTGTTCCGCTGGTTCAGATAGCAATGTTGATGGAAGGGGAGAGATCACTGGACTTTATGACAAGAAATCTTCAGCAGTCTTTCATTTTTGTTGGAAACCTTCTGAATGCTTATTTGGTATCGTACATCATTTTAAGCAGCCTTGCAGTACATATTCCATTTCTGATAACACTTGTTGCAGGAGATTTACTGGCGGGTGAAGCTACAGCGGGCACTTACAGAATGTTGTTAACCCGACCGGTATCAAGAGCAAAAATTCTTGCATCAAAATTTCTTTCCGGGATCATTTACTCCAATTTACTGGTGTTGTGGCTTGCTGCGATGAGCCTCGGGTTGGGCATACTGATTCTTGATGTCGGTGAATTGATAGTTGTAAAAAGCAACAGCATAATAATTTTTGCCCGTGAGGATGTACTTTGGCGCTTCTTGCTTGCATATGGATTTGCAGCCTTAAGTATGTGTGTTGTAACATCCCTTGCATTCTTCTTTTCTTCTCTTGTTGAAAATGCTATTGGTCCCATAATTTCTACAATGGCAGTTATTATAGTTTTCATTATTATTTCGGCAATTGATGTAGAGTTCTTTCAGAATATTAAACCGTACCTGTTTACAAATCATATGATGAACTGGAGAGCAATATTTGACGACCCGGTTGATTTGAAAAGACTGACTGAATCAACTGTGATTCTGCTCGGGCATATTATCGTATTGTATTCGATTACATTCTACATCTTCAGGAAGAAAGATATACTCTCATAAACCGATTTATGAAACATAATTGATTTATAAAAGTATTTGAAAATATTTATTAAAGGATTTTAAAATGGACAGATTAACATTCATTTTGTTCTTGATATTTATATCAGTTTCTTTCAGCAGCCTTGCTCAGATAAAAGACCCCGATGTTATTTTGAACAACCTGAAAGAAGCAGCCCTAAAAATTAACGACTACGTTGTGGATGTAAACATAAAAGTAGATGTTGACTTTCTGAAAGTACCCGATGCTGCGGCTAGGATTTATTTCAAGCAGCCTGATAGAATTCATTTTGAGAGCGAAAGTTTTGCATTACTTCCAAAGGATGGTTTGAATTTTTCGCCCGCATCATTGCTTAAAGGAAATTACACCGCTTTCTACGAAAAAGAAGACGAGGTTGACGGGCATAAGACTTCTGTAATTAAGGTGATTCCCTTGGGAGAAACTGATAATGTAATTCTATCAACATTGTGGGTAGATCAATCAAAAAATGTTTTGAGAAGAATAGAATCAACCACAAAGGTTAATGGAACATTTCTTATTGAATTAAATTATCCGGATATAAAGTCCGAGATTATTCTTCCTTCGGAGATGATCTTCACTTTTAATGTGGATAAATTGAACCTGCCAAGAACAATCACAGGAGAGATTGAACCGGATAAAAAGCAAAAGCCCGGCAGCAGCCTGACTACCGGAAAAGTTATGATAACTTATTCAAATTATAAGGTGAATAGAGGAATACCTGATTCGGTGTTTGAGAAGAAGTAAGAATAAACCAACTACTAATCTTTTGCGGAAAGTTATTTGAAGCTAAAAGGCTGTCAAATCTCAGTAAGAAACTGACAGCCCGAAAAATCAGCTTACAAACTTTTTGAATATAACCGAAGTGTTATGCCCGCCGAAACCAAATGCATTACTTAAAGCAATATTAACTTCCCGTTTCTGAGGTTTGTTAAAAGTGTAATTAAGATCGCATTCAGGGTCAGGGTGTTCAAAATTTATTGTGGGGGGCACCATATCATGAATTGTCGCAAGTATTGAAGCAATTGCTTCGATTGCGCCCGCTGCACCAAGCAGATGCCCTGTCATACTTTTTGTTGATGAGACATTCATTTTGTTTGCGTGCTCACCAAATAATTTTTTTATCGATTTTGTTTCGGCAATATCACCAAGTGGGGTTGCTGTGCCGTGCATATTAATATAATCTATCTCTCCCGGCTTAATACCGGCAGACTTCAGAGCCATTTTCATAGATAATATTGCTCCCTCACCTTCCGGATGCGGCGCTGTAATATGATGTGCATCAGCAGACATGCCAACACCAATTAATTCAGCATAGATTTTTGCATTACGTTTTCTGGCTGTTTCATACTCTTCAAGTATCAGAACGCCGGCACCATCTCCTATTACAAATCCATCTCTTGTCACATCGAATGGTCTGCTTGCTGTTTTTGGCGAATCATTTCTTGTTGATAAAGCTTTATTCGCATTGAAACCTGCAATTCCTATTTCAAGTATTCCTGCCTCGCTTCCACCGGAAAGAATTCTGTCTGCAAGATTATTTTTGATAAGCAGGTAAGCATCTATGATATTGTTATTTGCAGTAGCACAGGCTGTAACCACACAATGATTCGGACCCTGAAAACCATATTGCATAGCTATCATACCGCAGGCAATATCAGGGATCATCATAGGAATAAAAAATGGAGAAACTCTTTCCGGACCTTGTGTATGATTTATTACAGCCTGTGCATAAAAAGTATTAAAGCCTCCGATACCGCTGCCAAACACAACCCCGGTTCTTGATTTTTCATCTGAACACATTTCAGACGGATTCAGCCCGGAATCTTCAATTGCCATTTTAGAAGCAGCGAGCGCGTATTGACTAAATGGATCAAGCCTGCGCGATTGTTTTTTATCCATATAATTAACAGGATCAAATCCTTTAAGTTCACAGGCAAATTTTGTTTCAACTCTCGAAGTATCGAATCCTTTTATATAATCACATCCGCTTACGCTGTTCATCATCGAGTTCCAGAATTCATCTACTGTTAAACCTATTGGAGTTAATGCACCCATTCCTGTTACTACTACTCTGCGGTTATTTGTCATAAACATTCCTTTTTTTGATTAATTACAGACGGCAGTAAATTGTCGGGATAAAGCCCTCAAATCTCCGTTTGAAAAATAAAGATTTTAATGGAAAAAGATAAATCAGCTTTATGTTTCATTTAAGCTGAATTTATTTTCTGTTAGCCGGAATGTAGTCCATTCATCCATTAGTTCAGCGCCGAGGCTTTTATAAAAGTTTATTGCAGGTTCATTCCAGTTTAATACTACCCATTCAACTCTGCCGCACTTCCTTTCCTTTGCAATTTTTATAACTTCCATTAAAAGCTTTTTGCCGATTCCTTTTCCTCTGTATTGTGGTCGCACAAAAAGATCTTCAAGATAAATTCCTGGTCTGCCAAGAAACGTTGAGAAGTTATGAAAAAACAATGCCTGCCCGGCTGTTTCGCCGTTGTATTCAGCAAGTATAACTTCGGCGAAACTCTTTTTACCGAAAAGAGAATTGCGTAGAATTTCTTCAGTTGCAGTTACTTCATGAGAAAGTTTTTCATACACGGCAAGCTCTTTAATTAAAGAAAGAATTACTGCAACATCAGCCTCAACAGCTTTTCTTATAATTATTTGCTGGTTCATAAAAATTACATTTCAATCAGAGATAGAAAATTTGAAGTCATAATGTGAATTACCTCTGAATAAGGAATGTTAACTTCAACTTCGCCAAAGTAATAAGGCGCAATTTCATACGGATCATATTGGAGAACAATCTCATTCCTTGTTAAAAAGAAATCCTGTTTCGGGTTAACCGGAAGTTCATCTTCAAAAAGTCCTGCATCAGAAAGGCTGTTGTTTTCATATTTGATTTTGAGAATGTCCTCAGCAAGTTTAAAAAATTCCTCTAATCCATCATCTCTTATTACATCTGTAAGCAGAAGTAAATCTCCGGAAGATATCAAAAAATTATAACCGGTAGATGCAAAATAACCATGGGCGCCTCCCGAATATTCATAAAAGCTGTGAACAATGCATAAAAGATTTTTTGTGTTCAATGAAACATTATAACCAGATTCGTAAGTCATTACTATTTCATAATCACAGCTTTCATAGTTAAACCACTCAGGAAAGTACATAAAACTTTTTTTTAAAAATGCATTGATCCTTGTTTCGGCAAGTGAATTATAAACTCCGGATACAACCGGTATATTTATATGCACTGAACAAATGGAATCTCTTGATACCATGTTTATAGTATTTGTCTCAACTATTGCAGTGTCAGCAGTCTGGGGGCATGAAAACTTATACGAATTTTCAGCAAGGACAGATCGCGTAAAAACGGAGAGTGTTAAACTGATCAATATAATTTGTAAATGAGAATTCATTTTAAACCTCATTTGTTTTGATTTTTAATTCGCTCATCTAATCTGATGATAATATGAGAAAAGACGTAACCGAATCCGATACCTAATATTGCACCGCCAATCAAATCGGAAGGATAGTGAAGCCCTAAATAAACACGCGAAATAGCGACAAGTAATGCTGTTATGAACAAAACCCACTTTAAATTCGGAAAGAGCCTGTAAAAAAAAGTTGCTGCGGCAAAGTTATTCAATGCATGGTTGGAAGGGAAGGAATAGGTGCTTTGACAACCGAGAGGAGTGAGTACATCCGGCAGCGCATTGCAGGGTCGTAGCCGTTCAAATATTTCTTTTATTACCCTGTGTCCTAATTGGTCAGAAACCAGAATCAGCAGAATAACACCGGCTACGGCAAGTTTTCCGGTTCTTCCTCCCTTAAAGAAACTAATTCCCAGTAGGATTATATAGGCTATATACCAGTTATTTACATTAGTTATTGTTGAGAAGAAACCGTCAAATACATTGTTCGACAGGGTATGGTTAAAAAAGTAAAATACTGCAACATCAATTGAATATAGAAAATCTGCCATACATGTATCGAAGTGTAAATAAATTCAAAAGCAATCTATAAAAAAAACTAGATTAGTGGAAATAAAAATACTAACCGTTTCAAAGTAAAAATTATTTTTATCCGGATTCAAATAAAGTGGAACTATTGCATACTTATTTAGTAAGTTAACCGTTGTTATGTTCAGACTGTGATAAACCTGTGCTATTTGTGTATTTTGAAGGCGTAAATTTTGCACCGGTTATTAACGCCAATGATTACAGAAAGATTTAACCATATAAATTTATTAAGGAGCTGCTCAATGCGAACAATATTATCTCCCCTGTTTTGTTTGATATTCCTTTCATCTTTACTCTATTCGCAAACAGATCAAAAATCCGTTGCAGTAACTGTTTATAATGCCAATTTGGGAGTGATTAAAGATGTAAGAGTAATAGATATCCCATCGGGTAAATCCACAATTTCATTAACCGATGTTGCACAACTGATAGATGCAACAAGCGTTCATATCAAATTAAAAGGCGAAGTGCTTGAACAAAATTATCAGTACGATCTTGTAAGCCTTGATAAAATTCTGCAGAAATATATTGACAGAAATGTTCAATTAATAAGCGAAGCAAATGAACTGATTGAAGGGAAGCTCCTTTCTGCCACTGCCCTTCAGATCGTTCTTCAGAAAAGTGACGGCGGCCTAGTGATGCTTCCAAATACTTCCAAATACAGGATATCTGTTGGAAGCCTGCCTGAAGGACTAATCACGCGCCCGACCCTTGTATGGACGGTAAATTCAAACTCTTCCGGTAAGCAGGATGTAGAGGTTTCATACCAAACCTCAGGAATGAAATGGAATGCTGAATATGTTGCTGTGCTTAATGAAGATGATACAAAGCTTGATCTGAATTCCTGGGTCAGCGTTGAAAACAATTCCGGAACTTCATTCAAAAATGCAACACTTAAACTGGTTGCAGGGGATTTGAATCTTATCAGACCAACACAACCAATGTATTATGCTGAAGAGATGTATCAGAGAGATATGGTTAAAACAACCCAGCCTCAGTTTGAAGAGAAGGAATTTTTCGAGTATCATATCTATAATCTTCAACGCCCGACATCCTTAATGAATAATGAAACAAAGCAAATATCGTTGTTTGAAGCCTCAAACGTTTCGGCAAAGAAAAAATATTTTTACAGAAGCGGCGGCGGCTTTTGGCATTACAGCCCGCAAAGTCAGGGCAAAGTAAATGTAATAGTTGAATTTGAAAACAAAGAAGCTTACGGGCTCGGAGTTCCTATGCCAAAAGGAAAGGTTCGGATGTACAAATCTGATGGCAAAAGCCTCGAATTTGTTGGCGAAGATATGATAGACCATACTCCGCGCAATGAAAAACTGAAATTAAAAATTGGTGACGCTTTTGATATTGTTGTGGAAGAAATTCAGACTGAAAACAAGCGAATTACCGATCGGGTTAACGAACAGGCTTATGAAATTAAAATACGCAATCGTAAGAAAGAAGATATTACGGTTGAAGTGCAAAGATATTTAGGGATAAACTGGGAAATACTCAGCTCATCTTTAACTTATGAAAAGAAAGATGCACAAAACATTATCTTTCAGGTACCTGTTAAAAAAGACAGTGAAACAGTCCTCTCATTTAAAGTAAGATATGTATGGTAAAAAAATCCGTTGCGTCTTTGCGTGAAATTAATCAGAGACGCAATGCCGCATATTATTTCAGTATTAATAAAAATGGAAAAGCCTCCGAAAGTTCATCGGAGGCTTTTTTATAGAAAAGCATTATTTGAGATAGGACATTTTACGCGTCATTGAGTATGCCCCTGCACTCAGTTTGTAGAAGTAAATTCCGCCTGCAAGATCATAGGGTTCAAAGTTAATGTAATGAATACCGGGCTGACGCTCTTCATTAACCAGAACTGCAACTTCTCTTCCCAGTATATCATAAACTTTAAGAGTCACGAAACTTCGTTCAGGAATCGCAAATTCTATATTAGTTCCGGGGTTGAATGGATTGGGATAGTTTTGTGACAAATAAAATCCGTGCGGAATTAATTGCTCATCCCCAAAACCCGAAGTTCCGCCAAACGGTGTTCCGGGGCCTTCCGAAACAATATGAGCGACGTACCGCTTCACTCCTTTCCTATGAATTACAAGCCTTCCCTGCGCATCAGTTGTTAGCTCAGGAAATTCCTGCACTGTTCCTGTTTGACCACCCTGCTTCACATCGTGTTTCATGCCAACGTACTTTTTGCCGTCCTGTGTTTCATAAACACCTGTTGCGGTTACTACGTGTCCTCTCCAGTTTGAACCATCCCACCATTTATAAAACAGTTCAACATCTTCGCTGTCTGCCATCTCCTGTTTGAGGAATTCGTAGGTTGGATAATCACCTGTATTATCATTTCTTGCGAAAGTTTGCCCTTGCGAATCAAAAATTTTTCCGTTCACTCCTTGTCCCTGAAACTTAACCTGAATAGGGAGGTTATGAGCTTTAATAAAATCGAGTTTGCCTTTAATGAAATTTTCGATGCTCACACCGGAATTCGGTTGCCTTCCCATATATCGGCTAAGCGAATCGAGCAATGCTCTGTGGCTAAATGGAATGGTAATATCGGAAGAAATTTGTTCCAGCCATTTTAAGCTGTTCGAAGCCGCTGCAGGTCCGCAAGCATTCTTGTCACCGGCATAAGTTGGTGTTGAAGGATTGGTTTGTGAATCCAAATCAATATTTGGAACAACGCAGCCATAATGATGCTGAAGAACAATGGGTGAATTAAAATTCGGTGGCGGGTCCTGTTCTGTGATCATTGGCTCATTGGGCGGAGTGGCATCGCTGTATTCATTGCTTGCATCATCATCAAGCTGATTTGCCGCTAAATCGAATTTAAAAAATTCCGGACCGGGTGCCGGCTGAGGTGCAGGTGAAAAATGAAAAAAGATTTTCAGCAGTTCCGAAGGAGGCCAGGGAGTTCCGGGAGTTATTCCTAATTGTGCAAGATTGAACCTTATTGCAACTATTGTAGCTAATGCTGCCGCTGCTACATAGAAATTTTGAGAAACGAACGTAAATCCCGTTGCCTGCCGCTGAGCTCCGATTGTTCAATAAAGAGGGTTAGCTGATGTATAAATAAATACCAGCATTCCGAATATCGAATGTTGAATAACCGGATTCATGTTAAGCAGGTTTAAGTGAAATGCAGTATATCTTCAATTAAAATGCCGCTTTCTTCTCCGGCAATCACAGCCCCGCCGCTTTCTCCCCACGCAATTTGATTTGCATCAAGTTCAATAATTTGTGTTTTATACTGTGCAAATCCGGTAAAACTGAAGAATAAAAATAGCAGCGTAAACAAAGTTACGCGCAAACGGATGGTTTTGTAGCTATCTGACATACATACTCCTTTCAGTTGTTCATTGAAAGTTATACGAACAATTTGTTCTTATCAGACGGATCGTGAAAAGTAACCTTATAAGTGGGCAATAATTTGAGGAACCACTACAACGAAGACGGTGCAATAATAATTGATTGTTTGTTGAATAGTAAATAGTTTTTTATGATCTGACAAAAAGAGTGGCGGTACTGAATAATTTTGATTATTTTATATCAAACAGTTGTAATTATAATAAATGGAGGCGGTGATGAGACGGATTATTTGCTTTGTTTTTTTATTCACAGCAGCGAACCTCATTTATGCTCAAGATTTTCTCCCCTCTTTTGAATTTCCAATAAGTGTTCAGGATAATAATAACTTGCAATTATTAATTTTAGGATATCATAAATTTGCAACCGATGGGTTAGACCCTGACCTGGGAGAAGTATTCATACCGCAGATACCCGCCGGTCAGTTTGGTGCAAGATTTAAATTACCTGTTGATACCAACATAACTACTACTAAAGATTTAAGATTCAGTTGCGGACATATCTGGTCTTATACCTACAGAATAAATATCAGCTACCAGAGCGGCTTTAATACCGCATCTCTAAACTGGAATAATGCATGGGAAATTTACGGACTAAAATTTATTAACCCCTTCAACGGGGTAGTTCTTGGTTATTTTGAAGGGCCGAATTTGGCAGGTACTCTATATCTTCCAATGAACTTAACAGATGTTGATGTTGAGGTTTATTTCAATATACCATTATCATGGCCTTCATACATTTTAATTTCGCCAAACGGCGGGGAGGTGTTGCAGGCTGGAGAAATTGCTACTGTTAATTATCAGATGTACTTGCCATACCCGCCGGGATATGGTTTCATTGAGTACTCAACTGACTATGGACTAACATGGATTGTATCCGATTCCGTTTCACAATTGGCTACATCATACAACTGGTTGGTTCCGAACATTTCATCAAATCATGTTAAGCTCAGGATTGGCGACTTTCCCTGCGTCTTTGATACAAGTGACGGCACTTTTATTATTTATCAGAATACTCCGCCAACACTTTATTCGGTTGAATTACCGATGACAATAAATAATTCGCTTGGGGATACAGTCCATCTGTTAGCAGGCATGCACCCGGATGCTGCTAACGGGCTCGATCCTTTTCTCGGTGAAACAAATCAATCTCCTCCGGCAGCGGGTGAGTTCGGGTCATTTTTACGATTAGGCGACAATGCGTTATCATTTATTGATTACAGACCGGGATACCATTTGTATATGGGAAATAAGAATTATCAGTTAAGAGTGTATCCGAGGACCGATTCGGTTACAACTTTAAGAATGGTTCTGCCACAGGGTGCGTTTCTGAAAATAACTTATATACAAAATGTTCCTGGCTGGGCAGGGATGTATGATACCACTTTCACTGCACAGCAAATTAATTTTACGTTTCCTCCAGGTACACGATATCACAGCAATATCAACTTAATTTTCACTTTTGATGGAACGATTCCTGTTGAGCTGGTTTCATTCACTGCGGATGTAATAAACAATAGTGTCCGCTTAAGTTGGACTACAGCATCAGAATTGAATAATAAAGGTTTTGAGATTGAAAGAAAGAAGAATCTTCAATCTTCAATGAATAACTACTCCATAAATAATTGGCAAACAATTGCATTTGTGGAAGGGCAGGGAACTACTTCCGAAACAACCTACTATGCTTTTCTTGATGAGCAATTGTCAATGGGGAGGTATTATTACCGCTTAAAACAAATTGATTATGATGGTACGCTCACGTATTCAGATGAGATTGAAATAATAATAGGACAACCTGACAACTATTATCTGAGCCAGAACTATCCAAATCCATTTAATCCTCGTACAACTATTGAGTATTCTTTACCGGTCAGAAGCAAGGTTACTTTAGCGATCTATAACGTAGTTGGAGAGCAGGTTATAAAACTCATAGACGAAGAACAAGATGCCGGAAGTTATTCCATTCCTTTCGATGCAAGCCTGCCGAGCGGTGTGTATTTTTACAGGATTTCTGCTGGTGATTATGTGAACACGAAGAAGATGATGCTGGTAAAGTAATTCCGGCTTAATGAAGTTGCCAGATCAAAATCTTATTTAGCAAATTAAAAGGCTGCTCAGCCGGGCAGCCTTTTTTGTAAGTAACAAACTGCTGTCCGGTCTGAATAAATATTTTGAGGGGCTGTCCAAAATGTAGCACAGATTACTAATCTGTGCTACGATGAATTTAAATTTAATCTGAAATCAGACATATAAATTCAGAGTTGTTTGCAAAATTTACTTTTTTCTTAAATCCGATATAGAGCATAAAATGGATGCATTTTACTGCGCAGTTCCGA